>CAWAEF010000017.1:0-317182 GCA_963780985.1 uncultured Alphaproteobacteria bacterium
GTTTATCTGCTGACGACGTATTGCTCGCTGTTTTGCGGATACCAGGAACACCGCCCGGCGCCGAAATGAACGCGTTTGCTGCTCAATCTCACTGGGAAGACGAGCCCGGTACCGCCGTCGATGTCACAAAACGACAGGCCGAATTCGGCACAGGCGTATTCCGCATAGACCGACTGGTCCGGATAGCTCTCCGGCTTTCCGAAACGAAATTCGCTCAAATCGCCCATCCGGTTTCCAGTGATCTGGTGGTCGGCATTCGATGCTGTATCTGTAGCGAAAATTTTCGGGGGTGGGCGGCAACGATCTGCCGGCACCATGCCGGTTTCAGCAAGTTAATTGCGCAAAAGGCGCGGTCGCGACGAAGATCGCGGCGAGCCTCCGCAATTCGATCGCCTGCCATTCTGAACCTTCAATTGCGCGGCCTCCGCTTATTGACTATCTGTTCGCGGCCGCGGCGACATGCCAAATCCTCAATCTATCAGTGGTTTTCGCGGGTCGGGCACGAAAACAACTGGATCCTTCTACCTCAGGACAATTGGAAAAACCAAAACGCATGAGCGCATTCCATCGAGAGAAAGTTCTTTCTGTCCGGCACTGGACCGATACGCTTTTCAGCTTCACCGCCACCCGCAATTCCGGCTTTCGCTTCCAGAACGGGCAGTTCGCGATGATCGGGCTCGAGGTCGACGGCCGTCCGCTGATGCGCGCCTACGATGGCGAGCGCCAATCACGAAGAGGAGCTCGAATTCTTCTGCATCAAGGTCGCCGACGGGCCGCTGACCTCGCGGCTGCAGAAGATCAGGGAGGGCGACACCATCCTGGTCGGTCGCAAGGCGACCGGCACGCTGATCGCCGACAATCTGATTCCGGGCCGGCGGCTGCTGTTGCTGTCGACCGGAACCGGGCTGGCGCCGTTCGCCAGCCTGATCAAGGATCCCGGACGTCTATGAGCGGTTTGACTCCATCGTGCTGGTGCACGGCTGCCGGCAGGTCTCCGAACTCGCCTATGGCGAGGAACTGGTGGCGAAGCTGCGCGACGACGAATTGTTCGGGCCGCTCTTGGCCGAGAAGCTCGTCTATTATCCGACCGTGACCCGCGAGCCGTTCCGCAACCGCGGCCGCATCACCGACCTGATCACCTCGGAGCAGCTGTTCAACGATATCGGCCTGCCGCCGCTGGATCATCGCGACCGACCGCATCATGATGTGCGGCAGCCCGGGGATGCTGGAAGAGTTGCGCCAGATGCTTCGAGGCGCGCGGCTTTGTCGAAGGCAGCCACAGCGAGCCCGGCCATTTCGTGATCGAGAAGGCGTTCGTCGAGCGCTGAGGCGGCGACACCTCCGCTGCCGGCCCCGAGCACGTCGAAGCCGCGCGTGAACGCGCTGAGGGGTCGTGCCCTGGCGCGGCCGCGCCAGCGTCGGCTGCAAAATTTCCTCATTCAGATCAATTCAACTTACGCTGCACCGCAGCAGGCCGGATTGATCCCCCGCCGCGGGATTCGGTAGGCTCGCGAGACGCACGCCGCCGCCGTCATATCCATGACACCTGTCCGCCCGATATCGTGTGGCGGCTCGCTCGAACGACTGGGCCAGGCTGGCCGGCTGAAGGATGACACGGCAAGATCTGCCGGAGGGGATTCCATGGAAACGTTGATGCTTCCGTTCTCGCCACGCTTCATCATTCTGACGACCTGCGCGCGTGGTCACGGTACTGCTGCTCGGTTTCGGGATCGCCGATCGCAAGGCGTTCGACCTGGTGCTGGTCCCATCGTGATTTTCGGCGGCCTCACCTTGCTCGGCATTCGCGATCTGCTGCAGAAGAGCCACGCGGTGCTGCGCAACTATCCGATCGCGGCGCATCTGCGTTTCCTGCTCGAAGAGATCCGGCCGAGATGCGGCAATATTTCTTCGAGAGCGAGAAGGACGGCATGCCGTTTTCCCGCGACACCCGCGCGGTGGTCTATCAGCGCGCCAAGATGGTGCTCGACAAACGGCCGTTCGGCACCCAGGAAGACGTCTATCGCGAGGGCTATGAGTGGATGCACCATTCGGTCGCGCCGAAGGCCGCGCTCCGACGAATAATTTCGCGTCACCATCGGCGGGCCGGACTGCGCAAAACCCTATTCGGCTTCAGTCTTCAACATTTCGGCGTTGATTTTGCCTTTGAGAAGGAGGATATCCTATTGGTGGGCCGAGAAAGCACAGGCGTTCCCGATGACGTGCGCGCCGCTTGTACTCATTCGGTCTTTATCCCGATGATATAAGGGATGCCGATCCATCAATGTGGCCGTCGCTGCAGCCCTGGTTGTGGGCGAGGCCTTAAGACAGACTCATTTATTTCCGGAGGTAGAATAATGCGAACAGCCACACTTAGCAAAGACACAGATTATCAATCCACCCAGAACAACAGCAACGCGCCACGGAATGGTTCACCCATTTGCGTGACCAGACTGTGCTGAGTTCGAAAATTGAACAAGAACTTACGGGCAGCGACAAGCCTGCAGGCAAGTTCGAATTCACCCCCTGGAGCCGAGACGGCGGCGGTGGCGGCACTATGGGTGTTATGCACGGACGGGTGTTTGAAAAAGTGGGCGTCAATGTGTCCACTGTCCACGGCGAGTTCGCACCTGAATTTGCCAAAAACATCCCTGGCGCGGACAAAAACCCGCAGTTCTGGGCGTCGGGCATATCATTGGTAGCCCACATGCACTCTCCCCTGGTCCCGGCGGTTCACATGAACACAAGGCATATTGTAACTCAGAAATCCTGGTTTGGCGGCGGCGCAGATATGACACCATTCTACCCCCAAGAACAGGATACTCAGGATTTCCATAGTGCTTTCAAAAGAGCCTGCGATCAACATGACCCGACTTATTATCCCGAGTTTAAAGCTTGGTGTGACAAGTACTTCTACCTACCTCATCGCCAAGAACCCCGGGGTATTGGCGGAATGATTTTACGATGACCTGAATTCAGGCGTCTGGGAAAATGACTTTGCCTTTACCCAAGATGTGGGCCGCGCTTTTCTGGAGATCTATCCGAATATCGTTCGTCGCCACATGTTTGAACCCTGGACCCCTGAACAGCGCAAGCACCAGCTGCAACGCCGCGGGCGTTATGTAGAGTTTAACCTGCTCTACGATAGAGGCACTCTATTCGGCCTTAAAACCGGCGGCAATGTGGAAGCCATACTGATGTCCATGCCGCCAGTGGTTGAGTGGCCGTAACTTATACAGAAACCAGAAACCAGAATCCAGAATCCAGAATCCAGAATCCAGAATCAAGAATCAAGAGTTTCCGGCCAGGACAAGGGTTTCTGGTTTCTGGTTCTGGGTTCTGGGTTCTGGGTTCTGGTTACCATTTCAGGACAAGTTTTTCAAAAAAACAAAACAAAACCGTTGACCTAACGAAAATCTTGACTATTATGCCTATGTTGCCCCTGTGGCGGAACTGGTAGACGCGGCAGACTCAAAATCTGTTGATTTTACGATCGTGGGAGTTCGAGTCTCCCCGGGGGCACCAACACATTCTCCTTGACAAATCCGTCAAGAGACACCAAATTAATAGTATGAACGTTACGTACAAGACCTTTACATTCTGTTTTTCCTTTGCGCTTTAGCAGCGCATATACACCTATTCACCCACATTTCTGAAATATATTAAGTTGAGACCCCTCAAAGGATCTCTTAGTAAACTCGATTTATGAGGACAATCATGTCTATGAAGTTATTACAAAGTACGTTTTTGATCGTCGGCACCGCGGTTGGTGCCGGTATATTGGCCTTGCCTATATCCACAGTTGCCTTGGGATTTTGGGGCTCTGTTCTGGCGCTGATTATAACTTGGGGGTTTATGACCTATGCGGCCATGAATATGATCAAAGCACGCCTGTGCTTTACGGATGACGTGGATCTGGCGACCATGACTACTCAGCTGTTAGGAAGATCTGCGAACGCTGGTGTGGAGCTGTCCTACCTGGCTTTGCTGATGGCATTGGTGTCCATGTACATCACGGTGGGCTCGGCCTGGGTTGTCCAATTAACAGGAACCTATATGGGTTTGGAAATTGCATCCCATTGGGCGCAAATAGGCTTTACAGCCGCAGTGGCTGGCGTGATCTACAGCGGCATGGGAAACCTGACTAATGTGAATCAGTTGATCACAGCGGCGAAGCTGTTCTGTTTGATGATGATTATCATCCTGAGCGTACCGGAAGTAGAGGAAATCCATTTGGAGCCATGGTCCTTGGAACCTATGCCGTCCACTTTCAGTATGCTCCTGACAACCTTCGGATTCTCGATTGTACTACCTTCGCTTGCGGGTTATCTGGACAGAGACAGGCGAAAACTCTATATTGCCCTGCTGGTGGGCAGCCTGGTGATCATCATGGCTTATCTAGCGTGGGAGTTGATAGCCTTCGGCGTGATCGGAACTGAGCTTTCAAACTTTTCCAAGAGCACCGATAAAGGTACAGAAGTAATCAATGCCTTAAGTCAACTGGTCCACAAGCCCTCCTTCACCAGCTTCGGTTTCGGCGTTATGCTCACGGCTGTGCTGACCTCGTTCTTGGGCGTGGGGCATTGTTTGTTCAGTTATCTCAAGGATGCCCTGCCGATCCAAAACAAACATCAGAAATCCCTGGTAGCGATAATCGCAGGATTTGCGGCGCCCGTGCTGATTATCAACATCTACCCAGCGGGGATAAGCTCCATCCTGAGCTTTGCGGGAATCTTCGTAGCCGTAATTCTGGGGCTATTGCCCACCATTATGGTTCTATCCCCAGAATATCGCAGAATAGCGGGCAACCTCGGCTTAGGTCACAAGACCTTAGCCGTTGCAAGCTTGGTGTTCTTCGGCGGGATTATTCTTTATGAGATAACCCGCATCATACTAGCCTAAGCAGGCTGGACCATATCCTCAGGCCGCACCCAGCGATCGAAGTCTTCTTCTTTAACAAGACCAAGATCGCGGGCGGCCTCCCTAAGGGTGGAGCCGTCGTTATAAGCCTTCTTCGCAATCTTGGCTGCGTTATCATAACCGATGTGGGGATTTAGGGCGGTCACCAACATTAACGAATCGTGCAGCAGCTGGCGGATGCGCTTTTCGTTAGCTTTAATTCCATCGACGCAGCGGGTGCGGAAACTGTTGCAGCCATCAGCTAGTATCTGAATTGATTGCAGAACATTGTAAATCATCACAGGCTTAAACACATTGAGTTCCAGATGACCATGAGAGTTGGCAATGGACACGGTCACGTTATTGCCCATCACTTGGCAGGCAACCATGGTCAGGGATTCCACCTGGGTTGGGTTGACCTTGCCCGGCATGATGGAAGATCCTGGCTCGTTGGCTGGGAGCTCAATTTCACCAATGCCGCAGCGCGGCCCCGAACCTAGCAAACGAATGTCATTGGCAATCTTCATCAAAGCAACTGCTGTTGTATTGAGGGAGCCGGAGAGCTCGACCATGGCATCGTTAGAGGCCATAACTTCAAACTTATTCTCCGCGGCTACAAACGGCAAACCCGTGACAGCCGCTACCTCTGCAGCAAATTTACGATCAAAGTCCGGCTTTGCATTCAAACCCGTTCCCACGGCAGTACCTCCCTGAGCGAGGCGGTACAGGCGGGGCAGATTACTCTTGAGTTGCTCGATGCAATATTTCACTTGGGTAGCATACCCAGAAAATTCCTGGCCGAGGGTCAATGGCGTTGCGTCTTGCAAATGAGTTCGTCCGATCTTGACGATGTGGGCGAATTCTTTTTCTTTCTGCCAGAGGGATTGATGCAGTTTCTCAAGAGCCGGAATAAGGTGGCCATGCACTTGTTCAGCAGCGGCAATGTGCATCACTGTTGGAAAACTATCATTGGAAGATTGCCCACGATTGACATGATCGTTGGGATGCACAGGATCCTTGGAGCCGATCGTTCCGCCCAGAATCTCTATGGCTCGGTTGGAGATCACCTCATTGGCATTCATGTTGGTTTGCGTGCCTGAACCTGTCTGCCAGACCGATAGGGGAAAATGGGCATCCCACTTGCCATCGATGACTTCTTTGGCTGCTTGCTTGATAGCTTCACCGATAGATTTATCCAGATCATTAAGGGCAAGGTTAGCAGCTGCCGCCGCGTATTTTTGTTGACCAAAGGCCCGTATGAGGGTTTTGGGCATCTTTTCGCTGCCGATAGGAAAATTCTCGAGAGAACGCTGAGTTTGGGCCCCCCAATAACGATCCGACTGGACCTCAACTTCCCCCATTGTATCCGATTCCATCCGTGTATTAGCCATTGTTATTATTCCTTTGATATGTTTAATTACCCCAATGTTATCACCAATAAAGCAAGTTTTACATAGGGCTGTTGACTTCTTACTGCCACCGCGGTGCTTGTTGTGCTATGAACGCACCACAGATCCCCATAATGTCTGCGCAGAATGCTGGCAGGGCCTGACTTTTATTTCTCAACCCCACTGTACCTTATGTGGCCTACCCTTTGATTTTGAGGTGGAGGGAGACTTACTGTGCGCGGCTTGTTTGGATCACCCGCCAGCATACGAGCATATGCGCAGTGCCGTTGTGTATAACGATGTCAGTCGCCATTTAGTGCTTTGTTTCAAACATGGGGATATGCTGCAAATATCGAAATTGCTGTCCCGGTGGATGACTACGGCAGGACATGACTTACTTAAATCGGCAGATCTTATCGTGCCCGTGCCCCTACATCCCATGCGCTTGTTTTGGAGACAGTATAATCAGGCAGCTGTACTTTCTAACCAGATTTCCACTTTATCAGGGGTCCCCCGTCATAACGAGGCCCTTGTTCGCTCTCGCTATACACCCTCCCAAGGAAAGCGCACCTACGAGGAAAGAGTGAAGAACGTAAAATCAGCGATCGCTGTTAATCCAACATACGGGAAGCTCATAAAGGGAAAACAGGTGCTGCTGATTGACGACGTGTTTACCACCGGTGCTACGGTGGAAGAGTGTTGCCGGGCTTTAATGAAGGGAGGCGCCAAATCGGTAGACATCCTCACCTTTGCCCGAGTTGTAAAAGGCAGAGTTTAGCTGAGTACAATAACTACTTCCTAACCAATTCTTAACCTCTATCTGATTATATAAGAAGGACATCCACAACTAACCCGCTGGGACAAAGAGGGAATGTTTTTCGTCATTGGCGCCATCGTCGTCTTTGTATGCGTCTTCGGTGGTTACGCAGCCAACGATGGGCATCTGCACGTTCTATGGCAGCCTTTCGAGCTGATTATCATCTTTGGCGCCGCAATAGGTGCATTCATTATTGGCACGCCCAAGAATGTGCTCTTTAAAACACCCAAAGCTCTTAAGGACATGTTGGGTGGCTCACCCTATAACAAGGCGAACTTCCTTGAGTTGCTGACCGCGCTATATGCCATTTTCAAGCTTGCAAAAACCAAGGGCATGTTGGCCTTAGAAACCCATACGGAAAATCCTCACGAGAGTGAGCTGTTTAACTCTTTCGAGCACTTTCACAAGCAACATCATGCGCTGGAATTCTTGTGCGACTACTTACGCATGATCACCCTTGGTAGCGATAATCCTCATCAGATGGAAGATCTGATGAACGAAGAACTGGATGTTCACCACAACGAGTCCCACAAGCAATCCCACGCCATACAAACCATGGCCGATGGTATGCCGGCTTTGGGTATCGTTGCGGCGGTGTTAGGTGTGATTCACACCATGGGATCCATCACCGAGCCCCCCGAAGTATTGGGACACCTAATTGGCGGTGCTTTAGTGGGTACATTTTTGGGCGTATTTCTTTCCTATGGATTTATTGCGCCGATGGCCAGCTCTATGCAAGGGGTGTATGACGAAGAGGCCAAATATCTTGATTGTATCAAGGTTGCCATATTGGCTTACCTAAATGGCTATGCCCCAGCTATTTGCATTGAGTTTGCCCGCAAATCTATCATCCCTGACCTGCGACCCAGCTTTATTGAAGTAGAAGAAGCGGTCTCAACTCTTCCTACCTTTAAGTAGGGACGAGCTCATGGCCAATGAAAACCGTCCCATCATTATCAAAAAAGTTAAAAAAGTCGTTGGCGGCGGCCATCACGGTGGCGCATGGAAGGTGGCTTATGCGGATTTCGTGACGGCGATGATGGCGTTCTTTTTGTTGATGTGGCTGCTGAATGCCACGTCTGAGGAGCAAAAGCGTGGCATTTCTAATTATTTCGGCCCCGTAGGCATGTCCAAAGCTGCATCTGGCAGCGGCGGTTTATTGGGCGGTCAAAGCGTGGCAACCGATGGCTCATTTGAAGACTCTAAAGCTTCACCTGCGGTCACCATGTTAGCACCACAAACCAATGCAGGAGAGGCTAAATCCGAAGGCGAGGAGGCGGCCCAGAAAGGTCAAGTGGCAGCAACGGATGCAGCCAAGATCGCTCAAGCCAATCAAGTCTCAGCCCAGAAAGACGACGAAGCAAGAAAAGCCACATCTGCGGAGCAGGACAAGAAGAACTTCGCTGAAGCAGAAAAACAAATTCTTCAAGAAATTCAAAAAACACCGGAACTTGCAGCGCTGAAAGATAACCTAGTAATGGATCAAACCCCTGAAGGCCTTAGGATTCAGATTGTAGATCAGGATAAAAAATCCATGTTCCCATCAGGCGAAAAGAAAATGTATGACCATACAAAAAAACTGCTCGCCTCAATCGCTAACGTGATTAAAAAGCTGCCCAACAAAATATCGATCACTGGCCACACGGACGACAAACCCTATAATAATGGAGCAGACTACACGAACTGGGAACTATCCGCCGATCGAGCCAATGCCAGCCGACAGTCACTCCTAGAAGCAGGCCTTGATGAAAGCCGCATCAGTCATGTAAGCGGCAAAGCGGCCACGGAGCCCATAAATCCAGCCGATCCAAGCTCATCACAGAATAGAAGAATTTCTATCATTCTTCTCAATTCAAAGGATTCTTAGTTCCTGGCTGGCTCCACTGCTTTAATCCACGTTTGGAATGAAGGAAACTCTCCGCTGTTTATAATGGTTTTTTTGGCTTTTTCGTAGGTATATAGATCCAGAGCCAATCCGCCGTCACTCAATAGGTAATTTGCGCACCACGCAAAACGCTGCATGTCTTCCGAGTCAAAACGATCTAGACAATACATCAAATGCCCACCAAGTGATATGCGGACTTCTTGTGAAATATTTGCCAGTTTGAAGTTGCCGACCTCTCCACATTTGCGATCTAGGTGATATACACTCGCAATGCTGCTATGTATGGTCTCTAGAATGGATCGCCTTCGAACAGAAGGCAGAAATTCGAACTTTAAATCAGAAATTGTTCCCGAGGATAACAAACCGACGACCTCTTTCATACATTCCTTTTGCAACTTTTCGCTATGTTCCCACACCTGCTTATATATTTGAGCTGACAACTGGCGAAGATTAACCCCCTCCGGAGGTCTATTGGCGGCAATGAATGTAGTGGTCTGATCAAAATAGGATCTGGCTAGTCTTAACAAAGTTCTGGGCGTGCCATAGGTCCTCAGCAACTCAAGGCCGGGCTGACTGTAATTGTAAATCAGTAAATTCACCAACTCTTCCATAAAAATCTCTAATTTGGTTTCTGCATTTAACCGATCTTCCGTATCAACTTGATCTGGAGACTGGGTGTGCATGGAATGTAGAGTAGGTTCCCAGCTCTGTTTGAAAAGAGTGAGATCAATGGAGATTTTGTTTGCAGCAAAAGCTTTAAACCGATGAAGATCTGATACAAAAGCCTCGTCATCCGTTGATTTCGCGGGAGAAATGGCAGTGGCAAGACCTAGTATCAGGGCGAGGGTGTTAATCAGTTTCTTCATGCGCTTCCCTTTCTAATTTCGACTTATGGGCATAAATAACATTGCTTTTAAAAGCTGTCCAGAGGTTTCTTGCATTTTTATTAAATTTAATGGATTATTAAGAATAAATTAACAACTAAATTTAAATATCAAAAAGAACGAAGCCCAAGGGGGAGAAAACATGCTTAAATTCAAATATTTACCGATGTTGCTTATCAGCACGACAGCTTTAGCCAATGGCAATGTGCCAGGTCCTGTACCTGTGGCCGAGGCTCCTAAGCCAGGATGCGCTTGGAGTTATTATGCAGGTTTTGCAGGAGGTATCGATGTTCTCCAGGGCCACAGAGGCTTGGTACGCAAAACCCCTTTGCCCGAAGTGAATCTATCCAGAAAACATCATCTTAACGGCAACGCCGGATACGTGGAACTCTATACTGGTGCGACATACTGGCTTCCAGGCAGCGTGTTTGGGCTCGGTCTGGACCCTTACGTGGCCTACTCAAATGTTAAAAGCAATGACTTTCACAATACGGCATTGGTCGAAGATGATTTAGTATTTAATGAATCAAACACCTCTTCTTGGGCAGCGCGACTAGCCTTTGGAGCAGACCTAAAAGCCAGCTGGAGAGTGAATAAACATAATTCCCTATCTGCCTTTGTAGGCCCGCAAGTTAGAGAGTTTGAATTTAAGTACCAAGATCCTCTAGGGTCAGGTGATAGCGACAGATGGCTTTGGGCCTTCGCTTGGGGTGTAAGTTATGAACACCGCTTCAACCTGTCATCCATCGGCATCAAATTCCGTAATGCCATATTCCAAAAGAAAAAGATCCATTTTAATTTCGAGGGCTCAACTCTTGAATCAACAGCAAAGCCACGGACTTATTCAGTGATGTTGACATACAAGTATAGCTTCTGCGGATAATTAACCCATCCAATAGTCAACCCCCCATGGATAAACATTTATCTCTGGGGGGTTTTTTATGCTGATTCACCATCTTGCTGCCCCTTCAACGTTCTCAATCATATATGTCCACTTACTCAATCTTTGTTTTTGACTTTTTTCTTGACAGGCTTCAAAGTATTACATATACAGTATATTGAGCGTACAAGTGTATAGTCTCTTAATCATAGGATTAAATAGTTATATTGGTAAACGTGACACTGTCACAAATTCAGGAGTATTATAATGCGTAAGTCTTTACTTTTTACTACTTCAGCCCTCGCGCTGAGCTTACTGGCAGTGTCTGATTCTTCAGCTTCGCTTGCTAAAACCGAAGCAGCTCTGAGAGCTCGCCAGCTTGCGAGCCAGGCGCCAAACCCCCACGTTATCGTGCAACAGGCCCCGGCCGCCGCTCAAGATACAACTCTTAGGGCTGAGCTCGAGCGCATGAAGAAAGAACTTGAGGAAGCTAAATTAGCTGCTCAGAACAATAATAATCCGCTTAACGTTAACAACAACAATAATGTACCAGTTGCTAACGCAGATGAACTGGAAAGACTGAAGCAGGAACTTGCTGAAGAAAGAGCCAAGAACGCTGCCGCTGAGGCTGCTAGAGCTGATTTCTTGAACCGTATCGCTGCTTTGCAAAAATTGCTCGCTGAGTATCAAGCCGGTGGAGCGCCAGGCAATGTAAATAATAATAACAATATTCCTGCAGGTGCAGCTGCCCAGGCTTTCATGGATCAATATGCACAAGCAGACGGCGCAAACCGCGAAGCTCTGTTTGATGTGGCATTCCAGGATATGGTTGCCTCTGGCGACCAAGGTACGGTTGTTGCTGTCTTGCGCTTTATCTTGAAAGAAATGCAGGCACTAGCTGCTACCGCCGGCAACAATCCGACAGCGGATCAGATGGAACAATTCAATAAACTGCAGGCGATGCAGAATCGTATCGGTCAATCTGGTAACCTGGCTCCTGGTCGTGATCAGCACCAGAGAGAACTTGATGCTCAAATTCTCCGTCAGCAGAGAGCAGAAGATAAGCCAGCTTATGACAATCTACTGGCCAATCTCGATGCGAGCTTGAAGACCAACGTTGTTGACTTAACGCAGAATGCCCTAGACCGCGATAATGCTGAGCACAGATCTATCCCTGTATTAGTGCATTTCCTGCGCATCAAGCACACAAATCTGCTTTCAGGCAATGGTAGCTTTTCCAAGCAGGATTGGGCACAATGGTCCCCCTTCGTCAAATACCTGACCGTTGAACAGATGCGAGCGATTCGCTATCACATGAAGCAAGGTAACTTCCCGGGCACTATCTCCGCTGGTGAGGAAATCAAGGAGCGCATTAAGAGCTTCTTGGATACCCTGGACGAGAGAATTAATGCGGCCCAGCCACCTAGAGTGATGTCCAAGGGTGACGCAGACATCTACAACACGAACTTGTCTCCGAATCTGAGAAACCTTTTGAAGGTAGCTCGGATCAACTAAGGTTCAGACTAACCCAATATCAACCAGCTCACGAAAGTGGGCTGGTTTTTTTTGTCTATGCGCCCTCGTCATAATAGCTATTTAATACACTATGTTGACAAAGGGGCAGACAGGACATATATGTATTAATAGGTACTAGTGAATTACCTTAGAGTATAAGGCTGTATTATTTTTATTAGGCAATATTTGCCATATTATTTTGGAGTATTAAGATGAAGAGTTCATTGATTTTGACCACATCGGTGTTGGCACTGTGTTTATTGGCTGCAACCGATGCTGATGCTTCTTTAGCTAGAGCCGAAGAGGCTATCAAACAACGCCGCCAGGCAAATATTGCTGAAGCCAACAGAAGAGCCGCGGAACAAAGAACGATGCAGGATCAGCTCGAGCTATTACGTCAACAGCAAGAACAAGAAAGAGCACGGGCAGACGCTGCCGATAGGGCAAGAGAGCTCGTTCTCGCACAAATGAATAATCGCCAACCCATGGTTGATCCTGAAGCTGAACGTTTAAGAAACGTATTGGCACAGGTAAGAGCACGAGAGCAACAGGATGAGCAAGCACGCATTGAAGCAGAAAATTTACGTGCATCGCAACACCAGGCCGAACTCCTAAAACTGGCAGAGCAAGCTAGACAGGCAGAACAAGCAAAAGCTGACGCTGCGCGGGTGGCTCAGCTGGCTGAAGACGCAAGAATCGAAAAGGAAGCACGTATGGCTGAAGAAGCCCGTTTGGCTAAAGAAGCTCGTCGTGTGGAAAAGGCCCGGAAAGCAGAAGAAGAACGCCTCGCTAAGGAAGCTCGCAAAGCGGAAAAAGCGCGTGTAGCCGCAGAAAAAGCTCAACTCGAAGCACAAGCGCGTGTTGCTGCCGAGAAAGCAAAACAAGACGCAGAAGCTATGCTCGCTGAAGAAAAGGCCCGTATGGTCGCAGAAAAAGCTCAACTCGAAGAGCAAACTCGCGTGGCTGTTGAGCGGGCTAAGGCCGAAGCAGAAGCTCTTGCTGCTGCTAAGCAGGCCATACTCGACGAAGAGGCCCGCATTGTTGCCGAGGCTGAAAGGCGTGCGGAAGCTGCCATTATCGCCGCTGACAATGCCCGACTGGAAACGGAAGCCCGCGAAGCTGCTGAGAAGCAGCAACGTGATGAGGACGCCAAGCAAGCTCAAGAAAATGTGGCCGCGGTTGATGATCTGCTAGATGAACTGCAAGCCGTAGTTGGCGGGAGCACAAAGACGATCGATAACATTGATGAGAATGAGGCTCTTGATGAACTCTATGAGCTAGTGGGCAGAAAGTCACAGCAAACTCGGGCTGTTATAAGTGAAGACGCGGAAGAGTCCGATCTAGAAGAACGGGACATAGCTTCTGTTCAAGCTGCAAAAGATGTGGTTCTTAGCTTACTGCATATCTGCGAAGCGGAATTGGAAAGTGATGTAATAAAAAATCACGTCCTCCACACGATTATGGATAGCTTGGATGACCTCCAAACCGAAGGTGCCGAGGTTGAGTTGGAAATCGAAGGGGTCTCCCCCGAGATGGTCGCTCTCTACAATCAGTTGCTAAATGAGCTCACTTTGGAAGAGAAACACGAGCTACACAAAAATCTCGACCTAAACGAGCTTTATGATGCAATTGGCCTAGAGCCTGTAACCGAGCTGGAAAATATAGTCCTGGCGTTTCTAGTAGAGTGCCAAGACAGCGTAGAGAATCTCGCTGTTCGTAAGGTAATTATCCAGACCTTGGCCCAGAACTTAGAAAGTCTGGCACAGGATCCGGATGTAGAAGTCGGGCTAGCTCTCGAAGATGTTAATATTGACCAGGAATTCCTGGGTGAGGTTAACAAAGTCCTGCAAGACTTGACACCAGCACAGAGAATCGCTCTACACAAGTCTCTGACCGTCGAAAAGATGGCTGAGGCCATCGGTGTAACGCTCAACTAAACAGAAGAGCAAAATTCTAAAACAAAACCAGCCCGCATACGTGGGCTGGTTTTTTTATGATGTTTGTTTGGCCTTGGCCTTGGCTTGGGCCTGAACTTCACCCAATACTTTGCGCAAAGTCGGCTGCAGGAATTCGTTACTGGCGATAATAGAGTCACCATGAACTACATCCATGCTACCCGCGGAATCGGTCACATAGCCGCCTGCCTCTCGGATCAACAAGACACCCGCCGCCACATCCCATGGCTCAAAACGTAAGTGCCAGAAGCCATCCAGGCGCCCGGCAGCTACATAGGCCATATCTAGAGAGATCGCTCCCATATTGCGGATCGACGCAATACTGGGCCCTACCCGTTGCACCCCTTGAATGACTTCCAAAAACTCATTTTTGTGCCGAACAGGAAGACCTGTCGCAAGCAATGCGTCATCAGGGTTACGGCGATTGGAAACGCGCAAGCGCTTGTTATTCAAGAAAGCGCCGCGGCCCTTTTCCGCAAAAAACATTTCGTCACGGATAGGGTCATAGACAATTGCAGCAATAATCTCGTTCTGACGCTGCAAAGCTACAGAAATCGCGAAATGAGGCATACCATGCAGAAAATTGGTGGTGCCATCCAATGGATCAATCAACCAAACGTTGTTGTAATCCTCACCCTTGATCTCACCGCTTTCTTCCATCAAGAAGCCAAACTTTGGCCTGGCCTTGAGAAGCTCCTGCTTAAGAATATCTTCAGAAGCTCTGTCAGCGTTGGTCACAAAGTTACCAGGGCCCTTTTTGGAAACCTGGAGATTCTCCACTTCACCAAAATCACGTACCAAACGGCGTGCTGCCTTATAGACAGCGCGACTCATAATATTAAGAAGGGGAGATTCCCCAGCAAGCGGCTGATTATTCATAACTAGTCCTTAGCACGCTCAACATAGGTGCGGTCGTCCGTATTCACGACAACACGAGTTCCCGCGTCAATATGCGGCGGCACCATTATTTTAACACCATTCTCTAATATAGCTGGCTTGAAAGAAGAAGTCGCTGTTTGCCCCTTAATGACGGGCTCAGCCTCAATGATCTTCATAATTACCGTGTCCGGAAGGGTAATGCTCAATGTCTCACCCTCGAAACTTGAAACGGTCACGACCATTCCTTCTTGCAGGAAAGCACCTGCATCACCGACAATATCCTCATTTAGGACAACCTGCTCATAGTTTTCCTGATTCATGAAGGTATAGGAATTACCTTCCGCAAACAGGAACTGATACTCTTGATCATCCAAGCGCACTTTTTCCACTGACTCCGTCGAGCGAAAGCGCTCGTTCAGTTTTGTGCCATCACGAATGTCTTTTAATTCCACCTGCGCGTACGCACCGCCCTTGCCGGGCTTAACATGCTCAGCCTTAGTCACAGTCCACAAGCGCCCCTTGTGTTCGATAATATAACCAGGACGAACTTCGTTACCGTTGATTTTCATGAATGAATCCTCGCTAGATAAATAGTTACTCTCTTTTAAACTGAAGTGCTCATAAAAGCAAGCATTACAAATATCGAGTTTGCTCTTGGCTCGCGCTCTGAATTGGAGTAACTTCCGTGTAAGAGAAATATCGAGAATAAGATGAACTTCTACAGCCTGGCTCAGCCCAAGAAATTAGAGCAGATTCTTCAGAAAACCACGCCGTTGGCTTACGGGGCTACCCTCGTACTTTTTGCCATTGGTCTCTATTATGCCCTTTTTGCATCCCCCGTCGACTATCAGCAGGGTGATAGCGTTCGCATCATGTATGTGCATGTGCCAGCGTCTTGGTTTGCGCTGATGATATATGGCTTCATGGGGGTGTGCAGCGCCTTATTCCTCGTGTTCCGCATCCCTATGGCCGCATATATGGCCCAGGCCGCAGCGCCCATTGGTGCGGTTTATACCTTTATCAGTCTTGCCACCGGCTCAATCTGGGGCAAGCCCATGTGGGGGACTTGGTGGGTGTGGGATGCACGGCTGACCTCAATGCTGGTGCTGTTTCTCATGTATTTGGGTTATATTTTGCTCATCGAGTCCACGGAGGACAAGGAAAAGGCCTTGCGCATCAGCTCAATCTTAGCGGTGATCGGATTGATCAATCTGCCGATCATCAAGTTTTCTGTGGAGTGGTGGCATACCCTGCATCAACCGGCCAGCGTCATTCGACTGAATGGTCCTTCCATTCATGGCAGCATGCTGACGCCCCTACTGTGGATGGCAAGCGCATACCTAGCCTTGTTTGTAGCGCTCTTGAGCCATCGTCTGCAGACCATGCTGTTAGGTTTCAAAGCAAGGAATCTACAGGCAAAACTGGCATGGCAGGAGTAGAAATGAGTCATATAAACTTTATTGCCACGGCTTATATTCTCGCATTTGTTAGTTTAAGTGCACTGACTCTTCGGACGTGGCTTCGATATCGCCTGCAGATGCGTGAGCTCAGGCTTATGGAGGCGTTGGTGAATAAAAGCGATGAAGGCTAAAACCCAACGATTGTGGATACTGTGTGCCAGCCTGCTTTGTATAGCCTCGGCAGTTGGCATCATGCTGTATGCCTTTCAGGAGAACATCACCTTTTTCTATACACCCTCCGACCTGATCGGTAAGTCTTTGCCGCCCCAGCAACGCATTCGCCTTGGAGGAATGGTTGAGGCTGGATCCATGAAGCGGCAGGGCATCGATTTGAGCTTTACTGTGACGGATTTTAAGCAGCAGGTACAGGTTCAATATCAGGGCATCGCACCGGATCTCTTCCGTGAAGGACAAGGCGTGGTCGCAGAAGGATACGTAGTCGGCCCTGGTCTTTTTAAAGCAACGACTTTGCTAGCCAAACATGATGAAAATTATATGCCACCAGAGCTTTCTAAAATACAGGTGCCTGAGAAATGATTGGCATGACTTTGTTGGCAGCAAGCTCTTTTATGGCTTTGTTAATCGTGATCCTACCTAGTTTCCGTAGGATCCATAGCGGCGTAGGCGTCCGAATTGTCGAGACGCTGACAGCCTTATCAGCGTTCCTCATCGCTAGCTCATTATTCTACCTGATATATGCTTTTTTGACCTCTGACCTCTCGTTTTTAAACGTCGCATTGAACTCGCACAGCGCCAGTGACGTCCTGTATAAAATAAGCGGTGTTTGGGGAAATCATGAGGGATCCATGCTGCTGTGGTTGACACTGCTCACCGGGGTATCTACAATTTTTGCCATTCAAAAGAACGCCCCACAGGAAATACGCCTACAGGTTTTACGGATTTTGGGTGCCATTAGTTTCTGCTTTCATCTATTTATCCTGTTAGTTTCTAACCCCTTCGTTCAACTTCAGCAGACGCCCATGCAAGGAATGGGTCTTAACCCTCTATTGGAGGATCCTACTTTAGCTATCCATCCGCCAGTCTTGTATACAGGACTGGCATTGCTGTCGACCCTTTATGCTATGTCCTGCACGGGCCTTAAACTAAATAAACTGGATCAAAATTGGGCGCTACTTATGCGGCCGTGGGTATTTGCTTGCTGGTCCTTTTTAACGCTCGGGATTGTACTGGGCAGCTGGTGGGCCTATTACGAACTCGGCTGGGGAGGCTGGTGGTTCTGGGATCCGGTGGAGAACCTGTCGCTTTTGCCGTGGTTGACCGTAACGGCCCTACTGCATTCGCTAATAGCCGTGGACAAAAATGCTAGCCAACAGTTGTCCGCGAGCATGCTGGGTATCCTAGCATTTCTGTTGGCTCTCTTTAGCCTGTTTCTGGTACGATCGGGCATGCTGTCATCCGTTCATGCTTTCGCGGTTGACCCGTTCAGAGGCAGTTTTTTGGGAGCAATCTTGGTTATTTTCTCCCTCTATGGCGTCAAGAATCTGATTCGCTTCCGAAATACCAGGCCAAGGAATCTACCCCATTTTCTCTCCAAGGAAGCCTTTTTGTTTTTCAATGCCATGCTATTAATCGCCATAACGTCTGTGGTGTTAATGGGCACCGTTTATCCGCTTTTGCTAGATAGCTTCACGGGCCGCGTAATTTCAGTGGGGGCACCCTATTTCAATGCCGCCACAATGCCCTTCTTTCTGCTGATGATCATGTTAATGGTCGTTATACCCTTTATTGGCTGGAAGCAACAACAAGTTAGGAAAAGCATCAGCTACGTGCTCACCTTTGGCATGGCTGCATTTATTTTCCTGTCCTACTGGAAACAAGGATGGCCCGTCATAGCCAGCCTATTTTTGGCGGCGAGCCTATGCTTACTCCTTTCGGTCATTATTGATGTGATCAAAAAGCGCAGTCACATTACTTTACGATTTCTGGGAATGTCCCTAGCCCATGCTAGCATAGCGGTTTGTGTAATGGCCGCAGTGGTTGATTCCTTTGACAAGGTGGAGACCTTAACTGCCATGAAGGAAGCGGATAACTTTCGCTTTGAGGGTTTTGATGTGACTCTCAGTCAGGTGCAGCAACTCAGAGCCCCCTACTTCCAACGGGAAGTCGCTTCTTTTGCGGTCACCACGGGCAAGGATGCATTCAATTTAAAACCGGAAAAGCGCTTCTATCCCTTACATGAGATGATCACGTCGGAAACCGCAATTCATTCAGTAGGACTAGGGGATTTATACGCGGTACTGGGAGGAATGGATCAACAGAACATGTGGATCATAAAGCTAACCTGGCATCCTGCCATACGCCTACTGTGGATAGGCGCCGGCCTCATGGTCCTGGCCGGTTTACTGGGCTTTATTGCGGTGGTTCGCAGACGCAAAGTTGTCCGGTTCCTAATACCGATCCTGTTAATTTGCGGAAGCGACGCAAGTGCGGATGAATTCAAGGAACTAACCACCTCTATTTATTGCCCCACTTGTCAGGGACAAGTTCTCGATGAATCCAGCAGCCAAGTGGCGGTTCAGATGAAACATGATATCCACCACATGCTTCAATCCGGAAAGACCCCCGATGCAATTCGAGCACGTTATGTGCAACTGTATGGTGAAAAAGTTCTCTTAAAGCCACAGTTACAACCACATACATATGCCTTGTGGATCACTCCATTTATTATATTCTTGCTTGCCCTCATGGTTGTCGTTCGTAGAATTCGTTTCTTTCGTCATCAAATTGATGTAAAATGACATTAGCGGCTTGAATAAAATGAAATGATGCATCAACGATTTATCGATTTATTGGAAGAGTGGCTTTACCCAAAGCTCACAGAAACCGCGATCCTGGTGTTATTGATTTCATCCCTCTTATTTTTCTCGTATGCAGCTGTTCTATATACCGGCGGAACCTATTTTGGCTTCCTGCACTTATTTTACCTTCCTATTGTTATCGCAGGCTTCTTTTTTTCCATCAGGGGGGGATTGCTGGTTGGGTTCGTGTCGAGCATTTTAGTTGGTCCACTTATGCCACTGGTGGTGGTTAACCATATTATGCAGCCCACCTACTCATGGGGCACACGATCTGTGTTTTTTCTCCTTATTGGAGCGCTATCGGGCCTGGGATCATCTGTTTTTAGGGCATATCTGAAAGAACTTAAGAAACGTTATCTGACGAACTCGGTTACCGGACTGCCCAACTTCTTGGGGCTAGAGGCTGAATTTCATGATAAGGTCAAGAATAATGTAAAGAACATGACGCTGATCGTTATCGACTTGAGAAACATAAATGAAATAGAAATAGCCATTGGCCCACTCGGTATTGATCAGCTCTTAAACATGGTGGCCAATGACCTTCGAAAGGGACTGCCTGCTGATATTATACTGGGACACACCCAAGTATCCGTGTTTAATTTATTGGTGGAAGATCCCACACAGACCGATGACATTGTTGAGCGCTGTCAACGCTATCTTAATTCAACCTATCTCGTAGAGCATATCCCTATATTTGTAGAAGGATTCTTCGGTATTTCGAGGTACCCAGAGGATGACGACAACTTTTCCGGGCTCTTTAAGAAAGCGCGCATGGCCATCAATTTTGGCGCAAAACAAGCGAAAATTCTGGCTAGATATGATATTAACGTTGTTGATCACTCGGGAGAAAACGTTGTTCTGCTCACCGAACTTAACGAAGCCATCGAAAACGATAAATTAGATATTCATTATCAACCAAAAATAGACCTCAAAAATGGAAAAGTCCATGGCATGGAGGCCCTTGCCCGCTGGACGCATCCGGTTAAAGGAGAAATTGAGCCTGGCAAATTTATTCCTTTGACCGAACGAACCATGTTGATTAACCCTTTTACGAAGTGGATGCTGGAAAGAACATTTAAGGACATGGCGTCCTGGCAGCGAGAAGGAATGGACTTAAGCCTGGCGGTTAATTTCTCCTTGCGCAATTTTCATGACCACACCATCATTGAAAAAGTCCTTGAGCTGGTAGAAAGATACAAGCTCGATCCGAAAAAGATCGAGATAGAGGTCACCGAAAGTGCCTTTTCGATGAATATGAATGAAATCATCCAGACCCTGAAATACTTGCGTGAAAATGGCCTGCGCATATCCATTGATGACTTTGGTACGGGGCAAGCAAGCCAGCAGTACCTCTTTCAGCTTCCCATTGATGGCCTAAAAATCGATCAGATCTTCGTTGGCGAATTAGGTCACAATTCCGCAGCAGAAGCCATCGTAAACAATGCCATCTCCCTAGGCCACCAACTCGGCCTGGAGGTAATAGCGGAAGGCATAGAAACTCAAGCCCAGTATGATTTACTGGCCAAATTAGGCTGCGATCAGGGCCAGGGCTACTTGATATCGGCTCCCATCCCATTTGACGAGCTTATGCTCTGGCTGAAATCGGAAAGAAGGTATGCTATTTCGTAAGACTTAGCAAAGGGCCAAGGGGCTCTCCCCCTAGTATGTGAACATGGAAATGATCCACCTCTTGGCCAGAATAAGCCTTGTGATTGGCTATCACCCGATAACCATTTTCCTCCACCCCCAGATCACGTGCGATTTTCGAAACAGCTGCGAAGAAAGCTTTGAGCTCGTCCGGCGAAGCCTTGGCCCCAAAATCATCGATTGATATATAAGGTGCTTTAGGCAGAACCAACACATGGACCTTAGCCCTAGGGCGGATGTCTTTAAAAGCCAGAACATAATCATCCTCGTAGACTTTGTCACAGGGAATTTCCCCTCGAATTATCTTGGCAAAGATGTTGTCGTTTTCGTAGTTCATTTTCGCTCCTGAGAATTCACCTTTTTTCTAACAACTCAGATATTGCGTTAGCTACGTGCGAAAGCCGAGCACCGGAGCGGAGCGTACTTTTGGGTACGTGAGCACCGGAGCGCAGGCTTTCGCACGTAGATGACGTGCTAGATGAGTTGTTAAGAGTATGTTAGTATGTAAGGGCTATAGGATTCAAGCAGAGAGTGAGGATATTATGACAGATCAAACAAATCAATGGCACGGCACCACGATCTTATGCGTTCGAAAGGGTGACAAAGTCGTCATCGCTGGAGATGGCCAAGTTACCATGGGCTCTGTCGTGATTAAGCACCAAGCCCGAAAAGTTCGCCGTCTGATTGATGGCTCTGTTATCGCTGGCTTTGCTGGAGCAACGGCTGATGCTTTTACTCTGTTTGAAAGGCTCGAAGCCAAGCTGGAGCAATACCCTTCTCAGCTGACCCGTGCCTGTGTAGAGCTGGCTAAAGACTGGCGTATGGATCGATACTTGCGACGCTTAGAAGCTATGATGGCCGTTGCGGACAAAAATGTGTCGCTTATCCTGACGGGTACTGGCGATGTCCTTGAACCGGAAGATGGCATTATCGGCATCGGATCAGGCGGATCTTATGCCTTGGCCGCGGCAAGGGCACTGATCGACCAAGATATGGCTGTGGAGGATATTGTCAACAAGTCCATGGCCATTGCTGCTGATATCTGTATTTACACGAACACCAATGTTACTATCGAGAGTTTATAATGACCCACTTTACACCCCGAGAAATTGTATCCGAGTTAGATCGCTTTATTGTTGGACAAAAAGATGCCAAGCGTGCGGTGGCTATTGCGTTGCGCAACCGCTGGCGCCGACTGCAATTGCATGAAGGCATGCGCGAGGAAGTGCTGCCCAAGAACATCCTCATGATTGGCCCAACGGGTATCGGCAAGACCGAAATATCCAGACGTTTGTCGAAATTAGCAGAGGCTCCCTTTTTAAAAATCGAGGCCACAAAATTCACCGAGGTGGGTTATGTGGGACGCGATGTGGAATCGATTATCCGTGATCTGGTCGAAATTGCGATCAATCAAACCCGTGATCATCACCGGAAAGAGGTAACCGCCAAGGCTGAATTGATCGTCGAGGATAAACTGCTTGATATCTTGGTAGGCGATACCGCCAGCGACGACACGCGTCAGAAATTCCGCAAGCGCCTGCGCGAAGGTGATCTAGATGAGAAAGAGATCGAAATAGAAGTTCAAGACACGGGCTCGCAAATGCCAACCTTTGAGATCCCAGGAATGCCAGGGGCCCAGATGGGTATGGTGTCACTGGGTGATATCTTCGGCAAAACCATGAACAAGACCATCAAAAAGAAAATGAAGGTTGTTGATGCCACTAAGGTGCTTATGCAAGAAACCAGCGATAGCCTGATCGACCAGGAAATGGTCATCCGGGATGCCATAAAGGCAGCTGAACAAAACGGTATCGTCTTCTTGGATGAAATCGATAAAATTTGTGCGCGATCTGAAAGATACGGCGCGGAAGTGAGTCGGGAAGGCGTGCAACGAGATCTGTTGCCCTTACTTGAAGGGACCATTGTTTCCACGAAGCATGGACTCGTTAAAACCGATCACATCCTATTCATCGCCTCGGGCGCATTCCACGTGGCAAAGCCTTCAGATCTTTTACCTGAATTACAGGGGCGCTTACCCATTCGCGTGGAATTAAAAGCTCTCACGCGGGACGATTTAAAACGCATACTTACCGAACCCGAATGCAGTCTGATCAAACAGTATATAGCGCTGATGGAAACCGAAGGGGTTAAGCTCGAGTTCACGGATGATGCGATCGATGCCATTGCTTCCATTGCAGAAGAGGTCAACTCTAGCGTCGAGAACATCGGCGCCAGGCGCCTACAAACTATCATGGAGCGAATTCTGGACGACATTAGTTTCACAGCCAGTGATCATCCAGGCATCACCTTTACCATCGATGCCAAGTACGTACACGAGAAGGTGAGTGACCTGGTGAAGAATACAGATCTGTCGCGGTTTATATTGTAGACCAGATCTTTTGCTTGAGCGCCGATCTTTCTATCTTGATTAAGAGGTCAGTGTGCTCTAAATTTAGGGTTAGAGATAAAAAAACAAGAAAGTCCGACCTATTGATGAAATATAAAAATACCTTAGAACAGTACGGCCTTGTGGCCACCTCATTTCACTGGGTGATCGCAGTATTGATCATCGCCCAACTGGCCGTAGGCTTGTATATGGTAGATTTACCTTTGGAGCCGTCTAAATTTGAGCTTTATGGGCTGCATAAAGAATTCGGTACTGTCGTTCTCATTCTTGCAAGCCTCAGGGTTCTTTGGCGTTGGAGTAATATAGTGCCTCCCCAGCTAAACTATATTCCTAAATGGCAGGCACAAGCGGCTAGGTTGAGTCACTTTCTGCTCTACGTCAGCATGTTTGCCATGCCCCTTACGGGCTGGATCATGTCATCAGCGGGAGGCTTTCCTGTGTCCTTTTTCGGGTTGTTTGTGCTCCCCGATTTAGTCTCCCCCAATAAGGAACTATCATCTTTTTTTCAAGAGACACACGCATGGATCGGCTATGCCCTTATAGCACTGATCACACTACATATAGCTGCCACCGTGCAGCATTATGTCGTCTATAAAGAAAACATCTTGAAAAAGATGTGGCCTTTGGGAAAATAATCATACGACGAAGGAAAATACGAATGCTTAAAATCAAACGTACACTTGTTACAGCCATGGCCTTGACTACATGTTTAATGAGCTCATCACAAGCTGCCCAATCCTGGAAAATTGTCCCTAAGGACAGCGAACTCAAATTTAGCGTCCGGGAAAATAACGTGACCCTGGGAGGTAGTTTCGCGAGTTTTACGGGGGAGATCAAATTTGATCCAGCACACCTAGATTCCAGCAAGGTAAGAATTATAGTGAACATGAACTCAGTCAAATCACCCAATCCTGATTTGGAAGGCAAGCTACCCGGTGCAGATTGGTTTGATGCTAAAGTTTTTCCGCAAGCCGGCTATACGGCCAGCAACTTCGTTAGCAAGGGCAAGAATGCCGCTGGAAAAGAAAGCTTTGAAGCCAAGGGCACCTTAATGCTCCGCAATAAAACGGCGCCAGTAACACTCACATTTACGCTTGATGAGTACACGCCAACAAAAGCCGTCGTGACCGGCCAAACCTCACTGAAACGAACAGTTTTCGGTGTAGGGCAAGGTGAGTGGGGCAGCACTGATGTCATCGAGGATGATGTGCAGGTATCCTTCAAGATCACGGCACAATCGGACGGCAAATAAATTTAGATTCGGACATACAGATAAAGGGATATCATCATGAAAAGCATAATAACACGGGTTATGACACTGGCAGCCTGTCTTGGGTTGTCTATAGTAATGCCCGCCGCAGCGTCCTTTAAGTTAGCCCCCTTGCCTTACGATAAGAAGGCGCTGGCGCCTTATATCTCAGAACGAACCATGGGATTCCACTACGACAAGCATCATAAGGGTTATGTGGACAAACTTAATGAGCTGGTCAAGGAAAAGGGCATCAAGGAAACGACTCTTGAAGATGTGATCAAAATGAGTGCCAGTGATCCGAATCTGAAGACCGTTTTTAACAACGCAGCCCAAGATTGGAATCACACCTTTTACTGGTCATCCATGATGCCCAATGGCGGCGGCAAACCCACAGGTAAGATCAAGGACCTCATCGACAAGACCTTTGGCAGCTACGATGAGTTCAAGAAACAATTCATCGAAGCCGGCACAAAACAATTCGGCAGCGGCTGGGTATGGCTCGTCCAGGACAAAGACGGCAGCCTAAAAATCGTCTCAACAGGCAATGCAGATCTACCCCTAATCCACGGCCAAAAGGCCCTGTTAGTATGCGACATCTGGGAACACGCCTATTATCTCGATTACCAAAACCGCCGGAAAGACTATGTGGAAGTATTCCTAGACCATCTGGCTTGCTGGGGTTTTGCTAACGAGAACCTTGAGAAAAACTAATCGCCGGGGCGCAGGAAAACCTCTATTTTCGTATACGCAGTATTACCATTATGGGATCAACCAATAGATCTCTTTAAGACGCTCTGTGACAGCATTCATTGACTAAGCATCTGTTTTTGTAGTATAATGAAGACGTAGGTTGGTAAAAGAATAGGTGGTGTTATGAGAAAGAAAATATCGCAAATGAAGTCGGCTGCTGGCAAGATGTTGTTGCTGCCACTGGCTTTGACGATGACGCCTGAGGCTAAGGCCTCGGAACAAACGGAAGAAACCAAAGTTGGTCGGACAAAGGCGGCTGAAACCGGCGAAGGTATGGCGGTGGAAAAAGCGACTGCCGCTGCTCGTTTGCCCATGAATAAGATTGAATCCTTGAAAGAAGTTTCGGTAGGCGAAAATCCGGCTCAGCATGTTATATTTCTTGATGGAAACGGTGCTATTTTTGATTACCCCAACAAGTCCATAGAAGGCCGTTCGTTAAGGCCAGATAGTCTTGAGACAATTCTTTCTATGCAAAATGCCGGGGCTCTGGTTTATATGATTACGGCCCATAGCCCAGAAGATCAGGAAAAAGAGCTTGAGAGCCTAACCAAGGTAGGACTTGATTTCACGAAATCGCCACAGATCGAGAATTTTGATATACCCGACCGTAGTTTTTACAAGGGCATTTTCTTTTCCCCACGTCGCTTACTGGCCCAGGGAGAGACGCCTCTCAAAGGCGATGGCACAAGAACCGTTACTAAGCCTGCGACAATGAAAAAAGCTATTGAACTTTTGAGGCAACAAGGTCATCCAGTGTCTCAAATCAGCTATGTCATTACGGGGAAGTATAATTTTAACACCGTAGAAAATCAGGGTTTTGATGTTCCTGTAGGTCTCTACTACTTCGAAGAGAAGAAATAATAATTAATATTCCTGCCACGCGCCCCCATCGGGGGGCGCATTTCGTTCATATATATATATCCATTGGATGAATCAAAGTTGAGATATCTATTCAATCTATTTCTGACTATGTCGCGGAGTATTTGGCACCTTCTAAGACAAGACGGGGACAGAGAAAGAATAGTTCCATAAGAACATATATACATACAGACAAAAAAAGATGTTGCATTTAGTCATTGAAATCGTTTATAACTGTAAACAGTGTTTATAGTTAGGATAGTAAAAGAATGTTTAATCTTATTACCCCAAAGAAAAGGGATGAATGTAGCAAAGAACTCGCTCAGATGTTTGATTTGATCGAGAAAGAGTATGGACCTCATTCCCGCGACAAGTTTGATCATGATGAGGCTCAGTATCTGGTTTACAGTCACAAGAAATTCGGTGTTATTGGCGGTGCTCGGTTGATTCCCATTGATGAGATGGCGCTGACGACCGATTTGTTAAAACGCTTAAAGTTCCAGTCAAAGCACAAGATTTGGGAAATCAGCCGTATATTCTTCCACCTGCCCCATGAGAAAGCCAAGGATGAAAAAGAAAATATGTTTGACCTGATCTGTCGTGATTTCTATCAGAACATGTACGATTCCCTTAAGACCATCAGTATCGCCCAGAAAATCCGCACCTTTGTTACGGTTCTGCCCGTTGATGAACACCACAACGTCCTAAGCTTTGGCCTGTGGCCATTTGAAAAGCAAGGCCAGGTAGCCTCTCCGTATAATGACGGAGAACAGTTCGTTTTCGGCTATATGCCCATGAACGAACAGACCTATGATATGTTTATTAATCGTCGATCAACCCATGAAAATGTTGTTAGAGTGAACTGAGCCGATAAGGATTACCCCTCACAGTGGAGGGGTGGTCAGGCTAGAACTCCGAATCATTAACTCTGCACCCAAGACCGTAGGCTCACACTATTGCGCTGGATCCGTTGCCCTAACGCTTCGTTTGTGCTGCTCTGGATACGGTCTTGGGGACAGATTTAATGATTCAGCGCACTAATCCTCGCCCAGGACCTCTTGCAGGTAATCCACGAAATCGGGAATCAGCTGCTCATGGCCGCTTTTCTTGTTGTAGGCAATATAAATGTCGATGCGGTCCCGTTGAATTTTAGGGAGCATTTCCACTAGCTCGCCCTGATCAGTGAACAAATCAGCCACCTCAAGAATTCCAGCTCCATCTACACATTGCCTGACAAGGAAGTCGATGGAATCGGATGTAATATCTGGCGTTGTGAGAACGTTATACTCCTCTCTCCAACGATCCTTAGCGGTAGCCCCACCCTGGGTGGAATAGTACAAAATCTTGTGGTTAGCCAGCTCGTATTGCCGATTGGGTTTACCATATTTTTTCACGTAATCCTTACTAGCATACATTTTGAGGTGATGTGAGAACAAGAATTCGCGCTTGACGTGCCTTTGCTCCATGAAGTTGGACCTGATCCATACTTCACCGGGCTCAATCATTTCCGGCGAGGTTTTGGTCATTAGTTCTAATTTAACATCTGGATGACTGGCCATGAAATTCTTTATAGGCTCGTAAAGCAGGGAGGTCGCCAGACCTTCAGTTGTGATAATACGCAATATCTGTGCTTTGCCAGCTTCACCCTGATTCACCATCTCCTGCAATGGCTTCGAGAGAAACTCAAACATATTTTCGGTCGCTACCTTTAACATCTCACCATCGGGTGTAAGCACTTTTGAGCGATTACGGTTCACTCTTTTGAACAAGGGGTAAGTTAGTTCTTTCTCCAACTGGTCCATTTGCCCTAACAATGCCGAGCTGCTGGTGCCTACCTTGCGGGCGGCTTCCTGAAAACTGTAACTATTTGCGACGATATTAAACCGCTTAAGCAGTTCCCAATTAACATGCAAGGGAAAATACAATTCGTCTGTCATTTTGCTCTCTCGTTAGATACATAATATGTTCTAGTTTAATGATTTTTTTATTAAGAGTACACACCTTTTTCATTCGCCCAGGACTGAACGCAGCATCCAAGCAGCCTTTTCATGGGAACGCATACGGCCTACAAAGAGGTCGGCCGTACCATGATCACGGGCCTGCTCGGCCACATCAAAGCCTTCCTTGAGAATTCGAGAAATCGCTTCATGGTCGGCCACCAAGTCTTGTAATCGGGATTTAGTATCTTTCATCTCAGTTTCTTCTTTTACAACAGATAGTTTTTCATACCAGCTGTAAGTGGAAGGCGCATGATGACCCAAGGCCCGGATACGTTCAGCCAGGCTGTCGATGGCATCGCTAAGATCCTCGTATTGTTCTTCGCTCATTTTATGGAGGCTGTAAAAGTTTGGCCCGACCACATTCCAATGGAAACCTTGGGTCTTCATATATAGGACATAAGTCGAGCTGAGAATCATAGATAGACTCTGTACAATGTGGCTGATATCTTCCCGTCGAACACCCAGATCTATCTGCGAGATTTTTGGCTTTTGGCTTAGGTTTTCTGTCGTGCTCAATTGTTCCTCCTATGAGTACTTTCTATGGACATTGTAAGACCAGTTGTTTAATAATACGTTAGCATGGAGTAACAAATGACCTATCGCCTACTACCTATCCTTTGCCTCATTTTATTTTCACAGGCACAGGCCGAAACCCCGGCAGTTGTCGTAACCATAAGACCTATTCATTCACTCGTAGCTGGTGTCATGAAGGGCGTAGCCATGCCTAAATTGTTGATGTCTACGCACGAAGATGCTCACCATTTTTCCCTCACCCCTTCTACTGCCAAGACACTTGGAAATGCTGACCTAGTGGTATGGGTTGGACCTCAGATGGAATTGGCTTTAGACAAAGCCATCAAAACCTTGGCAGTTAAGGCCAAAATTCTCACCCTCTTAAATCTGCCCGGCCTCACGAAGTTTGATATAGCTCCGGGCGTGACAGACCCCCATATCTGGCTTGATCCTGACAACGCAAAAGTTATCGTGAAGCAGGTCGCCAAGGTTTTGAGTGGCCTGGATCCTGAACATGCAGGGATTTATAGCGATAATGCCAATAATATGCTGACAGAGTTAGATTCGCTTATAGCCAAGCTGAGACAAGAACTAGAGCCGGTAAAGCATATGCAATATTTCGTGTACCATGATGCATATCAATATTTCGAAAAGGCATTTGACCTTTCAAGAAGCATCCCTGTGGTAAAAGACACAGAAGGAACACTTCGCGCCACACAGAGAGAGCTGTTAGAAAAAGAGGCAGAAGACAACAACATCCATTGCCTGTTTGGCGAGCCCTATCACGGGGAAAATGTTGTCGAGAGTCTTGCTGAACAACTAAATTTACATGTGAGCTATCTGGACCCCATGGGACTTGAGGACAAATCATCACCTGAAGGCTCGTACATGACAATGATGGAAGATATTGCTTCTACTCTGAAAGCATGTCTCACTCGAGGAAACAAGGAATGAGCCCTACCAAAAAGCTTTCTCTCGTTGCAGACAGCACCGAGATTGCACAACAGGCACTGACCTTCCTATCGACCAAGTACCCCTTAGTCCCTGAAGAAGAAGCCGAGATTATCGTCGCTCTAGGGGGCGATGGCTTTATGCTGGAAACCCTACACAAACACATGAAGACAAACACGCCTGTGTTTGGGATGAACTGTGGGACCGTGGGTTTCTTGATGAACACCTACAACCCCGATAATCTTCTGGAAAGACTACAAGACGCCGACACCGTTGAGCTGCATCCCTTGGAAATGACTGCAACTAACATGAATAACATCGAGGTAAAGGCAAGCGCTATCAACGAAGTTTCTTTGCTGCGTGAATCGCGGCAGGCTGCAAAGATACGCGTATTTGTTGACGGCACATTAAGGATGGACGAGCTCATTTGCGATGGTGTTCTGGTGTCTACGGCTGCGGGCAGCACTGCCTACAACCTTTCGGCCCATGGCCCTATTATACCGCTCGGAACAGAGTTGCTGGCTTTGACACCAATCAGCTCTTTTCGTCCAAGACGTTGGCGCGGCGCCCTGCTGCCTCACTCCGCAAGTGTCACTTTCGAGATTCTGTTTCCCGATAAAAGACCCGTGAGCGCCGTGGCAGACTTTACAGAGGTTCGTGACGTAAAATGGGTAAAAGTCAAAGAAGATAAGTCCATTTCCTTGCGCCTGTTGTTTGATAAGGATCAGAGTCTGAAAGAACGTATTATTCAGGAACAGTTTCAGGTTTAATCACTGCTATTTCTTTCAATCATTTGCCAAGAAGATTTTTTTTAGTTAGAATTCTAGGTATGTCTCATAAACACACTTCTCTCATCGGCGCGGCCACTGGCTGGGGAGCCCAAAAGCGGACAACCGAACATGGCCCCGACGCCCTGAAGCACTTTGGTTTGGCGGAAAAGCTGCGCCAAGAACATTATTCCATTGGTTGGCAGGAAATAATATATCCCTATTTGCGGTACGCGAACGACAGTGACATTCCCCCCGACCGATGCTTTCCATATGTCAGAGACATGTGCTCCAGTGTCATGAGTGCTGTGAGGAAGGCCATGAGTACGGAAAATTTTCCTTGCGTCATTGGAGGAGATCATTCCATTGCAGTGGGGACCTGGAGCGGTGTGACTAGCGTACTGAAAGTAGCCGGCGATCTGGGGCTCATATGGTTTGATGCACATATGGATGCCCACACGCCAAAGACCACCCCCTCATTCGCCTATCATGGCATGCCCCTTGCCTGCCTTCTCGGTCATGGGGACAAAGAATTAACCGAACTCGGTGGCGCTTATACAAAGTTTAAACCACAGAATGTTGTGTTAATTGGAGTTCGGAGCTACGAAGAAGCTGAACAAAATTTGCTCCAAAAGCTAGGCGTTCGCATATTTTATACCGATGAAATCAAGGAGATCGGCTTTAAGGAGGCCTTGAAAGAGGCCATCAGGTTAGTCAGCAAAGAGACCATTGGATTCGGCCTTAGCATGGATTTAGATGGATTTGACCCGAGCGTCGCGCCGGGGGTCGGTACTCCTGTTACCGGCGGCCTAACAGCTGAGGAAGTGTTGCCATGCTTACACCTCCTGAAGGATAACTCCAAATTTGTCGCCATGGAAATTACAGAATACAATCCGCATCTGGACAACCAGTTACAAACAGCACATCTGATTCACAAAATCTTGCGCGAATTACTTTAAAAGGATTAGTAAATGCATACTCCCATCGAACGGAATTATTTGATAGATGAAGAGCAAAAGGTAACCGCTAATTACTATCACCCTTTGCCGGTTGTTCTTGCCCACGGGAAAGGCGCTTGGGTGTGGGATATCATGGGTAAACGATACTTGGATATGATGTCGGCCTATTCGGCTGTAAGTCTAGGACATGGCCACCCAAAAATATTGCAGGCTATGTATGAACAATCCACACGATTATGTGTGCCCTCGCGTGCTTATTATAATGATCGCCTCGCACCATTCTTACAAAAATTATGCGAAGTATCCAACTTGGATATGGCGGCACCCCTGAACTCAGGCGTGGAAGCTGTTGAAACGGCTATTAAAGCCGTAAGGCAATGGGGGTATTTGGTTAAGGGAATAGAAAAAAATAAAGCAGAAATCATCGTGGCCGATAATAACTTCCATGGCAGGACCACAACTATCGTCGGCTTTTCCAGTGATGAAGATAGCCATACCAATTTCGGGCCTTATGCTCCGGGATTTATATCCGTACCTTTTGGAGATGTTGAGGCTATTAAAGCGGCCATCACACCTAACACATGTGCAGTCATGATAGAACCCATCCAGGGAGAAGCAGGAGTCATCCTGCCGCCCGTGGGCTACCTCAAACAAGTCAAAGAGCTTTGCCAGAAGAACAATGTGCTCTTCATTCTTGATGAGGTTCAAAGTGGACTAGGTCGCACTGGGAAGATGTTTGCTTTTGAACATGAGGACGCCCAACCCGACGGCCTCATCCTCGGCAAAGCCCTTGGTGGAGGCGTGATGGCTGTTTCAGCCTTCGTGGCACGCAAAGATGTGATGGAGCTGTTCTCCCCCGGCAGTCACGGCTCCACTTTTGGAGGCAACCCCCTTGCAGCAGCCATTGGTTTACAAGCACTCAGAGTCATTGAGGCTGAAGGCCTTGTCGAAAGAAGCAAGGAATTGGGCACCCATTTTCTTGAAGAGCTTAAAAAGATAAAGAGCCCTGCAATCAGAGATATCCGCGGAAAGGGCCTATGGATAGGAATTGAATTAGACCCCGCCATTGTCAAAGGCCGAGATCTGGTTGAACAACTGCTGGAAAAAGGCATCCTTTCAAAAGAAACCCAGGAAACGACTATCCGCCTAGCACCTCCCCTCATTATTACCTCTGAGGAAATTGACTGGGCTGTTGAGCAAATTAACTCTTGTTTAACTCTTTATTGACTCTTTTCACGTCAAAGTAAGGTAAATACTAATTCTCAGCCCCGACCAAAGGAGAACGCGATGAAAAAACTCGTACTATTGGTTTCCCTCACAAGTCTCACCTGCCCTCCTCTCATGGCGTCATCTATTGAGCAACAACCTGAGGGTTTAAGACAACGGTCTCTTTATGTGCCACCAATGGGGCAAAACATGGGACCGGTACCGATCTTAAACCGAGATTATGATGCCGAAGAAAACCCAGACTGCCAGAGGAGTGGTATATTGGACGCCATTGGCTCCGGACTTAAGTACTTCTTTGGCGGCGTCAGTCTGTCAGCCTGGCCAGACCTGACAGAAGATCCCAATGAATACGCCTATGAGGACATCGGCATCTGGGAGGATGTCAGGGCGGTAGGGCCTTACTCCACAACAGGAACAGAATTCCAGAAACCGCGCCCAGACTCCCCATACCCAGTCGTTCGATTTGATTCTCCAGAAACTTCTCCACAGACTCTTCGCTACGACGTAACCCATAATCTTGATCGTGAGAACGAGATGGAGATGGGAGATGTACTCACGCCTGCGGCAGCACCAGCACGGGATGCTGAATTCAGAACTGCTGAACGCCTTGAAGAGGCCAGGGTGAAAGACGATCAAGGCCCGGTTATCACCCATACGAAACCCACCAGGAAACAAATCTTGATGTCTCTGAACACAACAGATAAGTGTGCAGCTGGCTTTAAACGTCTGGATGAGGACAAGGATGGGCAGAAGACTTTGAAGGAACTAAACTTTGAAGGCGCCCAACCTTTGGTCTTGAAGGAGTATATCAAATATCTTAAGGCAAATGAGGGCAGTTTTAGGAATTTACGCACGATGAAGTGCAGGGGACACAAACTTGATCCGGCAGAGACTGCTACTCTGTTGGGCTTACTAGCAAATCGCAAGAGAGATAATGGTGATAATGAATTATATTTGGATCTGACCCCTGGATATGGGAACCATCACTACATCCTGGTTGCTGTCGCAGCTCGTTTTACGGAAAGATTCGATAATCTAGTTATAACTTTTTCAGGTCTGAAACTACCTGATGGATTTAGAAATTTGATTCTTAAAGGCAACTTGCAGATTCTTGAGAGTGAGTTCTATAAAAATGATTCCAGTGAAGCGCAAGTCAACATCATCAAGGATATTATTAGGCTACGTGAGGTGACGATTACATATGCAAATACAGATGGGCATGGAAAAAAACTGATCCTGAAATAATGTAATTTTCCATTGAGCGATAGTCTGATAGACTGAAGAAAAAAGCAATCAGGGCTTTTTAGATGCGAATGCTTAAGGCCCTGATTTAAATAAAAAGAAGAAGAGTGGACAACAGTCTTATTAACTCTATCATTAACATAACCCGGACGAACATTTTTGATAATTTGTTCGACAGCAGGTTATTGTTTGCCTTTTTCATGCTCTTGGCTATTACGGTCATCGGCTATCTCGTTATGATGATTATCCGTCAAGATAACAAGCTGCGCGATAATGAAAAGGTCCTGAACAGCCGTTCGACACAAAACACATTTTACAAAACTCTGCTCGACTTCTGCCCGGCTAAATGGCTTATTTGGACCCCTGAAGACGACACCCTTATCCTGGATCCTCGGCTCGCAGATTATTTGAGTCTATCTGAACGCTACCAGATCCCGTACAAGGACTTCTCTAGCAGCTTTTTGTCTTCCGATGCGGAGCTCATCCTTGAGAAACTGGCGCGCCTTAAAGAAACAGGCGCGGCATTTGATATCAAGGTTACCTTGAAGAAAGATAAAAGCTCCTGCATCTTCCTGGCCAAGGCTATTGAGGATGCGCCTCATGCCTCATATGTCCTGTGGTTTAGAGAAATAACGTCTCCTTCGGAGATGTCAAGTCGGGCGCTTTCTAATAAGGTTTTGAACACAGTCCTTAATGCCCTGCCCATACCCATCTGGATGCGTAGTGATGACGGTCAACTGACTTATTGCAACCAATCCTACGGAGACATTCTGGAGACAACCCCCCAGCAAGCTCTAAAGCGAGATCAAAACCTTTGGTCGGGGACCATGGTCACGAAACCCGACGGCAGCCAACACGTCACGGAGCATACGGTCGTAGATGGCGCCCGTCACTTGTTAGAATTTACTGAAATTCCTGTGGCCGAGATTAAAGGGCACGTGGGCTATGCCTTGGATTATACGGCTTCTGAAAAACTGCAAAAAGAACTGCATCGACATTTAACAGGCCATAAAGAAATTCTGGAAAGCATCGCATCCGCTGTCATTATTTATGATGCAGAAAAACGTCTGGCTTTCTTCAACCAAGCTTACGCAAAAATGTTCGACATGGATGAGGCATGGCTCCACACGCATCCTCAAGTTACGGACGTACTCGATAATCTTCATAAGCATCGTATGCTGACGGAACAAGCAGACTTTCCCTCCTTTAAGCAACGCACCCTACAGATGTTCAAGTCGTTGCTAAACCCCATCCAGGAGCTGATGCACCTGCCCGATGAGCGTACGATCCGCAGCGTCATTGCACCCCACCCCGGTGGTGGCCTGATCTTCGTATTTGAGGACGTCACGGACAGCCTGATTATCCAAAGGCAAGCCAACACCCAGCTTGCGGTCCAAAAGGAAACACTGGACCACTTATTTGAAGGCGTGGCCGTGTTTGCAAGTGACAACCGACTCAAGCTCGTCAACCCCGCATTTGCAAGGCTTTGGCGCTTGTCACAAGAGTTTCTAGCACCCGGACAACACATTTCCGATATCATCGAGCAGCTAAAAAGCTTCTTCGACTATGGGGATAGTTGGGACATGTATAAAGAAAAGATCATCCACAACATCACCGACCGTATCCCTAAAAATGGTCGGCTGACCCGCAAGGATGACACGATTCTGGATTTCACTTATGTACCCCTGCCCGATGGCGCACATCTGATCAGCTATACGGATGTATCTGATAGCTATCGTGCGGAACGTGCTTTGCGCGAGCGGAACCAAGCCTTGGAAACCGCCGATAGAATCAAATCAGAGTTTCTTCATAGCTTTTCCTTTGACCTTAAGGCGCCCATTAACACAATCATCGGATTTGGCGAAATTCTTTCAGACCGGTATTTTGGTGGACTGAACAATCAGCAAATCACCTATTGCAAAGGCATACTGGATTCATCAAACCAGCTACTGACCCTGGTCAATGATATTATCGATTTGGCCACCATCGAAGCCGGGCAGATGAACCTTAATCTGCAACCCATAGAAGCAAAGTCAGTTTTAAATAGTGTGGCGACTATCGTTTCAAAGCGTATTAAAGAACGCAAACTCTCCTTGAGTGTGATGTGCTCCAGCGATGTAAGCGATTTCGTAGCCGATGAACGGCGTTTGAAGCAAGCACTCATCAACTTAATCCAAAACTCAATCAAGTTTACCCAAGCGGGTGGAAAGATTTCATTGTCGGCAACCCGTATCGGCAATAACCTCCATCTCACTGTCAGCGACACGGGCTCTGGTATATCTCGCAAGGACCAGAAACGCATCTTCCGGAAATTTGAACGTACCGAAGAAGCCATTGACCGATATGACGGTATAGGGCTTGGCCTCTCGTTAGTTAAAAGCTTGATCGAGCTCCATGGCGGACGCGTCGTCATATCCTCCAAACAAAAAACCGGCACCAAGGTCACATGCATCATACCCATGAACTTGCGTCAGATTCCCCAACCTAAGCTTCCCAATATCCGTTCAGCCTCTTGAAGTGCTCTTATGCAAGGCTGGTGGGTAAGATGTAATCAAGCATTCAGCTTCAACGCCTTCCTTGCACCAGAGTTTGAGTATTTAGAAGCAAAAATGGTGAAGATTCGTTCGTGCTGCCAAGTCGATATAGGCTAGAACTTAGAAGATTAGAGGCCTTAACCATTTTTGCTTCTAAATACTCAGTTATTTTCGACTGTCATACTGTTTACCCACTCGTTTTAGATAAGAGCCTCTTTAACCTATGTCCAGCGGTAATAGCACCTATGTCAAAAATAAAATTGCTAGGAGTACTTGACACATGGTAAAACTATTACCATATGAATACTGAAGGTAACGTTATTACCAGGTTTTTGATAAAGAGATGAATCACATGAGTAACTTGACTGTAAGATTAGCGACATCCACGGCACTCCTTGGCGTGTTGGTGGGATTTTATAACTTGCCCGCAAAGGCTCAAGGAGAGCTGACCGAAGCCCCTGTTGATGCTAACAATCTGACTTCTTCTTTTGTCATGATTCCAGATCATAACTCAACTACAGCTCGTCAAACAGCAGAGAGCTACGCATCCCCTGTTATACATAAAGCTGTAAAAGCCGTTAAGGCTGAACCATTAGTTAAGCTGGCAAATGCCCGTTACAACACCAAAAACGAGCTTGAAGGCGATCTGGTCGTTACAGACTTTTTTGCAAAAAATGCGACTGCGAACCTAGAGGCTAACCACTATTCATACTGCATAGTTAAAGGCCATGTCGACGCGGCAGCCGAGTCTTTGAAACGACTCGAGCAAATGGGTTGGGTACAGGTCGGCATATTTAGCGGACTAGAGGGTGAACACCTCAACTTTGGCGACATCGCTGGTATCCTTTTCTATAATAAAGAGCAAAACCTGTACAACGTCGTCTGGCACGGCACTGCAAATAACAGGCAGGGTTGGGAAATGAACGCAGAAAATGCGTTAATTACTGCTGAGCAAATTCGTAGCGAAACTATACAAAAGCTCCATAACGAGCTTCTCCATACCTTGAGAGAAAATAAGAGTTTTAGGCATTTCTTCGGCCGCACCAACAAAACCCTTGATGCACTCAAAGAGTACGTGAAGGAAGCAATTACGACAAACCTATCGGTTGAAAAGCTGGAAAAGAGGCGTGAGACCTTGAAAAAGCTTATTACGGACAACTTACCTAAAATTGCGAACAAAGTTGATGCCAATGATCGCAAAAGTTTGTTGGAAAAAATCGATGCCGTCTTTGCCGTAAAATTGGAAATGCTACGAATGGTAGAGGCTGAAAGAGGCCTCAAGTTTGAAGGTCGAGCTCACCGGGGGTATACTTTGAAAGTAGCCTCAGCTCTACCTGAAATTGTTAGGCTCATGAAAAGGCACGCAGATACGCTTGATTCAGAGGCTAGAAAAACAGCACGGGTAGCAACCACCGGACACAGTCTGGGCGGCGCAGTTACTACTATATTCGGTGCCGCATTCAAGCCGAATTTTGAATATATTTTCGGTCGGGAATTCCAAACTGCGAACAATGATATCGTGATTCATGCTCTGTCTAGTGCTCCCATGGGAGATAACACATTTAAATCCTGGACTGAAAAATTAGTCGGCCTCAGGAACATTGTTACCATGATTGTGATTGAAGATAAGGTAACAGACGCAGAGTTTAAGCGGTTTATCCCGGATTTTGTGAGAATGCTTGTAGCAAAGATTCCACTGATTGGGCGCGGCGCTGCAGGAAACTTGGAGTCTGAGTATGCTAAGCACATCGGCACATTGATGATCGATAGTTACAACGATGTTCATGCCCGGATGGAGAAACACTTCCCCGAGAATGTGCCTGCTCCCTATAGCCCAACACGCCTGGTCCATAAGTACCTTGCAGCCCCGCATTATGGTATGAAAGCAAAAAGTGACCCCATACGCTTCGAGCCAATGCTGGCCGCCCCGTTAAATGGTGAGGATGGCTATAATGTAATGTTGGCTAAAGGATTTGGGCTAAATAATAATGCTATTGGACGGCCACATTCCAAAATCCTGAAACAGTACTATACTGATAAGGCGGTTGCGGAAGGCTCACCCATAATGACTCTTTCAGCAGAGATGGCGGAAAGTAATAGCCAAGCCGTACCAGCTTTGTAACCACCCATTAACGAAAAAGGCGCCGCATGTAATTTGCGGCGCCTTTTTTTGTTCCAATCTATTAAGCCATCGCGGCAGCAGGCACGCCTTTGGTGGTTGAGTACTCAAAATGCAGTACCTCATCAGGGTGAAGCATTGCTCTTGCGGCATGAGCCGCTTGGGCTGCTTCTGCGAAGCCAGTCAGGATCAGTTTGAGTTTTCCGGGATAATGGGCGATATCACCAATGGCGTAGATACCAGCTTCAGAAGTTTGGCTCGTGGATTGGTCAACGGTAATATGGCTGCGATCCAAGTTGAGGCCCCAATTAGCAATAGGCCCCAAATTCATGGCTAGGCCATAAAATGGCAGCAGATAATCCGCAGCAACCGTCTTTTTGTTGCCGTCTAGATCTTCCAGATGCACGCCCGCCAGCTGATTTCCTTCACCTTCTAGGCCTGAAAGCTGGTAAGGCACAGCTAGCTCGATTTTACCTGATGCGGCCAGGTCTTCTAAACGCACCAGACTCTCAGGCGCTGCGCGGAATTTAGCACGACGATGAACAAGCGTTACCTGAGCCGCAATCTCACTTAAAGACAATGCCCAATCAACAGCTGAGTCACCCCCGCCACCAATGACGATGCGCTTATCCCGGAATAGCTCCCGGTTTTTAACGAAATAGTGAACGGAATTACCTTCGTATTGCTCAATGCCCGCCAAGGGTGGGCGATTGGGTCCGAAAGCACCGACGCCCGCGGCGATGATGATGGCACCTGCATTAATCTCAACACCCGTAGAAGTCTTCAAAACAAATCGGCCCGTATCCTGACGGGTGATCTCTTCGACTCTCTGACCCAGATGATAAACGGGCTCGAAAGGCTCTGCCTGTTGCTTTAGGTTTACAACCAAATCTTGTGCCAAAATATTGGGATGGGCAGGTATATCATAAATGGGCTTTTCCGGATAAAGGGCCGCACATTGGCCACCAACCATATCGAGAGCATCAATCACATGGCACTTCAAACGCAGCATTCCACACTCAAAGATTGCAAACAGGCCCACAGGCCCAGCGCCAATAATGGCCACGTCTGTCATATGCAGAGGTCTAGTCATAAATAAATTCCCTAAGGTTTACAGCATAGATTTACAGCAAATCACAATAAAAATCTATGAAATTAACATGCCGCCTAGTAAACTTTCATCTGACATGATATAAACAAATAAGAGAAAAAAATGAAACAGTGGATACCGCTCTCACATACTGAAGGCCAAGCTTCGAGGCAGGCTCACGCGGATTTTCCGCAAGATACCTATGAACGCGAACTCGGCCGCGAAGGCTTTTTTGGCCCTGCGACCCACATGCACCATAAGCACCCCCCTACCGGTTGGATAGATTGGCACGGCCCTCTCAAGCCACGAGCATTGGATCTCAATAAACTTAATCACCTCAGCGAAACCCCTTGGGGCGCCAGCAATTTTCTTCATAACCAGCACGTGAAAATCCGTTATTGGCAGACAAATTCTGCCATGAAGCAGTTGGTCCGAAATGGAGATGGCGATGAGTTAATGTTTGTTCATGAGGGCTCCGGCGAGCTATTTTGTGACTATGGCCATATGAGCATCCGCGATGGAGACTACGTCCTGCTGCCAAGGGGCACTATGTGGCGCCTGGAAACCGACAAACCCTTTACAGCCCTTCTTATCGAAGCCACATCCGATAGCTATAAGTTGCCTGACAAAGGTATGCTAGGCGGTCACGCGATCTTTGATCCGGCAATCTTGGATGTTCCTGCCATCAATGAAGCTTTCCTATCCCAACAATCGGATAAACAACAATGGCAAGTGCTTATCAAGCGCCGGGAGCAGATTTCGACAGTTACTTATCCCTTTAACCCTCTAGACACCGTGGGCTGGCATGGAAATCTGATGCCCGTGCGCATCAATTGGCGCGATATTAGGCCGGTAATGAGCCATCGCTATCACCTGCCCCCATCCGCCCATACAACCTTCTTGGCAAATCGGTTTGTCGTATGCACATTCTGTCCAAGGCCTCTTGAAAGTGACCCGGGCGCCCTCAAGGTGCCGTTCTATCACAACAATGATGACTTCGATGAAGTGTTGTTTTATCACCGCGGCAGCTTCTTCAGCCGGGATAACATTCATCCAGGCATGGTCACGTTCCATCCTTCAGGATTTACCCATGGTCCGCACCCCAAGGCCTATCATGCGGCCACAAAAGGCGGCAAGACCGAGACGGACGAAGTCGCCGTCATGATTGATACGAGAGATGCGTTAGAACTGGGAGAGGTCGCGCAGCAAATAGAATTACCAGAGTATGTGTATTCTTGGGCAACGGCAGCGTAGTTATTGGAGGTTCGATGGTTAAAGTTAATCTGTTGGTAAGATACGAAAAAATAACCATTGTGGATTATAACAAAAGAACCAACCATGAACGGAGAGCCTCATGAAGACTAGATTTAAACGACACATGATACTTGCTGCTTTTTCCACCCTTGCCATTGCGGAACCTGTGCTTAGCACCGATGCCGTTACCGATATTCATATCACTGGCGTGTCCGCCACCAGCACCCTCGCTAGGGCGTTTCAATCTGACCCTAAAGGAACTCTTCAAACCGTAACGGCATTTCTGAAGGAAAAGGCTGAGGAAGAATCTAGTCCAGATATAGTGACAATTAAATTTGGAGTTGGTAGAAATTCTGAAGTTGCCAAAGCATTTTGCCTGAACCCTGCTGCTGCGATTCGTAGCATAAACACGCATTTCTGGGAAGCTGAAGTTGATGCCGGATACCCTGATATTACCACCGTTAAGCTTCGTCTCGATAGCAATAGCGCAGTCGCTTATGCCCTAAGCCATCAACAAGGACCTACCTTGACCATGATTGATGACACTCTGAAAGACATTCAACTAAAAGAGGAAGCTATTTGGGATGCGGGAAATGGCTTGCTCGATGCGGCCAGATATTTATCTGGGGATGCCACCCTACTACGTTTACGTTGCGAACAAATGAAATGGCAATGGGTTGAACTGCTCGAATCCTTCGCTGAATCGTATAATTTTAAGGCAATGCTTTATACCGCACAGGGTCTAAGCTCAGAACAGGTAGAAAGTGCTCTAAAAGACGCGGCTACTTTTCTACAAGAAAATCGGTATAATAACCAGACTGTTGATGAAACAGGGGCTAATCAGGCGAGCTTTGAGGAACTTTTCGAAAGCACCTTTGCTAAGGGAAATGTGATGACTTTTTACACTCTGGCAGACACCGCGCGCTTTAACACGAATCTCAGGCTTACATATCTCAATTTCTTTAGACACCTAGGTATAGAGAGGGGAGAAATTAATGTGAATCGCGCCAAGAACACATTAAAAGAATCTGTCAGGGGGGCGCATTCGGCTTCTAGGGAGCTTTTAGCTGTAGTGAATTACCTGCTCAATGTAGAAAGTGATGAGGATAGGGCGGCTTTAAGAAGAGTCTCCTCGTCAAGCAAACGACCAATCATGCAATACGTGCATGCTGTCCTGAACAAGGAACAGGCCCAGGCACCATCCCAAGATAGTGTCGACGAGAGCATGGTCTCTCTTAAGAGCACTTTAAAGATTAATCAAGGCAACTAACCGGATCCAGGAAAACCCCCGAGATGCAATCTCGGGGGCTTTTTTACGGGATTACATGGTAAAACTAAGGCGCGCCATAGCGCTTTGAAAGACTAGTTGCTTTTTTGCCACTGCCCCGAGGAATTCATAATCCATCCATAACATTTTGGTTTGCTTGCCTAAACCCCCATGCTAATCAGAATATATAAGCAGTGCTTCGGCACCTGCTTTAAGGGCTTCGCCAAGTCTTCCTATGGCTGTTGCGCTTTTAGTGCCTTCCCGGCAATTTATCAACCACTATAATATGGAGCTCAAATCATGATAACTTTCCTAAATCTCGATCTTAAGGATGGAATTAAAGAAGAAGACGATTGGTATATGCCTTGGTAACTAACTGCTAGAGGAGCGCTCCCATGTCGGTATATGTTACAGATACATTCGCCATTATAGATGATTTCTTGCCTCAGGATGAGGCCGAATTTGTTTGGCGCTATGTCCAAGATGAGCAATACGAAATGGTTCACCAAAAAAAGTGGGTGAAAGCATTTCGTCTCAGCGATGGCTGTCCGATGTGGGGACCTCCCTATTTATCCGATGATTACGAGGCCAATAGTAAGAACAAGGTATTTCCAACCGGCAGAGCCATAGATTTGGTTATCAGCCGCCTCAAGCAAGTTGCAAAGGATTATGACAATCTGATCGGCAAATTCGGTCAAGATTGGGCGTACTTTTTTGCTCGGGCGTATCTTTATTCAGCAGATCAGGGTTTATCCTGGCATCGTGACAACCAAAATAATGCCACTGGTGCGTACGTTTATTACGCCCATCGTGAGTGGGATCCGCAGTGGGGCGGAGAATTTCTCGTCGCACCCGCTCAAACCAAACATCATGTGATACCCACTACCAAGCTCTATGAAGGAACGGAAAAGTTCCTGGGCTCCCATCTAGACAATAAATTTGAACGGGATGTCCTGATGGAATCTGGACATGGTCAATACATCATGCCAAAACCGAATCGGTTGGTTCTGTTAACCTCTGGTGTGATCCATTGTATCAAAAAGGTTGACCCTGCCGCAGGCAACAGGGTCCGCGCTACGATCCAAGGATTCTTCCAAGATCCGGTTGGCGCCTTAAAACAAGCCGCCTAATCCTTGTAAATCCGTGAGGTGGTAAACAGGTTGTCCTTGATAGGCTGGTTTTCAACGACATTGTTTAATGAGACCTGAGTTACGTTACCCTGAGCATCGTGGATAATCCAGTGAACCAGTTGCATTGGTTTTTGAGAAAAGGTTAGCGTTAAAGTTCCAACGTCTGGATCTTTTGTCTTATACAACACCACTGTAATCTTGTTTGCATCTGCCTGAATCTCACGCACTGACACATCTCCTGACAAGCGCAACTTTGGCTTGAGGAATAGACTGGCCGGGGTAGATTCCAATGAAATGAAATTGGGGATGTCTTCTTGAGTATCATACTCGATAAAGACTGAACCATCGGAGACGAAAATTCGATCCTTAGGCTCCAGATAATGGATCCTGAATTTTTCGGGTCGGTCCCAATAAAAACGACCTGTAGAAGTGCTCTGATCGGGGTTAACCTGCACTACATCGGCCTTGAGTGTTTTTAAACCATCAAAATACTTTTCGATTTTGTGGATGAGCTCTTGCTTTTGGGTTTCCGCTTTAACCGGCAGAACAAAACTGACTGCTACTAAGCAGCTTACTATTAACTTACGCATAACTAACGGCCTCCAGACCCTACTAATATCTCACGCTTACCTGTACGTGAGGCTTCGCTTATTATACCCTGTTCTTCCATAGTTTCAACTATTCTCGCAGCACGGTTGTATCCTATTTGCAAATGTCGCTGAATAAAGCTGGTGGAGACCTTGCCCTCGCGCATAACGATAGCGACCGCTTGCTCATAGAGATCATCACCGTTGCTTTCGCCGGTTGCAGCGGACGAGCCGCCCTCATCATTGTCCGTAGTGATATCTTCCAGATAGTTCGGGAAACCTTGGGTCTTAAGATACTGAACGATCTTCTCGACTTCTTGGTCACTTACGAAAGGCCCGTGCACACGGGTAATACGGCCACCTGCAGCCATATAGAGCATGTCACCCATACCCAAAAGCTGCTCGGCTCCCATTTCGCCCAGGATCGTGCGGCTGTCGATTTTTGACGTCACCTGGAAGCTGATACGGGTGGGAAAGTTGGCCTTAATTGTGCCGGTGATCACATCTACCGAAGGACGTTGGGTGGCCATAATGATGTGGATACCCGCTGCACGAGCCATCTGTGCAAGTCTTTGCACGGCTGCTTCGATATCTTTGCCGGCGACCAGCATTAAGTCGGCCATTTCGTCAACGACCACAACGATATATGGTAGGGGCTCAAGTTCAAGGGTTTGGGACTCGTAAATGGGCTTTCCTGTGTCGGACTCAAAGCCGGTTTGGACTTTGCGTGCGAGAATCTCGCCGCTCGCCTTGGCTTCAGCAATGCGCATGTTATAGCCCAAGATGTTCCGGACCCCAAGCTTGGACATGGCGCGGTATCGGTTTTCCATTTCTCGCACGGTCCATTTGAGTGCCACCACAGCCTTTTTGGGATCAGTCACGACAGGTGTCAACAAGTGTGGAATGCCATCGTACACAGAAAGCTCAAGCATTTTCGGGTCGATCATGATCAGCTTGCAACGGTCTGGTGGCAAGCGGAATAGGAGTGACAAGATCATGCTATTGATACCAACGGATTTACCCGATCCGGTTGTACCTGCCACTAATAGGTGGGGCATGCGTGTCAGGTCAGCAATGATTGGGTTACCAGATATATCCTTACCCAAGGCCATGGGTAAGGCACCACCGGTCTTCTCATAAGCAGGTGAAGCCAAAAGCTCGCGCAACAGAACGGTCTGACGAGTCTCGTTGGGCAGCTCGATACCAATGGCATTTCGTCCTGGGATGACCGCCACACGAGCCGAGATCGCGCTCATGGAACGGGCTATATCATCGGCCAGGCCAATAATCCGGGAGGACTTAATGCCGGGCGCTGGAACCAGCTCATAGAGCGTCACAACGGGTCCAGGGCGAATTTTGATGATGTCACCTTGGATACCAAAGTCCTCCAGGACTTCTTTGAGCTGGTGGGCATTCATCTGTAGATCTTTTTCACTCACGAGGGTAAGTGAGTCGTCTGAAGACTCCGCTAGAAGATCCAGTTGAGGAAGCTGATAATCTCCACTGCTGTAGAGGTCCAGGGCCCCACTCTCTTCCTCATCATAGTCTTCATCCATTTCGTAAGACTCTTCCACTGTGATACTCTGCACCACTTTTAACTCCGGTCGCGGCGTCGATTTTGGCTGAGACAGCAATGCTGGATGTTCTCCGGCAACCCTTTTCGTCACAAGGGGTTGCGTATCCGAGTTGATCTTGGCTTTTTTGCTCGAGTCGGGCTTCACTTGTTTCTTGTGGATAGCCCATCCTAGGGTACGACCAAAACAATAAACCACAAAACGGCTAGCGGTTTTCAGCATGCTGAGAATATTAAACCATTGTTTTCCTCGGATGCCTGAAATATAGAAAAACAACGCAGATGAGGCCACAGCGCTCATCCCGGCAACACACATCCAAGCAACGGGTTTGCTCAGGAATCCTAAAAGACCCAGCAGATGCTGATTGATAACTGCCCCCATGGCCCCACCAAGTTTGGTGGCCAGATAAGGATCATCCGGACTTAACAAATCAAGGCCTACGGAAAGACTGGCCATCAGCAAGGGCAATAAGAGAATTTTCAAAATGAGGCGATTTAAGGGCCTGTGAAGCAGTTTCAATAGACTCCAAGAAAAGATACTGAGGGCGATGATAAAGCTCGACCATCCAAAGGTCTGCATTAAAATATCAGCAAAGTAGGCGCCTTTAGGCCCACCCAGATTCTGGGTTATACCATCTACAGCCGTATTCAGCGAAGGGTCCGCCACATCATATGAACCTAAGGAAATGGAAACATATAGGCTCACAAGAAACAAAACAATGCCAAATAATTCTTCGCCACGTCGGCGAAGAAAAATGACGACGTTATCTGGTAACAGCGCTCGATTTTCGTGGGTTTTGCGACGCACGGCCATGAGTAATTCCTTCCTTCATATATCAGAGCATATTAGCTCGAAAGGCTCATGTACACAAGGAAGGTATTGCATTTACTCAGCAGCTTTGGCCACACTAACCATAGCTGGTCTTAGCAGCCTGTCGTGCAAGACGTAGCCCGACTGCATGACTTGAACAACTGTTCCGGCAGGTTGCTCATCAGTTGGCACTTCAAAAATGGCTTGGTGGAAGTCGTGATCAAACGGCTCCCCTAAGGGATCCAGTTTTTTTACGCCGTGCTTTTCTAATATGCCGTTGAGCTCTTTCTCGGTCAACCGGATGCCATCGATCATGCTTTGCACAGAGGGTGAGAACGTGGATGTGTCCTCAGATGCTATCGCTTCAAGGGCTCGGGCAAAGTTATCGGCAACCGATAGCATATCACGGGCAAAGTTCGTAACCGCATACTTACGGGCATCCTCGTGGTCACGGGCAGCTCGGCGGCGGATGTTCTCCACCTCAGCAAGCGCACGCAGCAGCTGGTCTCTCAGCTCTTCTGCCGCTTCTTCCTGGGTTTCTTCCTCTGGTTCTTGGCTGGCTTCTTCTTCAATTAAATCGTCGGTCTTCATGTTCTCATCGGTCATCATGTAACTCCATTAATCGCATTTTTCTTTCCATCTATCTTAGAATGTAGTAAGGACTGAGTCATACGTCAATCTTTTCAAGGAGAAAATATATGCGCCCCTCTGGCCGTAAACCGGATCAACTACGTGAAATTGAATTGATTCCTAATTTTTCGCCCTATGCGGAAGGCTCATGTTTGGTCAAATTTGGTAACACTCATGTGTTGTGCACGGCGACCGTGGAAGAAAAACTTCCACCCTTTATGAGAGATCAAGGCAGGGGATGGATTACCGCTGAATACGGAATGCTACCTCGTTCTACCCATCAGAGAATGGACCGGGAAGCTGCCCGGGGCAAACAATCTGGACGCACACAAGAAATCCAGCGACTCATAGGTCGCTCTTTAAGAGCTATCACGGATCTGAAGGCCATGGGCGAGCGCCAAATTAAGATTGACTGTGATGTTCTCCAAGCCGATGGCGGCACCCGCACAGCGGCCATAACGGGTTCTTACGTGGCGCTTTATCTGGCACTTAAAGGCTTGGTCGATAAGAAACTCATCAAGGAAATACCCTTGAGTGAACACGTCGCGGCTATCTCTTGCGGTGTTTATCAAGACAAGGTTGTTCTGGATCTGGATTATCTGGAAGATAGCAACGCCGGAGCGGATGCAAACTTTATCCTAACCAGCCGCAATCAGATTGTTGAGATTCAGACAACAGCTGAAGACGTTCCCTTCAGCGAGGAAGTATTTAACGAAATGATGGTCATGGCAAAGCTTGGCGTATCCAAGCTGGTGAAAATGCAACTTCAAGCCATTACCAAAGCCACTGTAGGACTGAATGATGATGCAAGTACAAGAATTAGTTTTAGCAACTCATAACCCGGCGAAGATCTCTGAGCTTACAGCCATGCTCGCCCCCTATTCAGTGAAGCTGACATCGGCTGCCGCGTTGGGACTAGATGAGCCGAAAGAAACCGGTGCGACGTTTCAGGAAAATGCGCTCCTGAAGGCCAAGTTTGTGGCGGAGGCCTCCGGCAAGCCTGCCCTTGCGGACGACTCGGGGATTTGCTTTCCATCTTTAAACGATTTTCCGGGTGTTCATACGGCGCCCTATCGAATGAGTTTCCCAACCCTGGAAGATTGCTTTCAGGATCTAGAGAGACGCCTAAAGGAAACCGGTGACACCAGGGCATACGTTCACTGTTCCTTGTGTCTTTACTATCCCGACGGCAAGTACACAATGTTTGAGGGACGAATTGACGGAGAATTTGTATATCCCGTCAGGGGCGAGACCACAGATGGTTACCATTTCGATATTGTGTTTCAACCCGACGGCTATGACCAGACTTATGCCCAGCTGGGGATTGAGACCAAAAACAAGATCTCCCACCGGGCGAGATCCTTTGCCAAGTTTATAGAGACGTGCCTCAAAAGTGAGTAAACCTCTAGGACTTTATGTACACTGGCCGTTTTGCGTTTCCAAATGCCCCTATTGTGACTTTAACAGCCATGTACGCGAGGCTGTAGACCATAATCGTTGGAAAGAGGCTTTACTGAAAGAGCTCAAGTATGTGGGTGAGCAAACCCGTGGGCGTACTTTGACTTCTGTATTTTTTGGGGGAGGCACGCCCTCCCTCATGGATCCCAATACCGTCCATGCTGTCATTGAGAGCCTGCCTCAGTACTGGCAGGTGGATAATCCCGAAATCACCCTTGAAGCAAACCCCAACTCCGTAGAAATCGAGAAATTTCGAGACTTCCGAGCAGCGGGCGTCAATCGGGTATCTTTGGGTATTCAATCTTTGCAGGAGGATGCCCTTAAGTTTCTAGGGCGCGCCCATAGTGTAAACGAAGCCACTCGTGCGATAGAAATTGCAGCTCAAACATTTGAACGTTATTCTTTTGACCTCATTTATGCCCGGCCGGATCAAACCGTCGAAACGTGGGAAAAAGAGCTGACCGAGGCCATGTCTTTGGTTCGCGATCATATCTCTCTCTATCAATTGACTATTGAACCTGGAACCGCTTTTCACACAGCATACGCCCGAAAAGATTTCAGTCTACCCCAGGGCGAACAGGCAGCTCGTCTGTTTGAGCGTACCAATGAGATTCTTCAGGATAAAGGCATCGAACGATATGAAGTATCCAACCATGCCCGCGTGGGAAGAGAATGCCAGCACAATCTCGTTTATTGGCGCTACCAAGATTACGCCGGCATTGGCCCTGGTGCTCACGGGCGGCTTACCCTCGATGGACAAAAAGTTGCAACCCAGTGTTACAGGGCTCCCGAAACTTGGCTTGAACACGTAGAAGCTCATGGGCATGGCGTTCAAAATCAAACCGAGCTTTCATCTCAAGAGCAGATTATAGAGACGCTGATGATGGGCTTGCGACTGAAAGATGGGATAAATCGGCCAGATTTCCAGGATTCCCATAAGCGCGATTTTCTGGAGGTGTTAGATAACGCGAAAATCAGTGCTTTAGTTAAGGAAGGCTACGTTATCCTTGACGATGTGGCTCTGAAGACCACCGATGAGGGGCTTCTTCGCCTGAATGCGTTGTTAAGTTACCTGACAGAGACAATAAGGACAGACTAATTTGTCAAATCACGCATTCTTCCAGCGTTTGTCATCCCCGTGAAGGGGGCTGATCAGAATCGGGGGTCGCCTACGCAGGGATCACGAGCCAGTCTACCGAACGGATCTACTTAGCTTTGAAATTAAATTCACACAAACCAGCCAATACCTTTTGTAGCATTGGGATGAAAGCCTTCAGGATTTCCTCTTTCTGAGAAAACTCCGCACCAATGAAAGTGTCAGCTTGAAAGACAGTCGGGAGGAGCATTGGACTCAACAGCACTGCTAGCTTCTCATTTCTTTCTTCCCCCAATGGATCGCTGATTTTCGCAGCCGTACATTTCATGAAATAGCAGTCTGCAAACATGTTCAATAGAAATGGATGTAACTTGTCATGATTGTTGGAAATAAATTTCAGTGCGCCCATTTGATAAGCCTTGACACACTCGACCCTAGCCATATCCAACGTCATCTTATAAAGCTCAACGTTCTCGGAAGTATGGTTAAGAAAGACCAAGACTGATTTTGGAATGGACCTCACAAAATTTAAGAAAGTGTCAAGCTTAGTTCTTGTCGTTATCTCTCTGCACACAGGAGAGCGGACCCCCAATAGCCCTAATGCTCCGGATAGCCGAGAGATCAATTCAAAATGAATCCTATCCAGAAATTCCGATTGATATAAGGACTCGCGTTTGTCATCGACCTGGCAGCTTCTCATTAGATAATCAATGAGGGTCTTCACCCATATCTCTCCCAGTTTATCCTTCTCCCATCTGGACAGTTTATGAGCTGACTGAATAACAACTTCGTTATCATTCCTGCCCATCGGAATATTTTGGGAGGCGGCAGAGACTTGACTTTTATAAGTTGGCAGGTGTTTATAGCACTCTTCTGCGAATACCTTGCGAAGACGGTCATTGGGGGGAAATTGCACACGAATAGTAGATCCTTCAATTTCCATCTTAGGGTAGCCAATTATATCCAATCTTTGCATAACTCCATAATATGGCGCCCTTTTTAATAGCTCGAACATTTGGTCATATTTGTTACTTTTATCGCTTGCTGGCGGCTTTGGAGACACAACCAATGTCTCAGGTTTAATCTCGGCCTTGGACTTCCTCTTAACCTTAAAATCTTCTTCTGTGGGGGCAATACTGTGAATATTCAAGCGCGCTTCGATTAAATGCGATTGAATGACATTTAGGTTGTCTTTGGTAATCCTGTCTAAGTTTGTTTCTCTGACTATGCCAAGAAAGTCCGCACGACTCGCCAAAAGCTCTGGGATGAGTTCGAAGTAATATTTGATTAGAAGCTCTAACTCATTCACCCTATCATGAGGACGCATACGATCAAGATGCGCAAAATATAAAGGCAGATTTCCTTTTCCACGAGAGAACGTGACAACGGTCTTATCATCCACCTTGCTGCTTTTGAATAGGCACTCAAGCCCCTTTCTGTCTAGATCAGTCTTCATCAGTGCCTCTAACTCTAATAATCTGCTCTGAAGTTGATCTATTTTCTTACCCAGATCCTCAGCTTCTCTGTTACGAACATAGGCGGCAATATGGCCCAGTAGATCATTTAAACTCGGTACGGAATTATCGTCGTGCACGTCTTCCCCTATGATAAGTTCATAATCCCGGTCAAATGCAAGAAGTTGTCGATAGGGAGTTCCCCATCGTAACACGTAACCCTGCTGCTTGGCCCGCAGGTAACGGCTGGCGTCTTTGCAGATATACTGGGTTAGTTCCTGAGACTTCATTTGATCGTTGTTCGCCGCAACCAGGATCCACTCTTGGATGATGCCTAGAAATGCTTGGGAGAGGTATTTTTGCAAGTTATCTGACACCAGATGCCTTGAGGCCGTGGGGAGATTGAAGCGTCCGAGATTCGTAATACGTGAATAGCGTGTATCCTCGTATATTTGTAATTTCAGTGACACTTTGCGTAGGGCATCAGCAGCTTCTATCCGAGACCCTAAGCATCCGTATTTATAGTTTAGTGTGCCATTCGATCTCATGACTTGCCAATCTATGATTTGGCCAGGAACAGGTTTAGCTATAACCAGGGGCTCCTTCTTTGAGTCCTGTGGGGGTACTGTATCTGATGGCAGAAGAAACTCGATGGTTAAATAGCCACGGGTCGTCTTCCCGTCTGCATCGGTTTCCTCCGTAAATTTCTCTGAAGTTTTCAAATTGTCCCATATGAAGTTTGTTGTATTCATAAAGGCTGAACGGCCATTGTCGAAAACTGTTTCTTGAAACACGTGCTGAAAAAAAGAAGTCAGGGGCCTTACCATATCGTTTGCTTGCGGTTTCCCATCTGTAGCCTGAGATGGATTTTGAAGCGCCACCAAAGCCAGAACCAAAGTTAGAAATATCTTACGAGCATGCAACCATGAATCCATCGGCCATCTCCCTTATATTTACTTCTTATAACCCTAGCATGGTCTTATTAACAAATGATGTCAATGGGACAAGACCTGGATATTTAATAGATTTCCAATTTGAGCAATAGAAAAGGGGAGAACCAAAGCCCTCCCCCCGTTATAGTATCGTAATGTTTGAGCCCGTTTAGAACTTAGTTATAGCACCCACCAAAAGTGTGCGACCATCGTTCTTAAGAATGCCGGGATCGTATACTGGGTTGTTAGCGCGCAAGTTATTTTGGAAGTCCACGGAAGATTGATGGGACTTCAGATCAAACCACACACCTTCTGCAAAGATCGAGAAACCTGGTGCTATCGCACGGTCATAGTCTACAGAATAGACCTTACCAACGGTGTTCGCGCCATTAAACTTACGCTTGCTGTGATAGTAGCCCAACGACACCTTGTTAAACCCGAAGGAATAAGCGCCAGATATGCTGAATGCCTTACCCGCGTTAAAGCCACCCAGAGGCCCCGAGTACGTCGTAGCCGTTGGCGATGTAACGGGAACCCCATAGGCCGTTACCGGCGTTGCACCCGCGTACTGCGGTATTTTTCCTGATGCTGTTCCATTCGCTGCAGCTGCCGCCAAGACAGAAGAGGCATTCTTAATCTGCTGCGACTTACCATTGTTGATCCACTCAACACCAAACTCAAATTGATGTACGTTTAGCACACCGCCAATCGCATATGATTTCGTATGGTGCCGTGGCGCCGTTTGAAAAGCCGTGGCCAAGCTGGTTGAGTCTAGGTTATTACCACCCTTTGGAGGCCTGGTATGACCCAACTCGCCCGTTATGGAGAGAGCTAAAGCTATATTTTCATCAAAGTCCTTCACATAGTTCAAACCTAAGGCCACGTTATTGATGTCAAATGCCGCCGGTGGTGTCTTAGTACTCGTCTTGTTATGCGGCGCACCGTCAGGTGTTCCATCACCCTTGTGTTCGCTGTTAGGCGTATAGGATAGACCAATTTGGAAGTTATAGAAGCGCGGCGAGATAATAGTGATCTTCGTCGCATACTTAGTCGCACCAACCAAATCCGTGGTCAACAACAGACCTGTTGGACGAAGAGTGGTCGTTTTGAAGTTACCATCAAAACCACCTGTACCGCCTGGGATCGAGTAAGCACCACGGGCCATACGGTTTTCCACACCCTGGGTGTTACCGATCATCATTGTTCCCAGCCGGCTCTTGAGCTGGATACGGTTTTCCTGGACACCCTTAGCCTCGTTTGTGTTACCGGTAAAGTTCAGCAACCAATCATAAAAGGTCTGATCGGTCCAGCCGTTATCCATACGGCCAGATGCACTAAAGTAAAGGTTAGAATCTTCCACAGCAATCAGACTGCCCATGCCGTACTCGTCAGGACCACCAGGTGTATTTCGCGCTACCTTACCGTTTTTGAACCAGTGATATGTAGCTGTGGCGTTACCTGTGATCTTCAAAGATGGCGCTATACCGCCTGGCTTGGCCGCGATTGCCGGCTGAATACCAAAACAACAAGCACCCAAAACTAACGCTATGGCTGCTGTTCCCAATAAATTCGTCTTCATTTCTAACCTCCGATTACCTTCCATGAATATGTTCCTAATATGGCGACTGAATCGAGACACCCCACCGATAATATCTCATTGGAGAGAATACTCTTTATTGAAAAGGTCAATCAAGATTATCCGATAACATATTGTTAATTAATTCGAATTGTTGCTTCCACGACACAGTTGAACAGGATGCTTGCTTTTATGATCATCCTTGTTATTATCACACCGTTGTTCCACCTTGGAAAGGATAAGCTTATGACTCAGCACTTGCAGCAAGACGTTTCACATATGTTGAATTGTCTTCAAACTACAGATACACAGACTTACCCCTACCAACATTGGTTGCCATCGGGCTTGTTCCAAGATCAAATCGTGGATGAAATGCTTGACGTCCCTTTCGAATGCCACTTGCTCGACTATACGGTCGGATCCCGCGAGGAGCATAACCCGACAAGGCAATACGTAAATCCAGAAGCCATCGAGAAATATGAAGCCTGCAAGAGAATTGCTGACATCTTTAGAGATCCTAAAGTCATCGCCAAGTTTGAACAGATGGGCAATATGTCGCTCAAAGACACACTTCTTCGCATGGAATATGCGCTGGATACAGAAGGGTTTTGGTTGGAGCCTCACACTGACATTGGCGTGAAGATGTTTACGATGCTTATCTATATGTCCAAGGATGAAGACGCTCTGGGCTGGGGTACCGACATTTACGAAAGCAAAGAAAAACACGCTCGCACCGTGCCCTTCAAATCTAACTCGGCTTTGATGTTCATTCCTTCAAACCAAACCTGGCATGGCTTTGAGCCACGGGTGATCAAGGGAATCCGCAAGACGTTGATCGTCAATTATGTTACTCAAGATTGGCGTAACAGACATGAGCTGACCCACCCGAGCCAGCCTGTCTATTAGTGCTTATAATCCGTGACCATCGTTGATGAGCTTGATGATAGCTGGACCTAGAATCACCGCCATTAGGGTTGGTAATGTAAACAAGACCACCGGTATGGACAAGGTCGCCGGCAGTTTAGCGGCTTTACGCTCAAACGCCATTAACACTTGAGTTCGGAACTCGTCTGACAAGATCCTTAATGACTCCGAAATCGAACTTCCCTGTTCTTCCGCTTGAATTAAGGTCGTCGTCATAGCATGGATTAACGGCAAATCAACCCTTAATCTCAGGTTTTCATAGGCTACCTTCCGATTGGGCATAATCTCTAGATCAACTGCTGTGAGAAAAAACTCACGCCCCAAATCCGGATTATACTGACTCACTTCCTGAGCCACCCTCTCCATACCCTTTTCTACACCCATGCCTGCTTTAGAACAGACCACCAGCAATTCTACAGCACTATGCAGATCCTTAGATATGCGGTTATAGCGCCTATTGATAATAAATCTCATAAGCCGTTCGAAGAGAAGAAGCCCTAGCATTCCTGCGCCCATTACGAAAAGTATCTTAATGTAGAAGGGGCGGTTTACAAGCGTTTGCCAGCTGTTAACGAGGATAAAAGCTGCTGCTAAGCTGACCAATACAAGCCCCACTTTCGTTATGATGGCATCTCTTTGGGCATTTTTCGGATTCCACCCTGCTTGTCTAAACAAGACCTTATATTCCGAATTTCCCAAACCGGTCGCGACATCAAACAGATCGGACACACCAGCTTCATACTTTTCAGTATGAAGGTTCCGTTCGATAGAGCCAGAAATTTGGCGATTGGCCGATTGACCCGCTGCCTTAACCCTTTGGACTATGTCATCTTGGTTCGCTTTCCGGCGTAAAAAGTAAAGTATGCCAAGAAAGGATAAAAATGCCAGTGTCGCAATAAGTAGCTCTGTGTATTCCATTTTCCGCTAAACCTTTATGCTTGTCATTTTGCGAATGATCCATATCCCTGTAAACATAAACAGTACCAAAAATACTGAAAGTTTGCGTCCCGCTGGATCGTATCTCAAGATATCTATCGTCTCGGGGTTTATAAAATACATGACGATTAAAATAAGGATCGGCATCGATCCGACGATGGCCCCAGTAGCTTTCGCTTCAGCGGATAAGGACTTTACCTTGAGTCTTAATTCTTGGCGCTTACGAAGGAAATTGGATATATTTGCCACCAGATCGGAAAGGCTGCCACCCGCCTTCTTTTGGATTATCAAGGCTATACTGAAGAAGCTAAAATCATCAATCTGTACCCGCTCGGCTGCATTGACGAGTGCTTCCTCGAAAGGAACGCCGAATTCAACCTCTTCGTTCATGCGTTGAAACTCTACACCTACAGGCCCAGGTATTTGCTCCGCAACCGTCTTGAATGTCTTTTCTATCGTGCTGCCCGCCCTCAAACCACGGGCAACCACGTCAAAAGCCAAAGGAAATGCCTGCAGGAACTCTTTTTCTCTCCGATTCTGGTATTTCTTTAGGAAAGAAATAGTCAGGAATACACCTGCGGGCACAGCATAGAGAACTGCGTCGCCTGCATCTAAGGATCCTACTACCTTGATTAATAGATAAGAAACAATGAGACATACAAGTAAAACGAGCAAAGCTGCACCCGCGGAAACACCCGCCGTAAGCTTTTGGAAGTAACTAGTACTCACTCCTCTCTTTTTACTTAGTTCCTTAAAGAAATCATCCAGACGCACTTCCAATAAACGTTCATGTTCCGCCTCGAAAATACGTACATTTTCGATGGACATGTTTGAGGTGCCTTCCTTCCTTGCGGCTTGCGCTCTTGAACGCAATAGTTCCGCAGATTCTCCCTCACGATTGGCTATAAAAAGCACGAGAAAGAAAAGAAAAAACATTGTTGCTATTAAATATGGAAGATATTCTGTTATGTCTATCATTTTTGATTACCCAAGGCCTCTCTCATCTCATTTTCAAGATTATAATACCGAATTTTCTCCATAAAGAAAGGCTCATGGTCGGAGGCCTTGAATTGGCCATTGATCCGATCACCATCGCCCATGCCTTCATAATGAAAGGTAAATACATCCCTGGCATCAATATGGCCATTAGCTCCTACTTCTCGCACTTCGGTAATTTGGCCGACGCGACGGATACCGTCCCGCATGCGGGAGATATGCACAACCAGATCTACCGCATCTGCAATGTAACTGCGGACAACATCATTTGGTAGCTTATGACCCGCCATCAAAACCATGTTTTCCATACGACTGAGAGCATCTTCTGCGGTGTTAGCGTGCAAGGTTGACATTGATCCATCGTGCCCTGTGTTCATAGCCTGCAACATGTCAAAGGCTTCGGCGCCACGACACTCACCAACCACGATACGGTCAGGCCTCATACGTAATGAGTTTTTAAGCAGATCTCGAATGGAAACTTCACCTTCGCCCTCAATATTCGCTGGACGGCTTTCGAGTCTCACCACGTGCGGCTGCTGCAGTCTCAACTCAGCAGAGTCCTCAATCGTCACGATACGCTCTTGTGGATCAATAAGGCTTGAAAGTGCATTCAGCAAGGTCGTTTTACCTGCGCCCGTTCCTCCGGCAACAATAATATTGAGCCGGCATCTTGATGCGATTTTCAGAAATTTTAACATTTGCTCGGATATATTCCCTTGAGTCGCCATTTTGTCCAAGGAAATGGATACTTCCGAGAATTTACGTATAGAGATTGTCACCCCTTCCAAGGCCAAAGGAGGAATGATCACGTTGACACGGCTGCCGTCTTTAAGCCTTGCATCCACCATAGGACTCGACTCATCAACACGACGGCCGACCTGGCTTGCGATTCTCTGAGCTATTTGCAATACATGCTTGTCACTGCGGAAGGTCAAGTCAGTAGGTACCAATTTACCTTTCCGCTCCACAAACACAGAAGTAGGTGAGTTAACCATAATGTCGGTAATAGTTTCATCATGAATCAAAGCTTCCAAAGGACCCAGACCAATCATATCATTGACGATCTCGTTGGCAATATGCTGCTGTTCACGATAGCTGATCTGAACTAGTGATTTTGCCGTAAGCTGATTTAGATATCTCTCAACTTCAGCCTGCAATTCTGAGCGAGCAAGCTTGCGGGCAGCCCCCAGATCGATATTTTCTATGATCTCATCAAACGCTTTTTCCCGGAAATCGAGCAGCGCCGGTGGCAGTTTTAAACTCTGCACCGAGTAGATCTGGGATCGACTCCTCACTGATGACTGCATTACCTGATGACATAGTTCTTTCGCCTTTATCTGCCGTTTAAGCTGATTGTTTTCCACCAAAAAGATTGCCTAGGAAGGATGAACCTTGAGGTAAGTTTTGTGTTTGTTTTCCGGTGACGAGGGAAACAAGGTTATACACGCCATCGGAAAACGCGCCCTTTTCTGCTGCTGCAGGCACACCCTCATTAATGGACTGCAGTGGCTTATTCGGATCAAAAGGTATAACCAGATCCACCTCTTGACCAATGGATTCTTCAAACATTTTCCTCTCAAGTTCACCCTTCTTATAAGCGCCTACATTATTGGCCAAGAGTATAATCTGAACGTCTTGAGTAGATTTCAATATCCTGAGAAGGCTGACTACCTCCCTGATGAAGAGAAGAGAAAATTCCAAGGTTAAAACGATAACGTCGGACTTTGCTATAATAGAATAATGGGTTCGATGATCATATTTAGGAAAATCCAGAACCGTATAATGAAAGTGATGCAACAAGGTGGGCAAACAAGACTCCAATGCTTGCGTTGGGTAAACAAACTCCTCGTCGAGAGGAACCGGGAACCCGAAAGTCGAAAGATACTCACCGACTTTGATCACAGATTGCATCAGTATGTTCTCATCCATAGAATCATGCGATTTTAAGAGGTCCGCAAAACTGGATGGTGCCTCGATGTTAAGAATTTGATTCATAATGCCTGTGTGAAAATCCAAATCAACCATGCACACCCGCTTGAAATTTCCATGGGAAAGTCCCCAGGCAAAGTTAGCAGCCAGTGTCGACGAACCGACACCACCACGTGTACCTAGAAATGATACCAGTTTACCGGCTTGAGCGAATTTTCCTTCATTCTTATTGGCAGCACCATGCCCCATTAGATTTTCCAAGCTTTGAACCAGAAGCCTTACATTTAAAGGCTTGGCTATGTAGTCCTTTACTCCCATGCTCACAAGGGACCTGAAAAGTCCTACATCATTGGCTTCACCAATGGCAATCACCTTTACGCCTGGTTCACAAGCGTCAGCCACAGATTGCATGTCGGTCAAAGGAAAATCAGACCCGGACAAATCCATCAAAAGAATACGCGGAGAGTTGTGAGACTGAATATGAGCTATAGCAGTTTTTACATTTGCTTGATATGCCTCTATCTGTAATCCATAACGTGACAGTGCTAAGGACTTAACGATATCCAAAGTTTCCTTATCGCTTACAAAGGCTAGAAACGTGTCTGATTGCAAATTGTTACTTGCCATCCCTGTATTCTGGCGTTAACCGCCAGCTCCTGATTGTCATTCTTATATGATGCTATTGTATTACCCAAAGGACAATACGTCTAGACACTTTTAAGATTAACAAGGAATGGTTACGAATTGGTTACTTATGGATTGGCTTCACTTAATTTTAATACGGTCTTGCGGATCTATTACTTCCTGGATTTCGCCCGGCATCAAATTCCCTAATGAATAAGGGCCGTACTCTTCCCTTATGAGCTTGAGAACCTGGATCTGAAAGAAATCCAGGATGTTTCGAATTTCTCGATTCTTACCCTCTTGCAGAGTCATCATCAGCCATGCCCTACGCCCCTTTTCAGATAGAATTCGAATATCAATTGGCCTGTATGCAAAGCCATCAATGGTCACACCCTTTCTGATTATAGCTATTTGCCTCTCATTCAGCACACCGAAAGTCTGAACACGATAGGTGCGCAACAGCCCAGAAGAGGGATGCTCCAGTTTACGGGCAAACTCGCCATCATTGGTAAGCAATAAAAGGCCTTCCGAATACTGGTCGAGCCTTCCTACTGAGATTACGCGGGGCATCTCTTTTGGTAAGGTCTCAAATACAGTCAGCCTCCCTTCCGGATCCTGATGGGTAGTCACCAGACCTGAAGGCTTGTAATAGCACCATAAACGTACTTTTTCGAGGATTGGTAGGGGTTTTTTATCTACTTTAACCTGGGATTGTTGAGTCACGGTTGTGCCTGGTTCTTTTATGACTTGACCATCCACTTCAACCCGGCCATCAAGTATCCAGCGTTCAGCCTCACGACGTGAACATAGCCCAGCACGGGCAATGACCTTAGCAACTCGTTCTGGTTTTGCAAGTGAGCTCATGGGGCTGCAGCAGCTTTGATAAACGCATCGAATATTCTTTGATCCACATCTGAAATTATGAATTCCGGATGCCATTGAATCCCTAGGCAAAACTTATAACCAGGATGTTCAATACCCTCAATGATACCATCGGGCGCCCGAGCATTGATGATGACACCCTCTCCTGGCACCTTAATGGCCTGATGGTGAACACTGTTCACCTCCGCATGAGTCGTTCCAACGATTTTATTAAGCAGCGTGCCCTCAGCGATCTCCACCGAGTGAGATGATTCATGGCGTGAATGAGTCTGCTCGTGCTCTATAGGATTCTCCCAATCGGCAGGAATGTGTTGTATAAGGCTGCCCCCAAAAACGACATTGATGAGCTGATGCCCTCCACAAATTCCTAAAATGGGCATATTTCTTTCTAAAGCTTTGCGAACCAGTGCATGCTCAAAAGCCGTTCGATGAGGCAGCGTCGTTACCCTATCATGACTGGGCTTTTCCCCATAGAGCGTAGGGTCCACATCAAAATCACCCCCCGTTACGATAACGCCGTCGACCCTGTCTAGGTAATCGTCCACGTGATCCAAATGAAAAGGTAGGAAAAGTGGCAGGCCACCCGCATCAGCTACCGCAGTGCTGTAATTTTCGCGCAAAGCGTACCAAGGGTAACGGGAATACTTACCCTCACCTCCGTCACGCCAATCCAAAGTCAAGCCGATTACTGGTTCTTTCATGATTTCACCTTATTGGGACTCAAGCTTTGCCTAGCCCGCTCTAAATCTTCCGGAGTATCAACACCCACGGGTTTCTCGTGGACGATTTCCACATCAATACGCATACCGGCCTCCAGGGCCCGCAGCTGTTCGAGTTTTTCGCTACGCTCCAAATGAGATACAGGCAGGGATATATACTTGGCAAGGGCGGGTCTACGGTAGGCATAGATACCTATGTGATAATAGGCTTCATCAGCGCCGTAAGGGGCATCTGCCCGCGTAAAATAAAGTGCCCGGCCTGAAGTTCCATTCTTATGCTTAGATAAAATGATCTTAACCTGGTTGGGGTCTTTCCGGTCTTCAACCTTATCAAACACCACACCCAGCGTGCCAATATCAACGCTCTCATCCTCTAGGGGTTTCAACACTTTTTTAAGCAACCCAGGCGACAGATCCGGCAGATCTCCTTGCAAGTTTATAACGACATCGTATTTGTTAGAAGGATCTATTTCCTCAAGAGCCGCCCATATGCGATCAGAGCCCGAAGGATAGTTAGGATCTGTCAATATGGCTCGCCCCCCTTGATCCCTAATGGCCTGTGCGATTCTGTCGTCATCACAAGCAACAACCACATCGCCGGCATTAGCTTGCATAGCTCGACGCCACACATGCACAATCATCGGTTCGCCATGAATCATCTGCAGGGGCTTATTCGCCAGCCTCTGAGACGCCATTCTCGCAGGTATCAGTATTATCGGTTCCATATGACATAACTACCAAATTGACAGAAAAAAGCAACTACTATGCGCTAAAGATCGCACCTGTTGGCACCTCGTCCGTATCATTTTGTGGCTGATTGAGGGTCAGACCTGCTTGTCTCCAAAAATCGGCCATGTCTTTGAAGCTGCTTTCAAGAGAGCTACAAACAGTTTCATCATTATATATATTCAAACGGCTAATCATCATTATCATCGTTCGATAATAAAGCTCTAAACTTTCAGCCGCCTGAGCCCGTTCCGGTGTTTCCCGATTAAGACTCGATAACAACCCTTCCATAATAACCATTGCCTTCTCGGACGCATCATACCGTGCCTGAATATCACCACGAGCTATGGCTTGAGATGCATCAGCTATATGCCTGGCTGCCTTATCAAAAAGGGCGCCAATCTGTTCAGCAGGGGTAGCACTGTCAATCTGATTATGTGAATAGGATTTATAAGGATTATTCAATTTTTTGTTCTTTCATACTGGTTGCTTCTAACCCTGAAAGTAGCAGAATAATACTTATTTTTGGTTAACGGGGAGGTGTGAAACTATGACGAAATTATGAAGGCGCGTTGAATTGGATCACCCAGGAGTCCATTTCAATAAGAACTCGGCTGTGTCACCACATCAGAGTTGACGGTGCAATTTTCTCATGACAGTATGGTTGGGCGATGGTGATATAACCAGGGCTGCCCATTTCATGGCTCTTACTGAAGGTCTTGTGTCCTTATGATTGACAATGTCTTTGAATTTTTGGGCCTGGTGGAGGCCTTCTTCTGGTCCCGTATCGGCTTCTTCCTTATAATCCTTAGTGGCTTGTATTTCAGCATAAAGTCTCGTTTCTTTCAGCTCAAAGTCCTGGCGAGCTTGCCTTGGATCATCCGTGATGCAATAAAAGATCGTCCCGGAGAGAATCTGGGTACGAACCCCGTCAAACTTTACTTTGCTTCCGTCGGGGGTATGGTTGGTTTGGGGAACATTGTGGGGATTATAACCGCTCTTATGATAGGTGGACCTGGTTCTATGTTTTGGCTTTGGATAGCCTCAATTTCAGGAATGCTCATCAAGTATTCCGAAATCTATCTGGGCGTACTCCACCGTGTGCCAAATGACAGAGGGGGTTACGATGGCGGCCCAATGTATTACCTGCAAAAGGCCTTCTCTAACCGTGCGCTTCCAAGCATTGTGGCGGTACTTCTTTGCATTTATGGCGTTGAAGTTTATCAGTTTATGATTGTTTCCGAGACCCTTTCAAATACATTCTCTATAGACCGGTACATCGTCATAGCAATTCTTATGATGGCAATCTTTTATACCGCCCACGGTGGCATTCAGCGACTCGCAAATATCTGTATATGGCTTATGCCTGCGGTCATGATTTTATACGTATCCATGTGCACTTGGGTGCTAATCCAGAATTTTGGCGAGATCCCTGCTGTGCTGAAAATAGTGTTCCAATCAGCTTTCTCTGGTCATGCCCCTTTGGGAGGCTTCGTCGGTAGCACTTTTGTGTTGGCAGCTCAGCAAGGCATTTCAAGAGCGGTCTATTCAGGTGATATTGGTGTTGGGTTTGACGCAACAATTCAAAGCGAGACAAGAACTATTCACCCTGGTCGTCAGGCACGTTTGGCCATTTTTGCCCTGGCTACAGATACCTTCCTCTGTAGCATGAGCATGTTTGTTGTTTTAGTGACGGGGGTATGGAATACAGTGGCCCCAATTAACCCTTCACAATTTGTAGCCGTTGCGCTTGAAAAGCATTTTCCATACATGGAAATCTTTATGGCCCTTTTCTTTTTTATTTCGGGCTTTACAACGCTTATTGGATTTTTCACAGTCGGTCTCAAATCAGCAAGGTTTGTATCTCCGAAGTGGGGACCGAGTGTTTATATGCTTTATGCAGCCATTGCGTTTCCATTCTTTGCTTATGTCGACCAGTCCCGAGTTATTCTCATTATGAGTCTAGCGGGAGGTATGTTGTTACTCTTCAACATTGCCGGCATCATGCGCTTGCGACATCAAATTGAATTTGGCTGGGAGCCTAAGCCCACGAGTGCCAATGAAGAATTGCTACCACTGAAAAACCAAATAGACTCAACTATCCATGTGCACGAAAGTTCTGGCACTCAAGTGCGATCTCGGAAAAAGAGAGTGTCTTAAGTTACCCTGTTAACCTCCTCTATGGATTTCCATGTGAATACCTGTTAGAGTCTATTAAAATAGAACCTCATGGTGCACAAAATGATAGATTTATTCTACACAGGCATCACTGTTATTTTCTTTGGCCTTTGCTTTGTCCTCATCCACTTTTTTGATTCACTATCTGCAGGTGAGTCATGATAGAAATTTACTTAGCCTGCGGATTTATTACATTTTTATTGTTCATCTATTTGCTAATCGTTCTCTTCAAACCGGAATTATTCTGATGGAAATAAGGGGCGGATTTCATGATCACTGAGATAGGATTTTTTCAAGTAGTCAGCTTTCTTCTGATTATATTCATACTCGTTAAACCATTAGGTTGGTATATGGCTCGTGTTTATTCGGGACAATCTTGTGGTTTGGATACAGTTTTAGGACCTCTTGAACGGGGCATATATAGACTGAGCGGCGTGAGCCTAAGCGAGGAAATGGATTGGAAGAAATATTTATCCACCATGTTAGTGTTTAATTTCTTAGGTCTCTTGGCGCTCTATCTTATACAGCGCATACAGTTCTATTTACCCCTTAACCCCCAGGTATTCTCTGCGGTGTCTCCCGATTGTGCTTTCAACACGGCTGTTAGTTTTGCTAGCAATACCAACTGGCAATCCTATGGGGGTGAGACCACCATGAGTTATCTTTCCCAGATGACTGCCCTGACTGTTCAAAACTTTCTATCGGCTGCTACGGGGATGTCTCTGCTAGTGGCTGTTATCCGAGGCATAGCCAGGCGCGAGGGACTATCCTTGGGGAATTTCTGGGTCGATACAGTTCGCGGCATACTCTATATCTTACTGCCACTATCTGTAGTCCTGGCCCTTGCTTTGTCATCCCAGGGTGTTATTCAAAACTTCAAGGCTTATGAAACGGTCAGTCTTGTGCAACCAGTGAATTATGAAGAGTCGGCCAAAGATGCCGATGGAAATGTAATTAATGACACCCAGGGCAATCCCAAAAAGTTAGCCAAGGTAGCAACAGAACAAATTATTCCCATGGGGCCAGTTGCTTCACAGATCGCTATAAAGCAACTAGGATCCAACGGTGGTGGTTTCTTTAATGCTAACTCAGCCCATCCCTTTGAAAATCCTAATCCACTCACGAACTTCTTAGAGTTGTTGGCTATATTATTGATTCCTGCCGCACTGTGTTATTCCTACGGCATGATGATAAGCGATAAACGGCAAGGGTGGGCTGTTCTAATGGCCATGTTGCTTGTTTTTATACCATTCTTGAGCCTGGCACTGGTTTCTGAACAGCAAGGTAACCCAGCCTTGGCTCAATACGGAATTGACACAACACACCAACGCAACCTCTATCCTGGAGGAAATCTGGAGGGTAAAGAAACCCGGTTTGGTATCGTCAGCTCTGCCCTTTGGGCCACGGCAACAACAGCTACATCCAATGGCTCCGTTAACTCTATGCATGACTCTTATACCCCCTTGGGGGGATTAGTGCCTTTATGGATGATGCATTTGGGTGAAGTTATCTTCGGTGGGGTGGGATCTGGCCTCTACGGCATGATCGTTCTCATCATCATCACTGTTTTCGTAGCTGGGTTGATGGTTGGGCGAACCCCTGAATATATGGGGAAAAAGATCGAAGCCTATGAGATGAAAATGGCATCTATTGCGGTACTCGTCATGCCTTTGACTGTCTTGCTATTTTCAGGATTTGCATCCGTTACGCAAATGGGCTTAAGCTCGATTTCAATCCCGGGGCCCACGGTTTTAGCGAGATTCTTTATGCCTTTTCCTCCATGGGAAACAATAATGGCAGCGCGTTTGCTGGCCTGGATGCGAATACGCCGTTTTATAATGGTTTAGGAGGCATTGCAATGCTGATCGCCCGTTATTGGATTGCTATACCAACTCTTGCTATTGCTGGCTCTCTGGTGCGTAAAAAGGTGATTCCCAGTGGCCCAGGAACTCTGGCAACCCACACACCGCTTTTTGTAATGTTGCTGGTTGGCGTTACAATTATATTGGGTGCCCTGTCATTTTTGCCAGTTCTTTCTTTGGGACCCATTGTTGAACATCTTATGCTGTGGGGGCAATATGGTAAATAATAACAATTCCCATGTAGCCTCCGTGTGGACCGCTGAAATCATCAAAGTAGCTTTACAGAATTCATTTCTAAAGCTAACACCCTTCCATCAGATCCGTAACCCAGTCATGTTTACGGTCTATGTGGGTTCGATCTTGACATCGTTTTTCTTTATACAATCTCTGGTTGGTAAGGGAGAAGCGCCAGCTGGATTTATCTTAGGGATTGCTCTATGGCTTTGGTTTACCCTTCTTTTTGCCAATTTTGCAGAAGCTATGGCGGAGGGCAGAGGCAAGGCACAAGCCGAAACTTTGCGAAAAACGCGACATGATATCCAAGCAAAAAAATTAACCAAACCAAGTAAAGACAGTCCATTTACGATTGTTCTTTCCGATAAACTTAAGACAGGCGATTTGGTTCTGGTAGAAGCAGGGGATTTTGTGCCCAGCGATGGCGAGGTCATTGAGGGTATCGCTTCCGTCAATGAGAGCGCTATTACGGGGGAGAGCGCGCCCGTTATTCGAGAGGCCGGCGGTGATAGCAGCGCTGTTACTGGTGGCACTCAAGTAATTTCCGATTGGCTTGTTATACGAATTACATCTAATCCTGGTGAAACCTTTTTAGACCGTATGATATCCTTGGTGGAAGGTGCTAAACGACAAAAGACACCCAATGAATTGGCCCTGACTATTCTACTGGCGGCATTGACCATCGTCTTTCTACTCGTCTGTGCGACTCTACTGCCATTCTCTATATATAGCGTATCTACTGTTCAGGGAAGTACGGTCGTATCGATCACGGTTTTGATCGCACTTTTTGTGTGTTTAGCTCCTACAACCATCGGTGGCCTGCTTTCAGCAATTGGTATTGCGGGCATGGACAGAATGATTCAAGCAAATGTAATCGCCCTTTCAGGACGTGCTGTTGAGGCAGCAGGTGACATCGATATTTTGCTCCTTGATAAAACCGGTACCATCACCTTGGGCAACAGACAAGCGGTAGAGTTTATACCTGCGGCAGGTGTGGATGTGAAGGATCTTGCAGATGCCGCGCAGCTATCATCTCTAGCTGATACCACGCCGGAAGGACGCAGCATTGTCATTCTCGCCAAGTCTAAATACGGTTTACGAGGGAGGGAAATCGCCGAGATCCATGCAACTTTTATCCCATTTACCGCCGAGACCAGAATGAGCGGTGCCAATATCAAGGGCCGACAAATCCGGAAAGGATCCGCACAGGCTATTGAAGAATATATACATCAGCAGGGTGGTGAATTTTCAGATTCCGTTCGCCTCAGTGTCGAGCAAGTCTCCCGCAAAGGCGGCACCGCATTGGTGGTGGCGGATGGTGATAGAGCAATCGGCGTAATACATCTCAAGGATGTAGTAAAGGGTGGCATTAAGGAGCGTTTTGCGGAGCTCAGGCGCATGGGAATTAAAACCATCATGATTACGGGCGATAACCCTCTTACCGCCGCCGCCATAGCAGCTGAAGCGGGGGTCGACGACTTTATCGCCAACGCCACTCCCGAAGATAAATTAAAGTTGATTCGCAAACTTCAGGCCGAAAATTATCTCGTTGCGATGACGGGAGATGGCACCAATGACGCACCTGCCCTTGCCCAAGCAGATGTAGCTGTTGCAATGAACTCCGGGACCCAAGCCGCAAAAGAGGCGGGTAATCTGGTGGACTTGGACTCCAATCCTACGAAATTAATAGAAGTTGTCGAAATCGGCAAACAGCTGCTCATGACCCGAGGCGCCCTAACTACCTTCAGCATAGCCAATGACATTGCAAAGTATTTTGCCATTCTGCCAGCCGCTTTTGCAGGAACATATCCGGCACTCAATGCGCTGAATATCATGAATTTGGCAACACCTCAAAGCGCCATATTATCAGCCGTTATATTTAACGCGCTTATCATCGTATTCCTCATACCATTGGCCCTGAGGGGTATTCATTATTACCGGGTATCGGCAGCAAGCCTGCTCAGACGAAACGTGCTTATCTATGGCTTGGGCGGACTCATCGTTCCCTTTATCGGCATTAAGATTATCGATCTAGCTTTGGAAGGATTATACTTAGTATGAGGGGAAACATGATAACCGAAGGATTAAAGCAGCTGAGAGTCGCATTTGTGCTTCTGGTCCTCTTTACGATACTGACGGGGATGCTATATCCTGCCCTGGTTACAGGGCTGGCGCAGCTTTTTTCCCCTGGCATGCCAATGGAAGCATGCTTCAGCATAATGACAAAGTCGTCGGATCGGTGCTTATTGGCCAGTCTTTCTCGGATCCAAAATATTTTTGGGGAAGAGCGTCAGCTACGGATCCCTTTCCATACAATGCGGCCAGTTCCGGTGGCTCTAACTTGGCTCCCTCAAATCCTGATCTGCATAGTAAGGTGAAAGAGCGGGTTGCCTTATTACGTCAAGCAGACCCTAATAATACGAATTTGGTCCCCCTAGATCTAGTGACTTCATCGGCCAGTGGTCTAGATCCCGAAATAAGCCCGCTCGCAGCGAGATATCAAGCGTCTCGTATTGCTAAAGCGCGAGGCATATCGGAAACCGCAGTTTTACAATTGATAGAAGCGCACTTCCAGTCTAGAACCTTTGGGCTACTAGGTGAGCCACGCGTTAACGTAATGCAATTGAATCTAGCTCTGGATGATTTAAAAAAATGACTACTGAACGTCCAAGTCCTGATAAATTACTACAACGTATTTACCAGGAAGAAAAAGAAGTTAAAAATGGCAAGCTCAAGATCTATCTGGGAGCAGCCCCTGGTGTAGGCAAAACTTACACCATGCTGCAAGATGCTCTTGGCGAACGTGCGCTTGGGCTGGACATAATAATTGGTGTCGTTGAGTCCCATGGTCGTAAAGAGCTCGATACCTTTATCAAAGATTTCGAAATTCTCCCTAGACAAATTGTTCATTACCATGGCAGAGAGTTAGAAGAATTTGATCTCGATGCGGCTTTAAAAAGATCGCCGGCCGTAATTCTTATGGATGAAATGGCTCATACGAATGCACCTGGCCTGCGCCATTCAAAGCGTTGGATGGATATAAAGGAGTTGCTGGATCGCGGCATAAATGTCTATACGACCTTGAACGTTCAACACATTGAAAGTCTTAATTATGATATCTCTCAGATAATTCATGCTCCCATTAAAGAAACTGTGCCTGATTTTTTGATTGATCGGGCCGAGAGCATTGAGCTGGTAGACTTAACCCCCGATGACTTAATAAAGCGACTCCAACAAGGTAAGGTTTATATTCCTGAGCAAGTAGCTTTAGCGACAGAAAATTTTTTCCAGAAAGGTAACCTCATTGCGCTGCGCGAGCTAGCTTTGCGCACGGCCGCTGAACGTGTAGGCGATGACGTGCAATTATACCGCCGCACTCATGGCATTAGCCATATTTGGCCAACGAAAGAAAAGATTCTTGTTTGTGCGGGCCCAGGGCTCCATTCGGTTCAACTGATTCGTGCCGCAAAGCGTTTGGCTAAGAAGTTACAAGCTGAATGGATGGTAGTCAATGTCGACACGCCAGCTCTGCAAGCTTCCGAGGATAAAAGAAACGCAACCATCGAAAACCTAAGATTGGCACAAAGGTTAGGTGCTGAGACGTACATTTTGGCTGGATACGACATCGTTAAAGAGATCATGAAATTCGCTCGTGAGCAAAATGTGACGCTCATAATGATCTGGAAGAACATTCTCCCGCGATGGAAAGAATTGCTCTTTAGAACCTTGAGCAACGAAATGGTACGCTATAGTGGCGAAATAGATGTATACGTTATGACGGGCTTTCAAGATGAAGCTCAAAGCAGAGCGGAAACTTTGCCCTTAAAAGTCACATCACCCATTCAAGACTATGGGATTTCATTGATTGCTGTGTCATTGGCGACGGCCCTAGATTTTGCTCTTTTTCCCTTATTTTCAGGCCAGCAACTTGATCATGGTATATTTTTTATGTGTGACTCTTGTGGCCCTGCTGGGAAAAGGGGGACCGTCGGTCCTAGCCTCAGTATTAAGCGTCCTGGCCTATGACTATTTCTTTATCCCTCCCTATTACAGTTTTGTCGTCTCAGATATCGAGTATGCCTTTACCCTCGTCGTCATGCTTCTGGTTACTCAAGTTATCAGTCACTTCGTCATCAGATCACGTCGCCAAGTAGACTCCGCCAAATTTGCTCACCGCCAGACAGCGACTTTACACAAACTCACCCGACGCTTGGCAAGCATCAGAGGCGTTGATGAATTGATTACGACTGGTGTTGACTATATTGCGGATATTTTCAGTAGCGATGTTATGGCCATCATCCCCAAAAATGGGGAGCTCATTATTCGGGCAACCAGTTTAAAAGGACAGACCCTTGACGAAAAGGAGATGAGCATCTCTCAATGGGTTTGCGATATGGGACAGATGGCTGGCCTAGGTACCGATACACTACCATTTTCTGAGGCTCTCTATGTGCCTTTACTTACTCTGGAGGCAACCATCGGCGTCCTGAGAATTCACCCTAAAGCTAAACATCAGTTCAGTCCCGAAGAAATGCGCCTGTTGGAGATCTGTGCAAATCAGATAGCTCTAGCAATTGAAGTCGAGAGATTGCAAAAGAACGGGAAACGTTGATGTGCTGATGTGGCTAGCCATGACTTCTGTTTAACGCTTCTTGATCTAAACAAATCAACTGATCAACGTCGGTCGACGCATACGAATCGGATAGAACCCAACTTAAATCCCCCTTTAACTGGTCAGGTGAAATGGTAAAGACCGGGATACCATGTTCCTTGCAATAATGCAGAGCCTGTTGAACGCCAACAGATTCCTTCCAGCCGTCGGCTGTCAAAAGGATAAGGCCCTTAGCAGCGCCAAGAATCTCGAAGATTCTAGCCGTAACCACGTCACGCCTGTTTTCAAGTGTAGGCTCACCCATAATCTCATAAATATGGTTCACATAAATCACAGGAGCAAACACGAGTATGCCCTGATTTAAAAATTCAGCCACTGCCTTTAGCGATAATTTGCGGCGGTAAGTTTTTTGCTCTTCCGTGCCGCGATAGGGAACCGTTAGATAATATAGTCCTTTTTCCATCAATTTCTCCGCTCAAGGTTTGGCTTGTATCCTATAGAAAGAAAATTGTTCATCAATACGTAAAAAATACTGAAAGCCATCAGTTTCACTCATAATGGGCCATTCTATTCAGACAAGAAATATCTCCCTATTGCAAGATTTTCTCATACTCCACCCACCTTTGATCCAAATAGAAACGCTTGAGGGGCCCTGCGTTCTCCTCGATCCACTGGGGAGTCTTAACGTATTTGGAGATATATCGTTCAAAAAGCGTAAAAATATCCGTTTACAGAGAAATCCGCGAAAAAACAGGATCTAGCCTCGCCACGATTACGCGCGTTGCCAGATTCTTGAAGCAAGAGCGCTATCAAGGGTATAATCTTGTACTTAACTGAATGAAGGTTAGGGCTGAAAATAAACTGTGATTGATCACAGGTGCCCAATGCCAAGGAAGTTCATAGTTACACCACATTCTTGAAGAAGCTCAAAGAAGCTGATGCAAGCGCCCATATGCGTGGCAGGGCAATTTGAATACCCTGTGCCTCATTTTCTTCATCCCGAAAAGACATGATTGCGGTCTGACAGGCGCGTAGCACTTGCACTGTAAACTTGACAGATTGATGGAACACTCTTATATCAATCCAGAGAGGACTATTTATGGATATTGTATTTTCACTTGTTTTTTCTGGCCTAGCATGGGTAATTGGCGAATTGCTGTCAGCGCTTGCGTTTGGCATTATTTGTGCAGGAATAGTAAAGCTTGCAATATTCACAATTGGAATACTTAAGGGCATTCTGAAGTATATTAAAAATAAGATCTCTTTATAGGTTGTGTAAATGGGAATAATAATCATTAACCATATTAAACATTATGCAGAACTTATTATTGACTCATATTTTGTCAGGCGCTTGGCTTCTTTTACAAATGCAGTCGGAGACGTGATTGAAAGAATTTTTCATTTTCTGACGCATCTTGAGCTAATTTTTTGGTGTATATCTCTGGCAGCGGGAATTGTTTTATCAGCCTTGGCATGCTTCAGATACTTCTTATAATAGCCAGGCTAATAAATGCTGGTGATTTGTACATATAATTATAAGGGTGCAAATTATTAGGGGGAACTGTCCCCAATTCAGGCGCTTTTGGAACGTTTAGACTGGGATATCGAAGCTGCACGTTGCTTTATGGCTCACTCGTTGAAAGGTGTCCCTATACTAGTCCCAATAGCTTCTATTCCAAAAGAGTACTAACGTTTAGGTTTTTGGGACATTTCTTTGAGTGATATCATCATGGAAAGGCTGGCGAAGTAATGAAACGGAATTTCTTAGCGACAATCCTGGATCTATAAGGCTCATTTACTATGCTACAGCAGCTTTAGTCACTCGCTCTGGGCTGTTGGGGTTGAATTGAAGTTCTACAAATCGTTGATAGATAGGGCTTTGCCTGATCAGGGAAGTGTGAGATCCGCTTGCGACGATGCGCCCGTGATCGATAACGATGATTCTATTCGCGTTGAGCACTGTTGATAAGCGATGGGCGACGATGAGAGTTGTGCGTCCCTTCATTAGCTGGTCTATGGCCTTTTGTACCTGAAATTCGCTTTCTGAGTCTAATGAGTTGGTGGCTTCATCTAGAAGCAATATGGCGGGCTCTTTTAGGATTGCGCGGGCTATGGCTAGTCGTTGCTTTTGACCCGATGAAAGCCCAGACCCCGTGCTCCCTAGGACTGTGTTAAAGCCTTGGGGTAGACGCTGTATAAAATCGAGAGCGTAAGCTGATTTGGCCGCAGCCTCCACCATGGTATCCGTGGCATCGGGCCTTGAAAACCGAATGTTCTCATAGACCGTATCTTTGAAGATGGTAGGATCTTGCGGGACCCAGCCCATCATGCTGCGTAAAGAAATAAGATCCAGGTCTTTAATATCCATATCCTCAATCATCACTTGACCTTTGGTGGGGTCATAAAAACGCATGAGCAGATTGAAAACCGTGGACTTGCCTGCGCCCGATGGCCCAACTAAGGCGATGGTCTCGCCTCGCTTGATCTGCAAATTAAAGTCGCAAAGAACTACATCGGTATGTCCAGGATAGCTGAAATCCACATGCTGCAAGGTAATCTGGCCTATGCTATGGGAAGTGAAGGTGCGCCTGCGAGCGGGTTTAGGGAGACTGCTTTGGCTCGCCATCAGCCCTTCAAGACGTGAACAGGCCGCCATACCCCGCTGCCAGTCTGCATAAACCTGACTGAGGAGTTGATGGAACCTGCTGCTAGAATGGCATAGAACACGAAGGAAATAAGCTCGCCGGATGTAATACGTCCAGCAATCACTTCTTGGCCGCCGTACCACATCAAACAGCTTACCGCTGAGAATACCAGGAAAATAACGGCTGTTGATAAACTACTGGTTGCAAATATGCGTTTGTTGGCTTGAGAGAGAGATTCTCGGCTCAATATATTAAATTTTTCTAACGTTGCATTTTGCCTGCTGTAAGCCTGGATGGTCTGAACGGCTTCTAAGGATTCGTTGCTGTACTCAGCCGTATGCCCATGCGCATCCTGGGCTACGCGGGCGGTTTGCCGGACTCTCTTGCCGAAGATCAACAACGGCAGCAGAGTCAGCGGCATGATAAGGCATGCAAGGGTCGCTAGCTTTAAATTACTGACGAATAACAAGGCCATGGCCCCGATGAACTGAATGATACTTCGCAAGCCCGTGGAGGCGGACCCTCCTACTAAAGCCTGGATGAGTAGGGTGTCATTATGCAATTGAGATTGCAAGTGGCCCACGGAATTCTTCTGATAGAAGTCATGGGAAAGCGTTAATAGATGCTTGAAGACGGTTGACTTAATGTCCGTGCTGATATGCTCTCCCAGCCAGGAAGAGAGAAAAGAGCGGGCAAAACTGGCAAAACTTAAAACGCTCACCAGGATCAGTAGATTAATCAGGGATTGGTTCAGAAAAGATGTATTAGACTGCGCAAAGCCCTGATCCACCAGCGTCCGCAGGCCCTGACCCACAAAAAGGATCGCTCCTGCCGCCAGGCATAGGGCAAGAAAAGTCAGTAACACTATGTGGCTATAGGGCCAGATAAAGCGGAGGAGAAATAACAGTGGTGTATTGTTTTGCTTATGGTCCATTAAAATATCCGATGCCTCTTAGCTCACATCATAAGGAAAAATGGGTTGTGAGAGAAGTGTTATCTTACGAACAAATAGAGCCATTTTGACCTCCTCGTGAGGGCGTGTCAGAGAAGAAAAATCTTAATGCGGAAATTTGCTGCTTCAAACGAACAGAAAAGCTCGACAATCTTGTCGATCTGCCGAGCTTTGGTTCTTTCATCTTAGGGCCGAGTGAGTATTTCTGCCTGCCAGATTAGCCGGATTACTTCGATCCAGCAATTTCTTCACTCAATTGGCTCTGACGGGCATTCAATTTTTCCTTCAATTGGCGCTGATGGGTTTTGATTTCTTTCAGCAATTGGAGCTCGAATTCTTCTCGATCATCACTTGCCGAGACCATCGAATATAGCTTCGCAAACTTCTTTCTTAATCCAATATCCAAGACAGCATTGCGAGCTTGTTTGGTAACATATGTAGCCCACTCCGACCTTACTTCTGTGGGGGTGTATTCTGGTTTAATCTTTGTCAGGAAGGTTTTCATCATAGCACGCAAAACTTCCGGCCTTGCCCCAATTGTCTTTAGCACTGAACTATAAATTATTTCCGCAACATGGTACTGCTCTTTTGTGTAATGTCCTTGGTCATCTTTTATGTCGTGAATAGCAACGATTAGATTATATTTACTGTCCAAGGAAACATGAGCAAGCGTCATTGGATCCAATGCAAGCTTTCTCTGTTCCTTATAGCTTTCTGGCGCTTCTTCCGAGTATTTTACAACTCCAGCCTTAGTCGCGTAATTTAAACGTGTAACAAAGGCTCTCAGAACAGAATCTTTGTCCATATCAAAATTATCGCTACTTGCTTGCACCGATGTAGCAGAAGCAAGCAGAGCTAAAATTGCCAGTTTTTTCATAATATTCTCCTTAAATTGTTTCTATCGGGGGGACAATATCTCGTCGATTGTTCTTTGTCAATGTTATGATATAGATGATACGAGGCAGCGTGCTTTGCAGGGTAGAAGCCGTTTTCATGGCTAGGGCCCGTATCGCTTCAAGGAGCTAAATCTCAATTTAATCGGGTCGTGACTTGTTTCTGTGCGGGTTGATCCTCACCTTCATGTAATGCGGGAAAGGTTTTATCGAACTCTTCCATGGTCATGGCGCCCTCAAACTTTTTGCTATCCATATAGAACGTCGGCGTTGCATTTACATCCAGTTCCTTTTGGGCGTGGTAGCTGCCTGCCAGCAGGGCCGTTTCAATATCCTTGTTCTGCACAGCCTGTTGGGACTGTTCGGGACTCAGGCCCAGCATCTTCCCGGCCACTTCTGGGGTTTTTCCGATCCAGTGTTTCTGCGAGCTGAACATCTTGCTCATGGCTTCTTCACGCTTACTCTCCGGCAAAGAGTGAACCAGTTGAAATGCCATGATAGCGTCTTTGTCCATAGGGTAGGCCATTATAATCCACCGCAGCTTGCCGGTGGTCACGTATTTTTGTTTGATCAGCGGCAGTACATACAGATGAAAATCTGCACAATGATGACAGGTGAGCGACGTGTATTCCACAATTGTGATTGGGGCGTCCTGTGATCCCATGGATATATATCGGAACTTGTCCGTGTCCATTGCACGCGCGCCCGACGCGAGAAATAGAGTGAAAAACACCAGTGCAAGCTTTTTCATTTGGAGTACCGCTTATTGTTATGTGGATTATTATAGCAAGAATCGTGATGCGGAAAAAGCAATTATAATGGTCGGGGCGGAGGGATTTGAACCCCCGACATCCTGCTCCCAAAGCAGGCGCGCTACCGGGCTGCGCTACGCCCCGACTGCATAATGAAATACACCATAGCCCACTTAAGTGCAAGAGGTTTTTGAATTCATTTATAAGTTCTTGGTCATTAATTTTATTTGGAGAAAACAGGCTCTCTGCGATAGGACGCCATGATCTGTTGACCAAAGAGCGTAAGCCAGATGAGAGTTAAGGTCGTCAGGCTGCCAATAATAGCGAAATAGCTTACCCAATGCACTTGGTCCGCTAGCCAGCCTGCGGCAATGGATAATCCAATTCGTGAGAAAGAACAAAATGAAGAAAGAATCGCAAAGTGGGTGGCGGTATCTGGTTGACGACATAACGTCGAAAGATACGCGATCAAAGCGGTGGCGCTCATACCGCAAGCAAAGTTCTCGATGCCCATGGTCAGAATCAGAAAGTTCGTATTATGTCCAATGTGGGCCTGAATCATGAACATGACACTCGACAGAACCAAAAGGGCACTACTTAAGGTTAGGTTGAAAATGGGCGGCCTGTTGACCTGTAGCATGCCCGCAAAAACGCCGCCAACTATCATTGCGCAGATGCCAAAAGATTTTGCGATGTTGGCGATTTCAAAATTCGTAAAACCGATATCGATCAAGAAGGGAATGCTGATCATGTTCAGGACGGTATCGCCGATCTTGAACAGAAAGATAAAGATAATAATCGGAAAAAAATCGGGCCGCCTGCCGAATTCGCGGAAGGCGGGAATGATGCTCTTGGTAAGCTTTTCGCGAAAACACATTGCCTTTTCGGCGCTCGTTGAGGCTGGGTGCTGTGGCTCTTTGAGTAACAATGTGGCTACCATTCCCACGCCTACGAACATGGCCATGATCCAGTATACGATAAACCAATTCTCGACGAGGTGAGCCAGATACAAGGCGCCTCCGCCAGAAACCCACATGCCCAAGCGAAAGCCAAGCACGCTGGCGCTGGCGCCGGGCCCTAGGGAATCCTGAGGCAGGGATTCAATACGATAAGCCTCAATGCCGTTGTCTTGGCAGGAAGCAAAGAATGACACGCCGAAGGTAGCCAGGCCTGTAAGATATATGTTTTCATGGGGATTGGTGGAGCCCAATAAGATCATTGAAATCATCAACGCTATTTGACTGGCAAAAATCCACCCTCGTCTCTGACCCAGCCAACGACTGAAAAGCGGCACCTGCATGTGATCCGTCAGTGGTGCCCACAGGAACTTGAACATATAGGGAATCGTTGCCAGCGCAAAATAGCCGATAATCGTATTTGATACATCTGCGGATTTTAGCCATGCATGAAGGGTTCCCAACGTTAATAAAAACGGTAGGCCGCTCGAAAAACCGAGAAACAAGATACCAATAACCCGGGGCTGTCGGTATAATGCAGCATTAGACAACCATTGTGGCATAGCACAGATAACCATAGTAGAATCAATGTTCTGATAGTATACCACCTTAAGTTAAAGAGTAAAAAGATATATTTATCGCCTCTCCACGCCCCACGCCTCGATCCCCCACTTGTCACCCGCAAACCGGGATGCTAAGCTTTCATAAAAATAACAGGGGAGAAACCCATGAAGCTGAACGCCAAGATCCTATTCTGCCTCGCATTCGCTACATCACAAGTCCAAGCCAGCAGTTTTGAACCTCAGTACTTTGAATGTCCGACTGATGGTAGGCTAACCCATGAGATGGTGCAGTACTTTGACGAGCATGGTTTTCTGGTGCTCAATGGCTATCTGAACCACCAGCAGTGTGATGGTCTAGTGGCTGAAGGTGCCCGCATTATCAATGAATTCCTAAGCACGACTGATAAAATCGAAACATTCTCTGGTTCCCAAAACGTCAGGGCCGATAGTCAACGAGGAGATTTATTTCAGGACTCCGTGGACAAGGTGGTCTGCCTGATGGAGCCCGGTGCTATGCAAGATGGGCACTTGATGGTTCCCAAAGAGAGAGCCGTGAACAAGATTGCCCATGCCCTGGGTGAGCTGAGTCCGCCATTCCGCCAGGTCACCTTGACCAACCAAGTGCGTACCATAGCCGAAATGCTCGGTGTTGCCGATCCTTTGCTGAATCAATCCATGATGATTTGCAAGTTCCAGCAGGTCGGCGGGGAGGTGAAGCCGCACCAGGATAGCACCTTTTTATATACCGAGCCCAACACCACATTGGCATTTTGGACCCCTCTTCAACAGGCCACTTTAGAGAATGCCTGTCTTCAGGTCATCCCAGGCAGTCATAAATGGCCTATCTTGTTCAGGTATGTCAAATACGAGGATCGCACTTTGGGATACGAGGACATGGAGGGCAGAAAACTCACGGAAGGAGAGCTGGATGCGCTCAAGCAGCAGTGGGATGGTCACGCCTTTATTTCCATCCCTATGAACCCGGGCGCTCTTCTCTTGTTCAAGGGTTCTCTAGTGCACGGCAGCGGCCCCAATACTTCTGAAAAGCCCAGAAACGCTTATACCTTTCACGTGACCAGTGCGACTTCTGACTACAGCGCGAAAAACTGGCTACAGCGAAAGGAATTCGTTCCAGTAAAGTCTGATAAGTAAGGTAGCGGAGAGCATGGGGAAATTAACGATACCTGGGGCCGTGATATTAGCTTCCTGTTGAGAGCCCCATCATGGTATGCCATGGCTGAATTTTGTAGACTAGACGAATTTCCTGGCTTATGTTCAAATGGCTAAGGAAATTTTGGCGGATATAGGTGTAATAAGTGCAAGCATCCAGTTACGTGACTTTATTAAAGAAGCAGGGCTTTGCCTACTATCTTGTGGCTGAATTTCTCGGGGTGATTAACGACAATATCCTGCGGATGACCCTTGGGCTTATGGCGCTGACAATAGGTACGCACGAGGGTGCCCCTGATGCCGTTTCTGCCATGGGTGTTGCTGTCGTGGGTGCGGTGTTTATTAGTCCATTCATGTTGTTTTCGGGAATAGCCGGCAATTTGGCCGATCTTTTCAACAAACGTATGGTTCTGATTGTCACCAAAAGCTTTGAAGTATTTACCATGCTTTTGGCGATTGTTATTTTGCCCATGGGTATTTTCTGGATGAACCTGATCCTGTTATTCCTTCTGGCAACCCAGGCGGCGTTTTTCAGTCCGGCCAAATATGGTTTCCTTCCGGAAGTCTTTACGGAACAAGAACTCAGTCGTGCCAACGGTATCGTCGAGATGTCTACCTATACGGGTATTGTACTGGGCTTATTCTTTGGTGGTGTGCTCTACAGCCACTTCATGAATCAACAGAGAACGATGGCCTATATTATGTTGGCGATCAGCATTTTGGGCACAATCTTTATATTTGGCGCGCCGCGTACCAATTATCCGGGAGTTAAGCAAGAGCTACCCCTTAATCCTTTCGCGAGCATTATTGCCGGAAGTCGCAAGATATATGCCAGCACAGTCCTCTATCTCACCGTTGGAGGTATTGCCTGGTTTTGGTTTTTGGGTTCCTTAATGAATTCTTTGATCCTGCTCTTAGGGCAGGAAGTTATGAGTCTAGATGGTTATTGGACGGGTGTATTGCTTGTCCAACTTGGCCTTGGCGTTGCCTTCGGTAGCCTTTTAGCTGGGCGATTGTCCGGGGATCACGTCGAGATTGGTCTTGTGCCTTTAGGTGCGTTGGGCATTGGTTTTGGCTCAATAATGCTGTATTTCTTGGCGCCCAATTTCATGGGCACTGTGCTATCTCTTTACGTTATTGGCCTTTCCGGTGGATTATTCATTGTACCACTGAATGCCAACCTGCAAAATCTTGCGGGCGTAGAAGAAAAGGGACGCCTCATCGCTACGACCAATGTCTACAGTATGGGTTCTGTACTGCTGGCATCGGCGTTTTTGCCTTTGTTGCACGATATCATCGGCCTCCGCTCCGATGCGATTATTCTACTGATTGGTATGGTGACCGTATGCGGCACCGCTTTGGCGGCCCAGTCTTTGCCCATGATTCTTCTTCGTTGCGGCCTTTGGGTGATTACCCATAGCCTCTATCGGATTAGTGTGCGTGGCGCGCACAACTTGCCCACAAAAGGCGCTGCCTTGCTGGTATGTAACCATTTGTCCTATGTGGATGGATTCTTGGTAGGTGGCGCCATGAAGAGGCATGTGCAGTTTATGCTTCTGGATGCTATCTACCACATTAAGTTTTTAGAACAGTTCTTTAAGCTTCTCAAAGTCATCCCCGTCTATCGGGGCCGGGATGTGCGCAAAACCTTTGAGATGGCCCGGGCCGCCCTAGAAAAGGGCGAGTTGGTGATGTATCTTTGCAGAAGGTGGGATTACCCGTAATGGACATATACTGCCTTTCCGAAAAGGCCTAGAAAAGATTACAGAAGGCCTCAGCATCCCCATAATTCCTGTGAATCTGGATAATGCCTGGGGAAGTATCTTCAGCTATGACAAGGGTAAATTCTTCTTTAAGCGACCAAAAGTATTCCCATATCCGGTGACAGTGACCTTTGGCAAGCCCTTATCTCCAACCACACCCAAAGATGTGGTACGTCAAGCGGTGAAGGAGCTGGAGGTCGAGTCATTCTCCATGCGTAAGACGGTTAATGATGTTTTGCCGCGCCGGTTCATCAAGTCAGCCAAGTCAGCCTTCTGGAAGTTGGCCATGGCCGATTCTTTGGGCAATGAGATGCGTTATGGAAAAGTATTGTTGAGCTCCATCATTCTCGCACGCAAATTCAAGCAATTGCTGAATGGCGAGGAAATGGTAGGCGTGCTCATGCCCACTACCGTAGGGGGCGCTTTGGCTAATTTGGGTATCAGCTTGACTGGCAAGGTGTCAGTGAATTTGAACTACACGGCGGGTGAAGAAGCTTATGATTCAGCCATAACCCAGTGCAATATCAACAAAGTTATCACATCATCACAGTTTCTCGAAAAGCTTGGCAAGGAAAAAGCCGACAATATGATCTTTCTGGAGGACATTAAGTCGACCGTGACGGGGACCGACAAGTTGGTTGCGCTGCTGATGGCGTTGTTGCCGTCTCGCTTACTCTTTGAGTCTTTAAGTGATAAGGATGTCCAGCCAAAGTCCCTTGCAACAGTCCAGTTTTCCAGCGGGAGCACAGCCAAGCCCAAGGGCGTTATGCTGTCTCATAAAAATATTCTCTCTAATATTGAGGGGATTGGCCAGATCATACCGCTCCAAAAGGATGACCGCATCATGGGCGTGCTACCGTTCTTCCATTCCTTTGGTTATACGGTTCTGTTGTGGTTTGCTTTAATTAAAAGGATGCCTGTGATTTATCACCCCAATCCCCTTGAAAGCAAAACCGTTGGCAAGATGGTCCTTAAGTACCAAGCAACCTTCATCGTAGGAACGTCTACCTTTTTTCCAGAACTATGCCCGCAGTATCGATGCTGAGGATTTTAAGTCCCTGGTTTATGTGGTAGCAGGCGCTGAAAAGCTGCGCCCCTCTGTGGAGGAAGAATTCAAACAGAAGTTTGGCCTGGAGATTTTTGAAGGCTATGGCTGCACGGAGCTCTCGCCCGTGGTTTCGGTAAATCTACCCGATGTGGTTTCTAGTGAAGGCTGGGTCCAGGTTGGCTCCAAGCCGGGTACCGTTGGAACGGCCCTCCCTGGCGTGGCAACTAAGGTTGTGGACCCTGAAACAATGGAAGACTTACCCTTGGGTGAGCCTGGCATGCTGTTGGTCAAGAGTGTTGGCAGCATGATTGGCTATCTCAACGAACCGGAGATGACCCGAGATGCCTTCCTGGATTCTTGGTATATTACTGGCGACATAGCTAAGATGGATGATGGTGGCTTTCTAACCATTGTGGATCGCCTCTCCCGCTTCAGTAAAATTGCGGGTGAAATGGTGCCTCACCTTGCTATCGAGGATAAAGTAAACGAGATCCTGGGCGGCGTGCACTCCACGGTTATTTCCCTCAGCTCCAACCGTCGGGGCGAGAGCTTGGTCGTGCTTTTTGAACACGACTCCATCACCGAGAAGCAACTCTGGGAAGAGTTGAAGCTATCCGGCCTGCCAAAACTCTGGCTGCCGAAGCCTGATGCGGTGTTTAAAATAACTGAAATTCCGGTATTGGCCAATGGCAAAGTCAACTTGCGCGCGGCAAAAGATATTGCCGTGGCTAGAGTCGCGGCGTGAGCTAGTAATTCCTGTAATTAGGAAATTTCTTGCTAAAACGGAAGAATTTGAGTAGTTTCTGTTGGCTTTGCTTATAGCAAGTGCTTGTTAGTATAATAATATAGAGAGTGTGCTTAAAAATGAATGGTTTAAGATATTTAACACTATGCTTGCTAGGTCCGTTGTTCCTGCAATCTCTAGTCGCCAATGCGTCCGGGGTTCAAGATAATGACGTGTTGACTCAGAGCAAACCCGCGGTTGAAGATTCGAATGTTGCCCTGGGTAATTCTCAACAATCCCTAGCCCCTATATTGGCGCCTATCCGAATTAATGCAGATTCCTCTGAAGAAGGATGTCCTATATCTCTGCTGACTAATGATTTGCATAGGTACTTGCTTCAATTTTTTAGCCATCCTCGCGACATGGCGCGCTTGAGTATGGCCTGCCGAGCCATGAGGCAAAACGTAGGCAGGCTACCTTGGGCCCCTGCCAAGTTTGGACCACTTATTGATGCCATGATAGATCCCGACTGTTTATCAAGCGTTAGTCAATGTAGATTGACGTTTATAATCTCAAATAATTTTGATTCAGTCTTAGGTCTGAAAGACTTTGTAGCCAGCTATGGACCCATAGATGCTGCGCTGATAAATAACCTCACAGGGGTTGGGGATTCTGCTTATTTTAGATTCTACGCCGTATTGAGAGAACAAATTCAGAATCCTACAAAACCGAATTATGCTAAGGAATCTGACGATCCTTGGTTTCTACTGAACTCCTGGACGACAAAACCATGGATTCCTGTCATGGGTGGCACATGGGATCCCGCGGAATATTTAAAACTGCTAGCTATAAGATTCCTTCCTAGAGGGTTTTTCCGCACACAAGCTGAAGCCAAAATATCTTGTTTAAATCTCTCTGGGCATGATTTGAAGACTCTTCCAGGTTCTCTGAGTCTAGCAAGCAACCTTAGGAAGCTCGTGCTGGTTGGTAATGATCTTCAGGAATTTCCCAAAGTTGTGGCGCGGTTAATAACTCTCGTCAGCTTGGATCTCCAAGGTAACCGTTTGTCAAGTTTGCCTGAGAGTTTGGGTTGTTTGAATAACCTTATAACTTTAGTTTTGAGTAATAACAGGATCTCGAAATTACCTGATTCAATCGGAAATTTGCAGCAGTTAGAACAACTTGATGTTTGTCATAATAGGCTAGTGCATCTTCCAGATAGTATTGGAGACTTGAAGTTGCTTCGTTGTGTGGTGATATCGGATAATCAATTAGTAAGTCTGCCAGATTCCATCGGCGATTTGCAGGCTCTTATGAGCTTATACGCATCTAATAATAAGCTCGAGAGCCTTCCCAGCAGTATTGTAGGATGTAACAACTTGGGCTACCTTGATTTAGATCAAAACGATTTTATCGAGTTTCCGAAGGAAATCCTGAAATTGACCAGCCTTCAGGACCTAAATTATGCTCAAAATAGACTGAATAGCCTACCTGATGGCTTGGTTAGCCTATCTAGGCTTAATGGGCTGAATCTAAGTAAAAATAGGCTTCTTTCTATTCCTGCCGAATTAGCCCTGATTAGAGACCTGAACTTGCTTAACGTGAGCTCAAACAGACTTACAAGTATTCCGGATAGCTTACGGGATGCGGCTAGTGGAAATGAACGTCGACTATTATTATTATCGAAAGATAACCCTTGTGAAGATGGCAATTTTCGACCGGGCCTTTGTGGAAGTGGGAACGGCTGCTGAGGGTGATAACGGTTTCAACTCAATTTGCTGAACCCTTTAAGTTACGCCCCAACAACAGATTTTCTTGCAAAATGGGTCTGATTTGGTGTATAAAAATAGTAGGGAATTGTCCCTAAAGTGAGGTTGCGTTCTGGTTGGCCCCTTTATATGGGGAACTGGGGAGCGGCTTCTGGTGTATAACTCTAGGGGTTTTTGGTGTGCTCGTATGAGGCGCTTGAGGCTCGCTAACAAAAGAGGTATGAAATGAGTAAAGTAATAGGTATCGACCTAGGTACAACGAACTCCTGCGTTGCCATCATGGAAGGCAGGGATCCAAAGGTTCTTGAAAACGCCGAAGGGCACAGAACCACACCGTCTATGATTGCATTTACTGCAAGCGGCGAGCGACTCGTCGGACAAGCGGCAAAACGCCAGGCGGTTACGAATCCAGAAAACACATTATTTGCTATCAAAAGGCTTATCGGACGTCGTTATGATGACCCTCTGACCAAGAAAGATATGGGACTGGTTCCTTATAAGATCGTTGAGGGGACCAATGGCGACGCATGGGTAGAATGCCGTGGCGAGAAGTACAGCCCCAGTCAGATCAGTGCATTTATCCTTCAAAAGATGAAGGAAACCGCTGAGCAATATCTGGGAGAAAAAGTTGAAAAGGCGGTGATTACGGTTCCCGCTTACTTCAACGACGCTCAACGACAAGCTACCAAGGACGCAGGTAAAATTGCGGGCCTGGAAGTGCTGCGTATCATCAACGAGCCAACAGCTGCGGCTTTGGCATACGGTCTCGATAAAAAGCAATCCGGCATTATTGCCGTTTACGACTTGGGTGGCGGTACATTCGACATCTCCATTCTTGAAATTGGCGATGGCGTATTTGAGGTGAAGTCTACCAACGGTGACACGTTCCTGGGTGGTGAAGATTTCGACCAAAATATTATCGACTACCTGGCTGATGAGTTTAAGAAAGAAAACGGTATTGACCTGCGTAGCGACAAATTGGCTTTGCAGCGCCTGAAAGAGGCTGCCGAGAAGGCTAAGATTGAACTATCCAGTGCCGTTGAGACTGAAATTAATCTGCCATTCATTACCGCTGATGCGTCCGGTCCAAAGCACCTGACTGTCAAGTTGTCTCGTTCAAAGCTTGAGGCTTTGGTCGAAAAGTTGATCGAGCGCACCGTTGAGCCTTGTAAAAAGGCTTTGAAGGATGCAGGCGTCACTGCCGGCGAGATCGACGAAGTGATCTTGGTAGGTGGTATGACCCGCATGCCGAAAGTCAGCGAGACGGTGAAGAACTTCTTTGGCCGTGAGCCTCACCGTGGTGTGAATCCGGACGAAGTAGTGGCTATGGGTGCTGCAATTCAAGGTGGCGTGTTGCAAGGTGACGTTAAAGACGTCCTGTTGCTAGACGTAACGCCTCTGTCGCTGGGTATTGAGACTCTTGGTGGTGTCTTTACGCGGCTGATTGATCGCAACACGACTATTCCTACCAAGAAGAGCCAGGTTTTCTCAACCGCTGATGATAATCAGACGGCTGTGACCATCCGGGTTTTCCAAGGTGAGCGTGAAATGGCTGCGGACAATAAGATCTTGGGCCAATTTGACCTGGTGGGTCTGCCTCCAGCGCCCCGTGGTATGCCTCAAATTGAAGTGACCTTTGACATTGATGCCAACGGTATCGTCTCGGTATCCGCAAAAGACAAGGCTACAAACAAGGAACAGCAGATCCGTATCCAAGCCTCAGGTGGTCTGACGGATGCCGACATCAATGAGATGGTCAAGGACGCCGAAAGTCATGCAGAAGAAGACAAGAAGCGTAAAGCCCTTGTTGAGGCGAAGAACCATGGTGAAAGCCTGATTCATGCGACACAAAAGTCTCTCGATGAGTTTGGTGACAAGGTCTCAGCGGAAGAAAAAACGTCCATTGAGACAGCTATCCAAGATCTGAAGACAGCCCTTGAGGGTGAAGATGAGGAAGCCATCAAGGCCAAGACAGAGTCATTGACCCAGGTTTCTATGAAGCTGGGCGAGGCTATGTATAAGGCTAGTCAAGAGCAGGCTGCAGCCGCTGGCGGCGAGCAAGCTGGTAAAGAGGAAGTGGTTGACGCCGAGTTCGAAGAAGTCGACGGCGAAGACAAGCAAGGTAAGGCTTAACCCTCACGAAAACACGCCCCGGCCTATCCCGGCCGGGGCCCATCTAAATGTGAAAAACAATGGCAAAACGAGATTACTATGAGGTGCTGGGTGTCTCGAAATCCGCGTCTGCGGACGAGCTCAAAAAGGCATATCGTAAATTAGCGATGAAATTGCACCCGGACAAAAATCCTGGTGACAAAGAATCTGAGCATAAGTTCAAGGAACTGAACGAGGCCTATGAGGCATTAAGTGATGCCAATAAAAGGGCGGCCTACGATCGTATGGGGCATGCTGCCTTTGAACAAGGTGGTGGCGGCGGCGCTGGCTTTGGTCAAAGAGGCCATCCTGGCGGCTTTGAATTCAATGCCGGTGGCTTTTCCGACATTTTTGAGGAAATGTTTGGCGATTTCATGGGCGGTGGGGGACGTGGGGGTCGCGCACATCAGCGTGGCAATGATCTTCAGTACAACATGTCCGTCACCCTTGAGGAAGCCTATGCCGGGGTTAAGAAGAGTATCACCGTTACCATGGGCGTTCCCTGTGGAACCTGTCACGGATCTGGCGCCGAAAAGGGCTCAACGCCCACGACTTGTCCCACATGCCATGGCCGAGGAAAAGTTCGAGCTCAACAAGGTTTCTTTACGGTTGAGCGAACCTGTAATACCTGTCAAGGAACAGGACAGATTATTGAAAACCCATGTAAGACCTGCCATGGTCTGGGTAGGGTGAATGACAAGAAAACCCTGAACATTACCGTACCAGCGGGCGTAGAAACAGGCACTCGTATAAGGCTGTCTGGAGAAGGTGAATCCGGTATCCGAGGTGCACCTGCGGGTGATCTCTATGTACAGATTGAAGTTAAGCCCCATGCTATTTTCGAGCGCGAAGACGCCAACATCCACTGTCGCGTACCAATCGCTATGGTCACGGCAGCTTTGGGTGGCAGCATTGAGGTGCCAACTATAGACGGCTCAAAGGTGCGTGTAACGATTCCTGCTGGAACCCAATCAGGTAAGATCTTCCGTTTGGGAAGTAAAGGTATGAGCATCCTGCGACGCTCTAATCGTGGAGATATGTTTGTCCACGCTGCTGTGGAAACGCCCGTACACCTTTCGAAAAAACAAAAAGAACTACTCAAGGAATTTGGCGAGAGTGACACAAAGGGTCAAACCAGCCCCGAGAGTCAGGGCTTTTTCTCCCGGGTAAAGGATTTCTGGGATAACTTGGGAGATTGAATTCGTGATGCAATTAGCAACCCAGGTGGAACCAGCGGTAATAGCGGGATTAAATGAAATTTCCCATCAGTATGATGGCTATATCGTTGACCTGTGGGGCGTGGTGCACAATGGTCATGAGCTCTTTGACGATGTGATTCCCTGCCTCCAGAAGCTCAAAGAGGCCGGCAAGACCGTCGTGTTTTTATCCAACGCCCCAAGAGTCTCAGGCGTCGTTATAGAGCAGTTAACCTCCTTTGGGCTACCTCAAGAGCTCTATACGGGCGTAGTGACCTCAGGGGACATGACGTTGGATTATGTGCGTCGTCATGAATCTCAAACTTACTTTCACATCGGCATCCCGGAAAAAGACAGCAGCCTTTTAGCTGGCATCGGCAAGAATCCTGCACTCCATATGCATGAGGCGGATCTCATTATCGCCAGTAACTTTGACGAAGAACGCCCTTATTTAGAAGACTATTCGGAGGATTTTGATCTGTCCATTGACCGGGGATACCCATGGTTTGTGCCAATCCTGATTTGTTGGTGTTTCGAGGGGAGTTGAAGGCTTATTGCGCCGGAACATTGGCTGAAGATTATCAAAAACGCGGCGGTTGGGTGCAATTTTTTGGCAAGCCTTATGCCAGCATCTATGATCATCTGAGAAAACGCTATGAGGGCCAGAAATGGTTGGCTATCGGTGATGCGTTAGCGACAGACATCAAGGGTGCTAACGAGGCGGGAATTGATTCATTATTTGTACTTTCCGGGATTCACCAACAAGAACCCAACCCGGACTACCATGCCCACGGCGCTCAACCTCAATATGTAAGCCCGTTGTTTCGTTGGTAAAATTTATGCAGTCATGCGTTGTTCGGTCGCTTTTGATCTAACCGCTCTTTGAACCTTATCATAGGCTGCCACCTCGATTTGCCTTACCCTTTCTCGTGACATACCCATCTCGTCTGCAATGATTGCCAAGGTTGGGGGATCATCACTTAAATGACGGCGCGAGAAAATAATGTATTCCCGTTCGGAGAGAGCCTGAAGAGCATCTGTCAGCAGCATTGAGCGTTTAGCATGCTGATCACGATTCACTAGAGTCGTTTCCTGGTCTTCGTTGTCATCCTCTAGGGTGTCCTGCCATTCGGTTCCCTCTTCATCGACCAGCTGGGAGTTAAGAGAGAAATCAGGCCCCGCCATACGTTGATTCATATCGATGACTTCGTCCCGAGCGATGTTAAGCTCAAGGGAGATCTGGTCTATGTAATCTTCTGGAATTTCGTTTTCTTCCACTGCCCTCATATCACGCTTCAAGCGACGGAGTTGGAAAAACAGCTTTTTCTGATTAGCGCTGGTGCCCAGGCGTACCATGGACCACATGCGCAATACGTATTCTTTGACAGCGGCTTGAATCCACCAGGTTGCATATGTAGAAAAGCGGAAACCTTTTGATGTATCGAATCGATCAACGGCCTTTAAAATGCCTACGGAAGCCTCTGAGAGTAGGTCCTCAAAGGGCAGTCCGTATCCTAAATACCCGCCCGCAATGCGGGCGGCAAGCCGCAAGTGAGAATTTACAAGTTTATCAAGAGCTCGAGAATCGCGGGTTGTCTGCCAGCGCGTCACACAATCATACTCTTCTTCTACTGTCAGCATGGGATATTTATTGATTTTGCGCATATAAGCGCTGAAACCCTCATCCTGAAAGGCGAGCTGTGGGGCCTCAAGCTCTACGAGCTCTTCCTCTTCTTCGATAACTACGAATTCAATTTGTTCTGTCATTTCACCACATCAAGTACTATTTCCTATAAGTTCATTATAAGTTTCATGTACTTAATAAATGATGGGTATTTGCTTGAATTTTAGACGATAATTGCTATTTAGCGTTGAGTCTGGTTTCCAAGTAATTACGGATTGTGAGCATATCCTCTGGAAGATCGACCTCGAATTCCATTTCTTCTTGCGTAATTGGGTGTGTGAAGTGAATCTGATATGCATGTAGCATATGCCTATCAGGCGGCAGCAGCGTCAAAACCTCTTTTTCAAGGGCCTGGCTAACATGGCGGGGCAGTTTACCATAAATGATATCGCCGATCACCGGATGACCCAAATGGGACATGTGCACGCGAATTTGGTGGGTGCGACCCGTTTCCAGATGGCAATCAATCAAGGCCGCGGTTAGGCCATAGATTTCATCCACATGGTAGTGGGTGATGGCTTCTTTGCCACCTTCTCGCAAGACAGACATCTTTTTACGGTTTGTTTTAGAGCGGCCTATTTTGGTCTCGACAACACCAGCCATGGTTTTAGGCATGCCCCATACCAGAGCCTTATAGCTACGGGAAAGGCTTCGGTCTGAAAACTGTGCCGTTAGTCCTTGGTGGGCCTGGTCATTTTTTGCAACCACCATCAAACCACTCGTTTCCTTGTCGAGGCGGTGAACGATGCCAGGACGTTTCACGCCCCCGATACCTGATAAACTCTCGCCACAGTGGTACAAAAGCGCATTCACCAGGGTGCCCTGCCAATTGCCAGGAGCTGGATGAACCACAAGGCCAGCCTGCTTGTTTATGACGAGCAGGTCCGCATCCTCATAAACGATGTCCAAGGGGATGTTTTCTGGCTTGGGGTCGCCCTCACCCAGGGGTGGAATGGTGACCTCGACGGCCTCACCGCCAAAGATTTTAGCCGAGGCATCGGTTATAATCACTCCATCCACGACTACAAATCCCTCTAATATCAGATTTTTCAGGCGTGAGCGGCTTAATTCAGAATACAAGTCGGCCAAAACTTTGTCTATGCGGCCGGACATACCCTCGGGTACATCTAAGTTAATCAACTCTTCCATTAAGCTGCCTGTCTGAGAGTGGTTTGTTGGAAGACCTCTCGTAAACCGACAACCAATTTGTCGATCATTTCTTCCGTGTGAAAGGGTGTAGGGGCAAGCCTGAGCCGCTCCGTACCTTTTGGTACAGTTGGAAAGTTAATGGGCTGCACATAGACGTCGTACTTATCCATAAGCAGTTGGGAAGCATACCGACACTCAACCGCGTCCCCAATAATAACGGGAACGATATGGCTTGCGGAGGGATAGAACGGGATATTTGCTGCCCTAAGCTTGTCCTTAAGCATTTTAACTTTAAGTTGATGCTCATGACGCACCTCATCACATTGCTTTAAGCTACGGATGCTGGTAAGCACGCCTGAAATGATTGCGGGGGGCAGAGCCGTTGTAAAGATAAACCCTGGCGCATAACTTCGGACGAAGTCAACGATGCTGCGGGAGGCAGAAATGTAACCGCCGATCAAGCCAATGGCCTTGCCAAAGGTACCTTGGATGATAGTTACCTTATCGCTGACGCCCTGTTGTTGAGCGATACCACCACCCTTATGGCCATAAAGGCCCACACCGTGGACCTCGTCCAGGTATGTGATCGCACCGAATTCCTCGGCTACATCACAAATCTCGCCGATGGGTGCGATGTCGCCTTCCATGGAATATACCGATTCAAACGCCACAATCTTGGCCTGAGCCTTAGGGTGTTGGTTCAACAGTTCTCTTAAATGTTCCGGATCGTTATGCCTGAAAATGTATTTCTTTGCGCCGCTGTGCCGAATGCCTTCGATCATAGAGGCATGATTGAGCGAATCAGAAAAAATAAGACACTCGGGCAAGTTTTTCCCTAACGTTGCCAGACTGGTGTCATTGGCTACATAGCCCGATGTGAAGATGAGAGAGGCTTCTTTGTCATGCAAATCGGAAAGCTCTATCTCCAGATCATGATGTAATTCACTGGTGCCCGAAATATTGCGGGTGCCGCCTGCGCCTGCGCCTAAGCCGACAAGTGTGTCGCCCATGGCTTTCAGGACGGCGGGGTTTTGCCCCATCCCCAGGTAATCGTTGCTGCACCAAACCACGACTTTTTTAGATCCAGTTTCACTGTTGCACAAGGCATAAGGGAATTGGCCGACAATTCTTTGTATCTGAGCGAAGACCCTATAATTACCTTCGATCCTTAACTTTTGCAATGAGTTTGCAAAAAATGCTTCATAATCCATCTTAAAGGGTTTACCTTATCGCTAGTTGGTGCCAAATGTTGTAGGCGCCGAGTTTGATTTATACATACCCTATGAGATATGCAAGAGTCCAGTAGCCTTTTTGAAAAACCTGATAATACTCCTGAGTTGACAGTATCTGAATTGTCAGCGCAGCTGAAGCATACCCTTGAGTCTGCTTACGCTAGCGTACTTGTCAGAGGGGAAATCTCAGGTCTTAAATTACACACCTCAGGTCATGCCTATTTTGCTTTAAAAGATGAAAATGCCTTGATAGACGGTATTTGTTGGCGTGGCGTCTATACCAAACTTGCTATCCAGCCTAACGATGGCATGGATGTTATTTGTCGTGGAAAAGTGACCACCTATGCGGGTCGTTCCAAGTATCAAATTATTGTCGAGTCTATGGAACTAGCCGGCCAAGGTGCTCTGCTGCAGATTTTAGAAGAACGCAAAAGAAAATTGGCCGCCGAGGGCCTTTTTTCCGCCGAGAGAAAGAAGCCCATTCCCTATCTGCCCAGATGTATAGGCGTTATTACCTCTGAAACCGGAGCCGTCATTAGGGATATTCTTCACAGAATAACGGATCGTTTCCCCACTCGAGTGCTTGTATGGCCTGTATTAGTCCAAGGACCAGGCGCTGCGGAGCAAGTATCGGCTGCTATTCGTGGTTTCAATGAAATTCGGGATCCAGCTCTTCGTCCCGACTTATTAATTGTTGCCCGTGGCGGAGGCAGCTTGGAGGATCTGTGGGCCTTTAACGAGGAAGTCGTTATACGCGCCGTGGTTGCCAGTCAAATACCTCTCATTTCAGCAGTAGGGCATGAAACAGATATGACCCTCATCGATTATGCAGCCGACAAACGCGCACCCACGCCCACGGCTGCCGCAGAAATGGCAGTACCTGTCCGTATGGACTTGATGGCCATGATAGAAGACCGCAAGGCGCGATTGTTGAGTACCACGAGCCGTTATTTCGCCGAAAGACAAGCCTTGCTCAAATCCATGCAACGGGGTTTGCCGAACCTAGGGTTACGTTTGGGCGAGCTCAGCCAAAGGTTGGATGAGTGGCATGATCGCTCAAGGCAGACCATGCAAAACTACCTACTCCATCGCAACGCCAGCGTGCAACAGGCTTTTAGCCGTTTGAAGCATCCCCGTGATATACTCACGCAGAATAGGGTTCTCCTGGAAAGTCTGTCTGTGCGATCCGGACAAGCCATCAAGGTCAATTTGACCCGCTTTGGGAGCGAATTAAAGACTAAGGGATTGTTGTTGAATAGTTACTCATTCCATAGCACCCTAGAACGTGGATTTAGCATGGTCAAGGATAAGGCCGGCAAGGCTATCACTAGCGCAAACCAGACGTCATCTGAACAAAAACTTGAGCTGGTTTTTCATGATGGTGCGGTATCTGTGGTTAGAATCTAGAATCAAGAAACCAGAATCCAGAATCCAGAATCCAGAATCCAGAAATCAAAGACGAATCAAAGACGATTGTGAGACAACTATATTCTACATTCTGGATTCTGGTTTCTGGTTTCTGGTTTCTGGTTTCTACCCTAAGATATCTCTGCCAACAATGTTTCCAGTTCTTTGTGAACCTTTTTCATTTCAGACTTCAGCTGCATGAAGTTTTGGTTGGCCTCCGTGAGATTGTTTTCCTCGGCATTTCGTTCCAGATGGGCGGCATAGCTAACGGCTTCGGGGGCAAAGAAATTACTTACTGCGCCCTTTAGCGTATGTGCAGCTATAGCTAGCTGGCCTGTATTATCGTTTTTAATCCCCTGCTCAATTTCCCTAATGCGCTGTGGGTAGTCCTTCATGAAGGCTTCTATGGCGAAAGGCACCAGATCCTCATCACCCTTGAAATTATCAAAGATCTTATCCCTGTTGATGGACTTGTAGATAGCCTTAGAGCTTGCATTTCTGGCTTTCTTCTTAGTGGGCTCATCCTTAAGCGGCGGGACCTCCATGGATGGACTGATAGCGCAAGGGGCCTTCAGAAGCACGTTTTCCAAATCTTTCAGGGTAAACGGTTTTGTTAGAAAGTCATTCATACCAGCTTCGATACATTGTCGTTTATGTTCTTCCATTGTATTGGCAGTCATGGCTATAATCCATGGTCGATGCTGGGGTGGCAGCATGGCACATATCTGGCGTGTGGCCTCCAGGCCGTCCATCACCGGCATCATCATGTCCATGAAAATTAAGTCGTAGGGCTTTTCTTGCAGGTCTTGTAAGACCTCCTGACCATCAGCGGCCACATCGGGGTGATAGCCAAGTTTCTCTAAGAAGCCCTTTGCCACCATCTGGTTGACCAGATTGTCTTCCGCAAGCAGAATACGCATGGGCTTACTCTTACCCAACTGGGATTGATCAGATGTGGGTCTGTTTAGATTTTCACTAGGAATCTTGTTTGTTGGTTTTGCGAGAATGTTAAATGTGAAGGTAGCTCCCTTGCCTAGTTCACTCTTTATGGAAATCTGACCGCCCATCATCTCGATCAATTTTTTACAAATAGCAAGCCCCAGTCCTGTGCCCCCGTATTTTCTCGTGGTGGATGAATCGGCCTGAGTAAAGGCGCTAAATAACCGTTCTTGTACCTCCTGTTCGATTCCTATACCCGTATCCCGCACCGCAAACTCCAATTGAGGTTTGCGGGTTGAGCCCTTAGCTTTGACCGTGATAGCTATCCCGCCTTTTTCGGTAAATTTGGTAGAATTACTGAGAAGATTGACAATTATCTGCCTCAGGCGCCCAGCGTCGCCTTCGACGTAAAGCGGAGTTGATTTATCAATGATCGTTTCTAGCTCGAGGCCCTTTGCCCTTATCATAGGCTTTACGATATTGAGAGCATCGTCTAAAACTTTTCGTACATCAAAAGGTGCTGAATCAAGCTCCATTTTGGCAGCTTCAATTTTCGAAAAGTCTAGAATGTCATTAATGACTGTAAGTAGGTGATCCCCACAATTTCTGATAATATCAACCTGTTCTGCTTGTGCAGGCGTCAGGTCCGTATCAGCCAGTAAGCTTGTGGTACCTATCACCCCATTCATGGGAGTGCGTAATTCATGTGTCATAGAAGCCAGGAAGTTAGCTTTAGCCTCCGTGGCATCCTCAGCCCTTTTCAAGGCCATTTCCAATTCTTCCGTACGCTCAATAACCTTTAATTCAAGAGACGCGGCCAGTTGTCGCAGTTTGTCATCGCGGGTATTAATAGATCTTAACATGGTATTGAGCGAAAGCGCGAGGCTACCGATTTCATCCTGCCTGTCCAGTGTCAGGGGAACACTCTCCCCCTGTATAATTCTGTTTGCCTTGTCCATAAGCTCCCGTAAAGGCATAATAATCCATGATGAAAACATAATAGTTGCACAAAACGCGAAGATAAAGCAAATCAAGACGGTAATGATGATGTCATAGAACTGGACATTAAGAGTTTCTTCAAGTTCCTTAAGGCTGTATAAAACGCGCAAGTATCCTTGTTTTTTCCCGTTAGCGATTACTAGCGGAGACACTACCTCTATCTGATATTTATTAAAAAATGTTTCCTGCTTATCGAATTCTTTCGGATTTTTTGTGGTTATCTCAGGGATGTCCTGGGGAGCTTGGATCTGAGAGTTTCTCCCTTCAGCTAGAACGTCCCCATTGAGATCATATACGGATATAGACATAATATGTTTATTCACTAAATACGAAGAAATAAGAGTCTGTAGTTTTTTCCTGTTTGGTAAATAGTCGTCGCTTAGCATGGCAGCGGCAAAAGAATCGCTCAAATATTGTGCTTCTGTACTGGCCTGTTCTTTTTCTTGGACTGCCTCGCGGTTCAGAGTTATAAGCGCAAGCGTACCCACTGCCAGAAATATGGCAGTGAGGGTGTATATTAATATTTGTCCGCGAAGACTAATGCGCATTTACCCACCGAAGATCAGCTTTTTCTTGATCCTAGTGTAGCGAAATATGTTTAACAAGTCGTATATATTCTTAATAAGTAGGTTGTTCAAAGGGAGAATGAACTGCCGCAGCCGCAGGATGATGAAGCATTCGGGTTTTTGATTACGAAGGCTGAGCCGATGAGTTCTTGGACGTAGTCCACTTGCCCGCCTTTTACAAACTCGAAAGAAATAGGGTCCACAGCAATTGTAGCGCCGTCATATGTAAAGATAAGATCATCCTCACGTAAACTGTCATCAAGCTCAAACTGATATTTAAAGCCGGAACAGCCACCTGAATCGACGACCAGTCGTAATATTTTCTGGTTCCCATCCTTGGCCATAAGGGCCTTGAGTTGCGCAATCGCGCTTGGGCTCAGAGAAATGCGTTCGTCTGCGTTTATATCGATCATTCTTCACACTCAAAAAAGTAATGCTTCTTCTACAAGATGTATATATTATACGCTAATTGTCAAACAATATAACTCCCCACCGGGGGAGCTGCAACTGGATGTTGGATAGATTATAAATGAACGTATTTGCTGAATTCCGTGAAATAGTTATCGAAGTGCTGACAAAGCTCGCTCAAAAGAACCAGATTCCTGACGGTCTTGATTATTCCCGGGTCGCCTGTGAGCCCCCTAAAGAGGCAGCTCATGGAGATATCGCCACCAATGCGGCAATGGTTATGGCCAAACCCGCGGCGATGAATCCTCGCACAATTGCTGAGCTATTGGCCGCAGAACTCTCATCGAACCCATTCATCGCATCTTGCGACATCGCCGGCCCTGGATTCGTTAACATGACACTTACCGATGATTTCTGGCGGAACGAGCTTAAAAGCATTCTAAAAGCTGAAACTCACTATGGTGATTCAACCCTTGGTCACAGCCGTAAAGTAAATGTTGAGTACGTATCCGTAAATCCGACAGGACCCATGCATGTAGGACACAGTCGTGTCGCCATTGTCGGTGATATTTTGGTGAGCCTGCTCAAGAAAGTGGGATACCAGGTAACAAAAGAATTCTACATTAACGACGCAGGCGTTCAAACCATAGAGCTCGCCCGTTCAGTTTATAAAAGGTACCAGCAGGCTCATGGAATTGAAACCGATGCTTCTGGAACCTATTCTGGAGAATATCTAATTCCTGTTGGAGAAGAGTTGGCTAAAAGGGATGGCGATAAGTGGTTAGGTCAGGATGAGAGCATTTGGCTTAATCCGGTACGTCAGTTTGCCATTGCAGCTATGATGGAATTGATTAAACAAGATCTAGATTTGCTGAAAATTCATCATGATATTTTTTCCTCGGAAGAAGCTATAATCGCAGCAGGGGGTGTCGAGAAAGCCTTTGCCGAGCTTGAGGGCCAAGGGCTAATTTATACGGGCCAGTTGCCTGAGCCCAAGGGCAAGGTTATTGAAGACTGGGAGCCCAGAGACCTGACGCTCTTCCGTTCCTCGACCTACGGCGATGACCAGGATCGGGCTCTAAAGAAATCAGATGGCGCATGGACTTATATCATGGGTGATATCGCCTACCATAGGGATAAGGCCAAGCGCGGATTTGATCTCCTTATCAATGTGTGGGGAACCGACCATGTAGGCTACGTGAAGCGACTGAAAGCCGCTACGGAAGCCCTTACGGCTGGCAAAGTTCATCTTGAAGTCATCTTATGCGCGCTTGTAAACTTCATGGATCAAGGTGAAGCGTTAAAGATGTCCAAACGCGCAGGTACTTTTATCCCCGTCAAGGAAGTAATCGATCGCGTCGGATGTGATGCAACGCGCTTCATGATGGTCAGCCGTAAAAATGATATCCCTCTGGATTTCGACTTTGCAAAAGTAATCGAGCAATCTAAGGACAATCCTGTATACTATGTGCAATACGCTTATGCACGCGCTTGTTCCATCCGCAGACATGTGGAGTCAACATTCCCGGGAATAAAGCTGGATTCAGAGAATTTACAAAAAGCTGATTTTACCCTCTTGACCGCGAAGGAAGACATAGCAATGATAAAGACACTGTCCGAGTGGCCAAGACAGGTGGAGGTGGCGGCAGAAGCTCGCGAACCCCATCGTTTGTCTTACTATCTCTACCATGTGGCCTCAGTCTTTCATGGGTTGTGGACCAGGGGTCGAGATGATGCGGAGTTAAGATTTATCTATCCACAGGACGAAAAGAAAACGCTCGCTAAATATGCACTGGTGCAAGGCGTCGCGAACGTTATAGCTTCAGGCCTAAGTGTGTTTGGCGTACAACCCTTGGAGGAAATGTAGCATGGATCATAACTTTAACTATAATTCGAGACACACCACGAGCCGGGATCAATCTTCAGGCTTGCTCAGTTCCCCGCTTCCTTTTGCGTTGGCGTTGCTTGGCGGGGGTGCGGCTATTTTTGGTTTATGGTATTTTTATTATGCTGGCAGCCAGACGCCATCCAATCAGCCTTTGCCAATCGTTAAAGCCGACGCTGGCCCTATGAAAGTAAAGCCGGATAACTCAGCTCAGCCTGAGGTGCCCCATCAAGACAAGCTTGTATATGGCCGGGTTAACCCTTCAGAACAGGGCTCTGGCGTTGAGCGTTTGCTTCCACCGACGGAAGAGCCCGTGGACATGGCTATGAATGAAACCAGTCCAAGTGATTCTTCTGATGAGGGATTTCCTAATCCACATATAAAAGCCGAGGACAAATCTGAATTCCGTTCCGATCCAATAGATTCACGACCAACCAAGGTAGAGACTAAGTCGCCTGCCCCCAAGACCGAGAATTTACAGCCTGTGATAGAGACAGATTTTCCCATGGGAAAATTGCCTGGGGCCTTAACTCAGGAACAACGCGAGGTCGAAGAAACGGTGAATCCAATGGATTCCAAGACGCCGGTTGCGGAAACAACGACAAGCCTTGCCGGATCTGTCTCACCGACTCAAGCTAATGAAAAGTCAATTCTTGCAAAGACATTGCAAAGCGGATATCGTGTGCAACTTGCCTCATTGAAATCCCAGGATCAAGCCAAGGACGAGTGGCGCCGCCTTCAGGCCGAGCATAAGGGCACGTTAAGTGGACTCAATGCTACTTTTGCGCGCGTTGATTTAGGAGCCAAAAAAGGCATCTTTTATCGCGTGCAAGCGGGCGATTTTGCAAGTAAAGCAGACGCACAAAATGTCTGCACGAAATTAAAAAATAACAATCCCAGTGCGGGATGTTTCATCGTGAAGTTTTAGGAGCGTCGTGGAAGGTACATCAGCCCAGATACTGCAAGTCATCATCATCGGCATTCCGATACTGCTGGCTATTACCCTACATGAGGCGGCCCACGGGTTTGTTGCGCTCCGTTACGGGGATGATACGGCTTTGAAGTTGGGACGCGTCAGCTTGAATCCCCTCAAGCACATCGACCCCATCGGAACGGTTCTGATCCCCGCCTTGCTGCTATTATCCGGTTCTCGTTTCTTGTTTGGCTATGCCAAGCCCGTACCAGTTAACTTTGCCAAGCTGCGAAATCCGCGTCTCCACATGATTTATGTGGCCGCCGCGGGTCCTGCCACCAACATGCTTCTGGCATTCATTTCGGTGGTATTGCTCAAGATCATGCTCGTGTTCTTTATACCGTCACCATTTGATCCCGTTGGGCCTAATTTGCTAGAGCAAATGATCGTAAAAAGTCTTGGCTTTTCGGTGTTCATTAACGTCTTGCTGGCAGTATTTAATATGTTACCCATTCCACCCCTTGATGGAGGCCGGGTGCTGGTAGGCCTACTTCCACCTCGAATGGCTGCGGCTTTTGCCCCTATAGAATCTTATGGGATCTTTATTATTCTCGGGCTTATTTTCATCGTTCCGATGCTTACCCAAGCTCTTATGGGACATTCCATCAATATATTCAGCCTGTTCTTGTTACCGGTCGTTGAGAGTATTGTTGAGCTTATGGAAAAACTCGTCGCACTATAACTAAAATAAGGCTCGATCGAGTACCAAGTCCTCGTTTGTTGTCCCCGCTTTTAGGCTGTCTATGCACGCGGATTACAAGGTAGGGATTTGGCCCATAGGCGCTAGCTTAAGAGTATCCAACTAAATCTATAATGACGTGCTCATACAAATCGAGCGTATGAGCTGGATGCCAGCCTGAACATTAGTGAGTATTTAGAAGCAAAAATGGTGAAGGCCTCCTGTTTTCAAGGGACCTTATCTATCCAATGACTTACATGAAGGAGTCTTCACCATTCTTGCTTCTAAATACTCAATCACTGGTGTACACAAGGAAATTGGCGACGCTTTATAGATTACACCTAACCCACCCGTTTAGCACAAGAACCTAATTATTAAACCACTAAGGCCTTGGGTCAGTCGCGCTATAGATCTTCTCAGCATTTTCACGCAGGAAACCTTGGTATAGTCGCACTGTGTTGCCTGTGAACTGGATGTTGCCCTGACCGTCAGTTTCTGGACCTCTTTGGACGAACTCGACGTATTTGGAGGGATGTAAATGGGAGGAAGTAATTCCCCCTTCCAGGAGCACGGGAAAGCTATTGTTATCAGCTACAATGGATGTCTGCCTCAGCTTGCTGCCCGCTGGGCCCTGTATCTCTGGCAGCATTGTAAAGCCAGCTGACTTCATCTTTTGCTCTAAAACCTCAACGACTTCCAGACCATACCAATTTGGGATCCCTAAGTGGTTAACGGAAATGGACAGGTGGTTAAAATCCGGGCCCAGGAGTAACGCATTAGCCGTCTCGGGTGATTCTTCGGCGATCGTTAGCAGGGCATCTTTGGATATAGGACGGCCATGCCGACGGAAGTATTGATGGACAATTTGGTTAACGAGCTCATTTGCTTCCTCGGACGCCAGAGACTTATTTTCTTCAAGCTTTTCAAGCAAATAAAGTCCTCTTTCGGAAAGATGGGGGCGACTGTCTTGGTTATCGACCTCTACCAATTTAGCCACCTCTTGGGATAGATCATCATATTTAATCAGTGTTGAGAACCACTTAAAACCATTGCTGCCTGGTAGTTGTAAGTCTATTGCTTCTAAATGTTTCGAGGGAAATTTGTATTGATCTTTTATTACTAAGCCAAAGGCATTCGCAATACGTGTTAGAAAGGCATAGACCTGAGGATCGGCTGTGCGTGTACCACCGTGGTCGAGAATGACTTTGCCGCCCAGATCTTTGATGATGCCTTCAACCTTGCTCAGGCTATGGTTATCTCGTCGAAACTTTTCCTGAAGGGTGGGAACGAATATTTGCTCCCAGATTTGGGGCCCGTTAAGTTTCGTCTGATGCGTGTTGGCTATAGCCTGTGGGCTGAATAGCAGAATGGCTAAGGTGAATAAAGCAAAACGTGACACGTACATGCTCCCTGTTGTTTTTTTATGAACGGACCTAAATTGACCTAGGCTAGGGGTAAATGGAAGAGCGCGTTGCACACGCCAGATTCCTATTACCCAAGAAAAAGCCCCATGTGATACATGGGGCTTAATTTGTTTATGCAGCTTTTGCGAGCGCTTTCTCGGCCTGGGAAACCAGGCTTTTGAATGCGGCCGGCTCTTTGACTGCCATATCCGCAAGAATCTTACGGTTGATGTCGATCCCTGCCTTCAGCAAACCATTCATGAATTTCGAATAGGTCATTCCGCTTTCGCGGGCGCCAGCATTGATACGTTGGATCCACAGGCGACGGAAATCCCTCTTACGGGTACGTCTGTCTCTGTAGGCGTATTGCAGAGCTTTTTCTACACGACGGACGGCTATGTGGTAACAATTCTTTGAACGACCACGATAGCCCTTGGCCATCTTAATAATTTTCTTATGACGAGCATGATTCGTCACACCGCGTTTTACACGAGCCATTGTACTATTCTCCTTTAAGCGTAAGGTAGGTGATGGCGAACAATGCGTGCATCGCATTCAGCCATAATTGTTGTTCCACGTGCCTGACGAAGCATACGATTGCTACGTTTGCGCATGTTGTGCTGCTTTTTTGCGAAAGAACGAACAACTTTGCCAGTGGCAGTTAGACGAAAGCGCTTCTTAGCGCCACTTTTGGTTTTCATCTTGGGCATTTTTTACTCCTTAAGATTTAAAGAACGAATGCGCGATAAAGGCATGCCCGGGGAACCCCCCTTGCCAAATCGCAACCTTGCTACATTCATAGCATCGAGAATATAGCAGCTCATGTACCGCAGTGCAATCTTTTTATAGCAGGATAAACCCATGAAAACGAAATCTATAGCGCGGAGCCCCCAGCTTGGACGGATGTTAAAGCTGTTGAGATCCCTATCTTTCATGCTAGAATAGCTAAAATACTATAAAAAGAAGGCTACTATAATGCAATTGAGTTTTGGGAACCCTTCAAAATGTAGAATGCTAACTCAATTTTTCTCACAGTATAATGGTACCATTACCATTATGACTGCCATAATGCTGCCTATGATTCTCGGAGTTTCAGCACTTTCTATTGACTATGGCCTTTGGTTATATCAACAACGTAAGCTAGAGATGATAGCTGATGCGGCTTCGGCGGGTGCTGCCCTAGCTATTCAAGCAGGTTATACGAGCAGCGTTACTTCCTATGCGATCACAGATTGTCTTTTTAACGGTTTTGTTGTGAGCTCTAAAAACACAATAGTGATAAACAATCCACCAACCTCAGGTGCGAACGTAGGTAACACGTCGGCCGTACAAGTGATCCTGACACAGGCCAGCGAAGGCTATTTATCACCTATCATGTCAATAAGCCCACCATTATTACAGGGCCCATCAGTCGGAGGTGCAGCTACCCAGAACGCCTGCGCGGTAAGCTTGGGAAATAGTGCGGGCATCACTGTCATAGGAAATGGATCAATTTCGGCTGCCAATTGCGGTCTCTATTCTAACTTTACGTCAAGTAATTCGATCGTAAACTTTGGAAATGGAGGTATCACTGCTGCCACGATCACCTCAGCGGGCGGCCTTTCTGGCTCAGGGATCCAGGCAACGGGAAGCAACAACAGCAACGGTGGAAATGGTGGTAATGGCTGGGGCTTTGGTTGGGGTGGCGGCTGGGGTGATGGAGGCGGTGGTGGCGGCTGGGGTGGCGGTGGCAATGGAGGCGGTGGCAACGGTGGCGGTGGAGGTGGAGGATGTACAACCAATGCGCCTGTAGTACCTGATCCTTACACTAATGTTAGCATGCCTGCGGCCGGCTCATGCACAGCTACCAACCATACTTGCGGCAGTAAGGAAATTCTAAGCCCTGGAACCTATTGTGGTGGCCTGAATGTTCCCGCTAACTCCCAAGTTACGTTGTCGCCGGGGACTTATGTTGTAAACGGCGGTTGTTTTAATGTAGACGGGTCAGCATCTGTTTCAGGCAATGGGGTTACTGTTGTGTTGACTGGTGCGTCCGGTTCATGTGCTTCAGCTAATATAGGACAAGGGGCCACTCTGAATTTATCAGCGCCAACCTCGGGATCACTAGATAGCATCTTATTTTTTGGTGACCGCTCTGCAACGGGAGTAACCCACAATTTCGGTGGTGGACCTTCGGACAACTGTACGGGCGTCATTTACACGCCGGCATCTAATGTTGTATATGGTGGAAATAATTGTAATGGTGGCTCCGGTAGCCCCGCTAACACCCAGATTGTTGCCGATAACATAACGGTGACGGCGCCCTGTAGCCTTAACAATGGCTGTAGCGGCAGTAAAACGACGCAAGTTGGTTGTCGTGGTCTTCTGGAATAAATCGGATAGAAAGTGATGCCCTCATGAAAATCATTGAACGACTAAGGAAATCGAATGGCAACGCGGCAGTTGAATTCGCGCTGATTATGCCGATCCTGTTTTTGGTGCTCTCAGGCATCTTTAACTTCGGCTTGATAATCATCCAAAAGAATCAGTTGTGCTCAGTTCTGAGTGCGGGTCTGTTGTATGCTGTCCAAGGCAGCTCCAATTTGACTAATATACAGGCCACCATGGCATCGGCAACCGCAATGAGTCCCTTGACCGTCACCACTACCCAGTTTTGTGGCTGTGCTGACGGCTCAACGGTTTCATGCTTGTCCTTCTGTTCTGGCGGTGTGACGCCGGCTAGCTATATAACCCTGACGGCATCTAGCCAGGTAACTCTTTATGCTTTGGATTTCATACTCACCAATCCGTATCCTATCAGCGACTCAATAACATTAAGAACAGGATAGGAGACAACCTTGGCTATCGCACAACTACCGAATAAAAATAAGAAATCTAAGGGCTTCCTCCGAATCTCGAGGGGAGCTGCAGTGATTGAGCTGGCAATGATTATGCCTGTGTTTATCGCCTTTGTCTTTGGATGCATAGAATTCGGCTTGATTATGTGGGGAAGAATATCTATGGAATATGCGATCTCGCAAACCGCCAGATATGCCTATGTAAACAACACAGCTTCTAACACTGTTATTTCGAACTTCGCTCAAACCATGGTTCCGTCGGCCTATGGCAGCAATTTGGTGTTTTCTTTTACGGTCAACATGGTTGCCCATTCAACCGCAACGATTACTGGCACGTATGTATACAATTTCTTTGTATTGCCCCTGCCACCGATCACTATGACCTCACAAGTAATACAGCCTATACCTTAATGCAACATGTTATTCCCTTAACCCACGATTTTGAGATTTTGTAATTGCTGTGCAATATTGGTAAAAATAGTGAGCAGTTCTGCGTTGTTGGCCGCTGGTGCAAAGTCAGCTGGGGTTGTGGCGCAATTGGAATATATAGCGTTTACCGTTGGATCAGTCACCCGGAATGTGATCGTATAGATTTTGATACCGTCGGCCTTCAAGGCTGTACATAACCTTGATATTTTACTGTTAACTTGGTTAACAAAGTCGTTGATGTCCGATGAGCCCAGTTTGCCAACCGCGTAGCGATCATTAGGGGCCGAGCCATAGGCTGTGGGATCACCTATAGGCGGCAATGGGTCATCATACCATTGACTACCACCGTCGGTCATCATGATTATAGCCTTTTGACTCGTACCGCTGTTATACGGCTGAGTAGGCTGTCCATTGATAATGGTGCCATCCGCTTGTTGTACGTTCCAGAGGCCACTCCAGCTTGGTGAAAGCACGCGCCCAGCCCATACAAAGCCGAGGTTCCCCATAGTGCCGCCACCGTTGATGGGCACTAGTTGGTTTACGTAATTTATGACGTCTACCGAATTGTTATGCAAAGGCATTATAGGTGGTGGGCAGCTACGATTAGGACCATCGATTGAGCCAGAAGCATCCCATATTTCAAAGAGATTTCCCGGAACTGGTGGCAAGCCGGGACATTTTCTTTTGGTTCCTAGGGTTGCAACCATGTGCCAGTCGTTATCACGATCGATACAATCGTCAGGGAAAGGAATGGTTGAGTCCGCATAATAGGTTGGCCAAAGGTTTCCTGGAGGTGGTGTATCAAAATTTTCATCCCCTGTTTGTAAAAGTGAATTAGACTTTACACATCCTGCCCATGGCACGGTTGTTGGAAACGTGGCTACGGTTAATGGATCACTGAGCCAGCCCGTGTTGTTGGCACCTATGTTGATGGTGGTTACAAATGGCACGATTCCAATAGCAGTGTTGGGTCGAGTTGTCTGTCCTTGGTAAATAGTGTTCACCAAGGAAGTTGCCGCGGTAATAAGTCCACCAATTTTATTATTTTGGCTCATGGAGCCAGTCACGTCCAACAACAGGATGAGCTCAAGGCCGCCAAAGGTTCGCTGAACCTCTGACGTGGCACCTACATTCAGGGTGCCTACTCCTAAAACACCCCCCAGAATGGTGGGCATGGTGGAGGTTGCCGACACGGTTACTAAGTCCGTAGTGGCGTTGTAGGTTACAACAGGGGTCACGTTGATGCCCATAGTTCCTGGCAGAAAGTTTGCATTGAAAATCTGCAGGGCATTTGCTTGGACGTTGGTCACATCATATCGTGCACCGGCAATAGCGGCAGCATCGCAGGCGAATGCGAGCATGGACTCGACATAAGCCTGCCTTGAGACCTCAATGGCGATACCGGCCATGAGTGAGATTATCGGTAGGGTAAGGCCGGTCATGACGGCAACCGAACCCTTAGTAGACTTACAAGCCCTAGATAAAGCTGTTCTTATCGACATTCTACATATCCATTAAGGGGTTAAGAGTGTGACCATGTCGCCCGAGCGCGGGACATACACAGATGTTTTATAAAGAGTCTGAGCAGGTATAATATTGGTGAATATAAAAGGCACGTAGTTATAAAAAACCTCGGTTAGCACGAGAGTTTCGTCATTTATAACAGTTATGTTATTGGGCAGGTTTGTTGGTCTTTGCCCAGGTTTGCCAAAATTACTATTAACCGTAGCTGAATCCGCTTGCTGCCAAGAAATTAACATTTTTGTTGGGTCAGTAGTTTGGCCGTTGTTATAAACAAGACTCACGATGACATTGCCTTGGCCAGTATAAGTGAATGGTTGGGCCATATCGGGGGCGGTTGCAATGATCCCTTGTAATGTGGTCAGGTTGATGTTCTGCATGCTTACCAGGTCGCCCATTGTACCCGCGATTCGCACTAATTTATTATTGAGCAATGCAAACATACACAACTCAAAAATGCCCGATAAAAATAAGACCAATACGGGCATGATAATAGCAAATTCTATAGCAGCGGAGCCACGAGAGTTTTTAAGATGCTTTCGTACTCGATGAATTATGTTCATTCTTATATTATCCCGTTTATCAGAAGTTTTCGTTTTGAACCGTCGCTGTTCCACTCAATTGTACTGGGCTCGGGAATCCGAATATGGCAAGGAAGGTAGGCCAGTTATAGGATATTGTGTACTTTACAATCTGTCCTCCTGTGCCATAGGAGCCGGTGGTTCCTGTGTTCGCTACATAGTTGGTGAGGTTTGGATAGGCCTCGATATTTATAAGCAGATTTTGTGTTTGCACGAGACCACCACTGTAATCGGAAACGGTGGTATTAATTTCGTTTACGATTGCTGTAGTTCTTGTGCTGCCGGCCGTGGCTCCCGTCAGGCCAAATCGGCTAGCAGCCCTTGCTCCTGCATCAAGAGAATTTTGTACAATCATCATGGCACCCAAATCCAGGATCCCAATGTTGATAAGTATGAATATAGGAGCAATAATGGCGAACTCAATAAGGTTCGACCCCTTCGTGGATTTGAAATAGTTCTTGATCAGCTTTCGCAAAATCTTACTCTCCGCGCTCAGATCAAATCCAACTTTCCCCCTAAGTAGCCGCAGCGATGGCGTTATAGAGAGATTTAAGGTTGTTAGATAGTAGCGTTACTGCAACAGAAATTACGACCGAAATTAAGCTTGCCACAAGAGCATACTCAATAGCGGTTCCACCTGTGCATTCCGTAAAGATGCAACCTAGAAATTCCTTCTGTCTGAATTGACAGACAGAAGGTGGTTTCTTATTGCAGCCCGAGTCCAATTTTTGATTGAACTTAGAGCTTGCCCGCTATGGTCGTAAACGTGGTTGTCAGGTTAGTACCCACAGTACCAAGAATTGTTACGATCGCAACTGAAATCAAGGCAGCAATCAGGCCATATTCAATTGCTGTAGCGCCGTCTTCGTTACGAATGAAGTTTATTAGAGTGTTCATTTTAGTACTCCCTATTTAAATATGAAATACCCACCACGGGTAGTTTCTTATTGTTACCCATAAAAGCTGGGTTTTCATATTATTATTTAATGACACTATCATCATACTATAAAGAATGTGTGAAAAAAAGATTAATATTACGTTAATCTGTAGAGACCTTTGAGCCTGCTAGTTCCATTGTAAGGGCCGAGAACTCTACAGTTAATCTCGAATGAACATGAAAAGGGTGTGGGAAGATTCAAGGGGCTTGATAATTATGGGCTATGGCTTAAGCATTATAATCCAGCCCAAGCATGCTGTAATATTGCTGCTTCTCAGGCCAGTTCTCTTTAACTTTAACATGTAAGAACAGGTGCGCGGGTCGATCAAGGGCAGCCGAGATCTCTACTCGAGCCTTCTCGCCAATGAGTTTAATCTGATGTCCACCCTTGCCCAAGACTATGGCCTTTTGATTCGGACGTTGGACATAAATAGTTTGGGTGATTTTAACGGAACCATTATCAAATTCTTCCCAGCTATCTGTTTCCACGGCAATAGCGTAGGGTAATTCCTGATGAAGGTATTGAAAGATCTTCTCTCGAGTGATCTCGCATGCTAGCAGTTTTTCAGGCAAGTCAGTTATCTGGTCCGCAGGATACAGCCACGGGCCCAAAGGCACCTTCTCAGCGAAAGCTTTTCTTAAGTCCTCAACGCCATCGCCTTTAATGGCAGAAATCATAAAGACATCAGTAACCTTTCGGTTGTTGACTAGTTTTTCCGTTATGGCCAATAGCTGGTCACGGTTTAAGAGATCGATCTTGTTGAGAAGCAAGATCGGCTCGACCCCTTGTTCATTCAACAGGTCTATGATGGCAATAGAATCGTCCAGTTTCCTCTGATGGACATCCACGATGACCGCTGTGAGATCCGCGTCCTTGACCGCAGTCCAAGCAGCTTTTACCATGGCGCGCTCAAAGCGTTCCTTGGGATTAAATATGCCTGGGGTGTCGACTAAGATGACTTGCGACTTGTCATAGAGAAAGATGCCTATCACGCGGTTTCGTGTGGTTTGTTCTTTCCGGGTGACGATGGATATCTTGGTGCCCACCAGTTGGTTCAACAGGGTGGATTTTCCGGCATTGGGAACGCCGATGATGGCGATAAAGCCACAACGTAAATCATTCATTTAATGGGTCTCATTCATCAATAAGGTTAACATCTTTTCTGCTGCATCTTGCGTAGCAACCCGCTTTGAGGGCCCTGTGCCTTGCACAGACGGATAGCCATTGCAGACCACCTCTATCACGAAGGTCGGTTGATGCTTGGCGCCACTGACACCCACTACATTGTATTGGGGCAGAGGCTTGCCACGTGCTTGAACATATTCCTGCAGCTGGGATTTAGCATCCTTTTCCGCTGCCAACTCTTCATTCAACAGAGGCTTCCAATACTTGTCCATGAGCACATCTATGGGCTCAATTCCCCCATCCAGATATGCGGCAGCAAGAAGACTTTCGCAACAATCAGCCAAGACAGATTCTTTGTGGCTGCCACCAGACTTTTCCTCACCCTTGGAGAGCAGAATATAAGGGGAGAGATCCATACTGATTGCAATTTTTGCAAGGGTTTCCTGACGGACCAGGTTCACTAGCCGTCGAGCAAGGCCGCCCTCTGCTTCGTCTGGGAACTCTTTGTATAGGAGTTTGGCGACTGCAAATCCCAATATTCGATCGCCCAAGAACTCCAGGCGCTCGTAGTTCACTTCCTTGGAACGGCTGGCATGTGTGAGGGCAAGTGTCAGCAAGCCCTCATCCTTAAACCGGTATTCCAATGAGCTGTATAAAGGAGCGTAATCTATCATCGAATAATTGTGAAAATCCGGCTATATCTAGTCGCAGTTGGCCAGCGCCAAACCATCCACCAAGCACCATTTTGTGTGGGCAGATCCGTTGAGAAGAATACAATTTCAGCCCGTCCTACCAGGTTTTCGTAAGGAATATAACCCACTTTAGAAGATCGGCTATCTTCCGAATGGTCGCGGTTGTCGCCCATCATGAAGAAATGGCCTTCGGGTACTACGAACTCACGGGTATTATCTAGGCTTCCCTGGCCGAAAGGGACTGATTTTGCGATTTTATGCTTAACCCCATTGGGTAGGGTTTCCATATAGAGCTCGGAATCATAGGCTTTGTTATATTGGTCAAACCAGTGATACTCGCCGATTTTCTCGAGCATGACAGGTTTGTCGTTGATATGTAGGACGCCCTCAACCATACGGATGCGGTCGCCAGGCAGACCAATCACGCGTTTGATCCAATCCTCAGACGTATTGTGGGGAGGACGGAACACTGCCACATCACCCCGGTCTGGTGAGCTACCAAAAATTCTGCCGGAGAATAAGTTAGGACTTAACGGTATGGAATAACGGCTATAGCCATAGGTAAACTTGCTGACGGCGATATAATCACCGATCTCAAGGGTGGGATTCATGGAAGGGGAAGGAATGCTGAAAGGTTTTACCAAAACGGTGTGAATGATAAGCACCAATACCAGTGCCGATCCGACTGTGCGGATGAGTTCCACAAACCAGTTTTGTTTGTTCTCTAATGTCTTCTCCATAATACCCCCAAAGGCCGCTTTAAGGCTTGAATATAGCACAAGAAGTCTAAATTTTAACAGCTTTTTTTTCTGGAGGCCAGACTGTAGTATTTTCTTAATTTAGTTCTCCAGGCGCTTGAATACATGTTATAATTAAAGTATGAAAAGAGGTGAGTGCACAATGCAAGTAGCAAGAATCACGAAACCGACGAGCGCAGAGGAAGTCTGCAGTCTCATCGAAAAGTTCTTAGACGAAAAGAAATCAACGGATTTGGTCCGCATCGATCTTGCGGGTAAGTCTTCTATAGCCGATTTTATGGTCATCGCTTGCGGTACGTCCCAGCGTCATATCCAAATGACGGGTGAGCTTCTCAAGAACTATCTGAATGGCATGGGAATCAAGCCCATATTTATTGAGGGCACACCGCCTTGCGATTGGGTGTTGCTGGATGCGGGCAGTGTCATCGTACACTTGTTCCGACCTGAGGTACGTTCGTTCTACAACCTTGAAAAAATGTGGGGTGTGGACCTGGCTGACTTCTCCAGGAAGGCCGCAGGCGAAGCCTGATGCTGGTTGCGGATTTACTGGCTTGGTATGATGTAAACCGACGCTCATTTCCTTGGCGTGCGGTCAGTGGTGTGGTTTCAAATCCCTATCACGTATGGCTGAGCGAGATTATGCTTCAGCAAACGACCACTGTGACTGTGGTGCCTTATTTCAACCAATTTATCGATAAATGGCCAACAGTTAAAGATCTGGCTAGTGGTTCTTTGGATGAGATTCTGCACGCTTGGCAGGGTCTGGGCTATTATTCAAGAGCACGCAGTCTTCACAAGGCAGCACAAATGCTGAAGGCCCACTTTCCTCAAACGGAAGAAGGATTGTTGAATTTACCGGGTGTTGGTCCTTATACAGCTGCAGCCATTGCGGCTATAGCCTATGATCATCCGACTGCGCCGGTAGATGGTAATATCGCCCGGATTTTTGCACGCCTCGATAAAATCGATGAAGTTAAACCCCGTTTGTTTGATGTGGTAAAATCGTCTTTGAAGAAAGTTGTACCTCTAGCTAGAAATGGCGATTTTGTGCAGGGTCTGATGGATATCGGTGCAACCATATGTCTGCCCAAAGAGCCCCAATGCGACCGCTGTCCGCTGATCCGGCATTGCTTGAGCTATCGAGATAAATGCCAAGATCAATACCCCAAACAATCGCCTAAAAAAGCACGCCCTACCCGTTATGGAATTGCCTACTGGATCCAAAACCAGGAAGGCCAGGTGTTGATTCATAAACGTCCTGAAAAAGGGCTCCTGGGAGGCATGATGGGATTTCCAACCACCCCATGGGAAAACGAGTCTGAAGATCATCATCTTCATGGCAAACTGGGCATGGTTGAGCATACTTTCACCCACTTTCATCTGGTGCTCAGCATATATCCAGATCCCGGTGAGTTTGAGCTCAAGGATGGCCTATGGGTTCGCCCCCAAGACCTTCACCAATATGCTCTGCCGACCTTGATGAAGAAAGTAGCGAAGCTGGCGATGGCGCGGAAGGTTGATGAAGGTTTTTTTCCTAATCAGCCCGGTCCTGAAACCAACTCCATATTATCACTACAGGAAGACTTGCTAGGAGAATAGCCTGTATGATGCGTCCACGCAATCGGCATGTAAATCTGTCCTCGACAACAAGGCGGGCTCCACCATCAATCTTTCTATTTTCATGGTCCCATAAGGATGGAACTGTGATGATCATAGATAAAATAAAGGCCAGAGAGATTTTATTGTGTTCATGCCATAAGAGATCAACTATGCGTAGAGAATTCAAACCACACAACTCCCGAGGGATATACGAAATATTGTTGCCGTTTAGGGAAAGATAAGTCAATGCGGTGAGTGTCGAGATCCCAATGGGTACTTCGGTGAACAGGTTATCACCAAGGTAGAGTTGCTCGAGTTTTGATAGACTTGCCATGTTCTCAGGTAGATCTTTAAGTTGGTTATTCTGTAAATTGAGACTCTGTAAATTTCGAATTCCCAAAATTTCATGTGGAAAAACGCTAATGTTATTGGATGTCAAAAATAATGTGGTTAAATTCTCCAGCAACCTGATTTCCTTGGGTAAAGTAAGGCCGCTTAAGCCCGTAAGAGAAAAAGTCTGTAGCCCTTTTAGCTGGCCAATTAGTGCGGGCACATACAAATGTCCTGAAGATCTATCATAACACATACAAGCATTCATTCCCCCTTCCAGCGTTAACATCATTCGGTCCCCTGTTGAGTTACAGAGCCCAAAAGATGTTTGCTTCGCTGCTATCTGTTCGTTTTCTCCATAAAATCGATATATATGTTCATAGAAATGACTTGTCGGATGCCGTTCATGGTCTTGACCGTCTGCATAAGGTTTAAGGCTTTTACAACACCGATGTATTACACTACCAAGAATCAGCTCGGTTGCACCTGAAGATTGTTTTGATTCATCCGCTTCATCGGACTCGGACCCATCTATGCTAGCGGCAAGGGGGAACCACCATGATAGGTCAAAAACGGGAATGTGCAGGGTATTCGCTAGTCTTAGCTCATTTTCGTTAATAGTTGGGGCTTCGTCCTTAAAACCCTGGCCTATCTTGTTTCGCAAGTTCTGTTCACATTCCCGCACCAAATCACGGCCGCGTGTCGAAGTGCAGCTTAGAGCTTGTAGTTCTCTAAGATCCAATTGGGGTATGACAAGGGTAACGAAAATGTTTCTATCGATAACCTCAAAAATAGATTTATTGATGCTTTCCAGATAAGTCTTAGGCACGGCTGACCAGGGCAAGAGGTCGCTAAGCAAGCTCCAGCAACTTCGCCTGGGATGAGGCTTCTCTCCATTTTGGACTTTATCGGAGGCCTCTACGGAAAAAGAAATCAGTATACCGAAGACGGCGGTGATGACTGTTCTCATAAGCATCGGGGCTTTTCCTTATGTCTTTCAACTAAACCTCAGGCTGCCTCTAACAACTCCCTGATAGGGGCAAAGCTGCGTCGATGGTGGGTTGTGACGCCGTGCTTCCTCAGTGCATCCTGGTGGTGTTTAGTCCCATAGCCGGCGTTGGTTTCCCAGCCATAGGCAGGAAAATCCGCCGCTAACTGGCCCATCAAATTATCACGATAAACTTTAGCGATAATAGAAGCGGCTGCAATAGTCAAGCTTACCTGGTCTCCACCAATGATAGTGACCGTCTGACAGGGCAGTCCAGGTGATGCATTGCCATCAATCAAAGCCACATCCACATGTGGGCCAAGCCCCTGAAAGCTTCTCTTCATAGCAAGAAACGTGGCTTCCCGGATATTCAGCAAATCGATTTCCTCAACACTGGCCTGTCCCAGAGAATAAGAACAATACTCGGAAGATACCAGGGCCTCATATACCTCGAGACGCCTCTTTTCCAGCAGTTTTTTTGAATCGTTAATATACCGCGTAAAAGTTTCAGGCAGTTCATAAGAATGAAATACCACCGCCGCAGCAACCACAGGCCCAGCCCATGGTCCTCGTCCCACTTCATCTATTCCTGCAACAACGCCGTTGTACTGCTTCTCGTGTAACAAATCAGGCTTTTTCCGAATCGTTTGTTTTATCACGCTTTAGTATCCTTTTAACGATATTTATGCAAGCTTTTCCAAAAGCGGATGAGGCACGGCCCAGAACTTTAAGTTCATGGCCGTATGCTGTGTCGAGAAGGTGGTTGAAGGTTTCCGATTCCCCATGCTTTTCCTTAAGAAGTCTTCGCACGCCCGCAAGCCAAAACGGACTAAAGGCCAGAGACATCGCAGCAAGGGAAATAATAAGTTTGCTGCCACCCTCGTCGATGATGCCAACGTCGATGCCGACAGTGGTCAACACAAAGGCAAACTCACCCATCTGGGCTAGCAACAAGCCCGAAAGAAACGAGCGGTGCCAGGGTTGTCCTAAAAGATGCAGGATACCAATATTCAGCAGGGACTTGCCGACGGTAATCATCAGCAGCAACAAAATCACCCGGACGAGATGCTCCCAAATGTAACTGAGATCCATGAGCAAGCCCACGGAGAGGAAAAACACCATCATGAGAATGCTCTGGACTGGTTTTGCCGCTTTGACTAGTTGCTTGGAATCGGGAGTATTCCCCAGGATCAATCCAGCCAGGAAAGCGCCATAGGCTGCCGATAGCCCTATCATGCCGGTGAGACTGGCAAATCCTAAGCATATGGCGATATTTACAAGGGGTACAAGATCAGGCTGCTGGGCCACTATTTTGCTAAAGGGAATAGTGAGTTGCTCTCTGTGACTTAATGCCCAAATAACGCCACCTAAAATTCCTAAGGAGAGAAAGATTTTAACCAACACAGAGACATCGAAACCTTCTCCCGCCAGGTTGCGCAAGATGAGCATCATAGGCACAACAGCCAAGTCTTGAGCAATCAAAATCCCAATGGTGAGGCGCCCCGTGTCTGTGGTGAGTTCTTTGATGCTTTCTAACATCTTAACTGCCACGGCCGTGCTGCTGAGGGCCACGGCGAAGGCTAATAGGACACATAAACCAAATGGCAGCCTGAAAATACCACTAAATATGAACACCGCAACGAGAGATCCTGCGACTTGTAGGAGGGTACAAAGCAACGAAATATGCCAAGTTCGCTTAAAGTCCTCCAGGTTGAGCTCGATACCTACAACAAACAGGAGCATGAGCACACCAAGCTCGGCTAGCATGGTCACATGCTCCCTACTCTCGACCAGCCCTAGGACGGATGGGCCCAAAATGAGACCGGCAAGAATATATCCCAAGACTGCCGGTTGCCGAAATCTTTCCAGCAAGATGCCACAGCTGAGGGCCACAAGGGCTACAAGCGCGAGTTCCGTAAGATCGAAGTCTGGGGTCATGGTTTAGGCTTTTAATGGTCTATCCTTTATAATTAGCATATTTGGAGGAGTGGTAAAAGAGGGGGAGCTTTAATTAAAAATTAATCTAATAGGCGTACCTTAAAGTAGGTGGCAGGTATTTCGCCATAGAAAACAAAGATTTAGAAACGACGAGGAAACTCATGTCAGACTTTCACGATAATGGCGGTCTATTCAGTAGGATCTTCAACTTCATTTTCGGAAGCTCGAGTAGCAAAGATGCGTCCGATCATTCCCAGAAAATCGGCCCTGTCCACCATGGGGCCGATGAACATGGTGCTGCGGATAGTAAACTGAAACTAGTGGTATCCCAACATGGGGAAAATAGTTCTGATATGCTAAATAAAATAGCTGGTCCTCCTATCTTGGCATCTACGCCTACGATGTTTGATAAAGCGCACACAACAGATTCACCCTTTCACAATGCACATGCAGACCATGATTCAGTTATGCCTGGTCATGAAGACCATGTCGGCGCGGTCAATCAGAACACAGTTTCGTTTATGGATCATTTACCCTCATTTAATGACGGAAATTTTTCACACCTAAGCACCTCCAATGACGATGTTCTGAACAATTCCATTGGTAGCATCTCCAAGGCGTCCCTCGATGTAGGCCGCATTGTCAGCGCAGACAACATTCCTGCATTTGAAAATCATATCGACCATACGGCTGTAGCCAATGATGCGGGTCATAACGTTGTCCTGGATGCCAGTGATATCTTAAATATGGGAAACAATTTGATCATTACGGGCAATCAATTAGATTCTGTCAATTTTCAGGATGAGGGTTGGCTGAAATAGACTTCATGCAACCTCACCCCGAAGGAATCGATCCCCGTGAGGGTTTTGAAACATTCGTGCATGATAGCGGTGCCATAGTGCAAATAGAATCCGTAATCCACACGAACTTTGATCCACATGGACAATATTAATATGGCCAATCTTATAACCTTGACAGATATATACAACAAGTTCGCTTTCGAATGGACCTTCGCAAGAGACCATATCCAATGGCAATCACCCGTTGACCTGCTCCTGGGTGATATCCATTTTTACGAGACTGGGGATCATTTCGCCAATCGCATGAGCTCCGAAGACCTAGAAAAAAGACTTGCTACCATTCACCAAGCTGCGGTTAAAAGGGTTCCGTATACAGTGAACTATGACCTGCAGGTGCAAGGAAACAAGATTTCCAAGATCCAAGAACAAGGCCGAATCTTTTTTAATCCCGAAGGACAGATGTTGTTGTGCAGAGGCTATATCCGAAGTCAGTCCGTACAGGAACAAGAAGGGCAAGGACATCTGGAAGAAACGGACATTATTAAACAGCTAGCATCAATATTAGGCCCCGGCGAGGCCACTGGCATACGCGCCGCGTTTATGTACTTCTGTGTTGATCGAATCCCCTTGATAGGAATTCGCTTTGGGTCTGAGGAGGTCCAAAAGCTTATGAACCAGGTGGAAGAACTGTTAGGACGTATGGTTCGAGTCTACGACGTGGTGGGCCGCATCTCAGGGTCGAGTTTCGGCATTATCCTTCAAAATTGCGATCACAATGAAATCATTGTGGTGGCCAAACGCTTGATAGAAGTACTCGAACATACGCCATTTATGATACAGGGCCAGAGAATCATCATCTCGGCGTCCATTGGTGGGTGTGTAATACAACGCTCAGAAAAAGTGACGGCTAAAAACATCTTAGAGCACTCTGAGCGAGCCTTGCTTGATGCCGGGCACATCAAGAAGGTCTCTATATCACCGGCGATAGCTGCAAAGCAAATGTTAGCAGCCTCTGCCCAGGATCCAAGCAAACGCCGCGGCGAGGACTTGCAGATCGCTGTTACCAACGAGTAAATACCTGGCAATAGCTTTAGGTTTTCGAACCAACCTACACAGTTTTTATGATAAAGCGCAAATGAGCTTGCCTCCCTGGGAAAAAATCCTTATTGCTTTTTATGGCAAAACAATTAATGTCTATCAGGATTAATCGTAAACTGGAGTAAGTTATGAAGTACCATTCTCTGATGTTGTTGGTGGGTCTTTACGTATGCCTGAATGGCGTGTCTCTGGCCTCTACGGAAGAAGGATTATATATTCCACCGCAAGCAAGAGTGATAAATGAACAACCGCGGGCAACCAGTCCCAAGATAACTCAATCTGACGAGGCCGCGCGTCCTAAGGCTGCGGCCCAGCGCATGTCCCCGGGAGCAGCTGACCTGAGAAATGAAGCACGGGCCGTAAAACTAGGCCAAAGAATGGTTTGGCTTTTGTCTCCCCTAAACAGAGCAATCAAAAGAAAGACCGTATCTGATCAGCAAGCTGAGGTCTTTAAAAGCATAATCAACTACACACTTGCAGGGCATACCAAGATAGAAGCAGCTATTAGACAATCCGGATACCAAGGCGAAATCGTTCCCAGTGCTTTAAGTGCTGAAAATCGGCGACTCTTGCGTGAAATGGCAATGGGCAATGTATTGCGCTATGGCGTTGACCTTGCGCCACGTTTCGGGCTCGAGGTTGAGGACGACTCCCTTGAATACAGATTCAAGATGACAGATGCTGTACTGCAGGAGCTAGAAAAACTGCTAGGTATCCAATAGTAAAATTTTTTTGCTGCTCAAGTTATAATCTGGGGAACTATATAACCCGCTCGTATCTATTTTTTTCTTATAAACACATACAACGCTCCAGTCCCACCATGCTCGGGTCGGGCATGGGTGTATGTGGTAATTTTGGAGTGCATGGGCTCTTCCATCAGCCAGCGGGGTACTTGCTGTCTGAGGATGCCTTGCTCTTGCCACCAGTGCTCGGTTTCCGCCAAGCCTTTTCCGGTGATAATAAGGACGCAACGGCATTTGCCATGATAGGCCCGCTCAATGAATTTGATAATGCGGTCATAGGCCACATCTTGGCTCAGCCCATGCAGATCGAGTCGTGCGTGAATGTGGACATTTTTGAGATCTCTTGCGCTGGGAGGTTTGACAAGCTGCGTAATTTTTTTACGGGACTCTGGAACGGATATGTCAGCAGTGATGGCATTCCTATGAGAGCGAACACCCTGGTGATGACCTGGATGCAGGGGCTTGATGCCCTGAGTATAATGGGCCCAAACTTGCAGATCCTCATCGCTAAGGCCTTTCTTAACCATGTCGCCCTAATCGGTTGTAGTGGTTTTAACGAGCATCCAATTGGGGTCAGGCGAGGTCGCGTCACGACTGAAGGTTACGACGTCGGTCAATACCTCAATCTGATCAGGATCACCGTCTATGATCTTGCCTTTTGCATCTTTAGTGACCAGAATCTGCTCAGAAACCACTTGAATGGTCACGAAGACAAGCGTTCCATCCTTGATTTCAATATCGCTAATCTCGGCTTTTTTAATGCGCAGCAGCGTATTATCCCACACTTGTTTCTTTTTTTCACGTGCATCGATCAGCTTGTCAAATTGGGTGTAAAGTTTCGGGGAGAGTAAAGATTTAAGAACACCCTTGTCCCCTTTGTTAACCGCCTCCAATATCATCTCGAAGGCCTTGGTTGCGCCTTGCAAAAAGTCGTCTTGGTTGAATTCAGGATCGATTTTCTTCACATCATGGATTTGCTGAGCCAGATCAGTGCTCACCTGTTCTCTCGAAGCAGTTTTTGTAGCGAATGACTGAGGAGCAGCAGCCCCGGGTTTTTGCTCTAGCTTATGCCCACATCCTGGCCCAGTACCTTATAGAGGCGGTACAAGACGAAACCGGCGATGAGGGCTAGGATAAGGATATCACATATTTTTCTCTTATAATCGTATTTGAGGTAACGTTCTATCAACTTTATTGATATACTCTACTCAATAGTAGCAAAATCAGCCAGAGAAGTCAGCATTTCTCTTGGGGGGTTGCTCTCGGTTAATGTGTATAATTGCAAAAAGGAGTCAGATATGGCTAAGTCTAGCAAGACTAAAGGAAACGAGACTAAAACAGTGGCCCAAGAGGGAGAAAATCAGATTCCAACATTGCCTGTAACAGTTAATGGGCAATATATTAAGGATCTTTCTTTTGAGACTCCTGGTCCTCTGGGATTTGCTAATTCTAAGGAGGCCCCTTCAATTAATCTAAATATTGAAGTTCGAGCCCATCCGACCCAAGGCGAAAATCATCAGTTTGAGGTGGAGCTCCACGTGAGCGCGGAAGCTACTCGTGACACGACACGGGTCTTCATGATGGAGCTGACTTATGCGGGTATGTTCACACTTGGAAACCTGCCTGAGCAGAGCGTTCCTCCCGTTCTTTTGATTGAGTGCCCTCGCTTGCTGTTCCCATTTGTGCGCAGCATCGTTGCCGATGTCACAAGGGATGGCGGTTTCCCACCACTTGCTCTAGCACCGGTTGATTTCGCTGAGATCTACCGTCGCCAACTTATGGCTATGCAAGAGCAACAGGGCACGACTGGTACTGCCAAGAACTAAGCACTTATCTTTGCCATCAAATCGTTGTGGAGCGCAAGCTCCTCAGCGGTCGGCTCAAAATGACGAGGCTCTCTATAGGGCCTCGTTTTTTGATTGTTCTCTAAGGTGAGCTTCTTCTTGGCCGTTGTGAGGCTAAGAGACGTTTGCCGACCGCCTTTTAATTCCAGATATACGTCTGCCAACAGCTCAGAGTCTAGCAAAGCACCGTGGTGAATACGTCCTGAGTTATCCACCTTAAATCTGCGGCAGAGAGCATCCAGAATTCGCAGGGGAGCCAGGAAACTTTTCGCGGGCAAGTATCATTGTACAGAATGTGCGGCTGAATTTTAATTTGGGATAGTTTATTTTGGACAGCTCAGCATTTAGGAACCGCATATCGAAGTTGGCATTATGAATGACCAGAGTAGACTCTCCAATAAATGCGAGAAATTCATCCGCAATATCTCGAAATACAGGCTTATCAGCAAGAAAGTCATCGGTAAGCCCATGTACAGCCGTTGCCTCAGGCGGGACATCCCTTTGCGGATTAATATATTGGTGGTAGGTACGGCCCGTTGGCAGCAGGTTTATCACTTCGAGACAGCCAATCTCAATAATGCGGTGCCCATCACCAGGGTTCAGTCCCGTTGTTTCCGTATCCAGAATGATTTCGCGCATATTAACCTCTAAGAATGCTGATGCCGTACTTTAGTTCTATCTGATGCAGTACATCTAGCAGCTTTTTTCGTGTTTGGGCAAGTGTTCCATCTGTATTGAGAACGAAATCAGCCCTGAGTATCTTGAGGGACATGGCTAGTTGTCGTCCTAACAGTTGATCAAGTAACGCGGGATCAATTCCTCTTGCAAGGCACGAGCTCGCTGGTTTTCAGCGGAACAAGCGACCACCAGTGTGGCATCATGCTTGTAATCAAGGCCCGTTTCGAACAGCAGCGGGATATCCATAAACACAATCTCGTCACCCGCAGCTTTGCGCTCTTCTATAAATTCTTGGTTCAATTGCCTGACTATAGGATGCGTAATGGCTTCCAGCTGTTTGACCGTCTGAGGGCTATTTAAAGCCTTTTGTCTTAAGCATGATCGATCCACCCCTTCGGCACCAACACATTCTGGCCAAAGTTGCCGGACAGCCTCGATCACGTCCTGGTTGTGTTGGAACATGTGATGAACATCTGCATCCGCATCATATACTTGGATACCCATTTCTCTGAGCCAACCAACAACGGTAGACTTGCCGGTGGCGATTGAACCCGTAAGGCCTATGACAATCATGATGTGCTTTCCTTCATGTTAAAAGTGGCAGGCATAGCGGCGCTTTCTTTGAAAAGATGAGGGGATATCAAGACTTTCCCGGTATTTAGTCACGGTACACCTTGCCACCAGAATGCCCTCGGCGTTGAGAAGTTTTACCAACTGATCATCTGACAAGGGATGCGCTTGGTCTTCCTGTCGAACGATCTCCTTAATCCTCTCGCGCACTGAGCTTGAGGACATATCATCTTCTTGATGCAGGCTGTAGATCGATGAGGTAAAGAAGAACTTAAGTTCAAAAGTTCCCCGGGGTGTTTGTAGGTATTTATTGGTCGTGACACGGCTGATCGTGCTTTCATGCAAACCTGTGATGCTGGCAACGTTAGCCAGAATCATGGGCTTGAGAAAGTGAATTCCCTTCTCGAAAAATTCCGCCTGAATGCGTAAGATCTGCTCGGTCACGGCCATTATGGTTTGCGCCCTTTGATTGAGGGCCTTGATCAAACTGTTTGCAGCGGTATATTTTTCACCGACGTAAGAACTTTGATTTTTCATCTTCTTCAAGTCAGCATAATAGGCCTCATCAACCATTACTCTGGGCAAAGTCTGCTCATTTAATTTAAGACTCCAACCAGCTTCACTGTTGCCTGACAGAACAATATCTGGAACCACATGGCCGGTTTCCGTGCTTGAATATTTAAGTCCAGGTTTCGGATCGCACAGGCGAATTTCAGTCAGGATCTCTTTAAGCTGCTCCACGGCTGATGCCGCAAACTTTTAGCAGTTTATCAATTTCACCCATCTCAAAGAGATCAAGGTGGTCCAAAACTTTATTAAGGGAAGTTGTTAGTACCTGCCGATCCTGTAATTGAAGGCGCAAGCATTCTGCGAGACTTCGTGCGAAAACCCCTGGGGGGTCAAACTGCTGTAACAGCTGTATGGTTTCTTCGATGCGCTGAGGTGTGGTGCCAAGCTTGCGGGCCTGTTCAATAATCCAGGGGGAAATAGCCTGTGTCTTCCAGTATGCGGATAAGGAACGAGCCGATGAGCTTGTCAACCGGATCATTTATATCAGTTGCCAGTTGTGAGAGAAGGTGTTCCCGCAAAGAAGCTTCTTTTGCTTCGATCCTCTCCAGTGAACTCTCCCGCGAGGTAGCAGCCTCCTTGGGGGCAGACGTAATCCGATCAGACATGCTTTCTTCAGACCACACATCATCAAAATCGTCTTCGCTTTCTTCATCATCAGATTTAATATCTTCGGGGGTAAATCCTGTTCATCCATGGTCAACAGAGGATTGGTGAGAATCTCAGTTTCCAAATATGAGGCAAGCTCAAGGTTTGACAGCTCAAGTATTTTTATCGCCTGCTGTAATTGCGGCGTCATCACCAGAGACTGGTTTTGCTTTTGTTGTAATTGCTGTGAGATAGACATATCTCATTTTATTACAGAGAGAAGCTTTCTCCAAGATAAACTCGACGAACATTTTTATCGGCGATGATTTCTGATGGGGTTCCTTTGCGGAGAACCTGACCTTCATTGAGGATATAGGCCCTATCCACGATATCTAAAGCTTCGCGAACATTATGGTCGGTCAACAAAACGCCGATGCCACGATCCTTGAGATGGGCGATCAGCTCGCGAATTTCATATACAGCGATGGGGTCAATACCTGCCAGGGGTTCGTCAAGGAGCATGAAATGAGGGTCGGAAGCGAGTGCTCTGGCTATTCCAACACGCCTTCTCTCTCCCCCGGAAAGTGTGATGGCGCTGGAACGAGCAATGTGCTTTATGCCGAATTCGGATAGCAGGGAATCCAACATGTCTTCTCTTTTATCCCTATCCTTCTCAACAATTTCAAGGACGGCCATTATGTTGCCTTCAACGGTCAGTCCTCTGAAAATCGATGATTCTTGAGGCAAATACCCGATGCCAAGGCGTGCACGCTTGTACATGGGTAATTTCGTAATGTCTGTGTCATCCAGGTAAACGGAGCCCTCGCCGGGTTTTATAAGCCCCGCGATAATCGAAAAACAGGTGGTTTTTCCAGCGCCATTAGGACCCAACAGACCAACGGCTTCTCCTCGTTGTACACTGATGGAAACATTTTGGAGGACGCTGTGTCCTTTATAGGATTTCGATAGGGCCTCGGTGGCCAAACCTTTTTGAAGATTTGAGGATTCCATATAAAACTACTACCTTATTTAAATCACTTCTGTACGGCTTTTTTGTCGACCTCTTCAGGGTATACATACACTCGGACGCGGTCACCAGTACTTACATTGCTATCTTTTAACACTTTACTGACCTTTGTGTCCAGATTTACTTGCGCAGCTGGGCCTCGTAATTGCCCTTCTTTGCGATTGACCCTGACGTCACCTGTTACCAGCACAAGTTTGTTTGCAGGCGTGAAGACGGCCTTATGGCCCTCTACAAGCTCATCAGGGGAAGACATGGATACATGGCCATTGGCCTCAATCTTATCCACTTGCAGCTTTTTGTCCTGATCTTCCTTGAAGTAAATATCAACATTGTCTGACAGCAGCACATATTCATTCTTCCAAACCACGACCTGATGTCCCTGTCCGGGGCTCAGTGTGATTTTTTGGGATTCAAGATCATAAACCGCATCATCCGCCGTGGCCTTCTCGCCGTGCAAACCGAAGAACCTAACGTCATCATGGGCTTCCACACGGTTAATTTCCATTTTGCCGGTTTCGTTCTTTTTCATAAAGGCGTCGGCTCTGTTCGAGTGCATTTCGTATGGGCCTTTAGTAACGACCACAGAACCAACTGCAACACACGACATTTTCTCTCTGTCGCACTTGAGACCTTCTTTTGAATCGATGATGAGGGGGACCTTTTCCGCCTCCTTCATGGTTTCGCTTGAGGACGCAATGGTTTGCTGTGAAAGCAATGCAGAAAGGAACAAGAGATATACAATTTTCATTATTTGGTGCCTGGCAGTGATATTTTTGTTTTGCCTAAGAACTCTATTATATCCCCTTTATTTGTAATTTTAAAGCCTTCTGCCTCAATAGTTTCGCCACTTGGGCCCGTGCCATGGATGGGTTTGTCACCTTCCCCGCTGTTTTCTTTAGGGAAAAGTTTCATATAACTGGTTTTAAGATCATAGCCTTTATCGGTTTTAACGTTGACGTTATCCTCGATCTCCATCATTTCTTCTTGTTTATAGTAATATCCTCTGTCGCCCACGAAAGACATTTTACTGCCATCGTCTAGTTGAATATGCCCAGAGGGTTTGGTGAATTCGGTTTTATTATCGTTCATGTTCGTCGCATATTGCGCCTCGATCAAAAACGGGCGACCCTTTTTGTCGATGGAGTCTAGTTTAGGATGTATTACCTTGTTTTCCAGTTGAGGATTTTCTTTCAAAATTCGCTCAATGGCCTTGGGCTGTGAGGTCGATTTCAGAAAGTGTTCAAGCTTTGGCCAAAAGAATATAGAAAGCAGGACCGCCACTATAAATAGGGGCAGCAGAATTTTCAGCCTCGCAGCCAAACGACTGGATTCTTTGCTGCCACGACTACCGGAAGATCGCCAGCCTGGTTTATACCCCTTCTTCGTCATTGCCCAACCCTTAGACAATCGTGGATATGGATAATGCCTAATGGTTTAAATGGTCCAGAAGCATCATCGGCACTGACAAAAAGGCTTGTGATTTTCTTTTCATTCATTATATGCACCGCCTCAGCAGTAAGAGCGTCGGGACTGATAAACAGAGGGGATGGCGTCATAATGTTAGTCACTTCGCTCTGCAACAGGTTCATGCCCATGTGCCGACGTAGGTCACCATCAGTAATTATGCCGATGACAAGGCCTTGCTCGTTACAGACTGCGACGCAACCAAAGCTCTTCTCAGTCATAGTAACCAATGCTTCAGACATACTGGCCGTTTCCAACACCAGTGGTAATTTGTTGCCCTTGTGCATAAGATCGGCAACCTTTTGTAGCTTCGATCCTAAAGTTCCTCCTGGATGAAGAACGCTGAAATCCGTGGTAGAGAATTTTTCCGGCACAGGAGTGCCGCACCGATGGCATCACCCAATGCCATCATCAGAGTTGTCGATGTTGTCGGTGCCAAACCGATGGGGCACGCTTCAGCCACGCCAGGTAGAACTATAGTCTCATCAGCTGCGTCTGCCAGTGTGCTGTTGGGCTTACTGGTTATGGCAATCAATGGAATCTTGAACCGTTTCGCGTATCTTAAAATCCCGCCCAACTCAGTAGTCTCACCGCCATTAGATAAGGCCATTATGGCATCCTTTTGCTCGATCATGCCCAAGTCGCCGTGACTAGCTTCTGCAGGGTGTACGAATACAGCAGGAGATCCTGTTGAGGAAAAGGTTGCGGCAATTTTTCGGGCCACGTGACCACTTTTGCCCATTCCTGTTACCACAATCTTGCCTTTGATTGTTTGGAGGATATCGATGGTGTTAATGAATGATTGACTGAGTTGCTGGCTCAGGACTTCAAGAGCCTGAGACTCAATACGCAAAACACGCCTTGCTTCGCTTATATCATCAGATTCTGCAACCGTGCGCAGCTGTATTGTGTTCGACATTCCAACCCCTTAACAAGTTATGATGAACATTAATGCAGGAAAATATCCGGATTGTCAAATCCAAGTAAATCCAAAACGGATCGATAGGGTAGGAAAGAGAAACAAGCCTCAGCTATTTCCGTACGCCCTTCTCTTTCCATAAGCTCTACAAACTTTTCTTTCAAAGCGTGCAGATGCAATACGTCGGTGGCTGCATATTTCATTTGGGCAGGCGTAAATTCAGCTGCACCCCAGTCGGTCATTTGCTCTTCTTTGGAAATATCGATACCCAGCATATCCCTACATAAATCTTTCAAACCATGCTTATAAGTATAGGTGCGCGTTAGCTTTGAAGCCACCTTTGTGCAGAATACGGGTGCGACCAGAATATCCAAATGCTGAGCAAGTGTTGCTACATCAAAACGAGCATAATGGAATATCTTCAATACAGAAAGGTCACTCAAGATCGCTTTGAGGTTGGGCGCGTCATACGTCTCGCGATCAAGTTGTACGAGATGGCAAACCCCATTTCCGCTCGACAATTGTACAAGGCAGAGGGGGTCGCGATAGGGGTTAAGCCCCATAGTTTCCGTATCAACGGCGATAATGTTACCTAAATCTACATCCACGGGCAGATCATACTTGTGAAAATGTATCTCAGGAGTCATCTTTTGTTGGTGAATCTCAGTTGTCATTATTTTAGCCTTTTTTCTGAGAGATGGTGGTGCCCAGGAGAAGACTCGAACTTCCACAGGCTTGCGCCCACTAGAACCTGAATCTAGCGCGTCTACCAGTTCCGCCACCTGGGCAACTCTATATTAGATATAGGTTCTTCATCGAAAGATCAATAATTATTTTGAGTTTTGTTCAGATAGGAACGGGTGGGGCTTTGCTACCAATACTGTAAGGATAATGTCTGTCAGATTGCAAGTACTGCCAGATCTCAGCAAATAGACGGATGGCCTCTCAAAAACACATGATATTGAAACATTATCGGTAAATGATGGTCTAAGTGAGTCGTCTATTTGAAATCCAATACTAGCACATCAATGCGAAATAACTAATCTAAGATATGTTGACAAAATACATATTCTTACCCTATATACATAGTATAGAACTGTAATTTATTAAGAGTATGTATTTATGCTTTGTATTTTTAGAATAACGACATTCCTGCTTTTCTGTCATTGCACTCATTTTATGATTGGAGTTGCTGAGGCGTCTGTGGATAATAGTGCGCCCCGGGAATTATCTCTATACAGCACCCCTGATCAAGCCGCTGAGCGGGTAGCAAGGGTCTGGACGCCCCTACTCCTAGCCAATCCAATTCAAGTAAAACCCCGCCTTCATAATCGGGATGTCGACTGCGAGTTATGGGACCTAAAGCGCGCCGTAAGAGCTATGCCGACTTCTCATGCGGCGGTCATTCTACCTTGGATCGAGAAGTCAGGAGCTCTTAACAACTTTTCTTCCATAAACGAATTGAATAGCTTAATCGATTACTTAAGTTCCTACCCATTGGACTCATTTAGACATGTATCCTCTTTCGTTCAGGAGGCAGGTTTATTGCCGAAATGTGGCCTACAGAATCAGCTTGAATATATCTACCGATTTGCGAAAAGCTATAGCGAAGAAGACCTAAAGTGCCTTCAGCAAATATTTGCGGAAGGCAGGGTCTTTGATAAATTGCTAACCGGCGAACAAGCCGCCTACCTCTTGAAAGACATGATTCAGGATCGCGATTCAGAACATGCCAGCTCCAGCATTTATCCATTAAGCAAGCTAAGAGAAGTTGTTAAGTTTCTTCATGGCGCTGGCATCATCGGTATGTGCCGAGATGGGGTTGTACTTCGTGACATAATAGCCAGCCTTAAATATTTTGACTTGACGGTCCTCAGCAATCCTCGGAAACCATTGCCGAGTGGCTCTTATTTTGAATTTGCGTTGGCATTAAGATACACTCCCTTTTGGGATAATAGGTTTGAAGCATATGTGGCAAAGCGTTTCCGTGAAAGCGCGCAAGCAGCCGAAGCTGTGGAGAGGGTTATTGGGGCCGAATCCCCTCTAACTCTTGATTATTATAAGCAAGCGCTTGAAGCGGAAATGGAAGCTCTCATTTCTTGCGTCACATACGAACCCAAGTTAGCTGAAACATTGCGACAGAAGATGACCCATAGCCTGGTTGGCGTACATAATCTGGCCGCTGCAAAACATTTGCGGGGTTTCTACAGCAAACTCAGAAGTACTAACTCCCACTATCTGAAGCATGTAATACCGACTATGTTAGAGATTGTAGACAAGGGTATTTATCTGGACCAAGAAGGATTCGAAAGGGTTCAAGCCAATATATGTTGCATTCCTAAATATACATACGCGATCCTACAACCGCTCATTATGGATGAAAACCTTATAGAGCTTTGTTCCTCCAAAACGGATCTTATTCGCCTGTTTTTAGGATTTAGTAATTTTAGCGAGAAAGAGGCGCATGGACTCGTTACATGGTTCAGAGATAATCAAATCAGAAAACGGCTGGTAAGATATAATGACCTTTGTGACGTGTTGGTTCATCTACAGATACTACTCGAAAAAGGCGCGGTATTTTCAGAAGGAAAGCTCGATGTATCTAAGGTGCATGGTAGCGAGCAGATATTAAAGAATGCTCTGAATTTTCTCGAGGTTGAGAAACTCTTCAGCCTGCATGGTGACCAATCTGTTTACAGTCCAGCCTTTGGTGACGTACTGGTATCCTATTTTGAAAACGAGTATTTCAATAGCCTACTAGGCTCTGGCGTGTCCGACCTACCTATGTCTCGCAACAGAACAAATTCCGATTCTTCGTCTGCCCGTCACCCACCGATTACGATCGTAAGTAATAACCAGGGACACAAAGGGGTCGATGAAACCATTATCACCCGACCAGAAGACACGATGCTACAAGGCAAGGCGTTTATAGATCTCATACCAACTGTTGAGGGTAGACCAGAAGAGGTCGGTTACAACGTCTGCTTACCAAATGGTGAAATTAAAGCTGTTTGTGTGGAGGTTTATGGTGGCTTTGGTACTCTGAAGGAGGCCTATTTTCCGGGCCATATCGGCTATCGGGAATCTTATTTGTTATCCAAAGGCATTGCCTGCATCAGCCTAAATCTGCCAGATTTGCTTCGACTCAACGTCTTCCAAGACAAAATGTCTAAAGAACTACACTCCAGCCTTCAAGCTTGCATCTATGCATTCTTTACAATATTAAAAGATCGTCCTGAACAACTCCATGCCGAGCTAGCTCGACTAAAGCATATACCTCTTTATTTATACGGAGCAAGTTTTGGAGGGCGGACCGTGTTCTACTACAGTCAACTACATCCAAATACTTTTGATGGATACATAAGTCATGACGGTCAGTTTAGCTATGGTCAGCCACACCTGAGCGCAGTTAACGAACAGCGGGTAGCTAAGATATCACCTCGAGATTCCTTCCTCCTGCTGCAAAATTTCGACGACCAATGCGTTAACTCTTCCCAAACACCGTATATGTTTGAGAAACTCAAAAGCAGAAGCGCTCCTGTTACATTACTCATTTCTGATCGTGGAAATCCAGTGCCCAGAAAGAAGCAACTTCAACGTTGTCCTGGTGATTTTGAGGAATTGCGTGACCATCCAATTTACAAGGGGCATTTTATGCCTCAGCAGAGACATTTGTATGTTAGGACGATCCATGACTTCATCGTCCATGGCGTAAGCGCAGAGCATGCACTCAGTGAATGGCGTTTATTACGTTACAATGCATATTGTATGCGCCCTTATTCTCTGAGAGGATTTTTAGGTGATATTGATAGTATGGAGAGACTTGCACATTCTCTATTTATGTCTGAAGCCTCAAGACTATATCGGTCTAGTTTACTAGCCAACCCCACAGGCATGCTGGATCCCGCATCCATACGGCATCCTGCAAGCCAGGAACAAGCATGGACTACGTTCTACGAACCACTATTAAGAGCGTCGACCTATTTCAAGAGCTTGTCGCTCAAGGGCGAGATTGAAGCCTATTCAATTCCTGATGATCATCTAACGGATGAGAACATTGATCGGGCTCTATGTTGGTTGTTACCAGTATTTGTTGATCACCTTTACGAGACTGAAACAGCGTTTTCAAGTCTAGGGCTAGATTCCCTAAAGCTGCATCATGAGGTCAAGAACATTATATCTCCCGCGCTAAGACAAGCCTTCCGAGAGAAGATGCAATCAAAATCACCTTCAGACAGACATGAGGTGCTCCTAAATTGCTGGATACTGAGCAATCCGCAGCTAGCACCCATGGCAAATCCCCTGCTGAGCGACAAGGGTCTACGGGAGGCTAAAGCTGAGTTCATGCGCTTTATAAAAGTCGATTGTGGCTTGCGTAAAGCAACCTTTCGCAAAAAGGTACTGGATATAGCGAGGCTGATTAAAAGCCAGAATCCTGAAGCGCTAGAGGTCTATGCAAACCTGCATGGAAACTAAAACGTGCATGAGATAAAACTTTAGAAGAGCAATTAAGTAAATACCATTGCAAAAGGCGGGTAAAATCGTTTCATATTTACATGAATGTGGTATGATGGAGGGTTTGCATGCTCAGGACGGCCACTTATTTTGAATTGTTAAGTGTCGTTGAGTCCTGAAGCATTGCCAAGAGCATACTTGACCTAATCTTCTTGAAAAACAGAAAATCAAGAAACCTATTTATCATCGAAGATTCTGTTTTTGACAAATATGAGAAATATTCCAGCTCGGCCTCATAGATCGCTACAGCAATTTCACCCCCAGTCTTCTTTTCGCCGCCCAGCTTACTCGGTAACCCAGACCTATCAATAAAGTCATTAAAGTCTGGATCACCCCAGCCTCTAACCTTTCTACCAAAGTCTACAAGATTCATATACAAGCGATCGGGATGTGTTAAGACATAGGTCTTACTTATGCATGACTGAGCCTCTATATTTAAATCTAGCTTATTAAACTCATATGAAGCATGCGCGTCACAAAGTTCGACGAACCCAATTAGGACTGCCATGGCTATAGGTTTATGCATTTTGTGTTTCCCTTCTAAATGCCGCGTAATGCAGCCATTTACCCAAAACATCTCCGTCCGAAATAACGCAAGGAGGAATTAAAATGACTGACTGTTTGATAAAGTACGCCGCTTGAAAACCGAATGTCAATTAATATGTATTTATACCCATGGTCCACATCCTAATACCAGGTGCTTTCGGCACGGTCGAAAAGCGAAACCCTTGCTGAACATAGATCTCAGGTTTTGTCCTTGAGAAAGTGTCCCTGAACTAATGCCAATATCTTTCGTTCCAGAACTGCTCCATGGTTTGGTTTCTGGGACCATATGCTTCTTGGCTTTAGCGGTCTTAAAGTATCTTCCCCTCCCACATGCGGGCTACTGTCTGTGGTGCCCATTCCTTCGCCTCTGTTTTGCGTTTAAAGGTAGCGGATTGAGACGGAAATTTTTTTAGGCGAACCTTCGCTCTGTATCCTATCGTCCCATCGGTAGTGAGTCTTTTTTCGGGTGTTGCCATAGTTCGTCCCTCATAAATGAGAAGTGTCTATAGCGAAACATAAAATGGCAACAGGGGTTTAAAACGTTAGATTCTTAGTGTAATGGTAGGAAAAATGCCAGAACATATGATGTTTATCATGGTATGGGACGAGGGTGGGGCAGTTTGCATAAATTTATGAGACAAGGCCCTGCGATTTAGGAATGTGCGCCGATTCTATGTATCTTAGCAGATGTTTTGTTATTCTCTAGTGCCCCATGGAGCCTTATTTAGGAGAGGAATCTTGGTCAAAAATCCCCGGGAAATGGCGGAGGGGATGGGATTCGAACCCACGATACAGGTATAACCCGTATAACGGTTTAGCAAACCGCCGCCTTCAGCCTCTCGGCCACCCCTCCAGCGAAGGATAAGTTAGCCTGTTGCGGAGCTAATGTCAAACAAACTCTGAGGGTTGAGACAACTTTTGCTCATCCCCGAGAACGATAGCGTTGCAAGTAGCCTGGGACGATGGTCTCCACTGCTGTTGGCTCGATATTAAGATCTCTTAACGTAAGAGCTTTTTCCGAAACTACACTGTCGGTTTTGGTCAGTTTTACTTGGTCTCGGGTCAAGGGCGGGGTTGGCAGAATGCCCAAAATAGCACCCATGAAAGAGGCGACTGGGTACGGCAAGGTGATCAGCAAGCGCCTTTTGTGGGTATCTTGCAATACCATCGTCATCAATTCCCGGAAAGTATAAACAGCAGGGCCTCCTAGTTCGTAAGTCTTGCCCGCATGGGGGTTGCTGCCGTCTGCTTGATCTTCCAGGGTATGGACGATCGCTTCTGCTACATCACCGATATAGACAGGCTGCAGCTTAGTCTTGCCACCACCAATGAGCGGCAAAAAGGGTGATATTTCAGCCATGGTGGCGAATTTGTTAAAAAAGTTGTCCTCAGGCCCGAATATGACACTGGGGCGAATGATTGTGGCATCAGGAAACGCTTTAAGTACTTCGATCTCACCATGGGCCTTGGTTGAAGCGTATTTGGAGGGTGAATCACGATTCGCACCGATAGCCGACACTTGGACTAGCTTTTTGACGTTGTGTTTCGCGGCGACCGTGGCAATTCTCTTGGCGAATTCTACATGCACCCGTTGGAAGGTACTTTTTCTTGATTCATAGAGGATGCCAATCAAGTTCACCACGTAATCAGAATCGCCAATAGCGTGGGAAACACTCTCTTCCTTTTGAAGATTAACCGCCTGGAGTTCCACCTGACCCGTGGGCCCTGAGGTCCTGAGAGCAATCGCCTGGTCCGTGTCACGGACAGCCACACGCACCATGGCCCCATGAGCTCTGAGCTTAGGAATAAGGTAGCTGCCCAAAAATCCCGACCCACCAAAAACTGTTACAAGCTTTCCTCGCATAGAATCTCCACTTCTTTATTCAGGTTGCTTCCAGTCTACCCTGTAGCAAGTGAAAAGAGAAGAGGATCAAATGGCGCTTCCTGCTTTAGTCGTAATAACCCGGCTATTTCTTAGATGGGCCCTTGCATATCATCCTTGGATACACTTTGGTTAACGGGGTATAGAAAATGGAAAAGTCCACTCTGCCTGGTCTTCTTGATTTAACTGCCTGGGTAAAATCATCTTCGATTTGCTCTAAGGCTCGGAGTTCTAGTTGGGACATCTGTGATAATGCGTGGTAAAAAGAGTCTGGGGTCACTGTTCCTAACTCACAGCCAAACTCGATGTATTGACCAAAAAGGCGTGCCACAATCTCGCGATTCTTGTGGGGCATATGTCCAAGCACTTGCACCATGTTCTGATCCAGAATTTGTCCGTAAATTCTGGCTGACCCCTGAAGTAGTAAGTACAGCACATCTGCTTGCCATAGGTCAGCGCAGGATTTAAACGCAGAAACCAACTGATCTATATGCCTCCCAGAACCCTCGTAATTCCTTAATCCTGAGGCTTCGTCTTCTATAAACTGGATGGTCTTGTCGGTAACGATGTCAATTAATGGACCCTTCAAGCCAGCTAAGCAGCCCAAGAAATATGGGGGCTTAGAATACGGCTGCATCCAAGATCGCTTCTCAGCCTGAGCAAGCCTCAAACCTGCATCAAGCAGAGCCGGAATGTCGGCAGCATCCGTTTGGTCATAGACAAATCTAAAATCCACTTTCCACAAGTTTTTAAAAGAGGGGTAAGTTTTGAATGCATCATCGGTTTTCAGAACGTTCAACTTGTCTCGGTAGGCGTCCATTGTCATAAACCCTCTCAGCATGGCCAACATAGAATATTGCTTGGCGGGGCTTAATGCTGTAGCGAGCTTTACCCATAAGTAATACTTTGAGAATCCCGAAAACTCAGGTGATTCTAGACACTGGGCGAGTTCAGGCACCAGATTTCTGGCCATTCCACGGCGTAACAGCGCTCGGGCTGGCAGTGGATCGCTTGCCGTTAACTCAGGAATGAGAGCTGGGTCCCTCTTCCAGAGTTGGACGATGGATTTGATGACTCTCCAGCAGTCACCTGCGTTGGATCCTGGATGCATGACTAAAGCGGTCGCGACTAGCACATCCGCCCAGATGTCTGGATTGTAAAGCTTGGCTAGCCTCTTGATTGCCCCATATATCAATCGGTGTGGAGATTCATCGACGATGTTATTTTGACTTCCACGATTGGTCCTCTTACGCAACAAAAGTACGGTTTGGTCGAACAGACTGTCATCAGCCGCCTCTTTGGCATAAGCCAAAGCTAGCGCATTGTGCTTTTTTGTGCGAATGAGGGCATAATAGAGTTTAAGACCATCTCGCCCCGCAAATGGTTCGTACAAGCGATCCAGGAGCATTCTCGGATTCGCTCGTATCCTTGCTCCAATGGTTGCTGCGTCTTCATTAAACACCCATTGAAGGTGATCTTCACCAATCAGCGCATACTTCATGAACTCGCTAGTCTTAAGGTGCTTTGGTGTCAGCCTGAAATAAACGTGAACAGGGAGTTCCCAATCAGCTTCTTCTATTTCTCCTATTAAACTCGTGCAACTTGTGAGGAATATAAGGTTGCCCGTGCGCACAAAGTACCTTGATAAGAACGCCTTTATGGCTGGGATAGGGTGGATGCGCCCAGTCTCAGAACCGAGGCTATTTTCAAAAAGAACACCACCCTTATAGTGCTGCAAATCTTGTGATAGCAGTTCTTTATCCAGAGAACACTGAAGTTGCATGTCCTGTTGACCTTCCGAAAATTCCGGCCAAAGATGTTGGAAGGCTAGGAACAAGACCTGACAACGGATTTGGCGAACTGTCTTTGAGAACCGAAATAGACCTGGATCTTGCTTTTTATTCCTGTTCCTTATAAGTGCATTGTCCGTAGAAGCGATAATCAGATCATTGGGGCCAAACTGTGCATAGTCTATATCGTCAAGTTTGATGTATTTATGCAAGGTAACTGGCTGCCTAGCCACCAGCTTGTCATAAGAATCATCATCCGAAGAAACATCATTTGAGCTCGCCATGCAGGGGTGCTGCATGCTCAATGCGATAAGGGCTGCGATGAGTTTGTAGGTTTGAGCCATACGGGTTCCAGCCTTCCTTTAGATAGATTTTCTGTGGGCCATTGGTCCTATTTTAGTCATCGTGAAGCCTCCTGTTTTTTTATTTTTTTGCTGCCTCGGGATACAATTCCAGTACCTTAGGCATACCCAGATCGTATAGCTTTTGGACGAATTCATTGTTCAGGTTTGTATATCTTACCGAGCTGCCCTCGCCTTTTTTGCCAAGAACCGTATTTATACGATCCATGAGAGATAGAGGTCTAGATTCTGCAAGTTCATTAATTGGACGTTCATTGACTAATTCTACTAGCCCGATAAGGCATGCAGCCAGCCCTTCTGTTTCGTTTGGAGCGTTTTTATATAGAAAGGTATTTTCCATTTTCAGATTAAATACTTGCTCCCGATTATGACAGTTGTACACTTCATCTTCCCACATCATAGCGTTTTCAAGTTTTTCCCCAGGGAGGAGCGTGTCATTGAGATCTTTGCGATCAAAATGATCGATTATCTTTAACATGCTGCCTAGACCAAACTTGAAACTGGCCTTGTTGTTTAAGTTCTTCATATACGTCGGCACCAAAAAACAGTTTATGAGTATCTTCAATAAACGGTTTATTTCTGTCTTCTGGTCCACTGCTAAAATAGGCAACCCGCCAGCCTTTACGGATCATGGCTTCGAGAGCCGCCGGAAAATATGGCATCACTCTATGGAGCGCAATTTTGTTTTGCCTATATTTGCAGGTCCAAGTGACCGTATGGGGATGTTCCTTCATGTATGATTGGAATTCCTTGCGGGCCTCTTGAACGTTATCAATGGCTTGAGATCCTTTTTGCATGCAGGAATCTATGTCAAAGACCACAATAGGTCGTTGCTCGGGGGGCAGCATGGATGACTTTACCACAATTTGCCTAGGATTCCATGAAGCTGGATGTATGCCCAAAGGGCACTCTTCAAGCATTTCCTCGAGTACCGAGGCGTTATTGAGTTGTGTCAAAATACTGGACAGTATTTTCCTGCCTTCATAAGATTCCATCTCGATCCACCCAGGGAAGTCGGGATGGTTAGGGAGCCTCTGGACAAGGTTGGATTGTTTAGCGTTATCGAAATTGTGGAGATATTCAAGTAATACCCAGGCATGAGTATCGGATAGCTTTTTTCCATGGTCGCGGATGGCCGCTATAGCAGATATTGTGCTGAGTCGGTATCCGGGTTGTGATAGACTTCTAATAGAATCCATAATTACTTTCGAGCCGTCATCATCGTGCCTATCCGCAAAGCTATCACGAAGCAGCTGAAAGTCAGCTGTGGAAATGGGGTACCATCCTAGCCACCGCATAGTGTCTAAATATGCGCCAAGCCCCCATTTTTTACCATGACCTAGCTCCTTAGCCTGTAGGAATTTGGGCAGACTGGATGGACCCAGCTCTTTTAGTAATAATTCTAGATGCTCCACCTCACAGTTAGGATTGACCAAGGGGGCAATTTCTCTCCATATGTTGTCTGGCGTTTCACCTAGTCTGACTAACAGTTCAGGTACGCTTTTTACCCCTTGCCACGTTAATTGCACCTTTAGCGTTTGGAGGCGCAGCAATCCCGGTCTCAGGGGATTGAATAAAGCTGACGCTTCCGCGTTATTATTACTACATCTCTCTGTACAAAAATGATCGTTGAAGTGATCAATGAAGTTAGTTGCGAGCAGCAAATTTTGGTCATATTCGGCTAATTGCGCCAGCATGTCGCACCTTGAGCTGAGGGCGCGGCCAGAATAATACTTAGCTGACTCCCTCGCACCAAGGGCGGTAGCTTCCTCGAGAATGATACGATCCGATAGTTTTGGTAAGGTAGAATAAAACTTGATAAGGTCCATATTCTTAAAAGTTTCCTGCTTATTGGGTGCCAATGACAGGAGCAGGGTTAGTTTTCGCCCTAAACCGGGGCATGGATTCAAGAGTGCCTTTGCATTACTCCAGCGGTGAAGTTTCCATATAAATTCACTCTTCGGGTAGGCACTCTTGACGAAATCGAGGTGAGCTATCTCTTTTAAGAACTCAGGATTAACCTGTGACAAATAACCACTTTCGCTTTCAATTTCGCCCGCATCTACATACCGGATATAGCCAGCATTCTTAAGTGTGTGCATATTGTCGAGGACACGAAGTTGTTCGTCGGGACTATATTTTTTGAGCTTGTCTGCCCAAGCAATGGGATCGTTAGGCCTAAATAGACTCTGTAGCTTATCCAAAACAGCCTTTGGCGCAACGTATGGCGTTTCAGAGACCGCTGATTTGGTGACAGCCGCCGGTGTTTTCAAGTCATCAGGAAGACTCGCCCATGCGCCAGTGCCGCTCGCTAGCATGATCGCCAGGCTGGCTGTAGATAAATTATATCTCTTCATTCTGCACTCCTATATACTCTCAACCATTTGCTCTTCTACGTCCTTTTAAACGATAGATAAACATGCCCGGTGAGCATACGTATTTGGTTTCTGGATGTAAATCCGTAAAAAATACCTAGTGCTCCAAAGCATTAATTCTAGGCTAATCGGCAGAACCAAAGACTTAAAGCCCTAGTAACTCACCTTCCCATACATATCCAACTCACAGATTTTTTCGAAGCTGAGTCTGGAATAAAGCCGGGTTGAGGTATCCATACACTGGGCAACCAGGTATTTGTAGCCTGCGTCTTTAGCCATTTGCATGCGTTTGACAACCATGGCGGAGTTGATGCCTTGCTTTCTATATTCTGGCAACACCCAGGCCCAGTAGTTGCCGGCTGTGTCGCCTTCTGGTGTGTAAATCATGGAGCACCCTACGGGTTTATCTTCGATATAGGAAACCAGCAGTGTTAATGGCGCGTTTTTAAGATTCTCAAACTTCGAAAAGAACTTCGGGCCTATAGACTCATCCTGGCCGCTTGCCAAGGATGTGACTTGACCAAAGTCTTTGTATTGTGCTTCCGTTTCAACGACTCCTATTTTCAGGTCAGGATGTTCTTCCAACTTGGGGATACCCTTGTCCAGATCATACAGCATTCCATCAATCAAGCCGATGAAATCGGCGCCAGAATTCCTCAGCTGTTCTGATGTGCGCTTGCCCTCGTGCCATACACCGTTGCTGAAATAAAAGGGGGATTGGGACTTCTGAAAAGACTCAATGCAAGCCTTTAGATCTGCGGGGTTATCGTTAGCTACGTTACAGCCAAAATTGTACATGGGGTGCGGAAGGTTCGTATTGTACCAAAGTAAGCTGGCATCACCCTGAAGATGACAGTTGTTTAAGGATGCCATACATGTTGCCCACTGGGTCAAGTTTTGATTGATACTGTTCGCTTGGCTATTGCCCATTATGTGATGCTCCTAAAGATTGTTAGATCATTCTTATATCTAAAGCAGGTAGGTCCTCCGCTTTAAACATAGCATACGCCTTCAAATGCGCCAGCTCGCCATCGGGTCTGGGCCAGCCGCCCCTTTGTGTGTATTCCAGTTGAAAGTTAAGCCTCATAGGAATTACTGTGCTGGCCACATTTTCTTCATCGCAAACAATCTCAACTTTTTTAGCCTTCAGAATTTTGAAAGCCAACAGTGCCATTGCGTGAGCAGCTTCTGTGCCATAGCCTTTGCCGCGCTGGCTTTTTCGGATGAAATAAGAAATGCTGAATTGCGGGATGGCCCAATTGGATGCAAATGGCGGAAAACCACAGCGTCCGAGGACATCGCCTGACGCCTTATCGATAATAAGATACCGTATCCAATCTCGCAGGATAAACTCCGCATGATGCTTGCGGCAGTCTTCTTCTACGGCCTCGACCGTTGGGGCCGTTGCAGGCCAGGTTAACCATCGGATATAATCATCATAGCCATCCACAATGGCGGCATGTACTTTCTCGCCAAACCCAGCCGTGGGCATTTGTAGCTTAAGCCGAGGTGTCTCTATAACCTCGGGTACTTCTATTAATATCTGACTCATCCGCTCCCTCTCTCTAAGCCTGTGTGCACGTAACTTACCAGCGCTTTCATAATTTTTCAATACACACAAAATACGTATTGAACGGCAAATGGATTTAATTCATGTTAGAATGGAATTTACGAGTAGCAGCGGACCATGCGATGAACATAATCACGAGATTTCTCATTATCAGCACGCTGATCATCACCGCCTATCATGATGCGGTTTGCACGTCTTCTGACCCTTTGGGATTGGCTCACATAAGCGGGCAAACTTTTTTAAATACAACAACATTCGTCAAGTTTGAGAACATTAAAGAAATCGATCCAAACCAGTTTAACGAGGATGATCTAGTTTTACTGGGCTCGGAAGACATGTTCTTCACTAACAGGTACAATGACAAAGGTTATGAATTGAGTCAGCCCGAAATGGAGGGCTTTTTTCTGGGGCTGCAGAAGGCTCGACCTATGTGTTTGTTTTTGCTCTACGATCCCAAGTTATTTGGGAATGGAATCGCTTATGATAATAGAAGGTTAGTGGCCAGCCTTCTCGCTCATGGAGTTGAACTTAATGGGCTCGGCACGAAAGACCGTAAAATATCATTGGAAGACACAACTCAATTATTGCATTTTGATGGCGTCGTTTACTCCGATCGGAAGGATCTTTCTGAGAAAGAGTCAACAAAAAGGATAGACCTGGATATTAAAGCAATACAACTCGTGGTCTCCAGATTATGTCACGCGCCTAAGAGAATTTTCTTCTTTGAAAATAACCTTAGGTTACTGCAGATATTTGATAGAGTCACATGGACTGTCCCAACGCAAGTTCTCTACAAAGCTGATCCCCTCGCATGGAATTGCAAAAACAAAAGATGCGTCAGATTTACGCTTATGAGTGAACCAAGTTTAGAGTGGCTACTTGAGCCAGATGAAATCGTAGTCGGCAGGTTAGCGGATAACCTCCGACTGTTGGAAGGTGAGATTCACAAACCTTATGCGGATAAAGAGGGACTAACCTTATTTGGTGCGCTTGAAACTCTTGGTAAAGAGAATTTAATAGAATCAGCATGTTATGATCCTGCGTACGCAGGACATCCTTTCCATAAAACCCTACATCTTATATGGGTAAAAATCAGATATCGCCCCCCCGCTTCTGCTTGTAGTCTCTTGGTCAAGAAATTATTTCCCGTATATATCGCCACAGTCGACGCCACATTTCGGTCCCCCGTCGAAGAGACCTCACTTTGGCCGATCGTTCTGAATGCGGCTGATCAAATTATCCAAGAGCGGACGAATATACATGAATGCGCAACAATAATTAAGGCTCTCGCTCTTGTTGGTATTCGGAACCGAGCCTTCCTGACAGCAATAAGTGAACTACCGCCGGCGGGTGCACGCAAGGCTCTGATGGATGAGATGACCAAAACTCTTCCTGCCGATCTTGCCGAGAATTGCAAGAGGATCGTTCTCAGCGATCAGAGCCACGGACGTGATTTTTTGTTCTCCTTTACGAAGGTAATTTGCAAACTACCCCCAGTGAAACATGCAGTTGCCGTTGCTGCACTCTTGGAAATGGATAAGCATAACAAACTTGTCCCTTCCTGGATTTTCAAGAGTTTGGTCACTTCCACTGAAGCTGGGGATATACCCGCATTATTTGAAGCCGCTGAACAGCTTGCGGAGGCATATAGAAGGGTTAACCATTGCATGGATGACGGGTTAAAATATAAGTACCTGGAGAAGCTTTTTGGAATGAACCGAGCAGCTTTGTTCTCTACAGCATCTGGTATTGTGAAAATAATTGAAAGCAATCAGTTCAACTCTGGAGGTTTCTGTGAGTATATATATGAATGCATTAGCGCCTTTAAAGGCTGCGCCGATGATGATCAAAGACAGGTACTCACAAGCTTGATCCTGAATGTTTTTAACGGGTATACAGACAAAAATGATAATAATCTTTTATTAAGCAATATCCTAACAATTCCAAGTCAAAGAAGACCTGCATTAGACTCACTATGGTCGGTCGCTGTTGAGTTGGTAGAAAAGCCTTTCTGGCCAGTATCTATAAAGACCTTTGTGTGCATGCTCTCGGATTTATTAGGATGTAAGCCTGATGAGATTAAAGCCATAGAAGATCAACTAAAGCGAGATGCTGAGGGAAAAAAGCTGAGGTTTAGCGAATTCGCGGAGATCATTAAGTCATACAGACTGCAACAGTATGTCAGAGCTGAGACTCCTGATGAAACGGATTTGAGTTTTATCGGGGCGATAGAACCGGTATCATCTAGAGAATTCCTGTAATACACTGTAGACAAATTTTTAAATCAGAGAACATCAACAAATATAGGTAACAGCCATGCAAAAAAATACGAATATAAAGCTTCCAGAAATCAAACTGGTTGGACTGACGGTCAGAACCACGAACAAAGCCGAGAGCGATTTTGCAGCGGGGAGAATGTTCCCGTGTATCCAAAGGTATTTTCATGAAAACATCGCCAGCCTTATCCCCAATCGGAAAAAACCTGGGACGACTTTTTGTGTCTACACGGATTATGAAAGTGATCACACGGGTGAATATACCTATTTGATCGGCGAGGAAGTTGATTCGTTTGGTGAACTCCCCCACGATTTAAAACCTCACGTGATTGCACCCCAAACCTATACGAAATTTGTAAACGGGCCGGGTCGTATGCCGGATGTCGTCAGGGAGCCCTGGTATAAAATCTGGCAAATGACGCCAGATGAGCTAGGCGGTACTAGGCGATATTTGGCTGATTTTGAAATTTATGATGAACGTGCTCAGGATCATGAGAAGCTGGTTTTGGACATCTATATCGGGGTTAAGGATTGAGTTCTGTACTCGTGTTCATATAAATAATGGCAGTTCTTAACTACTGCCCAAAAGTTACAGGGCTATCAAAAGCCCCCAGCCCGTCCTTGCGAGGAGCGAAGCTCCGCGGCAATCCAGTACGGTAGCCTTGACTAGTATGCGCTGGGGGAGCGCAACTGGATTGCCACGGAGCTTCGCTCCTCGCAATGACGGGCTGGGGCGTATAACTCATTCCTTCTGCTGAGTTTGTTCTGCTGATTTCCTCAGAACTCCCTCAGCTAGTAAAGCATTAGTTCTTGCGGCTTTTTCAGGATCGACCTTTTTTAAGCTCAATATTTTGGCCGTTGTCGCCTGAAATCTTTTCTTTCTTTCTTCATGAGGTGTAGGAGGCTTGGCTTCCATGGTTTGAGAAGCCACTTCTGTAGTTTGTGACTCAGCTTCCTTAGATCTTCTCACTTCTTCCAACAATCTTTTAGTCGGCATCTCTGGTGCACCTGCAGAGGCTCTCGACCGTAAGGGTACTGGCGGAGGCGCTATGCGGAGATATTGTGCAACTTTGATCTGGGCACTGTCTTTCATCGTGTTACAGCTGCTATCAGAAAGCGCTGGATTCATGCATTTTGCCTTGTTTGCGATCATAAAGTCTAAAGCAGCGATTGCCGTTTGGTATTTATCTTGCAGATCCGCTGTCGTATTTACTTTTCCCGCCCGGTTTTGCATAAACTTTTCTTTGAAAAGCTCAACGGTTTCAAACTGCAATAAAGTTTGTTGGCTAACGTTGCTTATACTATCTAAGCTATCAAGTTCTTTCGTCTTGCGATCGATTTCTGCTTGGCTGCTGGCATTGGCTTGTCCGGCTAGAAGCAATGCAGCTAATGTGATCGCGAAGTAGAATTTCATCATTTCTATATTCCTGAACTTCAATAAGGTGCATCAAAAGACTTGGATCTTGACCTTATCATCAGAATATCCTGTAACCGTTAAATTACGGTAAACAAGGTGTCAGCAATAGCTTAAGACATAAAGAAGCGACGGTTAATTATTCAAGCGCGCGTCATAAACGAGGCGTCTACATTTTACCCATGATACATTTTGCGACCGATCGACCCTCTCGTATGGCATAGTTCGTTCCACGGTCTTCTGGATAAATGTGGGCCATAGATGAGATCGTACCGTTGTCAAACGGTGTTTCCTGCCCGGGGACATAGGATGAGTAATTACGCTCGGTTACCGGTTGTGCGTATTCAGCTCTCCAGACTTTATAGTCTTTAATCCAAGAACTATTCATATCTGGGAACATCCTTTTAAGATGGCCAAGAGCAAAGTCTAGATATTTATTGTCAGCATAACTCCAGACTGGGTCTTCTGTGGCTAGGTATCTGGAGAGAAATACGATGTGCGTGCCATCATAGTTCTTTGGACTGTCAAAATTGGTATGTTCAATAACACCGACAAAAGGGAAGCCGGGATCATTTACGTTCAGCCAATAGGTATCCGATAGGCTTCTGTCGAGCTGAAGAACAAGGCACACATTACCCAAATAGTTTACCCGCCTCAGGGATTCAGTCCACTGTTTATCTGCAACCTTATCGAAAATATCTGCAATTATAGAAAACGAGGGGGTGAATAAGAATTGGTGGCCGCTAACTTCCGTATCCGATAATTGCAAGCCTTCAATTTTATTATCACGGCTGTTCACCCCTTTAACATGAGTGTTGTACCGTATTTCACCGCCGTTTTTGATGATCTCATCGGCCATGGCCTGCGCTAGTCTTCCAAAGCCGCCTCTGAAATAGGCAAGCTGTTCGCCACCTTTCTTATCTCGCGTGCTGCCCCTTAGAACGAGCTTTTTCCACATCCAGACGGCGTTTACGCTCTCTGCATATACGGAGAATTTCGCCAGGATCAGGGGTTCCCAGACTAATTTGAATACGGTAGCTCCGCATAAAGGCTCCAGCCAATCACGGATGGAAAGGTGCTCGATTGTCTTCCAATCTTTGATTTTTCGGACCTTAAACACAAGGAGCCCAAGGCGTATGCGATCTATAAATGAAAGGGGGGAAAATCGTAGCAGGTCTAGGGGTGTAGATAGCTTCCAGAACTGTCCATTGAAGTACATGCCCGTGCGAGATGGCATGGTTACGATTTGATCTTTAAGCCCAAGTTCTTCAACCAATTCAGGAACGTGTACGTCGTTGTTAAACCAGTGATGGTAAAATTTCTCAATGGTGACACCATCCTTGAATTCAAATGTGCCTGCCAAGCCACCAGGAGCAGAATCTGATTCTAGAATCAGTACGGATTTGCCCGCCTTTGTTAGCTCCAAGCCCGCTGTTAATCCTGTAAAGCCAGCTCCAACAATTACAACATCATATTTCTTACTCATCTTCAGCACTCCTCATTATGTACTAATATTCTGAACTTGGGCAGACTCAGCTCTGCCATTAAATAGTTTTGGATGGGATAGCATGGCCAGACTTCCTGCTAAGGTCGTGGGTAGCCAAACTCCCAGGTGAGCAATAAATGCGAAACTAGTTGCCTCAGCTTGGTCAGCTCCAAGCATCAGGAGTGTGGACGATGCGGCTAAATGAAAGGGGCCTACATACCCTGGTGACGATGGAACCAGCGTAGAAAGAGTTGCGATGGCCATGACAGTCAGAGCTATAAATGGTCCTGTAAATTCAATTTTTAGGCTCATCAAAATAAAATAGTATAAGCCCGATTCACCAGCCCATACGATGGCAGAAAGGAGAAGTAAAGAAGACATCTTACTAAAACCGGACATCGCCTTTAGGCTGCGAAGGATGCCATTTATGACGTCTAGTAAGTTGGCTATGCGAACAAAACCCTTGGTCTGGAAATAACTTTGGATTTTCTCGGCCAGAGCACATACAAACAGATCCAGGGTCATCAGGCACAAAAGCAATGCAATCCCAAGCATGGTTAAAACAGTGGCCATGTCCGTCAACCAGGATGGCATGTTCAATGAGGGACTGAATAACAAACCAAGCCCCAAGCACATCAGGAGTGTTAACAAATCAATTAACCGTTCAAGAAAAATGCTTGCAACAGCATCGGTTTTATTCACGCCTATGGCAGCTGGAAATACGAATGCCCGCACCACGTCTCCTGCGCGTAAGGGCAGTACATTGTTGAGTGTAATTGAGCCCAAGAATGGCGCCGCACATTTGGAGAAACTGATGTTTGAGCCCGCTGAATTCAGCATAAGCTTCCATCGTTGAATCCTGGCTGCATACCCAATAGCAAGGGAACAAATACCCAACAGGACAAAAGACCATTGCAGATGACGTAAGGCTTCGTAAACGTCTGAAACATTTACATTTCTTACGGTAAGCCATATGCAAACTAGGGAAATTATGATCCCCAAGGCTTGCCTATACCATGATTTACGAGACGAACTCGTGTCTATCGCTGATGCGTGCTGTCCTTGTGGCATGCTATTTCCAAACCGCCCATGGGGCCTTCTTGGAATCCCATAACTTTTCTAATTCTCTTTTATCACGTAGCGTATCGCAAGGTTGCCAGAAGCCATGATGAATGTAGGACATCAAATGCCCCTCTTGGCCAGATTCTTCAGCGGTTCGTTTTCCCAGGAAGTTGAATCGCCATCAATATAATCAATGGCTTTTTTATCCAGGATAAAGAACCCGCCGTTAATCCAGCCTATTTCGTCCTTAGGCTTTTCTTCAAAGCTGCTGACCAAAGCATCTTCATTCACATTTAGCACACCGAACCTGCCGGGAGGCTGGACAGCGGCGACTGTCGCCATCTTGCCATGGGCCTTATGAAATTCAATTTCTTTAGTTATATCAATATCCGCAAGGCCATCACCATAGGTAAGGCAGAATGGTTTATCGTCTAAATATTGTGCAACACGCTTCAATCGGCCCCCGGTCATGGTGTCTTGACCCGTGTCAATCAATGTAACTGTCCAGTCTTCAGACTGAGAATCTAAAACTTTGTAATCCCCAGAGCCTAAGTCAATTTGCAGGTCTGAAGTGTGATGGTAATAGTTGAAGAAATATTCTTTCACCATATAGCTTTTGTAACCAAGACATATAATAAAATCCTTTACGCCATGATGGCTATAGGTTTTCATGATGTGCCATAACAATGGCTTTCCGCCGATTTCGATCATCGGCTTTGGCCTGCTATCGGATTCTTCGGAGATTCTCGTTCCTAATCCACCGGCTAAAATTACTGCTTGCATACGACTCACCCTTTTTAAAACTGTACTTCTTCTGGAGCAAAATTTAAGCTTTGCTCCACTATGGCCACCGGTTCTTTCCTCAGAATGATATATATTCTGAGGAGATATTCGCCCAATATACCCAACAACAAAGACTGGAACCCAATGCCAAAGAGAACCAGTATATGCATACTCGCCAGACCCGTAGGTAGATGGGGATACCAAAGTTTTAGGCATATGTAATAAAAAGCACCAAGAATACTTAAAAGTAAGAGCAATACCCCAGCCATGGTGGCTAGTCTTAGGGGCACGACAGAATGGTTGAAAATTCCCGAAAGGCCCAGATTTGTCAATTGACGAAAGCTAAACTTGCTTTCGCCCGCAACCCTGGCCGAGCGTTCGTAAGCAACGCCCTTTTGTTTAAAGCCCATGCTCGCGATCATGCCTCTTAGATAAGGTTTGGCAGATCTATACTGTTTGAGTGCTTCGATAACCTTGCGGTCTATCAATCGGAAATCGCCGGCATCGCGAGGAATGGGATGCTCGCTTAACTTATCAATGACCCAATAACCCAAGTTTCTGATTTTACTCATCAGCCAGCCTTCAGGCCTTTTTGCGCGGATACCGTAGACGACTTGATAGCCTTGCTTCCACAAATCAAAGAATTCATCTAGCAATTCCGGCGGATCCTGAAGATCAGCATCAATTTGCAGAACGGCATCGCCCGAGGCATGCATATAATTGGCTAGAATAGATCTTTGAAAGCCAAAGTTCTTGGAAAATCTTAAGGCACGCACGCGGTTATCAGCTTTTGCGAGCTCTTCTAACTTACGCCAGGTATCGTCCGTAGAGTGATTGTCTGTAAATACAAATTCCAAATCACACTTGTTTTTCATCTTTACAGAAAGCTCATTTAATCTGTCATACAGACGATCAAGATTGTCGGCTTCATTGAGAACAGGCACGCAAATTGATATTAACGGTCGATGTTCATGAATTTCTAAATTTAGATTATCTTTAAGCACTTTCAACAATATCCCCAAATTTTGGTTGCATCCCATAAAGTTCTAGGGATCTTAGTATACCCATCTCACAGGTAAAATCTGGCTTCCAACCGGTGTGGCTTTTGAATAGGGTTGGATCTCCCACGACGATATCATTGTCATCGGGACGAAAAGGTAAGGCCCCAAAATCCAATAAGGATTCATCTGCCCCCATTAAACGAGCCGTCGTTCGGCAAAATTCGGCGACGCTGGTTCCTATACCTGTGGATATATTGTATACACCAGGACCTAACTTTCCGTCTAGTAAAGAATTTAGAGCAGAGACTATGCCAGAACAAACGTCCTCCACATAAATAAAGTCCCTTATTTGTGAACCACTTGAAAGACTTACTTGTTTTTGTTCTTTCAAACCATTGAACAAGCAAGGCAGTAACCGATGGGGAGCTTCCCCAGGACCGAAAACGTTAAACAATCTCGTGACTGCGACAGGTAGGCCTAGATTTTTACCCGTAGCAAGCGCCATTATCCCGCCCGCAGCCTTTGAAGTGCCGTATAGCCTGTCCGTTTCTAAAGGCGTGCTTTCGGCTATGCTGTCCGTAGGGTGCACAACTTTATATTCCGCACCACTGCCAATGGTGATAAGACCTTTCGCGCCCTTTTGAGCGGCAATCATTGCTAAATATGATGGCAGCATGGCATTAACTTGCAGCAATTGACTGACATCTCTATCCCCAGGGTTAACCCCAGCGGCTGCTAGATTAATAACCGCATCAAATTGATAGGGAGACAGTGAACCCTCAAGATCTTGAAGGGTAAAACCTGGGGTCACTATTGATTCTAGATCTTTGATTTTTAGAGCATGCCGTCCTATAGCCAAGACCTCATGTCCCAAAGACATCAGGTAAGTTACAAGGTTTTTTCCTATGAACCCGCTGGATCCGGTTAGTAATATTTTCACAGCGAATCCTCATTTGTCTGATTAAGTAGAGCTTGCCGCCAGTCTTGGATTTGTGCGCGCGTGTAGTTCTGAATTTCTTCTGGTTCCTGATAGAATTTCTTGTACCAGTTTGCTGTTTCACAAATCACCCGGCGAGTGTCCCATGCGGGCACCCAGTTAATCAAGTTGCGGGCTAAGGAACTGTCTAAAGCCAAGGCAGAAGCCTCAGATAGAGGGGCTTCCATATATTCCAAGTCAGGACGCGTCCATTCCTTGGATAAAATTTCCAGTACATCCTTAACCGAAAACTCCTTCGTTTCTTGTGGGCCAAGATTCCATGCCCGTGCAAATTTTTGGGGCTGCTCTAGCAGTCCTGCTAGTAACATCAGGTATCCTTGGGTCAATGCCAAGACATGTTGCCAGGGTCTGGTTGCATTTGGATAGCGCAAAGTTAGTTTTGAATTTGTGACAGCTGCCCTTACAAAGTCCGGGATCAATCTATCCTCTGACCAATCCCCTCCTCCGATGATGTTTCCACCGCGAGCTGCGGCGATAGCCAGGCCGCTGCCGTCTAATTTTCCGTATGCATATTGATAGCTCTCTATGACCATCTCCGCCGCAGATTTAGAGGCACTATAAGGGTCTTTGCCGCCGAGTGGATCATTTTCTCTATAGGGCCATGGCCATTCGTTATTCTTGTACACTTTGTCGGTTGTTACGCATACCACACCTTTAACAGACTTCGTGAGCCTGGCAGCTTCAAGCACATGGGCCGTACCAATCACGTTGGTGGTGAATGTAGATACTGGCTCAGCGCAAGATTTTCGGACTAACGGTTGAGCCGCTAAATGTAGAATCAACTCAGGTTGGAATCGCTCAACCGCAGACCTAAGCTTCTCGTAATCACAGATATCATTAAATTCGCCCGATACGATGTTCTGGATGTCCAATGTGTTATAAAGGGATGGCTCCGTGTTAGGAGATAGAGAATATCCGTATACCTCGGCCCCAATATGGTTTAGCCATAGGCACACCCAGCCCCCAGTAAACCCGGAGTGGCCGGTTACAAATACACGCTTGCCGCGTAAGGTTTGTTCGAACTGTAGTAAATCTTGTTTTGTGCTTTTCATTTCAACCTAATACTTTAATTGTTCGTCTTAGCATGCGCATCGCCATGAATCAAACCGTCTGTCGTAGAATCATCGTTTGCACTGCTCGCTTTTGAGCCGCTCAAATGTCGGCCAACGCACTCGCCATTGACAATAACTAATGAACCTGATGGCTTGGATACCCGGCATGCTTTTATATCATAAGGCAGCGCGTTCTCAGAGGTTATAATATTTTCTATTCTGGAAAAGTCCCCAGGCATTTTTCCTACCAGGATATCGTAAAGAGGCCTATTGCTTCCGCTACCGTCGAGATGAGCCCTAGGCGTATTTAGATTCGCTATAGTGAACATATAATTTATTGCGGAGGGAACGCCTTCTATGTTAATTGCAAAATCATATTTACCATCTTCATGCTGCAACTCCGTAAAACGAGTGACGTCAAGCTGCTTATTCAGCTCTATTACTCGCGATACATTTACCGCTTTTGACTTAGGAGTTATTGATAGAACCGATATAATTATAAATAAAGGGGTTGCTACATAACAGAATGCAGGAAGATAACTTTGAACACTACCGCTAGGTTTGCTCGATTTTTCCTTGCTCAACATGCTCACAACCAGCATAACAATATTCATTAAAAGCGCTGTATTTAATGCAAAGCCATACTTCTTAATGGCGTATTCTGACCCATGCCCAAAGTATAATGCTAGGCATTGTAATATGCAGAGACCAGATACCACAAGACCATAAAGACTGGTATATTTAAAGAGTGTATATCTGGTTCTTTCATCCTCGGAGCTAAGATTGAACCACTTAAATAGTAATGCCGCAGATGTGCAAATGACAAATATGCATAAGAATACAAAGCTGCTCAAAGTTGGGGTATACAGAAAACTCACTGAACCATTGTTGCGGCTTATCTCACTCATGGCTGCCAGAGAGGGGTGGAAAACGATTGATGCTGAAGCAACAAGCATAATAAGGCAGGCCACAAAGAACTTCTTTTTACGGTCTTCTGCAGTTGCCTGAATTAAATCTATAGCCATCAGAAAGAACAATAAGCCAAAAAGCTCGAGAGCGGGCATTAAATGCGTCCATTGCAAGATAGGTAGAAATAGTAAAAGAACGAGGTATCTAAAAATCGGATTCTCTTCACTTTGTTCATTGCGAATCATGAAGGCTAGCAAACCAAACAACATGGCTTGTCCAACTAATTGGGCATAGAAAAAGCTTGATACCACCTCGTATCCGTGTATCTCAACATGCATATATCGCCGATTTAAGACCAAGGCGGCGGATAACAATAAGAAGCACGAGAATGCTCTTCTGACGGGCAAGGAATTTACCATGCTCGCAATACTCGCCCACAAGAGTATGATTGAGGCCAAGGTTACAACTTGCAGACCTAAGAAACTCGAGCCAAGAACTTTGCCAGTTATTGCTGCCAAAATATGTGATAAGGGAGGATATAGATTCATCTCATCCAAGGTGGGATCATTTACAGGAAGGGACAAAAGGTCACTGATTCGGTAAACTAACGCATAATGATGAGCCAGATCAACACCACCGGACCATATGTATTTAATTTTATAAATAATTAGGCCTACAATTACGCTTATGACTATGAACAGCGAAAACAGCCTCAGGTGAATCGGGTTTTCTTTTAACAATTCTGTCGCCGTCAGCCCGAGGGAGATTCGCTGAGAATTACCGGATTCGTTCATTTAGTGTTTGCCCTATTTACAGATACATAAAGACCGCTTCACAACGGCGCTTCTACATAAGTTATAACTGACTATAAGAGTTTTATCGTTTTAATGGAAACTCCAAGATCACGGGGGTCATTACTCAAGCCTAAATCCTTTGGAGAGATCGCATCCGGTAACTCAAACTTTATACGAATCAGATTTGAGGAATCCTCCGGCACCAATAGTTCTATATCTTGATCTGGTTTTTCCGCAACATAAAAATATTCCACCGGCTGAGAATTGTTGATGGAGACTATCATTCTTTGTTTATGCCCCTTTGCAACAAAGCCAGTTGTTGAGAATAATACCCTCTTAGGACGGCTATTAGCGACCGCTGTAATTTCAAATTGTATTGATGACTTATTGCTTATAGTCCATCGCCCAATATTTTCTGGACCTCCAAATCCTTGTATATCGCAACCGATTAAATCATAATCCTCATCTGCGGATAAATTTATCGAATCGCCTGTAGCATAGGATTTTTGAATATTTTTGATCTCGGCATCAGTCAGTCTATAATAAAAGGGCTGCCCTGGCATGCCATCAGGGATTTTAGATGTTATTAATTGGGTCAATAGTATCGGATCATAGCTACAGATTCTGTTACCCTGGATAAACGTGCCTTGCCCCCTCAAAATCAATATCTTTCTACAATCCGGACCTATGACCGCAAAATTATCATTCTCGGCAATTCTTCTTAAATCTGAATATCTACCCACGAAGATATCAGCTGGCGGATCATATGCCCAGGGCATTTTGCTCTGTATAAAGTAAGACAACTTAGTTGGTGTATGAAAATTTTCAGGCAAACTTGGGTTATAGTTTTGGTAGGAATAGTATGAACATAAAATAACGCCAATCGCTATAATACCGCGGTTGTATTTTGTGGCCAGCACCCAATTTAACGACATCAACATATACGGGAAAAAGAGTGGTATATACCACGTGGCGTATCTGGCTATACTAATCGTGCCTCCACTATTCAGACCATATGTGGAAGATTGCGCGAACAAACTGATGACAAGATATGCGAGAAGAAAATAATACCAAGATTTATCTTTAGCGTACTCACTAACGGACTTAGAAAACAATAAAGGTACCAAAATCAAGAGCCCTAAACACCAATTTCCGATTAATCCAATATCAGGTTCAAAAAACCACACCCAGAAATACTTTAAATTATAACCCACACCAGCGCCGCCAGCCAAAAGTTGGGGGGTGATAACACCGTAACGGGAGTAATAATACAAGGGGTGAAGACAAACAATGACACAGGTCAATGACAGTAGAATCAGTTGTGACCTGCTCAACTTTTCTGATCGGTCAGCAAATAATGAATATAGAACAATTAAGCCGGATATGGCTGCAAATGATATATTTTGAGTTGAGGCTAGGGCTAAGAAGAATGCCGCTAGAATATATTCCTTTTTAAGGATAACAATGACAGCACTGAGTGCCAGACAGTATGTAAAAAACTCGGTATGTACCTTGTCTGTAAACCACAACATAGGTGAGAATACCGTTAAAAGGATCACTGCACTGAGGCCTTGCCAGCCAAAGCGGCGAAATGAGAGAATCAGAGGAACAGAAAATAGCAAGGCATGGGTGTATATGAAGGACTTATGTGCAGGCAGGTTGATACCAAATACCATTACCAACTTGCTTAACAAAGCAGCTAGAAGACTATAGAAAGAAAAATGATTAAAATCCGCCGTGTCACCAAGGCGTAGCTCTGGAAATTGATTCTGGTAGTGCTCAAGGGCCGGTATATCCTGTATCTTATCTGATGCAATCAGCTGTCCAAAATCTGACCAACTTTGGGCCGTCATGAAAGGCAGAAACGTGTTCTCCAAGCAAAAAACATAGCGTAATATTCACCGCCATCCCCAACCCTTAGGGCATGATTGTTCAGCAAGATAGAAAAGATGCCAAGAGTTATAAGACAAACCGCTAAATAAGGCGTCTTATGTGTAATTCCGAAAATAGTTGGCTTCACTTTTACGTTCTTAGCGGCTTCGTGATTTATGCTCGAGTGCGACACACATACATTTCCTATTTCAATTCAACACCAGTCAGAAAGTGTGGACACTGAAACAGTTTTTCCGTTTTTTTGCAAGATAAAACACAACCCCCTCAGGACTACTTTTCGCCCGGCCGAGATAATTCCGCTAAGCGTTCAAGCCCGTCCATATCTACCCCTAGAGCTGCTATAGCTCTATTGGCTACTAGCCTATTATTCGCAGCTATTCCTTGCGCGAACATGTTGACAGCTCTATGCATAACCTGTTTGTGCACAATTGGATTCATTTGCTCTAGATGCCTTACCGTAGTACAGACCACATCTATCGTTCCGGAATTGGCGGGGCCAAACCCTCTTCGAAAAATTGGCATGACTCTCCGGTGGCCACTTTCATAACCAGTACGCGAGGATATTCAGCCATAACGGGATAGAGGCCCGCGCGCTTTTCTATTTCACTGGAGATCTGAGCATTGGAGCTCCCTCGCAGTCTTTCTGCGTCCTCTGTCGTCAGCCCAAAGCGCTCATAAGAATAATACTTAACCCCTGAAGAGGATCGCTCCTTACAGTATAAAAACAGGGGTGTTACATCTACAGAATCCACTGCAAAACCAAAATGACGTAGCCGGTTGTATACATCTCTCAACAGAATACTGCAATAACCTGACACCAAATTCACTTTGGCTTTAGAACGCATATCTTTCGGGAAATGGTTGAGAAATTCCAATAACAAATTGCGATCCACACTCTCGAACCCCACATGCATGACACCGGCTTTAACGCCAGGCAAATAAATACCTAAGCCCACATTTTCGTACAAATGGGGGCCACAAGATAGGGCATTTGGGAAAAGTTCTTGGCTTCTGTGATTACGTATGTGTTACCTACAGCGGGATAGAACTTCTGATCCACACCTGACGCTGGAAACTGAAACATGCACATGGGATCTATGATCAGGTTCTTTGTTTTTGGCAGTTTAAGTAGCTGCTGCAAACCCTCAGGCATTTTCCTTTGGCAATCGCTCTCACTCATGAATACCAAAGTTTGTTTGATCGTAGAGGATTCGTCCAACACATCTGTCAACTGGAAACTAGGGTCAGACGCTTGCACCCCGGCACACAGAACTGCACTTAGCAAAATTAATGCTTGAAACATATTATTCATAAATCACCTCATATCATGGACATACTGCTGTCTATAACATTTGAGACTTTTCGTCAATTTTCATGTGGTGAACTAATACAGTTTTTTCCCCGCCTGCATATATATTACCTAAGGATGGATATAGCTATTTGAATGCATGCTTTTTTTTCGTGAATAAGAGTTTGAAAATGTGCTAAAGTTGACGAGTTGAAATAGGACTTGGTCACATGTTATGGGTCCAAGCATTGCACGATAATTTATGGGAAAGTGGATTTATCATGAATAAGGTTACGATTCTAAATGTTTCTATAGTTTTAGGCTTAACTCTAGCGTCGACGGGTACGCAGGCATCTAATGAAGATCAGGTGAAAGAGAAACCTGCGAAAAATGCCCCTGCACAACACGTGGACCTTTTGAAAGAGGCGCTTGCATCATCTTATACGACGAATAGCGCGTTAAGGGCCAAGTTACACGAGCTGTATGCTATTGACGAGGATGTTAACTTAGCCTTTTCAGAGTTTCGGCCATCACTCAGCGTGATGGCGATATAGGACAAAATTCAGCTCACCATAAAGCGACGCGGAAGGTTACAGATGTATCTATACCCAATCGAGATGGCGATCCTGATTACGTAAGTGGTCGGATAAATAAGCAAACCAAAAGCAAAAATAACCTAACAAAAGGCACAGCTACGCTGCAGTACAGCAATCACTCTATAAAGGTGGCAGTACCCTTGCTAATCTGCGGGCTCAGGAGAACGCCGCGTTTGCCGGACAGTATGGCCTTCTTTTTGTTGAGCAGGACACACTACAGAAGGCGATTACCGCTTACATGGATGTTATTTTTCAAACGAGCTCTGTAAAATCCAGGGAGACAAACGTTAAATTTCTGACCGAGCAACTCGACGTAGTAAAATCTCAGGTTAAATTTGGTGAGAAGGCGGAAACAGATACGGCAGTAGCTGAATCAGCGTTGGCAAAAGCTGAAGCCGAGCTGTTGACCAACATGAATGAATTGGACGACGCCAAGGCCAATTATCTCAATATAATTGGTGAAAAGCCGGGGCTTCTGGAATACCCCCCTCTCTGCCAAAATTACCTAAAACTCTAAATGAAGTTATTGATGTCGCATTGAAATCCAATCCTAAAATATTGGAAGCTATTTATAAAGCCAAGAAGGAAGACCTTCTGATTGACGCCAGATCTGGAGCTCTGCTGCCCAGTTTGGATCTTACGGCTAGTGCGTCGAGGAATCTGAATCAGGATCAGAGTGAACAGCAGTCTAACGAGCAGAACTATAATCGCGCATTTGCAAACCAGTTTAATAGCGGAAAAAGGTGTTAACAAAGGCCGGAATAATGATGCTGCCGTTGACCTTAAACTTACCGTTCCCTTGTATGGGCGCGGTGGTGCTGATTATGCACTAACCCGCAGGCAGGCAGAAAGCGCGGCTGCGGCACGTTACGAACTAGAGCAAGCTCGGAAAAACGCCCTAGAAAACGCCACCAAGGCTTGGGACACATTGAAGACAGCCCGGGCAAATGTAATAGGTTACAAAAAACAATTAGACGCAGCCGAAAAAGCTCGTAAGGTGCCCTGGTCGAAGTTAAAGCTGGTGCACGTCTGATTTTCTGGATCTAGTGGAATTGCAAGTACAACTTATTAACGCGGGAATTAGCTTACAAAGAGCAAGACGTGATGAAGCAGTTGCGCAATATACGCTTTTTAGCTGTTATGGGTAAACTAACTGCCCGCGACCTTGGATTGCCAGTGACTATTTACGATGTTGACGGGCATCTTGACAAGGTGCGCTATAAAATGATTGGTTTCGGGGATGCTCCTAAAATATTGGAAGATAAAGAGGATTCAGGCTCAATCATAAAAAATTGATCCCGCTATTTTATTTTTGGCTCTTATGCAAAACGGGTGGGTTGGATGTAATCTTCTGCCCCTGGCAGACGTCATCCTGAACGGACGACCGCGTAGCGGGCGGAGGAAGGATGACGGGGGACGGGAGTATTTGCTTTTCTAACTATCCTCACTTGAGTTCAACTAGCATACCGATTACCCACCTATTTACATAAGAGCCGTATTTTTTGCAGATCTCAATCTGAATTACTTTCTTCATTTGATATGGAGTAGTGGTTCAACGCCAGTATAGTCCGGATAGTATCCGTCAATCAGATTCATATAATCATGCTTGAGTATCTCAACGATCTTCATTGTCGGGATGGTTCCCTATGCCCATGGCGATCAAATCAAGAGAATAATCATTGATGCGGTAATCTAATACACCGTATATGAATATGACAAATAGCTTAGTGAAAAGAAGATCGCTAAAGATAAGCCAAGCATAATAATACTTGTTTTCTTGCAATACCTGACATTTGTTAACTATTTGTTAACTATTACTAGATACAATGAAAGTATAGCTATTAAGTCTTTGCTTGCCTTTCTTTAATGCATTAAGCTTGGTTTTATAAGCAGTGGGGGTGCTAAATATGTCAATTATCACAATCACAAAGAATAGTCAAGTCACGGGCGGCCTAGTTAAGGGTACGGCTTCGTCTGATCTTATCACAGTCTTTTCTGCCGTTAGCGTTAATCTCACCATCGATGGCCTTGGCGGCGGGGATGCTATTTACGCCGGTGGTAGCGGTGTGGACTCGGTTGTCTATTATGCCAGCGATCTGCTTTATGTAGGTGATATTGGTGGTAGTGGTACGGACATTCTGGATATTAAAGGCTCGGGTCAGACGGTTAATTTATCGGGTAGTACCAAACATTCTGGACCTGTGGTCACGGGTTTTGATGAATTGGATTTGACTAACGGCGGCACGGATGTGTCGACGGCGGCGTCTCATAATACTCTTATTATCGATGGCCAGGGCGTTGATAATTTCACGGAAAAAACCAACAGCATTACGCATACGGCGGATACCATGATTGTTAATTTGGGCGAGTATGATGTGGTCCAAATGGGTTCAGGCTGGGTGGAGGGCGCTTCTAAAGTCATCGGCGCCATTCATTATGATGTATATACGGATGTAATCAGCGAGGGAAAATCTACTGAAACCGTGACTCTTTACGTGGAGTTCCGTAATCCTATTGCTCAAACTGACACGCTCTCGACGACTATAGATAATCCATCATACTCAGTAAACCTGCTCACACAAGATCCAACTTTGTTATTTGATCCTAATGGAGATCCATTGCACTTCTCTATGGTGAATGGCGCGGCCATTGCCGCTTCGGGCGCCACTGCCTTTACGACGGCGCTTGGTTTCCATGGTACTATTACTGCCGCAGGCCTAGTGACGCTCAATACCACTGGGCCTAATCTTAATGCTTATGACGCTGTGGTTGGGTCGACTTTACATGATTCGTTCACGTACCAGGTAGCTGACGGGTTTGGTGGTGTTTCTAATACGGCCACCATCACCGTAAACGAGACAGTCATCGACGAGCCATTTGCGGTTACTACTGCAAGCGGAGTCGTCCTGACTAGCACTGCCCCATCGGCCGTGGTTGCCAGTTCCACGGCACCTAACGATGCGCCTGCTGGCTCGCTTCCTATTTTAGATGTTGTTCTAGCTCCTGCCGATGGCGCCTTGAGCATAAATGCACAGGGCCAGGTGGTTTATACAGCCAACTATAGCAATCCAGCCATAAGTGCCTTGAATGTGGGACAAACTGCACATGATACCTTCACTTTTGAACTGCTCACGCCTGGTGAAAAGCTAGGGGGGACCGCAGAGGCTACTCATACTGAGACGGTGACTATCAATGGCGCGGCCACGGGCGTGCCTATGGCATCTACATCGGCGCTAGCTCCCTTCGGAACGGTTACAGTCGGAAATCCTAAGACAGAGACAGAAACCATTACCAATACGGGCACTGGAACTTTGAATGTCTCCAGCGTAGCGGTTCCTGCTGGCTTTAGTGATACCTTTACAGCCATAAGCCTTACCCATGGGCAAAGCGAGACGTTTAATGTGACTTTTGCACCAACCGCAAATGGATTAGATTCAGGAAATTTGGTCTTTACTGATAATTCCGGGAACGGCGTAAATGTAACTCAATCGGTTGCATTGAGTGGCACCGGGTATGCGCCAGTGGCAACAGCCGCTACGGAGAATATCAACTTAGACAGTGCGGCTCAGACGTTTAACATCGCATCGTTGGTGGCGGATCCCAATAGTGATCCTCTTACATTTACTACGGCAACCGGCGCTTCATTTGTTACCGCCCAAGGCTTTAGTGGCACGATTTCGGCCGCAGGGGCGGTCAGTATTAACACCCTGGGGCCTAATGCGGCTGAATACAATGCGGCACCTGGTTCTACTATATCCGATTCGTTTGCTTATAAGGTGACAGATCCTTATGGCAACGTCAGTACAAACACAATTACAATCAATGAGAAGGTGATTGACGAGCCATTTGCGGTTACGCCTGCAACTGGGATCGTGCTGACGAGCGGCGCCCCATCGGCCGTGGCTGCTACTTTCGTTGCGCCCAACGATGCGCCTGCTGGATCGCTTCCTATTTTGGATATTGTGAGCGGTCCTGCCTTTGGCAGCCTGAGCGAAAATGCGATGGGTCAGCCGGTTTATACGGCCAACTATAGCAATGCAACTATAGCTGCCTTGAATGCAGGCCAGACTGTAACAGATTCTTTCACTTTTGAATTGCTCACCCCTGGTGAAGTTGCAGGCGCAACGGCAGAGACTTCTTATCATGAGACGGTAACTATAGATGGCACCGGCGCGCCTGTGGCATCTGCATCGGCTATCACTCCATTTGGAACGGTAACAGTCGGAAATTCAATGACAGAGACGGAAACCATTACCAATACGGGCAGCGGAATCCTGAATGTGACCAGCGTAGCGGTTCCTGCTGGCTATAGCGATAGCTTTACCGCTGCAAGCCTTGCCCATGGACAAAGCGAGACGTTTAATGTAACTTTTGCACCAACCGCAGCTGGGCTGGATTCGGGGAATTTGGTGTTTACGGACAATGCTGGCAACGTCGTAGGCGCAACTCAACTGGAAGCTTTAAGTGGAACGGGCTTTATTCCTGTGGCAACAGCGGCTACGGAAAATATCAACTTAGACAGTGCAGCTCAAACATTTAACATCGCATCTTTGGTGGCGGATCCCAATAGTGATCCTCTCACATTTACAACGCCAAGCGGCGCTTCATTTGTTACCGCTCAAGGCTTTAGCGGCACTATTTCGGCTGCAGGGGCGGTCAGTATTGATACCCTGGGGGCAAACGCGGCTGAATACAGTGCGGCACCTGGTTCTACTATATCCGATTCGTTTGCTTATAAGGTGACAGATCCTTATGGCAACGTCAGTACAAACACAATTACAATCAATGAGAAGGTGATTGACGAGCCATTTGCGGTTACGCCTGCAAGTGGGGTCGTGCTGACGAGCGGCGCTCCTTCGGCCGTGGCTGCTACTTTCGTTGCGCCCAACGATGCGCCTGCTGGATCGCTTCCTATTTTGGATATTGTGAGCGCCCCTGCCTATGGCAGCCTGAGCGAAAATGCGTTGGGTCAGCCGGTTTATACGGCCAACTATAGCAATGCAACTATAGCTGCCTTGAATGCAGGGCAGACTGTAACAGATTCTTTCACTTTTGAACTGCTCACGCCTGGTGAAGTTGCAGGCGCAACGGCAGAGACTTCTTATCATGAGACGGTGACCATAGATGGCGCCGGCGCGTCAGTGGCATCTGCATCGGCTATCACTCCATTTGGAACGGTAACAGTCGGAAATCCACAGACAGAGACAGAAACCATTACCAATACGGGCAGCGGAATCCTGAATGTGACCAGCGTAGCGGTACCTGCTGGCTATAGCGATAACTTTACCGCTGTAAGTCTTGCCCATGGGCAAAGCGAGACGTTTAATGTGACCTTTGCACCAACCGCAGCTGGGCTGGATTCGGGGAATTTGGTGTTTACGGACAATTCCGGCAACGTCGTGGGTGCAACTCAACTGGAGGCCTTAAGTGGAACGGGCTTTATTCCTGTGGCAACAGCGGCTACGGAAAATATCAACTTAGACAGTGCGGCTCAAACATTTAACATCGCATCTTTGGTGGCGGATCCCAATAGTGATCCCCTTACATTTACTACGGCAACCGGCGCCTCATTTGTTACCGCCCAAGGCTTTAGTGGCACCATTTCGGCTGCAGGGGTTGTAAGTATTGACACTCTGGGGCCAAATGCGGCTGAATACGATGCGGCACCTGGTTCTACTATACCTGATTCGTTTGCTTATAAGGTGACAGATCCTTATGGCAACGTTTCTAACACAGCTACCATCACCTTAAACGAGACGGTCATCGACGAGCCATTTGCGGTTACACCTGCAAGTGGGATCGTGCTGACGAGCGGCGCCCCATCGGCCGTGGCTGCTACTTTCGTTGCGCCCAACGATGCGCCTGCTGGATCGCTTCCTATTTTGGATATTGTGAGCGGCCCTGCCTATGGCAGCCTGAGCGAAAATGCGTTGGGTCAGCCGGTTTATACGGCCAACTATACCAATGCAGCCATAGCTGCCTTGAATGCAGGCCAGACTATAACAGATTCTTTCACTATTGAACTGCTCACGCCTGGTGAAGTCGCAGGGGCAACGGCAGAGACTTCTTATCATGAGACGGTAACTATCGATGGCGCCGGCGCACCTGTGGCATCTGCATCGGCGATAGCTCCATTCGGTACAGTCACGGTCGGAAATCCACAGACAGAGACGGAAACCATTACCAACACTGGAACTGGAATGCTGAATGTGACCAGCGTAGCGGTTCCTGCTGGTTTTAGCGATAGCTTTACCGCTGTAAGCCTTGCCCATGGGCAAAGCGAGACGTTTAATGTAACCTTTGCACCAACCGCAGCTGGGCTGGATTCGGGGAACTTGGTGTTTACGGACAATTCCGGCAACGTCGTAGGCGCAACTCAAATGGAAGCCTTAAGTGGAACGGGCTTTATCCCAGTGGCAACAGCGGCTACGGAAAATATCAACTTAGACAGTGCAGCTCAAACATTTAACATCGCATCTTTGGTGGCGGATCCCAATAGTGATCCTCTTACATTTACAACGCCAAGCGGCGCCTCATTTGTTACCGCTCAAGGCTTTAGTGGAACCATTTCGGCTGCAGGGGTTGTAAGTATTGACACTTTGGGACCTAATGCGGCTGAATACGATGCGGCACCTGGTTCTACTATACCTGATTCGTTTGCTTATAAGGTGACAGATCCTTATGGCAACATTTCCAACACAGCTACCATCACCTTAAACGAGACAGTCATCGACGAGCCATTTGCGGTTACACCTGCAAGTGGGATCGTGTTGACGAGCGGTGCACCATCGGCCGTGGCTGCGACTTTTGTTGCACCCAACGATGCGCCTGCGGGATCGCTTCCTTCTTTAGATATTATTAGCGGTCCTGCCTTTGGCAGCCTGACCGAAAATGCGTTGGGTCAGCCAGTTTATACGGCCAACTATAGCAATGCAACTATAGCTGCCTTGAATGTGGGACAGACTCAAACAGACAGCTTTACTTTTGAACTGCTCACCCCTGGTGAAATCGCAGGCGCAACTGCAGAGACTTCATATCATGAGACGGTGACTATAGATGGCGCTGGCGTGCCTGTGGCATCGGTGGCGATATCTCAGCCAAGCTTTGGCCCCATAGTTGATGGCCAATCGGAAACCATTGCGGAGACCTTCACTATAACTAATATCAGCGCCACAGGCACTCTCGACGTTACAGGCGTAAGCAGTCTGCCTGCAGGATATTCCATAAGCAATCTTGCTTCGTTTGTGCCATTGGAGCTTGCCCCTGGCCAAATGGGGACTGAGACCTTAGATGTGGTATTTAATCCTACGGCCGTTCAAAGTTATAACGGCAACATTGTCCTTACGGACAACGACACCAATGCAGCAGACAGCTCTGTAGCCATAACCGGCAGCGGTACTTCATCCACTGCAAATCAGGATGGACGCCTTGGTGATTTGTTTGCCATCGATGGTACAGAGCCAGGGGTAACACCCAGTGTCGTATCCAGGAGTTACGACTCGATAGACGGTATAAACAATGATTTATACGGAATCATCGTCCACACCCAATATACCAATCCAAACCCTGGCACCTTGGATGTAGCGGCTGAGACAGAATTGGAAGGCTACGTCGCAGGACATCAAAGCAATGTATACATAGAATTGTCTTATGGACCCATACAAGCACTCGAGAATTTGAGTCTCGGTATATCTTATGGCGGAGATACAATTTTAAATACTGGAACTGCCCATGATGGACAAGTTCAGTTCGCGTATATTCAGGATACGACCTCAAATAATAATGTTGGAGCGATTGAGCTCAACGGAAGCACGCAAGATATGGTATCCGTTAATGACTATAATATTGCAACAGACACCCAGCAACATGAAGTGCTCATTCGCGCAGACCAACTGACGGCAGCCGGGATTGCCTTACTGGATAATCACTTAAACGCTATAGAACACATCTTCGTTACCATAGCGCCCATAGCATCTTTAAGTGTTCCTTCCTTAAACTTTGGTGACGAAGCTTTAGGGCAATCAAAGACTATGCAAGTGACTGTCTCCAATAACGGCACAGGCAACCTGGACATTACAGGTGTTACTGCGCCCGCCGGGTATACGGTGGTGCCTGATGGGTCTGCCGGCTTTGGTAGCGGTGTAAATATAGCGGCTGGTGCAAGCCAGTTGTTTGATGTCACTTTTGCACCTGGTGCAACTGGGTCGTACAACGGCAATTTGGTGTTCACTGACGACGATACTACACTAGCCGACAGCACACTTGCATTAACCGGCGCCAGTGACTTTGTAACTGTGGTCGGTGCAGGTATTCCTGCTCAGACTATTGCTGAAAATGCACCCTTAGACATTCTGGCAGCACAATACTTTAATGAGCCGGTTGCTGGGGATAGCTTGACATTTTCTCTTGAGGGACAGCCCAGCTGGATGCATATCAATTCGGCAACTGGAGAAATTACAGGCACCCCCCGGAGCACTTGATGTGGGCGTGCCTGAGTCAGCAACGGTGATCGCAACAAATGCGGCCGGTGACATGGTACAAAGTACCTTTAATGTAACGATTCAGCCTCCTGTGCTCAATCGTCTGGGTGACGTGTTCACCATAGATGGTACAGTGTCAGGGGTTAGCCCCGCTCTTGCATCCGAGAGTTATGACGCAATCGTAGGAAATACCACAAACGACCTAGCTGGAATAATGGTTCAGACCCTCTCTACAAACACATCAGGCGTAGCGCCCACAGGTGCCGCTTTGAGTGCGTTGGATAGTGAAATTTCAAGTGGAAACAGCAATCTATATTTCGAATTGAACTTCGGGCCTGTAGGAAGTGGTGTAGATAAATTCCTCAACTTGCAATATGGAAATGTAACGGCTGGTGGAGCGGATATTACCGCCGGCACCCCAACAGCTGGAGCGGTATACGCCGCACAAATCCTTGGGGAGGTTGAAAAAAGCTTCTCGACTACTAATTTAACTACTGCAAGCGAGCTAACTGGCGCGACAGCAAGCAATTTATTGGTCCAAGATTACAATAATACGGTCAACTTCCCCAGTTTCACTTACGATGATGTATTTCTGATTAGGGCAGATCGACTCACAGCAGCAGGGATTACTCTCCTGGAGGCTAACACTGGCGTAATAGAGCATGTTTTCAACGTGGTAGATCCAGCCGCATCTTCTAGTGTTCCCTCATTAAGCTTTGGCAACGAAGCTGTTGGGGTGCCAGAGACCTTGCATGTGACCATCACCAATAACGGCACAGCCAATCTGGACATTACAGGTTTTAGTGCACCCGCCGGGTATACGGTGGTGCCTGATGGATCTTCCGGCTTTGGCAGTGGTGTAAATATAGCGGTTGGTGGGCACCAGTTGTTTGATGTCACCTTTACGCCCGGCGCGACTGGGACGGACAACGGTAACTTGGTGTTTACAGACAACGACCCCATTTTAGCAGACAGCACGATAGCCCTAACCGGTGAAAGCGACGTGGTCACATTGGTCGGCGCAGGTATTCCCACTCAGAATGCTACCTTGGGACAGCCCGTGGACATTAAGACAGCTCAATACTTTAGTGAGCCGGTAGCCGGGGATAACCTTACTTATTCTTTCCAGGGACAGCATAGTGGGCTTCAAATCAATCCCTCAACTGGAGAAATCACAGGAACTGGCAATTTTCTGACTTCTGAATCGATAACGGTGAACGCAACGAACCAGTTTGGCTCACAGGTTCAGAGTACTTTTGAGCTGAATGTCCAAGGTGTTGATATGAGACTGGGTGACGCATTCAGCGCCGATGGTACAGTATCAGGAGTTGTTCCAGCTATCGCACCTGAGACTTATGATGCAGCCGTAGGAAATACAACCAACAGCTTAGGGGGCATCATTGTTCAGACTGTCTACTCAAACACAACAGGAGCGACTCCAGCTGCCAGTGACGTGGCGATCTTGGATAGCGAGCTGACAAGCGGAAGTAGCAACATATACTTCGAATTAGGTTACGGGGCTGTAAAGGCTGGTGCAACTGATGGTTTTGGCTCAGGCTTATCCATAGAATATGGCACAGATACATACATAAACTCAGGCGCAGCTGAATCAGTGTACGTAGCGATACTGCAGGCTTCTGATGTCGTCCAATCGGGCTCACCTTCCATTTCGTATTTAGCAGAACAGATAAGCGGAACGGAAGGGATCTCGATTGGGGTAGGGAATCTTAACAACTCACCCACTCAATCTGCCGAGCAGGTAACCCTGATTAGAGCAGATCAGCTTATAAATACAGCTCCAGATAATCTTATCTCTACATTGGAGGCTCAACCTAATCTTATAGAAAAGGTCTTCTTTGTACAACCAGAGCCAAAGACATCTTTTAGTGTTCCTAATTTAAGCTTTGGTGACGTGGCTGCAGGGCATCCAGAAACAATGCAAGTGACTATCACCAATAATGGCAATGCTGTAATGGATGTTACAGGCTATAATGCGCCAGCCGGTTATTCTGTGCTACCCGATGGATCTAGCACTTTTGGCAATGTAACAATTGCAGTAGGTGCACAGCAGATATTTGATGTAACCTTTGACCCCACCGTGAGTGGCATAGACAACGGTCCCTTAGTATTTACAACCAATGACCCGGTAGCAGCAGACAATGCTATGACCGTAACTGGAGAAAGCGACTTTGTAACAACCGTTGGCGCAGGTATTCCGGCTCAAACAGTTACTGAAGGTCAGTCCTTAGTCATTATGGCCTCACAATACTTTAATGAGCCGCTGGTTGGGGATAACTTAACATATTCTCTCCAGGGACCCAGCTGGATGCATATCAATCCAACAACGGGAGAAGTCATAAGCTATCCCAGTATCGGCTCCAGTGGGAGTGCCCGATTCTGCAACGGTGATAGCAACAAATCAGCTTGGTGAGAGCGCTCAAACTACTTTCAATGTAACTGTTCAGGGCGTAGCCGCACAAAACATACAAAGGTTGGGCGATGTATTCAGCGCCGATGGTACAGCGGCAGGGGTTACCCCCGCTATCGCACCGGAGAGTTATGACACAGCCGTAGGAAATATAACCAACAACTTAGCGGGCATAATGGTCCAGACCGTGTACTCAAACACATCGGGAGCAACCCCTGTTGGCGCTGCCGCCGCGGTCTTGGATGCTGAGCTGACAAGCGGAAGCAGTCTAGTATATTTCGAATTAGGTTACGGGGCTGTAAAGGCTGGTGCAACTGAAGGTTTTGGTTCAGGCTTATCCATAGAATATGGCACTGACACGTTAAACAACTCTGGCGCAGCTGGATCAGTGTACGTAGCGATAATGCAGGCTTCTGATGTAGTCCAATCGGGCTCACCTTCCATTTCGTATTTAGCAGAACAGATAAGCGGAACGGAAGGGATCTCGATTGGGGTAGGGAATCTTAACAACTCACCCACTCAATCTGCCGAGCAGGTAACCCTGATTAGAGCGGATCAGCTTGTAAATACGGCTCCAGATAATCTTATCTCTACATTGGAGGCTCAACCTGGTCTCATAGAAAAGGTCTTCGTGGAAGTGGTGCCAGTGGCGTCTTTAAGTGTTTCCTCATTGAACTTTGGTAACGAAGCTATAGGGCAACCAGAAACCATGCATGTGACCGTCACCAATAACGGCACAGCTGCCATGGATATAACAGGCTTTAGTGCTCCAGCCGGTTATACGGTGGTACCTGATGGGGCTGGCACCTTTGGTAACGTAGATATTGCGGCAGGTGGAAGCCAGCTGTTTGATGTAACCTTTACCCCCGGTGCAGGTGGGCTCTATAATGGCAACTTGGTGTTTACAGACAATGACTCTACGGCATCGGACAGTACGCTTGCCTTAACCGGCGAAAGCGACTTTGTAACAGTGGTCGGCGCCGGCATCCCTGCTCAGGCAGCTAATGTGGGGGAGCCCTTTATCATCTTGGCATCGCAATACTTCAATGAGCCGATTGCTGGGGATAACTTAACATATTCTCTCCAGGGACAACCTAGTTGGATGCAAATCAATTCGGTGACTGGAGCAATCACAGGTGTTCCTTCATACATAGATCAGGGAGTGAGCGAATCAGCCACTGTGATAGCAACAAATCAGTATGGTGTGACCGCTCAAAGCACCTTCAGTTTGACTATTCAGCCCCCTTCTCTAAATATTCTGGGCGATGTGTTCTACCTGGATGGTACGGGTCCTGGGACAACGCCATCGTTCGGCGGAATCAGCTATGATAATGCGTTATCATCGGCTGACCTGAGTAATATATACGTTGCAACTGAATATACTAATACGAGCCCCGGTACAATTACATCTGCTCAGCAGTCAGCTATCCAGACTATTATTGGTACGAACAATCCGTCTAATGTATATTTAGAACTCAGCTACGGACTTCTATTACCAAATCAATCTAACGAGTTAATCTTGAATCCCAACGATTTCGTAAGCGCGCTGGTACCTGGCCCAACTTTGTCATACATTTATGGGGCTAACGCCTCTCCTTATATAGGAGTTACTGAATCAACACCTCCAGCAACTGGTCTTGAAGTTGCTGATGGAAACGGTAACAACCCTCTATTCGGGCAAACTTCGGCGGAGGAAGTAGTCTTGGTTCGTTACGATGCTTTATCCGCGGCTGGACAGGCTTTAATACTTCAACAAAATCCTGGCGTGATCGAACACATCTTCGTGGTGGCAGTACCAGAGGCTTCTGTGAGCGTATCTGCACTGAACTTTAACAACCTAGCCATAGGACAGACTGAAACTATCTCGGTAACCGTTACCAATAACGGCGCTTCTCCTCTTGATATTACAGGGATTAGCAGCTTACCCGCAGGGTATTCTGTAGTAACTCATGGATCGACTTCTTTTCTTCCAGAGAATCTGGCAGCGCTAGGAGGAGCCGAGACATTCGATGTTACCTTTACACCTACCACATCCGGAGCGAACAATGGCAACATTGTGTTTGCGGACAACGATACCAATTTAGCCGACAGCACAGTCGCCATAACTGGAGAGAGTGACTTAGTAACAGTGATTGGTGCAGGCATCCTAGCTCAGACGGCAGCTGTAGGCGTACCCATAGATATCTTGGCAGCAAAGGTCTTTGATGAGCCGGTTTCTGGGGATGCGTTACATTATGCTCTCCAGGGACAGCCCAGTTGGATGAATATCAATTCCACAACTGGGGAAATCACTGGCACCCCAGGAACTATTGATGTAGGGGCACATGAGTCAGCAACGGTGATTGCAACAAATCAGTATGGTGTGATCGCTCAAAGCACCTTCAATCTGAACGTCGAGAATTCGGCGGCGCTGGTTCCTGAGGCTGCTGTTGCTTCGACGTTAAATTTTGGTGATGTGGCCAGCGGAAATACAGAAACGCTAAGCGTAACCATCACCAACGAAGGTACAGGCAATCTTGACATTACTGGGATTAGCAACTTGCCAGCTGGGTATTCTGTTGTTACTCATGGAGACGCAACTATTGTTCCAGAAAGTCTTGCACTAGGTCTAAGTGAGACATTCGATGTCACCTTCACCCCTACAGCAACTGGAACTTATGCGGACAACCTAGTGTTTGCAGACAACGACCCCATTGCAGCAGATAGCACTGTGGCCTTAAGTGGCGTTAATGACTTTCCTGTAGCCACAGCGATCCCACAGGAACTGGCAACAGTGAACACACCAATAGTAGATATTAATGCAGCAAACTATATCACAGATCCGATTGCAGGCGATGTATTAACATATTCCCTAGCCGCCGGAGCACCATCATGGATGACGATAACCGACGGGATAATTGGCGGCACTCCTCTAGCTGCAGATCAAGGAATGCTCGAATCCGCAACAATCATAGCTACAAACCAAGCTGGTGGCACAGTGCAAGACCAGTTCAATGTGGATGTTCTGGGGCCAAGTGAAAGCTTGGGTGCAGCGTTTACAGTAGATGCTACTCTCATAGCCCCTGAGTTAAGTTACGACGGTTTAGGTGGAACAGGTCTGGATGGGGTAACGGTACGTGAAAGTTATTCAAACACGAGCGCCACACCATACGACTTAAGTTACCTCTCAGGCATCCTAACTGACCCTAACCAATCGACAGATACGCAGACATACCTAGAGTTGGGATTAGGAGGACAAGCAGCACTCGGTAACCCATCAAGTTTTAATCTAATTTATGGGACGGATGTAGTTTTCAACGCCCAAAACCCAAGCTCGGGCCAAGTCGAGTTGGCTAGTTTAGTAAGAGTGGAAGAGGATATGGTTACTTTTACGAGCACCTCCGATATATACACACTCTATTCATCCAACACGACACAGCTAAGTGGAAGCAATCTCGCCGCTGGAGCGATTCTGCCAATAAATGCAGGCGAAGCTTTGTACACCCCAAACAACGTTTATTACTTGTCGACCGAATCAAACGTTCTGATTCGTGTAGATCAGTTGACAGCTACTGGGGTTACTAAGATCTTAGCTGATCTGGGTATTATAGAACACGTTTTCGTAGTTCATGCTTAAAGTCAAGGCGCGTAGCGCCCCGTCAACCAAACCCGTTTCTGGCGTACATGCCATATCCTATAATATTGGGGCACCTTTATGTCACTATTTCATATGTAATCGTTTTTCAGGAAGATCTATGACTAAGAGCTGTTTTTCAGGAGTTATAACTATATTTCCGAAAATGGCTCGATGCTAATCATTTTTTAGGAGCTGCAATCGGATTACATGCAATAGCCGATTTTTAACCGTTATTCAGGATATGTAATCGTTTCTGCAGGAGAACACATCCATATTAATCGTTCTTCATAGATAACCTGCATATGATATGTTGCATTACATACAGTTAAGAAAAAAATAGGCAAGAGAGATTTTCTGGCTACGAGCTAGTCATATATTTTCTGATCGCAGGTTGCCAGCTACGGATGGCTGGTTATCGGGGTATTCAGCACTCATGTTTGAGCATCGACTGATGGTTCCTTTACCAGAAACAGCCTCCTTTATAAGTGAGAAATATGATCAACATGACTGTGTACGTCAGACTATTGAGAAGGTGCTACCAGAGGAAATTAGATATCTGGAAAACTACGACCGCATGAAGATGGCTAAGGCAGATTTAGTTGACATGCCTGATTATCAAAACTCGCTCATGATTCAATTCCTCGAGCAGAATAGAGGAAAATTTTCGAAACGATCTCGAACCAAGGAATTTAATTTCCGCAGTGATGAGGAGTGCACTCGGATAGAAGAGCTGTACGCGGACATATTCTCAGCGCCTTAGCTTAGGCCTTCCCCACACTATGGGTCCACCGTAAGCTCGGCCTTATAGTTTCAGTATCACATGAATTTGGAACATACCACCCCAAAAGTGTGGCCATATAGTTTTCAACCAGTAGAATTTACTTGCGATGTCTACAATTTCACAGCTCGAATCATCCACACATTCTTTCGCCCATTGTATGGATTTTCTTCCCTTGCGACGGATACATTGCCAAATCCATTGGACTCCATATACTTTTTAACATAAGGGGCATTCATTTCAGCCGCTATGTCATCAATTAAGAAGTTAAAAAGTGTCATGGTCTGAAAGGCTTGTTGATCATAGAGAATTCCTGAGATGTCATTACCATCGTCTTGCTTTATCACAATCCTGCCTCTTATTTGCTTGCGCGGAAAATTCCCATAGGTCGCGTAAGGGGCCAACTCAATAAGTTTGTCAGTGCTATCAGTGGGCGGGTAGTAGTCCAGAAGTACCATAGATTTCATGCCGTGCATTTTATGTAAAACTCGTACTTCCCAATACAGTCTAGCTTTCACTTTATCAATAGGTTCGGCTGGATATTGCGTGTGATAGAATTTTATATGGTCATCCACCTTTTTGACCATTTCCAGAACAGCTGGGCGTGCATTTTCAGGAAAAAGTTCAATGTTCTTATTATCTCCTCCGTAAATAAATATACTCTGGAAGACTAAATTGAGGTGTAGGAAACCATGAAACGGGTTCTTTTCAATCATGGGCTCTGGCTGCATATTTTGTGGTAAAAGGCTTACATACGGATGCCATTCAATATGTATTGGCGCTCCGGGCTTCATTGCTTTTGCAATATTCTGGATACAAGCGCCTTGATAATTTCTTGTTAAGTTAGCTTCAGTGTTTCTTTCAGGAGATGATACGTCTTCCGCGTAGACGGTTGGCATCCTCTCTAAGAATGCGGCTTTAATGTTATACTTGCTGAAGTCAAGTGTTCTAACATCACCCACAATATGCTTCGCATCCTTTATCTTAGAAGGCTTCGAATGCATTGTCACGGCTCGGCCATCAAAAGTTTTGCGATGGGTCATATCAACTTTATCGTTTCCCCAAATTGCATCGAAAATGGCGCCGCCACTCTCGGGCGCCCTCCTGTTAGAACCAGCCACAAGATAAAGATCTTCCTTTATCTTGCCTTCCTCACGCATGGTAGTAAGATTCTTTTTAGATGCCTCAAGACTAGACTTCTGGAAAAACACGCCGGCAAGCTCATAATTGCCTTTCTTGTACTGTATAACGGCATAATTATGTGCTGCCTTTTCGTTCCCTTGATTCGCAAGTTCTAAGAATATGGACTCGGCCTGAGCTCCTGCATCATCTTTTGAATAGCCATCTATTTTTCCATCTCTGAATGCTAAGGCTCTGTTATATAAGTCGGGACCATTTTCTGGCTGCTGGCTGCTATAGGCCGATTGCGAAAATAAAATCAATAAAGCAAGCTTTAGAACAGATTGATAAGTCATGTTTCTTTCCTCAATATTATATAATAGAGCACTGTCGACTAATTACCATTTTCTCGATCTATAGGCAACAAAACTGTTGCAGAAAACTTTCTTGAAGCAAGCTTTAGCTCTGATGCTTCCGACCCGTCAATTTGAGCCCCTAAGAGAGATGACTCAATCTCTGGTCTAAATTCAGGTAAAACAGAACGACGTTATGAAAGAGGCAGAAAAAGATCCTTTTTTCAAAAACACGAAAAATTGACCCAGGACAACCCCAGCTACCTAAAAGACATGAATAAGAAACTAAAGTAGGGCTAAAAAATGTCTTGCACAAATCGTTTTGAGGTCTCATCTTAGAAATTAGAAATGCATGAAGCTCGTTGCGAGTAAACTATTTTGAGACAACCATTGGATAAGATAAAAATATATTTGATAGGAATATCCCTTATGTTACAAGCCTGTTCAGAACAATCCATAACCCTCATTAATGATCCATCAGTTTCGGCGTTGCCCATTAATGAGAGCCATGAGCCACTCGTTGACCTAAGGGGACAAACTATAATATCACTTGGACCATCTCCAGAAATTCCAAATAATCAAGATTACACAAAAGTACGCAAAAGCGTATATGAAAAGCTTTTAGAAGCTCAGAAACTATTACCTGTTGGGTTGAGGTTTTGCTTGTATGAAGGCTACAGAAGTCTCACGCTGCAAGACCGGCTTTTTAAAGCACGATACGCGGAGGTACAAAGAGCGCATTCAGCTTGGTCCCATGAAGAAATATTTATGGAAACCACCAAGCTGGTCTCTCCGTTGACTAATTTAGATGGTACGCAAAATGTTCCACCACACTCAACGGGCGCTGCCGTGGATGTCTATCTCATAGATGAAAATGGGAATCCTGTGGATATGGGCATGCTCATTAAAGATTGGATTCAAGATGTTGACGGGTCGCTTTCACTGATGCATTCAACCAGAATCTCGCAGCAAGCGAAGAACTATAGAAACATCATGAGCGAAGTGTTAAGCCAGGTTGGCCTCGTCAACTACCCAACTGAATACTGGCATTGGTCCTATGGAGACCGCTACTGGGCTTTTCACAAGGGAGTAGGCCATGCGATGTATGGGAGTGTGAGAAACAAATGAACAGCATCGCTTATACCTCCTCCAGCCGCCATGAGCTAACGAACAAAATTACGGAGGGGCTTCAAAAACGACTGGCAGCTCTGACGAACATCGATGCAAACAATATAGAACCCCAAGTGATTTATGCCTTTCATAATGATATGTTCCTGGGCGGTGTCATGTATCAGCTGCACAGAGACATCTTGTGGATAGACTCGCTCTGGGTTGAAGAAAAGCATAGATACAAAGGCGTCGGCGAACAACTGGTGAAAAAAATCATGCTTATAGCTGGGCAACAAGGGACTCACCAAATTCAGCTCAACACATTCTTCCCGGAAGCCCATGAGTTCTTCCTGAAATGCGGCTTCGAAGACGTAACCGTGGCGCCCGACTGGAAATACGGGCTGCAGTGTTATTTGATGAGGAAAGTACTATTATGAATGGAGTCCCTTATGCTCATGATATAGGGATGTTGGGGATAGAGGAATCAATTTCCAAGTAGATTGGGTAAGGGATTTACCCCCTCCCTCATGCCTAGCCCTGTCGATACGTTAGAACAACGTGAGACAGTTCGCACCTATCAATATGATTAGAACAACGTGAGACAGTTCGCACCTATCAATATGAATGGAACCAACTTCATATGGCGCTTGTTTCAATCTGTCCTTACATTCCAGTAGAATACTGAAAGTATGGCCCGGCAGATTCACCGGACCTGTCAAAGCACAAAAATCTAGAAAGGGTTAAGTGACGCGACCCTTTGCTTCTTCGCGCGTTCTACTTCACTCTTAATTTGAGCTTCAAGTTTATAACGGGCATATCGTGAAATCAGACCCATTTTTTCAATTGTTGTTAAAGCGTCTGCTCCATGAGGAGTAGTGGAATGGAGGCCCTTATAATATATCGCATCTTTCCCACCAGAAAAACACTCTATAACAGCCCTATCTTTTTCATCAGCTTTTACGTATTGGCTATTAAGCTCATCTATATATAAATCAATCAAAATAGTCGGATCCACCTTAAACCAAATCTCTACTTCATTAATAGCGTCCTCTTTCAAGCGGCCAATAACAATTATGCTCTGCAAGGCATGGTAACTACCAAAGAAACCGCCAAGCGTATCAACAGCGAAGGGCCTAAAATTCGGATTACCAGGCAAAGGCTCATCTTTCATTGAAGCTATACCGCTCACCAACCAAAACCTGCCTGTATCCCATTGATGCCATTGATTAATAAAAGTCCTGTTAGTCTCTCTTAGGAACCTATTTTTGGGTATTTCGCAAGAAAAATAATAATCTATTCCAACTGCCGCGGAGATACTGGCTAAAGTCACATAGGCAAATCTTTTTAAAACCGATCCATTATAACTCCTTAAAGGCACGGAAGAGTGCAATGTTCGCACGGGCATACGCATACAAGACCGTGCCATATTTCTGCTGGACAAGGAACTCAAAGCCCCTACGCGTCTTATGACATTTTCACCAAAATATTCGGACGCATCGGCGTCAGGCATTAATGCAGCACTAGTTACAACCACAAGTCCTGCCAGCATCATATTTCTGACTTTTCTGTTAGTTAGATTACATGTACCCATTAAGGTTTTCATTTTATTTTTGTACATAAGGGACTCCCAAGCTGTTTGGGTTAAAGATGAGCTAGCTTAACCAAGGGTATTCTGCCTGTCATCCGTAAAAAATACGGAAAACTATTATTTAATGACCTCAGATACATCGGACTTCATCTCATCTCCTTGCTTAAGAGACGATTGCGGACCACATTGCTTGACTAAACTTTTTCCCTACCGTCTTGATTTAATGACCAAAATGACATGTTTGAGGAACATTCTAAGAAGACCGCATCAAAACTTATCAGAAAGGATTAAATACTTGACTTAACTCATCCACGACCTTATACAAACTATAATGAACGTTAGGTATGGTTTAAATATAGAGAATATTAAAGATGTTTGGTTACACAAAGAAGATTATAGCTGCAGTTAGCCTGCTGGCTTTATACCCAGTGCAACATGAGGCTCATTGTTCGGATGTAGACTTCGATGCAGGATTCAAGAACGTGAAAGGTCTTGCTATACACCATAAGTCTTTTGAGGAATCAAAAGAGCCCAAGATAGTAACGATGGGGGCTAATGGTAGAGATATTAAAACAAGATTACTAATCGAGGCCAGCAAGAAAACCCGTCCCAGCATCTTACGACTAGTCTGCAAGGACTTCAGAGATATCATAGATACGGGAACTCCAGATAATATAGGATTAAGGTATTCCACCATTGGTTCTGTATGGAAGCAGTGTATCCACGCGTGGTATGGCGTATTAGGCCATGAAGGCACTTGGCAAACAATCTTGAACGGCGAGTTGGTTTACAAGCCTAATCCAGATAGTGATGATGGGATAAAACGTTTGAAGATATCTGACCTTCCCAACCCTTTTGCAGGATCTTTTGACCTATCCGATTGTGGTGATGCTGGTAAGTACGTAAGCATCTCCATGGGTTTGCGAAAAGGAAAAAAAGACAGCAACAAAGACAAGAGCGAAATCTGGTTGATACCAAGGTTTTTAGCCATGCAGAAACTTGAAGGTAACGCGTCTTATCTTAAAGAAACCATGGGCCAGTGGAGTGGCGAAACCCTTGTGGCGGTTATCTTTAACTGGTGGAGCAACCCAAATGACGCGTATGCTTATTGCTATTGGGCAGATTATGCGACGTTGCGGAAAACTAATCTGGGTGTGATTTATATGGACGAAAAAACGTCCCCGTGCGTCGGCGCGTGGGGCGGTGCGTGTGGACCTTCGGTGGCCAATGCAATTTCATGTTTCGTTTTTAAACTCGCCTAAGAACTATTGACAATGACCCATGGCTTCTGCCATGGCGCCGGACCTCAAACATGAAAAGAGGCTAGGCAGAAGGGTTTGAACATATTTCTCAAACTCCTTTATTGTCGACATTCCTAAGGCAAGCCAGGACGCCCATTTTCGAACATATTGCCGCAAAGTCACAAGTGTACCAGGCTTTTGAGCAGCTGAAACCAACAATTGGGTCAAGATGCTCTGAACATCTACCTCTGTTGGAGCTGGCTCATTAACCATGTACTCCGAAATGTCGCGCCCATGAGGATTGCTCTTGTGTTGGCGGGATACATTTCTTTTACCTTGCGACGGCTCATAAAGCGCGGCACCACGTTCGTGAAAACGCCTGAGTGTTTCTTTAGAGGGTAAAATCTTTTGATCGTCCATATAATAACCAAGGAAATTAAAGCCATGGGCAATCTTACCAATATAGGTTTTAGAAGGATGTAGTTGCAGCTGTAAACCAGCCACAACCTTATGGGTGATCTTTACGACTTTTCGCAAAGCTGTTTTGCTTTTAGTGAGAATCACCCAATCATCCATGTAGCGTGCATAAAAAACGCCTTTGATCTGCCCAATAGCCTTATCCAACGGAACTAAGGCGATAGCCCCAAGAATTGGAGAAAGAGGTGATCCCTTAGGTATCCCTTTGTCATCGTAATCATAGAAGTTTCCTCCACGAGTCTCTGTGCGCTGCAATGCCTTACGCAATAGGGTTAATAAAACAAGATGATGAAGATGGGGCTCGATAATACCCATAAGGACATCAAATCGAATGGACTGGTAGTAGCTCTTAATATCGCTCCGCATTACATAATGATGTTCAGATAAGGCATCATGAGTATGATTCACTGCCTTATTAAGGCCTCCACGATCTTTGATATGGTAACAAGATTGGGGTATATGATCATCCATTCTAGCGGCCAAAGCTTGAGCTATAAGCTTCAAGGCAATCATATCCTGAGACGACCAAAGGGAGATAGTTGCGTCATCAAACTCATAGCGCTCCAGCATGTCAAAGGTGTAGGACCCATCATTAAGCTGCTTTAGCAGACCATCTTTGATGCTATTCCACCGTATCCGAAGACGCCAAATGTCGGAGTTAGCAGAGTATTCTTTAAGCAGGCCGCAAACCCATTTAAATGCTTGCTCAAGGGTATCCATTGAAAATAATAGGGGGGTCAATATCGTGGTTTTATACCCATTCAAGGGCTGTTTTCCCTGCATTACGTTTGATGCCTAACAGGTGAATTTGTTCTTATCGTATCATGAATTGTTGTGATGGGCATTGGTATTTTTCAACAGTGCCTAAAACAGGTGGTTCTAGAACAACCAAAATCGGTGACATCAAGACCACAGTGGGGTTTGAGGATTGGCCTGTAACAAACGTCCCAGAACTAGTCCCAATTGAGTTTGTTCCTAAACGCATCGTCTTTTGGGTTTTTGGGATGCTACTTAGACAAAAAGACAGCAGGCTTAACATTTTTCCTACGAAACAGACGGTTGTTTAAATCTTTTTTACAGAAAACAGCCGACTGTTTCAAGGGTATAGGGCTGCGATAGCTGTGCGTTCGAAACGAAGATTCAGGCCCTAGCCCTTATCCAACATTTCCTTCAGCACATCATTCAGCAGCTTCGGATTCGCTTTGCCTTGCATGGCTTTCATGGCTTGGCCTACGAAGAATCCGAATAGTTTATCTTTGCCGCTGCGGTATTCTGCTACCTTATCGGCGTTATCCTTGAGGATCTGTTCGATGCAGGCGCGGATGGATGAATCGTCGCTGACTTGTTCGAGGCCTTTTTCTTTGACGATGTCGGCGGCTACTTTGCCGGACTCCCACATTTCCAGGAACACATCCTTGGCTATACGTCCAGAAATAGTGCCATCGACGATCAGGTCCACCATTTCGGCCATGTGTTCAGGGGTCACTTTGGACTCTGTGATGGTCAGGCTGTCTCGGTTCATGGCGCCAAACAGCTCGCTGGTAATCCAGTTGGCTAGCAGCTTTGGACTCTTATCATCCTTTTGTTTGGTCGCCGCAAGGGCAGACTCGTAATAGTCCGCAAAGTCACCATCAGATACAAGAACGGCCGCATCGTAAGGGCTTAGGCCCAGAGTCTCGATAAACCGACGCTTTTTAGCATCGGGAAGCTCCGGCAGGCTCTGGCGAACGCGCTCCACGAGTTCCTCGGTCAATACCAGTGGTGGCAGATCGGGATCGGGGAAATAGCGATAGTCATGAGCCTCTTCTTTCGACCGCATACTGCGGGTTTCGCCGCGTACAGGATCAAACAAACGTGTCTCCTGGTCGACGGTTCCACCGTCCTCTAGGATCTCCATCTGGCGTTGAACTTCGTAGTCAACGGCCTGACCCATAAAGCGGATTGAGTTCACATTCTTGATCTCCGCACGGGTACCCAATTCAGCCCCAGGACGGCGCAAGGATACGTTCACATCGGCGCGCATACTCCCCTGCTCCATGTTGCCGTCGCAAGTGCCTAAGTAACGCACCAGCGAACGCAAGCTTTTGACAAATGCCATGGCCTCTTCTCGGCTGGACATGTCAGGCATGGTGACGATCTCCATCAACGCCACACCTGAACGGTTCAGGTCGATAAAGGTCTTGTTGGGATGCTGGTCATGTATACTCTTACCGGCGTCCTGTTCCAGGTGGATACGCTCAATGCGGATGGTCTTACTGGTGCCATCAGCCAAGTCAATGTCCAAATGCCCCTCGCCAACGATGGGGTGCTTATACTGGGAAATCTGGTATCCCGCGGGCAGATCCGGATAGAAATAGTTCTTCCGATCAAAAACCGAATGCTTGTTAATCTTGGCATGTAGCCCCAAACCTGTCTTGATGGCTTGACTCACGCAGTAGTCATTTATCACCGGCAACGTGCCTGGAAAACCCGCATCTACCAAGGATACTTGGCTATTGGGGTCTGCACCGAATTCAGTGGATGCGCCGGAAAATAACTTGGAATTAGAAGTAACCTGAGCATGGACTTCAAGACCGATAACTACTTCCCAAGGGCCTGTGCGGCCTTCTACATATGACGTCATGATGCTTTCCTCAATTCCGATACCTGGCTCTGAAAGTTTGCGGCTTCTTCAATGACACGAGCCGCCTTAAAGAGAGTGACCTCGTCAAAAGACTTACCCACCAGCTGCAGCCCCAAAGGCAAACCATCCCGCGTAAGCCCACCAGGCAGAGACATCGCTGGCAGCCCCGCCAAATTCGCAGGCACTGCGAGCACGTCATTCATGTACATCTCAACCGGGTCCGTTGGTGGATTGTCCAAGGAAAACGCTGCCGTAGGGGTGGTTGGGGTCAGAATGCAGTCCACCTTCGTGAACGCCTGTTCAAAGTCTTGGGTGATTAGCCTGCGAACCTTTTGCGCCTTTAAGAAGTAAGCATCATAGTAACCAGCCGACAGCACATAGGTGCCGATCATAATACGACGCTGAACCTCGTTACCAAAGCCCTCGCCTCGGGTCAGTTCATAAAGATCCGTCAGGTCCTTGCCTTCAACCCGCTGGCCATAACGGACCCCGTCATAGCGAGCCAAGTTCGATGACGCCTCCGCAGGCGCAATAATATAATAGGTCGGCAGAGCATATTTCGTGTGAGGCAAGCTGATATCAACGATCTCAGCGCCCGCTTCCTTAAGCCACTGCACACCCTGATGCCACAATTCTGTGATTTCTGAGCGCATACCCTCTACTTGGTATTCCTTGGGGATACCAACGCGCAGACCCTTAACGTTGCCCGTCAGCAGGGATTCAAAGTTAGGAACAGCGATATCATAGGACGTGGCGTCCTTGGCATCAAAGCCAGCCATCGCCTCAAGCATGATGGCAGCATCTTTTACCGTTCTGGTAATCGGCCCAGCCTGATCGAGGGATGAAGCGAAAGCCACAACACCCCAACGAGAACAACGGCCATAGGTAGGCTTGACACCAACCAAACCACAAAAAGCAGCCGGCTGGCGAATAGACCCGCCCGTATCTGTTGCCGTCGCGGCCAAGCAAGCATGGGCCGCTACGGCCGCAGCAGAGCCTCCAGAAGAGCCTCCGGGAACTAATTTGGTATTATCACCCTTGCGCTTCCAAGGGTTTTCTACGGGCCCGTAATGGGTGTTCAAGTTAGCCGAGCCCATGGCGAACTCGTCCATGTTAATTTTGCCCAAAGAAACAGCGCCAGCGTCTTTTAAGTTCTGGCTGACCGTTGACTCATAGGTGGGCACAAAGTTGCTTAAAAGCTTGGAAGCGGCCGTAGTCAATGTACCTTTGGTACAAAACAGGTCCTTCATGCCAATGGGCAGACCTTCCATGATCCCGGCTTTGTCAGCCGCAAGCTTTTGATCACTAGCCTTTGCTTGCTCCAGAGCGAGTTCAGGCGTCTCCGTAATAAAGGCGTTCAGAGACCGCGTAGCCTCCATTTGTTTAATGTGGGCTTGGGTCAGCTCAACGCTGGAAAACTGTTTACTGCGCAGACCTTCACGGGCTTCACTGAGGGTTAGTTTTATGAGTTCATTCATGAGGCTTACTCCACCACTTTCGGCACAACGAACATGTCGAATTGCGCGCCACCCGGCGCGTTTGCAACGATATCCTTGGCGATACCACCATCGGTTACCACATCTTCTCGACGGCGCATCTGTTCTTGGTTGACCGCAAACATGGGCTCGACGTTCTTGACGTCCAGCTCATTCAGTTGGTCGATCCAGTCCAGTATGTGGCTCAAGCTTTGTCGCATAGCCTCGATGCTGTCCGCAGACATACGCAGACGGGCAAGGTGGGCTACCTTTTCGACGTTTTCTCGAGTAAGTTCCATAAGTAAACTCCTGATAAAAAAGTTAGGACATAGAAGCAGCCGGCGCGCCGGGCAAATCATTGCGAGCACGCCATAGCTCTTCCAGCGTACACGGGGCCGAGTCACAAAAATCCATGATGATCTCATCGGTGGACAAGATAAAGTCCAAGATTCCCGCCCAAGCTTCAGGCTGATCAGCGACCTCATAAAGCTCCGCAAGGCTTACGCCACTAGCGTCCACGAACAGGTCGAGAATATCCTCTCGCTCCGCTAAGAACGTTAGGGCTTTTATTGAAAGTAATTCTGTTGCATCATTCATAATAGGGACAATAACCAATTAAGCGAAAAAAATGAACCATAAAAATGGCTCCGTCACAAATATTTTTCTAGCGGTCGAATTTGATGACGATACAAAACAGCTGCTAGCGCGCAAGCTATTCCTTCTGGATTACAAGGATTACCTTCGTACTGAGCCGAAACGGAACTTCCACATTACCCTAGGATACATCAGAGACGTTCATGAAACTCAACGACGAGAGATCATAAACGCCTTCAAACCCTTAAAGGAACATCACCCCTTTACCGCCCACGTGGAAGCGCCCATCATCTTCGGCGCCCATCACCAAATGTTGTGCGTCCGCCACAGCCCCTTTGAGATGTTTGATGAGCTTCACACAACAGCCAAAGCCTTGCTGAGCGAGCATACCCAGTTCAAATTTGATGAAAAGCACCCGACATTCATACCCCATACTAAAATCCAAACAGTCCGTCGCAGTACCAGTCACGAAATGCGTGACGAGATCATTTTCGAGTTTAACAGACTGAATATGAGAAAACTGGATTTTAAGGTCAAGTCACTGGCGTTGATGCACAGGATTGATAAGGACTATATCACCTTGTATCGCTATGAGCTGAAAAAACCTGGAAGTCCCAGCAGTGGGCATGAGGAAAAGACTCATGAGAATTCGGGGTGAGAAGACTAGGCTCATACGCAAATCGTGTGAAGAATCATTATGCTAAGCCGAACACGAGTATGGATAATAGCAAAGAGTATATTCCCGGCGCCCGTCATCCTGAACGAACGACCGCGAAGCGGGCGGGAGAGAAGGATCCAGTCAGACATGCGTCGCGAAGCGACTCTGCTTATAAATATATCAATCAAACTAGATGGCGTCAGAAAAACGAATGGGGGCCATATACAGAAGAGTCGCTGCGCGACACATGTCTGACTGGATCCTTCTCTCCCGCCCGCTTCGCGGTCGTCCGTTCAGGATGACGGTTGCGGGGGGTAGAATTAATTATTCGGGGTGCTAGGCACCCTACTCCCTAAACGAAAGTGGCAACGACTCTCGCCGTCACCTCGTAGAATCACTGATAATCGTCATCGTCCTTAGGATAACCATAGGCATCATAAGCGGAAGCGTAGTTTTCTTTAGGAACGTTGGGATCAAAGGGGGCATAGGCTGGTGTGTTGGGTACGTCAAAATTAGCATTGGGAAAGGAATTAAAATCGACGTTCTTCAGGATAGTAACCGACCAAGCTTGGGGTCCCTGATCCGTGAAGGCTACCTGCATGCGGACCTGATCGCCGGGTTCCAGTTTTTCCATTCCATGACGGCGCAGGACGCTGGAGTGAACGAAGATCTCTCGATCTATCCCCTTGGGCATAATAAAACCAAACCCTCGGATGGCGTTAAACCATTTGACGATGCCGTACATTTCATGAAGTGAACGATTGGGAACCGTGCTGGGGCCGCGGCATTCGAAGCCTTCAACCTTATTACGAACTTCCATGATTTCACGAACCTGGCGCCCTGCTTGACCATCGCAGATCCTACAAAGCAACTCCGTTCCGGCACCAAGGTGCTGATAGCCCGCTGCGTCAACAACAGAGAAGTGCAAGAAAATGTCTTCTGAGCTGACTTTTGGAATAACGAAACCAAACCCTTTAACAGGGTTAAACCATTTCACGATACACTCAATGACCTCACAGTTGAGATCGAGATCCTCGGTCTTGCCTTCACAGCTTTCATTATAGACGACGTCACCCGCGTAACTCATCCCTCGTGTCCTCCACTAAACGTAAAATTCTTCACCTGCATTTTATTTAAACTCCACTTAACAAAAAAACAACGTTACCATTCGTTAACCGTACCATAAAGCCAGAAACGACTTCGTAACTTCAATACGATGAACTTCTTATTTAATACTACACTTCATCACAGTGATATTGCATAGTTCCAATATAGTTGTCAAACAATATTCAACTATCTGGCATGCTATTTGTGCATAGCAAATCTAGTTTGATAGATCTGATTTTGCTATTTATCCAGTACCTTAGCCCTTGCTGTCCATGTCAAGGCAAAGGTTAGCATGCCTAAAATTGCGCTGCCAATAAAGAATGTAAATCCACCGGCCCAGCCCCAATTATCAGCTACATAACCTATGCCTACGCCGCTGATCGCGACGCCAAGATACCCAAAAGTACCTGTCAGGCCTGTGGCCATACCAGCCGCCTTTTTCGAGGCGAAATCCGCCGCGGCGACGCCCACGAGGACTTGGGGACCATAGATCAAAAACCCAACAGCTATCATAGCCATAGAATCTAACCATACGGAGCCAGGACTGTGCCAGAAAGCAAACAGAACCAACGCCAAGAGCCCCATAAAAATACAACCAACTGGACCACGGCGACCGTTGAAAAGGCGATCGGAGGCATAGCCCGCGGCCAGACCGCCCAGGATACCGGCAATTTCAAGACCAAAGGTCTGCCATGAAGATGTAACCAGAGAACTGCCCTTCATCTCCTGAAGGAACGTGGGTGCCCAGGTAAAGATACTTGAGCGTATGATATAGAGGAACATGTTAGCGACGCATACCAACCAAACAACACGGCTTGTAAAGACCAGTCGCAACAGCTCGCGCGAGCTGGCATGCACTTCTTCCTTAACGTCATCCTTATGAACCAGATTCTTATAGACTTCCACAGGTGGCAAACCCAACGACTGGGGCGTATCCCGCAGCAGCGCAAACAATATAACTGCAGCCACCAAAGCGATCACAGCAGGCACATAGAAGGCCGATTGCCAACCAAAATCAGCTACCAGATAAGCAGCCAACACATAAGTAATAGCTCCGCCCAAGGGCTGGGAGGAATTCCAGATTGCCCATTTGGTGCCAATTTCTTTTGGACCATACCAATGAGTCAATAAGCGCGCCACGGGCGGCCATCCCATAGACTGGAACCACCCACTGATGCCCCAACAGATAGAGAAAAAGAGAAGACTTTCACCAAAACCAACAAACAGGTTTACGATAGCCGACCCTACTAACCCCGCTGTCATAAAATAACGGGCATTCGAGCGGTCGCTTAGAAAGCCATTGAGAAATTTTCCTGCCCCATAAACAATAGCAAAGGTTGTCACAACCATGCCCAGCTCGGCTTTCGAGTAGCCGTATTGGGCCTGCAGCGTTGGAATAACCACTGAAAAGTTCAAGCGCACGAGATAGAAAACCGCATAACCAAAAATAGTGGCAAAGAGAATACGAACACGCCAATGGCGATACATCGACACTTGGTCGTTACTCAATCCACCATTGGTGAAAGTCGTCAAATCAAAAGGCTCGGTAGCAGCGATCACAGGACTAATTGCGGCATCTTGTACTTTAGCGAGATGGGGCAATGTGTATCTCCTTAATCTAAAAATTTAAAGACGGTGTAGGTTATCAAAAATATCACCCCCGTCAAACGAATTTTACAACACCCGGTTTACTCGGCTGATTGGTTGTGGTATCACAAACTTGAATTGATGACGAGAAAAAAATTACCTCGGAGCTATAATGATCTCAGCCAGGCCAAATTTTATTACACAAGGACAGTATCCATCCACCCGGATGCGCCGTAACCGCAAGGCGGATTGGAACAGAAGGCTTGTGGCTGAGACGAGACTCTCGGTTGATGACTTGATCTTGCCGATGTTTGTGCGCGATGCCACCTGTGAGCGGGAAATACCGTCTATGCCAGGTGTCTATCGCCATACGGTTGAGGAAATCATTGATATTGTGGGCCAAGCCCACGATGCGCATATTCCGGCAATTTGCTTGTTCCCCTATCACGCCCGTGAAAAACGCCTGGATAACGTTGAGCATATGCTCACACCAGAAAACATATTCTGCCAGGCGATCCGTGAAATAAAAAAAGCTTTTCCAGATATTGGCATTATAACAGATGTCGCCTTGGACTGTTATGCAGCCCACGGCCAAGATGGCGTGATCAGGGATGGGCTGGTCCTAAATGATGAGACCAATCGGGTGCTTTCCGAATATACCGTTACGCTTGCTGAGGCTGGTGCGGATGTAGTTGCCCCCTCAGATATGATGGATGGACGGATTGGTGTCATACGAGACCGTCTTGACGCGGCAGGCTTTCAAGAAACAAGCATCATGTCCTATGCGGCCAAGTATGCTTCAAACTTTTATGGCCCTTTCCGCGATGCGGTAGGTTCAAAAAAATGTTTAGCAGAAGCGGATAAAAAAACCTACCAGCTGGATTTTCATAATGCTCAAGAAGCGATGCGAGAGACCGCTCTGGATATCCAAGAAGGCGCCGATATGGTAATCGTCAAGCCCGGAATGCCTTATCTAGACATCGTACGGGGAGTGAAAGATACCTTTGGCATGCCGACATTTGTGTATCATGTCAGTGGCGAGTACTCTATGCTAAAAGCAGCTGCCATGAATGGCTGGCTAGATTATGATGCTTGTTTATACGAGACATTAACAGCCTGTAAACGAGCAGGTGCAGATGGTATACTGACCTATGCAGCGCTGGAAGCAGCGGATATAATAAAAAAAGGTATATAACATGACGTATACAATTTCTCTCCTGACTCTGGCGCTCTGCCTGACTGGATGCTCTGTCGGCACCCAAGTGGTGGGACGAGATGTTGATATAGAAAAACCCTTTCCGGATCTCCACACCGTTCCTGATCGTCCGCAGCCCAAAGATTTTAGTAACATCGATGTAGAACGCGAAGATTTCGAGAACGACCATGAAACGAAGATGGAACGAAACCAGGAAATCCGGCATACATACAAGGCCCCGGAACGGGAAGTCGTGAAGAAAGATTAAGACACCTGGACGAGTTGTTACCATACTCCCTAGCCCACTGCCGTCATTCAGAACGCAGCTCCGCGCAGCGGAGTTAGCGTGGGATCCAGCATGTACGCGTGGGGACAGAATTAACAATTCGGGATACCAGAACTAGGCAAAATCTGCCGGCTACAACCGGCAAATTTTGCCGCAAGACCAATAAACAGTCATCAAAACTCATTCAAATCTCACCATAAAATCCCGATAACTCACCACCGACCGCTCATACCTCAGCTTGGCATGGGTCTTGCATCGTATCTATTGCGTCCCATGAAGGGGCGTAATTTTAACGCACGAAGCGAAAGGAACTATAACATGCCTATTACAGGTCTAACAAATACGACAGCAAACAGTATCACAAACATTTGGGGAAAGAAATCCGGTGAAGCTGGTGACAGCGCTCAGGTTATTTCAGGCGGTAGTCGTCTGATCAGAGCTTCGGTCGACGCTTCTTCGCTCGCAATTTCTGAGAAGCTACGTACGAACATCGAAGTGTTAACCCAAGCAAACCGTAACGCAGCCCAGGGTGCGTCAGTGGTTCAGCTAGCCGTGGGTGCACAGCAGAACATCTTGAGTATTTTGACATCTTTGAAAAGTCTGACCACAAAGGCGAACGATGGTTCACAGGACGCTTCAGCGCGCGCGTTGATCGACAGCGAATTCCAGAAAATGTTGTCTCAGGTTGACAACATCGCTAACCAGGTTCGTTGGAACGGTTCTTCTTTGCTAACAGGTGCAGCTGGTGCTGTGACTGTTGCCGCAGCTAATGCTGCTAACGTTACGGCGGGTTACGGTACTTTGGTAGCTACCACCTTTAAAGCTGGTCCTGCACCTATCAACATCGCAAACTCAGCGGGCTTTATCAGCGGTACTTTCACCAACGCGACTGTAACTGCTGCTGCCAACGGAGTTGACTATAACGTTACTCTAACAATGCAAAACAACGCTCCTGGTGGTGTTGTAACTCAGGTGTTCCAAGGCACAGGAGCTGCTGCAGCCGCTGGTTCAATGATTCTTAACAGCACATCAGGCAACGGCGCCGTGCTACAACTAGACTTTGATGCAACTGCCGTCACTGGTATCACCAATGCGGCAACCTTCCAATCATCATTACAGTCTGTTTTGAACATTGGCGCAGGTCTTCAAGGCGCAAGCATTGAATCTGTAGCAACTGTTGCAAACGGTGGTGTTAGCACGATCACAGCTGCAAGTAACACGCCTGCTGGCGAGTATGCTTTGGCCTATAACGCTGCTAGCCAAACTATGACTCTGACAAACGGTGCTCAGGCTCTGTCAGTAAACATGACAACTGCTGGTGCGCAGACTGTTCAGTTTTCAAACGGTGTCAGCGTTGCTTTGACCAGCAGCTTTGCTCTGGGTACAGCTGTAACTCAGATGATCTTTAACGTGGCTTCAAGTAACAACGCAGTCTCGATGAACTTCCAGGTTGCTGAGAAGTCGACAGACACGTTGACTGTTAACGTTTCAGGTTCTTCTGTAGCTGCACTTGGTCTGAGTGGTCTGAACGTTACTTCACAGGCAAACGCTGTTACAGCGGGTGCTCAGCTGGACATCGCGTTACAATCAATCAACAGCTCAGTTGCATCTCTAGGTGCGACGCAGAAGCAGCTTGAGTATGCTTCAAGTAACTTGAAGACTACGATTGAAAACAACGTGGCTGCTCGAAGCGTGTACAACGACGCAGACATAGCTGGTGAAATGACAAAGCTGACACAAGCAACTGTTCTTACTCGCTTGTCACAAGCAATGTTATCACAAACGCTTGAACTGCAACGCGACCTTGCACAGTTCGCTCGTTAATCATTAAGGGGCAGGTTCGCCTGCCCCGTTTTCCTTGCACAGGTTCATAAATATTAGGGGAGGCTATATAGATGAACATCAACGAAATAGCACCGCAGCCGGCAGTTAACATTGTCAGCAGCCCCAAGTCTATCCAAGAGGATACAGTTAATCTGAATATTCCTGGACCAACTCAAGCACCCAATAAGTTGGAGCTGCAAAGAGTCAGTATTTATACGGATCAAGCTGGCATATTAATTGCCCAAGTAAAGGATCCCATGGGACAAGTTATCGACACCTGCCCTGGCCCAGAGGTCATCAGGCGTTACCACACCATCATCAACGAACAAAAATAAGAGAATAAAATGGATGGCATAAGCAGTTTAGACCCAGTCAACAAAATGAAACTGACTGTGGACCAAAAGACCGGAAAATTCACCGGCTCTGAAGACGTGTTCGCAGAGGCCGCCGAACAGATTTATCAAAGTAAGATGGTAATGGCGGATAGGAAGGAAGACGAGAAAAAAGATATTAATCTTAAACTCGAAGCTCTTTCCACATTGGAAGGAAAAGTGGCTGATCTCAAAGGTAAATCCGCGCTGTTATTCAAGGATGATGGCATGGGAAATTACGGTGTGTTTTCGAATATGTTTGCGAACTTTTCTTCCACATCCGCAACGCCAGTCTCAAGTTTGTTTGATTTGAGTTTGGCATCTACGTCGAACCTACAGGAGTTTTCCCTTGAAATCACCCAGGTGGCTAGTTATGACCTAACAAATTCAGCCACAGCTGTAACCGACCCAACGGTGCCATTGAACTGGACAGGACCATACACAGTCAACGGTCAAACCCTAACTATTGCGCCGACCATGTGTTTAAATGACATCTGCACTCTCTTAAATTCACAAAGTTCAAATACACTGGCCAATGCCAGCGTTATTCAGGTCAGCTCCACATCTTATGTGTTATCTCTGCAGGCACAAGTGATTGGCACGCCAATGACGATTGTGGATGGAACGAGCGGCGGAACGGCTGGTCAGCTGCCCGCAGCCTCCGGCAACACGCCGACCGAGTTGGCGGCGTTGTTCACGTTTAACGGCATTTCTATGCAACGCACATCCAATAACGTAAACGACATTGTTGAAGGCCTGACACTAGTGATCAAGAACTATGAGGCTGGCACCACTATGACCGTGCGCCTTTCCCAAGATACAGCAAGCATAAAGGCGGGCGTGAGAGCATGGGCTCAATCCATTAATGATGTCATGGATGAGGTCAACAAACACCGCATGAGTTTTAAGGACCATTCTCTCCCGAAAGATGCGTTACTGTTAGGTAGCGATATTATACAGACCGTCGATAACGTCATCAGGACGAATTTGGCCACATCACTGGCAGGGGCTGGTCCGAATGACTTTTCATATCTAGAACAAATAGGACTGAATGTCGACCTGGTGACCAATAAAATAGTCATCGACGAAGATGCCCTTGATAGTGCGGTGACGAGTAATGCGGCAGGCGTACAGAAGTTTTTCGATTACCAACAGACAATCAGTAACGATAACTTCCTGGTTCCATTCCACCCGGCCTGTGTGCCTAGCAGCCTCATCAGCGATAGCAACAACAATCCTTTAACAACCACAGTCACCGTCAACAAAGATGCTTTTGGTAATCTCTCAGCCAGCATCACGATCAGTGGCGGCATATATGCAGGGCAAACTTTCAATATTCCCTCCAATCAAATTCAAGCCAGGGGTGACAACATTATCTTTCTGGGTGACAGCATCCAGGGTGTCACAGACAATCCCTATGCAGGATTCGAATTCGCCTATGTGGGCGTATCAGGAATCGCCAATAGTTCGTCCGATTCAACCACCTTAAATTTCACCCAAGGTGTCGGTAATCGTATGACACGCGGTCTTCATAAGATTTTGGAGCCCGTTTCCGGGGATTTTTCCATACAGAAAAAACTGTTCACGGAGAATATCAAAAAGATCGACGAGGCTGTTGAAAGAATCACCAAGCGCGCTGAGATGATCAAAGAAAAATACCTAGATAGTTTTATGAAGCTGCAAGTCTTCCTCCGCATTATGGAGGGCGCCGAACACATGATTGACGCATTCACGCGCAAACCAAATTAAGTTTTTGAAATTTGGACCAAGCCAAGCTACACTCTCCCCATGCGTCCGGAGATACTCTTTGATTTGTTTGCCTCTCTCACCTCCATTAAGGGGGTGGGCTCCCGCATGTTTACCCTTTTGGATAAGCTTGCGGGACCGAGGATAAAGGACTTGTTGTTTCACCTGCCTACGGGCATGATTGAGCGGCGTCATGTCCAGTTTCTGGGGCAAGCCACCTTAGGCCAGACCATCACGATCATTCTCACCCCGTCCCAGCACACGCCACCGGCGACTAAAAAGGGCAACAAACCCTATCGTGTCCAATGCCTGGATGAACGTGGCGTGGCCATAGACCTGGTGTTCTTTCACGCCTACGGGGACTCCATCGCGAAACAGCTCCCAGTGGGGGTTCCGCGTCTGGTGAGTGGTAGACTAGAGGACTTTCAATACCGCATGCAGATCACCCATCCCGATTATGTTGGCTCGCCCGATGACCTGAAGGATTGGGTCGGTCGTGAACCGGTCTATCCCCTTACCCAAGGTATCACCAACAAGTACCTGAACAAGATTATGAAAGAAGCCCTATCCCGCTGTCCGCAGCTGCCGGAATGGCTGAGTGACAGCTCCTGGCCCCGTTGGCATGAAGCCCTGCGTGAAGTGCATGAGCTGCCCACCGACGAGAGCATCTCGCCCCTCAGCGCAGCACGCAAGCGACTGGCCTATGATGAATTGCTGGCCAACCAGATCGCCTTGTTATTGATCCGCCAACACCGGCAAAAGCAGCCTGGGCGCTCGATTGGTGGCGATGGCCATTTACGAGATGCATTGACTAAGATACTGCCCTACCAGCTGACAGGAGCTCAAGACAGAGTTCTCGAGCGTATCTACGGCGACATGGAATCCCCTACCCGCATGGTGCGACTTCTGCAAGGCGACGTGGGCAGCGGCAAGACCGTCGTAGCTATGATGGCGTGTCTTAAGGCCGTTGAAGATGGCTACCAAGCCGCTTTCTTAGCACCCACGGAGATTCTCGCCAATCAGCACATGGCGACCCTGTCTGAATGGGGAAAAACAATCGGGGTACGGGTTGAGTTACTAACGAGTCGCACAAAGGCTCGTAAACAGCTCCTAGAGGACTTGGCATCAGGCGAGATCCAGATTCTTGTGGGAACCCATGCGTTAATCCAAGAGGATGTGCATTTCAAGAACCTCGGACTAGCGATCGTGGATGAACAGCACCGTTTCGGCGTAGAACAGCGCATGAAGCTGAGCCAAAAAGGGGACAACGTGGACACGCTCGTGATGACGGCCACCCCAATTCCGCGCACTCTGATGCTGGCAGCTTACGGAGATTTGCCCACATCGATCCTAGATGAAAAACCACCCGGACGACAAGAGGTCGTGACCACAGTGATACCACTGACAAAGCTGGACGAGGTTGTCACTGGGATTAAAAGAGCTATCGAGAAGGGTCAGAAAGTATATTGGGTGTGCCCCTTGGTGGAAGAGTCTGAAGTCCTAGACCTAGCCGCAGCAACCCATCGCTTCGAAGTTTTGACGAAGCTCTTTCCCGGTGATGTTGCCCTGGTGCATGGGAAAATGAAGGGGACGGAAAAAGACCAGGTGATGGAAGACTTTCTCGCCGGCCGATATCGAGTTCTGGTGGCGACCACCGTTATCGAGGTGGGTGTGCACGTGCCCGATGCCACCATTATGGTCATTGAGCACGCAGAACGGTTCGGCCTGTCCCAGCTGCACCAACTACGAGGCCGCATTGGCCGAGGCGATCAAGCCTCTACTTGTGTCCTGCTCTATGATCAACCGCTGACTGAGACCGCCAAGGCAAGACTCAAAATCATGCGGGAAAGCACCGACGGCTTTCGTATCGCAGAAGAAGACTTCCGCCTGCGCGGCGGCGGTGACGTGCTAGGCCTAAGGCAGAGCGGCATGCCGGACTTTAAACTGGTGAATTGGGATTTTCATCGGGATCTGTTAGGAGTTGCCCACAAGGATGCTCAAAGGATACTAAACGATGATCCTCAGCTCACAACGGACCAAGGAAAAGCCGTGCGGACGCTGCTCTATTTGTTTGAAAAGGACAGGTCAGTAAATTATCTACAATCGGGGTAGATAATCACCGAAAGTTTCAGGATCAGTAAGCACACCCAGCAGCCGTCATCCTGAACGGACGACCGCGAAGCGGGCGGTAGAGAAGGATCCAGTTAAACATGTGTCGCGAAGCGACTCTGCTTATCAATATATCAAACATACAAATGAAACAATCAGCTGTCTAGATGATGTAAAACAATATGTAGGCATGGGACACCCACTAGATTTGCATAAGGGCCTAAAAAAAGCCCCGCAATGTGCGGGGCTTGGTTTGGGTTCTTGGTTTGCGGTTATTGTGGTTTAAGAATGTTAGGAAACGTCAATGCGACGCCATCTTTGGTATTTACTACTAGAGTCGCGGTACCATCTGGGTTAAAAGCAAATTGACCGCCCACGATTTCTGCTTTCACATCCTCATTCGCCGGATTAAATGGGTTCGTTTCCCAAAAGGCAGCATCCGTCGTCAGATCATGGCGTAAACGAATAGTGCACACGCCTCTAGGATTAGAAATATATGCATCCAAGAATTCCATCTTCTGATCCTTAGTAACGGTCATTCTTCCTGAAATGACAGTACCCGTTACGCAATCTCCATTCTGGGCTGGGGCTCCTAATGCTTGGGCTGCTGGAGCTTGAGCTGCTGGCGCTGTTGGTGCCTGAGCTGCTGGCGCTTGGGCTGCTGGAGCCTGAGCTGCTGGTGCTTGGGCTGCTGGAGCCTGCGCCGCTGGTGCTTGAGCTTCCGGTGCCTGAGCTGCTGGGGCCTGGGCCTCCGGTGCTGGAGCCTGGGCATCTGCCTCTGGTGCGCCTAAGGCAAATATAGCGCTTAATATCAATGCTTTTTTCATTTAAATCTCCCTGTGTCTTTGTTTACAGACTTTATTTCGATAACTGAAATAGCCATCTCTTTTAAAGAATCATACTACCAGTTAGTCACCAAATAAAGCTTAATCTTACTTAGAGTTTTAGAAATAGTTTACCAAGTGGCGAGAGGACTGAGCGTATGTTCGCTCCGGTCATTAGAAGCGCGCCTCCGCGCAGCTAGCGGGATAAAAAGCCCCGCAATGTGCGGGGCTCGGTATCGGTTAATTTGGTGCAGGTATGTTAGGAAAGTTATATGTATCACCTGTGCTGGTGGTCACACTCAGATTGGCGGATTGATTATCAGGGCTTACAGAAAAGGAACCACCCTGAATTGTGTCTGTGATATCCTCATTATCCTTATTAAAAGGCTCCGTTTCCCACAAAAGAACATCTTTTTGGGCCCCTTCGATGCGGAAACGAATAGTGCACCTGCCACCAGGGGCGGCAGGATTAGAAATAAACGCATCTAAAAATGCCCGGGATTTATCCTTAGACATTGTCATCCTGCCCGAAATGACAGGACCCGCTTCGCATTGCCCATTCAGAGCTCCTGGAGCCTGCGCTGCAGGGGCTTGTGCTTCTGGAGCCTGGGCATACGTCTGGACGGTGCTTAAAGCTAATATGGTGCTTAATAGCAATGCTTTTTTCATTTAAATCTCCCTGTGACTTTATTTACAGACTGTATAGACAACTGAAATAGTCATCTCTTTTAAGGAATCATACTACCAGTTATTCACCAAATAAAGGCTAATTTTACTTAGAGTTTTAGGTATAGCTTAAGAGACCATTTCAAAACACTCCATTTGGCGGTTTAGATTCACCTCCCCCCTTGTGGGAGAGGTCGGCCGAAGGCCGGGTGAGGGGTTTAAATATTGCTTGTGGGCACCCCTCACCCCTACGCTTCGCTTCGGACCTCTCCCACAAGGGGGGAGGTGAATCAGCATTTTTAAAGCTTCACTTTACAAGCCGGCCTGTGATAAAAATGACTTCATGATGATAGAAAATAGCCTCCCCCCTGCCTATGGCTTAACGCGGCTGAGTTTGTCTGCTTTTCGATCCTATGATCAACTACTGGTTACGTGCGATGCACGACCGGTGGTTTTGACGGGTGAGAATGGCGAAGGCAAGACCAATGTGTTGGAGGCAATATCCCTACTCTCCCCTGGCAAAGGTTTTAGGAATGCGACCAGTGAAGAGATCATACATCGGCACACCCCCGATAAAGCCTGGGCCGTAGCCGCGAACATTGACACGCCTCACGGACAGACCCAGCTTGGCTTTGGCTTAGATCCAGAAGCCCATGCAAAAGGCCGCGACCGCCGGGTGGTTCGTGTCAATCAAACGAACGTGCGTAGTCAGTCAGAAATGGCGGCACACCTACAGGTAATCTGGCTAACACCAAACATGGATCGCTTGCTGACCGACGCCCCCACCGATCGTCGGCGTTTCCTGGATCGCCTGGTATTTGGCCTGGATCCTGAGCATGCCAACCGGGTTAAACGTTATGAACACGCCACCCGAGAACGGTTACATTTGCTCAAAGAAGGCAATCACACACAAGCATGGCTTGATGCCTTGGAAGACACAATGGTTCTGGAAGGCATGGCCATGACCCAGGCTCGGCACCATACGATTGCACGGCTGACAGAACAGCTGGACCATGGGGCCACGCGCTTTCCGCGAGCTAAGCTGCGGATGACGGGCTGGGTGGATGAGCTGCTTAACGAGGGCATGGATAAAGAAGATGCCGCCCGCGGCTTTCGAGAAAAACTGGCCCACAATCGCGAAAAGGACGGCCTTATCGGCATGACCCGGTCGGGACCTCACCGCAGTGATTTCCTGTGCTTTTTTGATGACGAAACCAGTCCAGCCGATCAATGCTCCACAGGCGAGCAGAAAGCGTTACTGCTGTCGATTACTCTCGCGGCGGCCCGTATGCAAAGGGAACTTAATAAAGGCATCCCCATCCTACTCTTAGACGAGGTCATCGCCCATTTAGACATCCATCGCCGACGCGATTTATTCGATGAAATCGAGGCCTTAAGGCTGCAAACATGGATGTCTGGAACGGATTTTCAGATGTTTGCAGATTTTGGCGACCGTGCCCAACATTTTTCTGTAGAAAAAGGCGTTCTTTACCGGAAAAATGTGGTATAAGAAACGAGGTTATTTAACATAAGGCCCAAGGGTGGTAGCTGGGGCTTTCTCGCCATCTATGCATACCAGTTAGACGACCACAAAAAGACATAATGATAATGGGTTAGACATGACAGACAAAGACATTCCAAACGGTAACAGCAATAGTGCTGATGAATATGGCGCAGAGTCCATTAAGGTCCTGCGAGGCCTTGATGCGGTGCGTAAACGTCCCGGCATGTATATTGGCGACACCGATGACGGCTCGGGCTTGCACCACATGGTTTATGAAGTCGTGGACAACGCCATCGACGAATCCTTAGCAGGTTACTGTGACCAAGTCTATGTACGTTTGAACTCTAATGGCTCAGTCACCGTGCGGGACAACGGCCGTGGCATTCCCGTGGATATCCACTCAGAAGAAGGTGTATCCGCTGCGGAAGTGATCATGACCCAGTTGCACGCGGGCGGTAAATTCGACCAGAACTCATACAAGGTTTCCGGCGGCTTGCATGGCGTGGGTGTATCCGTGGTTAACGCTCTGTCCGAGACTCTAGATTTACGGATCTGGCGTAATGAACAAGAATACTATATGCAATTCAAACACGGCGTGCCTGTGGAACCGCTTAAAGTAGTGGGACCTGCGCCTGGCAGGAAGGGCACGGAAGTAACCTTTACCCCCTCTCAAGAAACCTTCACCAACGTTGATTTTGATTTTAAACGCCTAGAGCTGCGCCTGCGAGAGCTGGCGTTTTTGAACTCAGGCGTACGCATTCAACTGGTAGATGGCAGGTCCCATGACGAAGAAGTCGTCGACCTCTACTATGAAGGCGGTATTACCGCATACGTGGAATATCTCGACCGCAGCAAGACCGCCATGCACAGCCCACCCATCGTTGTCACCGGCGAAAAAGATGGCATCATCGTTGAAGTAGCCATGCAGTGGACGGACAGCTATCACGAGAACGTGCTGTGCTTTACCAATAACATCCCCCAACGAGATGGCGGAACCCACCTAGCCGGCTATCGTGGCGCCCTCACCCGTGTGATCAATAAGTATTCCACGGCCATGGCGTCAGCGAAGAAAGATAAGCTGGTCGTAACCGGTGAAGACGCGCGCGAGGGCTTAACTTGCGTGCTATCAGTCAAGGTGCCAGACCCAAAATTCTCGTCTCAAACCAAGGATAAACTCGTATCCTCAGAAGTGCGCCCCGTAGTGGAAGGCCTTGTGAATGACAAGCTGGACCAGTGGTTTGAAGAGCATCCAATGGATACCAAAAAGATCGTCGGCAAAATTTTCGAAGCCGCAGCCGCCCGTGAGGCCGCTCGTCGCGCACGAGATCTGACCCGTCGTAAAGGCGCCCTTGAAATGTCCACACTGCCAGGCAAACTAGCGGACTGCCAAGAGCGGGATCCGTCCAAGTCTGAGCTGTTCCTCGTCGAGGGTATCAGCGCCGGGGGCTCCGCCAAGGGTGGCCGTAACAGGCTATACCAGGCGATTCTACCTTTGCGTGGTAAGTTGCTGAACGTGGAGCGCGCGCGATTTGACAAAATGTTAAGCTCAGCCGAAATTGGCACCCTGATTTCAGCCCTGGGCACCGGTATTGGTCCTGAGGACTTTAACGCGGACAAAGCGCGCTATCACAAGATCATCATCATGACCGACGCGGACGTGGACGGAAGCCACATACGTACCCTACTCCTAACCTTCTTTTATCGCCAGATGCGCGAATTAATCGAGCGCGGCTATTTGTATATCGCCCAGCCTCCCCTGTTTGGTATCAAGCGCGGGCAGTCGGTGGTGTATATGAAGGACGAGCGCGCCCTAGACGAGCACCTGATTGGCGCCGGCGTAGAAGGCGTGGTACTCCACCTACACGATGGATCCCAAATCACAGGCGAGCATCTGCGCCAGATTGCGGAAAGCGCTATATCTTTAAAGCCCACCATTGAAAGCTTTGCTAAAAAGGTAGAGTCAGTGCTAATCGCGGAACAGACCCTGCTGGCAGGCGCCCATCGCTTAGGAAGTTTACCCGATGCAGCAGATGTAGCCGCCATGGCAACCCGTATCGAAACACGCCTGAATGCCTATGGCCATGATTCCGACACAACCCCTTGGAGCGTCAAAGCAGAGGACGACCGCATCGTCTATTCCCGCAAAGTACTAGGCGTGGAAGAGCTCTACGAGGTTTACTTCGGACAACTACAATCCATCAAAGACCACATCAAACAGGCCCATCGCCTTGAAGAAATGATGCCTTTATTTGAAGAAACAGGCCGATTCACCGCCAAAGACAAATCCACAGATATCTTCGGCCCCATGTCCCTGGTAGAAGCCATAGCCGATCAAGGCCGCAAGGGCGTAACCGTCCAGCGGTACAAGGGACTAGGCGAAATGGACGACCACGAACTATGGGAAACAACCCTAGACCCCGATGCCCGTACCCTGCTGCAGGTAACAATCAAGCACACCAACGACGCAGAAGAAGTATTCTCAACCCTCATGGGCGACGTGGTTGAACCACGCAGAGACTTCATTCAGAAGAATGCGCTGAATGTGAAGAATTTGGATGCTTAGATAGAAACCAGAATCCAGAATCCAGAATCCAGAAACCAGAAACCAGAAACCAGAATCCAGAATCTAGAATCCGGAATCTAGAATCCGTATATTCTGAAGAATTTCTAGATTGAAGACCTTCCAGATTCTGTTTTCCAGATTCTGGATTCTGGATTCTGGATTCTGTTTTCTGGATTCTGGATTCTGGTTTCTAGATTCTGTTTTCTGGATTCTGGATTCTGGATTCTGGTTTCTGGTTTCTGAATCCCACCCCCCCGCAGCCGTCATCCTGAACGGACGACCGCGCAGCGGGCGGTAGTGAAGGATCCAGTTAAACATGTGTCGCGAAGCGACTCTGCTTATAAATATGTGAAACAAACGAATGAAACAACCAGCCGTCTATATGATGTCAAACAAGATGAATGGCACCATCTACATCGGCCTAACGTCGTCATTGCTACATCGAGTCCATCAACACAAGAATGGTTTAAACGAAGGATTCACATCAAGATACAATTGTAAGCTCCTCGTCTACTACGAACTTCACGCGACCATGGCTTCCGCCATTCTAAGAGAAAAAGAACTCAAAAGCTGGCTGCGGAACAGAAAGAGTGAGCTTATAGAAAGAGACTATCCCTTATGGGAAGATTTGTACCACCTAGTGGTGCCATTTATCTGTGAATAAGCCCTGTGTTTTAGCAGAGTCGCTTCGCGACACATGTCTAACTGGATCCTTCTCTACCGCCCGCTACGCGGTCGTCCGTTCAGGATGACGGCTGCGGGGGGTGGGATTCAGAAACCAGAATGATGTGCACCCCGTTTGATAGAACACTCAGCAGTCAATCCTGAGGAGAGATTCTTCCTTTTTTCTTCTTCTTAAATGACTGCATTTAAGCTGCTTGTAGTAGTTGTTGGGCCTGTGGGTATGTGGGTAACTTCTTCAAGTTATCCACATATCCATCAGGCCGGGCGCGGCTTAGTTTTTTTGGAACTTCAGCCCCGTTCATCACATTGAATGGGGTTATGTAACCAAGCCCCTGATGTCTTCTTTCCGTATTGTACCAGACAATGTATTTACCAATTTCATGGCGGGCATGAGCCACGCCTTCATAGCTTTTCAAATACACTTCTTCTACTTTATTGAGCGCCAGAACCGCTCAATGTGTATATTATCAAGGCATCGGCCTTTGCCGACCATGCTGATTTGGATCTTTTCCTCGGTCAACATAGCAACCCATTCCAGACTTGTAAACTGGCAACCTTGATCAGAGTTCACAATGCCTGGTTTAAAACCGCTCGCCAGGGCCATTTTAAGCGCCTTTAAACAGGATTTAGTGTCCAAATCAATGCTCAGGTGCCAACCCATTATATGACGACTTACAACGTCTATCAGGGCCGTTAAATATACAAAGCCCGTCGAAAGGCGTACGTAGGTTATGTCGATGCCCCAGCAATCATGGGGTTTTAAAGGGGGTTGCGCCTTCAACAAATAAGGAAACACAGCGTCTCCTTGCCTTCGTTTACTGAGGTTCTTCTTCGGGAAAACCGCTTGCAGCCTCATTATGCGCATCAGCCTAAAGACCCGTTTGTGATTAACATTAAACCCAAGATCCTGCAGATCGTTGCATATCCTTCTATAGCCCTTAAAAGGAAACACAGCATAGATATCCTGAATCTCATTCATAATGGTCACGTTTTCTGCACTGACAGGCTTAGGCTTTATGTAAAGGCTAGATAAGTTTACCTCTAGGATTCGGGCCCTGCGACGTTTACTTATGGATTTGTGATTTTTGTTCACGATCACTCGACGCTCCCTCATCGGGATTTGCCGAGCACTTTTGCTAAAAAATCGTTTTCTACTTTCAATCTCCCAATGGTCGCATGAAGCTTTTCAACCTCAGCTTCCTGGTCAAACTTTACGGGAGTTCCTTTGGAAAAAACATCCGAACCATTATCCAATAAAGCGTTGCGCCATTTGTAGATTTGGCTCGAGGCAACAGCATATTCTTGGCACAATTCAGCCATCGTACGCTCGCCTTTAATTGATTCAATAGCGACCCTAAATTTGAATGCCGCCGTGTGTGGTGTCTTCTTAATTCTCTTGGTTATTGATTCGTCTTCTTTAAAATAGGGGCGAACTCTCAGAAGTGTAGGGGGAGTCAGAAAGAACCAGAAACCAGAATCCAGAATCCAGAATCTAGGAACTGCACAAGTCTGTCGCCCCCCATTAACCATTTCTTAGCATTACCCATTTAAACTTTATGCAAAGATAAACAACATCTATGTGCATGCAAGCCCCTGATCTAAAGCGTAAATGGAGAATACAATGAACAAATTAAACCTCGTTAGCCTGGCCATCTTTCTGGCAGCTTCCTCAACCCAGGCCATAGCGTCTGACCCCAGTAAAGATCAGTGTCTAAAACTCGATGCGAACAACCAGAGTGAAATAATGGCCAGTGTCACAGCATGCTATGCCTGGAACCAGAACTGGAAAAAAACAGGCGAAAGAGCAAAGCTAAGCGAAGCGGGTGTTAAGGCAGCTGTTTTGAACAATGCCATATCCAATGCTGCGGACTGGTGTAAAATACCCGGCTACGTTCGGCCACAACACCCCGGCGAAACTTTGGGTCCAAACCATCCAAAGTGTATACAGTATGCGAACGAGGTTTCTGAAGCACTCGCCCCTTTAAAGACAGCTGGCGGTGCCGCCGCCGCCCCACAGGCAGCAGCCCAGGCCCCTGCTCCAGCCGCTGGCGCAAATCCTGATTATGACCGCTTCAATCGGATTTCTTCCGCTTTGGATAAAAAACTCAGTACCTATAGTGGCGCTGATGCAGATGACCTAAAGAGCAAGCTACAGCTAGTTAAAGGCAGCGTCAATCGCCTATGCGCAGACCCTAGCACCGACGCGTGCGCCAATGCCCTGAAGAACGGCTTGGGTCCCTTGAATGTAATTGCAAAGAAGGTCCAGGGCGGAGCAGGAGCAGCTGCTGCTCCTACAAATAAGGCCAAGGTTGTATCACTCCCGAGGACTGCCATGAGGCAAAAACCATAACCCTCACCCCAGATACTTCAACGGATCCGACCAACGGATAAATTTTACAAACACATCCCGCAGGTATGCCTCGAGCATACCTTGCACGGGGCTGTACTCAGCTTTGAGCCCTGCCATGAAGACTTCCTCCTGGATGGGGCTTAACTTCTCCATATAGTCACTAAGGCTCGTACGGCGGGATAAGTCATCCTTAGATGTTCTGAAGGAATGAATGAATGCCTCAAAATCCTCTTTTATCTGTTCAAGCTGAGCGTATGGATTCAGGCCATTGTTGAGCACTTGGGAGTGTATCTTGACCTTCCGAGAATATGTCGATTCAGCAATACATAGATCCTGGCCCAGCACAATAAACTGGTTGACCATCTGACAATGTAGCCAAAGAACAAAACGTAGATGTTCCCTCAGATCATGAAACTGCTTAATGGCATCCTTAACGTCACGCTCGATACAGTCGGGGTCAAAATCGTCAAGCTCTGAACTAGGTGAACCCTGCGCAGCAGCTTTCTGGAACTGGCCCCTCCCGGCAGGTTTATTCTTGGACTTGCCCTGCGGCACAGGTATCTTCGCACCATGTTTATGAGATGGGCCTTTGCCTGGTGCAACTTGTGCCCTCTGCTGCTGCAACCTTATCTTCAACTTCAAGTATTCATCCAGGCGAGGATCTTCCGCAAGATGGGCATCCCGGTTGATCGCAGTCTGATAAAACAGAAGAGCCCCCTTATAGTCCTTCCTACCCAAAAACATGGAAAGAACCAACGGGCATATACCCTCTTCAAAAAGATAAGGCTGCAAGGCCTTAAAGGCTTTCTTCACATCCTGCTTGACCCCTGTTCCCGTTGCATACATATAACCTAAGCCAATAGACTTGAACAATGATTCAGGCGTCGATGCATCCTGCAGCATCCCGAAAGCTATTTGCTTATTGAGCGGCTTGTTCTCACAACCGATAGCAAACAGCAAGCAATACACAAGGTTCTCCCTCGGAATATACACCCTATTCAGTATTGCTTTTGAATACCACAGGTGTGAATAATTCTGGTTTGTAGCATTGGCGGCACAACCGATACCCGCCTGCAAACAGTATCCATAAGCGTATGTACTCTCAGGATCTCCTCCTTCCGCCGCCTTTCTGTAGAGTTCGAAGGCTCGGGAACAATCGGCAGAAGGCATGTTAAGCGCCTGGTCCCGCAAAAGATAGTTGGCCACATGGAACATAGAGACCAGATTCCCTGCGGCCACAGACGCTTCAAGATGATTGAGAGCTACAACCGTGTTCTCAGGCGTCACATCGCAGCCTATGCCATTTAACATCAGAAAACCCAGGGTACCTTGTACAGAGTTGTCGCCACTTTCAAATAATGTGCTATACAACTCAAAAGCCTCCCGGCGCGTGACCTCACTCTTTACGCAACCACGCCCCAGAAGAAGGTTCGAGGCAAGCATATACATGCACGCCTGAGAGCCCTGATCACTCGCCCGACGCAACCACATGTTGGCTTCGATCAAGTCTTTCCCTTGATCAATACACCCCATGCCCCTGGCTAACATAAATCCGGCATACGCCATGCCCAGTGGCTCACCCGTTCTTGCGACCTCACGGTATAAATTAAGAGCCTTTTTCCTGTTGGAATAAGTGCTTTTACAGCCGATTGCATCCAGCAAACAGGTTGCGAGCTTCATTTTATCCATTAAGCTCCCGCCATTTTCAACAGCCTGACGGAGCCAATAAAGGCCTTTCCGGTCCGAAGCTTTACAACCAACGCCATTAAAGTAACAGTTAGCCAACCCGGACAAAGCGAGAGCATCGTTCTTCTCTGCACCTTTGTTGTACCAGTAAAAGATTTCTGCCGCATCAAGACGACTTTTGGTTTTTTCCCATCTTTGCACAAGGTGAGCGCAAAGCAGGTTCAGGGCCCCCACATCACCTAAGGCAGCATTCTTCCTATACCCTAGGACTTCCGGCAAATCCTGTTCGACAGTTACCCTTTGGAGTTCTTCCTCGCTTAATTTTACGACAACGAAGTTGTTATCGCCGAAAGCCTTACTAAGATCTGCTTTAAGATCAGCTAATTTTGCATTCTCCTCCCCGTCGGACTCTTGGGAGTCCTGATCGGACAGCGTGTCATCTTCAGGGGTTGGTATACCATCGGAAAAGGTAACACTAGCTTGACTCTCAGATTCCTCCTGGTCTGAGACCTGGCTAGAAAAAACAGGACCTGCAGAAATCGTCACACACAACCAAACCAAATAGAGATACTTAAGATTGAATAATTTCATGGGATAACCTTACTCATTGTTCAAGGGTATATACTTACAATGGATTCGCAAAATATGTCAATAAAATCGTAGCCTAGGAAATCCAAAGGCTTACGGGGGAAGGCATGATGGCAAGTGACATTAAAACTGGACTTCCATCGCCCTATCTATTACAAACGAATACGTAATAAACTATAAGGGTAAAACCACACACCAAACTGGTGAATAGGGTGGCACAAGGCCCCCAGCTTGTCATCCCCGCGGAGGCGGGGATCCAGCCCTTATAATGCGCTGCGAAGCAGCTCTGTACAGATAGTACAGTATCGCTCCGCGACGCATTTTGCGCTAGATCCCCGCCTCCGCGGGGATGACAAGCTGGGGGATGTTACCACTCCGGGCAATCTTTGGTGTCTAATTACCCATGAGGACAAGAATGAACAAACTCATCTCATGCTTACTCATCTGCTTTGCCACTATAGGATCGGCAGAAGCATCACTCAATGAGCAAGATGAGCCGCAATACCCTGTTCGTACACGCCATGTAAATCCGATCCAACCCCCTACAGAAACGGAACGCGCGGTGATGAGGTCTCTTATCACTCATTTTAAAATCGACTACGTTAGGACCTTTGCAATACGTCCTGATGATAGACTAGCAAGCGAATCAAGAAATCATCTAGTTTTAACCTTTTTACTTAGAAGTCTAGCCTGCCGAAATCGCTCCTTAAGAGGTCAGGCCTATTTGGCCCTGAGTGAAGTTGTCCACGAGTTATCCGTTTTTAGATTGGCCTACAGCTACGCCCTAGATTTACCAGATGAAACTGCTGTAAGGGTTTATGAAAGACATAGGAATGCGATTTTGCAACACCGCCCGGAAAATGCGAGGAATATGGGTATTGCCCTAGATGCAGTCGTATGGTTTGAGTTCAATCGAAAAGCGGACATGCCTCATGAGGATCGTCATCCCCTGGAGGTTGAACTGATCAACAGATATGCATCCAGTTTCACCCTCGCGAACGTGACAATGGTCGCCAGGAGAGGCATAACAGCATGCAGGACAGCTTTTAAACCAGTGATTGCGATCCTAGCGGTCTATGTGACTTATGATCTTATTCGACGGTTAGTGATGGGGTAAGTGCTTGGGCGGCAATAAAAATGCGGACTGATTTGACTGGATGACAGGTAGGCCGAAGGGTAAACGAAACCCACCCCCAACCCGTCATCCTGAACGGACGACCGCGCAGCGGGCGGCAGTGAAGGATCCAGTCAGACATGCGTCGCGAAGCGACTCTGTATTACATGGCCCCACTAACCTTGTTTGGTATATTTATGAGCAGAGTCGCTACGCGACACATCTTACGCTGGCCCCCTGCTTTCGCAGGGGAGGCAGCTGGTGGCTTTCCGCCATCCTCTTTGCTGGATTCCAATTTCTGGATTCTGGTTTCTGGATTCTGGATTCTGGTTTCTAAACTCCGGATTCTAAACCCTCAAACCCGCAAAGGCATCAACACAAACAACGAGCTATCATCATTCATCGGACGAATAATAATCGGCGAATTACCATCCGACAACGCAATCTGAGCCTCATCCGTATCAATCTGCTGAGCCACATCCATCAGATAGCGGGAGTTAAAACCGATATCAATAGCACGGCCGTTGTAATCAACCTCGATCTCTTCCTCAGCGCGGCCTGAATCTTCGTTGGCGGCTGTGAATTGAACCTTGTTGCCTTCCAGGCGCATCTTGATTTCTGAGAACCGCTCGCTGGAGATCGTGGCCACACGGTCAACGGCTTGCGAAAATTCTTTGACTTTGAAATGCATCAGCTGATCATTGTGAGACGGAATAGCCTCCTCATAATCAGGGTACTTACCATCAATCAACCGAGAAGTCAGCACCGCATTGTGCACGGTAATGCTGATCTGATTCTCCGACAAGGCCAGCTCCACATCATCCTGCGTATCAGCCAACAGCTTGGAAAGCTCGTTCACGGTCTTGCGAGAGATAATCACGCCGGGCATATTCTTCGCACTGTCTGGCAGAGGCAAAGACACCCGCGCCAAACGATGGCCATCGGTCGCCACAGCGCGCAGCTCCGTTTCCGTCGCGTGCAGATAAATACCGTTCAAAAAGTAGCGAGTCTCTTCCGTGGACATGGCAATACGCGTACGCTCAATCAGCGTGCGCATAGCTTTGGCAGGAAGACGGAACCGAAAAGGAAGTTCGCTTTTGTTAATTACAGGAAAATCCTCCGCCGGCAGGCAAGGAAGCCTGAAGTCAGAGCGCCCACAGGAAATCTCCAGCTGGTGCTTGTCCTTGTTGTGATAAATCTCAACCTGAGAACCGTCGCGGAATTTACGAACAATCTCGTGAAGTAAGTGAGCCGGCACGGTAGTCTTACCGGGCTCCTGGATGGTTGCGCTCACCGTCTCAACGATGGACAGCTCCAGATCCGTGGAGGTAATCCTCAGGGTCATCCCCTCCGCTTGCAACAGCAGGTGTGACAAAATCGGCAAAGCCGTGCGTCGTTCAACCACGCTGTGAGCGTGACTTAAAGCCTTTTGAAAAGCATTCTTTTCGATCGTCAGTTTCATTTTGAGTCCCCAGAATCGCCTGTGACGATTCGTATACCTTGCATAAATTACAACCAAGATTACCAGACTTTAACATGTTTGGCTACGGTGAATTACACGCCTGAGAGCTTAAATATATGGGGCAGATATGTAGGTAAAGAAATATAATTGATCACCACAAACAACAGGACAAGCGAAAGCCACCAGGACGGGCCTGGTGGCTTAGGTTATAAATTGTCTAGCTTATCCCTTATGCATGGACGATGATGTGAACTCCAGCATTAACAAGGTCTGTGATTTCAGTACCCGTATGTAGAGTTGGCGCTATATTGTCCAACTGAAGAGACGGAGCGCCCGTGCCCATGAAGGTCAGGGTTGTGTTACCACCTGATTCAGTAGCACTCACAAGATCAGCCTGCAACATGGCCAGATCACCAGAGTTATTCACGCCGCCCGTAGCCGTTGGAAAACCAGTAAACTCAAGCGTATCAATACTAGTACTAAAACCAATAACCTCGTGGTTACCAGTAGAAAATGAGACGGAGCTAGTGTTCAAGTTGAACTCGAATGTATCAGGATTACTGTTACCGCTCAAAGTATAATCCCCAGCAACATTACCGCTTGCATCAGCCCCTGCGATCAAGATATCGTTGGAGCCGCCAGCGGGGCCGCCGTTATCACTTACGGAGTAAAGGCCACCAGCAGCATCTGCGCCGCCTATCAGAGTATCTCCGCTACTATTGCTAGTAAGTATGTAATCCCCGCCCGACTGCTCATTCATACCGCCGATAACTGTACATCCATTTTTATCCTCTGTAATAAAATAAGTACCTGTACTACTATCCAGATTACCACCGGTAATTAATCCCCCGACTGATGTCAGTGAATTATTAGCAAATATGCCGTCAATAATACCATATGTACCCCCCATCCCTGAGTCGTCATTACCTCCTGTTATGGTATCAAAACCTTGACCGCCGCGGACGAGATATTCTCCCGAACCGTTAGCTCCGATATCTCCTCCAATTAAAGTGTCATGTTCGCTGCCGAGACCATGGTCATATACATTATAATTAGCCACCCCTAGTAAATTGCCACCAATTAGAGTGTCAATTTCATTCCCATTGGCTTTATCAACTACAAAGTAAGAATCACCGGTCACCAAAGTGCTTGATTCGTTTCCACCTATTAATATGTCTGTATGACTAACTGTAGAATTCGTGTCATCTTCTACGATGTAGTTACCACCTCCGCTATTAGCAGCACCATGCATGATAGTGTCACCGGCCCCTGTAAGGGTAAGGATATAGTAAGTTCCCGTACCGTGGTTATTACCCCCCAAAAGCACGTTATTACCAGCACCACCAAGAACTTCGTAAAGTCCAGCGTTAGTGTTATTGCCACCAACAATGACATCTTCCCCAGTGGTCGCTGAGCTACCCTGCAATAGGTAAGAGGGATTAACGGGCTGCAAAGGAACGCCGCCAGAGAACTGTGCCCCCCCCAGCGTACTATCATTCTCGCCTCCGACGATGATCGCGTTTCCACCATAAGGAGTGGGGGCTGCAACCGTAGTGGTTATATTTGGATCAGCATTAACCCCTACCCCATTATAAAGGGAATAATTCATCCCACCACCCGCAAAGTCCGCACTCTGGATGCTAGCAAGACCCGATGCAGCTAGGTTAGCCACAATCAAGGTATCACCATCCTGCCCGTGGGGGGATATGGTGTTGTTAAGATCGATACCGCTATAGGACCCAGATGTATTAATACCAAGAACATAATCCAACAAATTACCAGCTTGCGCATCAGCTACCACCGCGGTTATACCAGTACCGCCGGTCAAAAACGTCCTAGCATCTGCGCCTAACAGATCATTTTGGAAGTCAGCGGTGTTGTTTGCACCGGCTCCATCAAACACATGTGCGCCGGGGTTTGTAAGTCCGGTAGCTACTGAAAACGTATCACTACCATCACCAGCACCCAAATCTTCCAGCACATAAGAAGCTGCGGTACCAGCATTTGCTCCTGCCATAAGCACATCATCAGAATTACCTATCAGAAGATAAGTCCCACTCATATTATCCCCGCCCATGAGTGTATCACTACCAGTAGAAATTGTCACTGAGAGTTCATAGCTGCCACTAATGTTAGTACCTCCAACGAGTACATCATTACCAAGATCACTAGAGGTCAGTTCAACCTTGTATGTGCCACCATTATTGCTCCCCCCGACAAGGTAGTTGCTCCCCCCTGTGCTTAGATCATCTAACGCGTAATTACCAATACTATTATTACTCCCACCCACTAAAACGTCATGACTACCAGGAGACGTGATTCTAACATCATAGTATGCGGATGAGCTAGCGCTAGATAGGACACCTCCCACAGCAATGCCATCATTACCAGACTCAGTTATAGAATAGCCCCCTGCGCCAGTATTACTCCCACCGATAAGAACATTACTTCCCCCTGCTGAACCGTTAAGGTCGTACTCGCTAGTTGTATTTGTTGAACTATCGGCACCACCGATTATAACATTTTGTCCAGTAGTATTGCCTGTTAGTGTGTAATGAATCACCATCGAGCCTGAGGCTGCAAAAGTTCCTCCCACCACAATGCCGTTACCTGTACCCACATTCAACGTTGTATTAGCAGTCGCACCATTAACCCCATTATAAAGAGTATAATCATGTCCCCCGAAAAAGTCCGCGCTCTGGACGCTAGCAATACCAGCCGCAGCTAGGTTAGCCACAATCAAGGTATCACCATCCTGCCCGTTGGGCGACATGGTGTTATTGAGATCGATACCGCTGAATGAGCCAGATGTATTCAAGCCAAGAACATAATTTAACAAATTACCAGCTTGCGCATCAGCTACCACCGCGGGTATACCAGTACCGCCGGTCAAAAACGTCCTAGCATCTGCGCCTAGCAGATCATTTTGGAAGTCAGCGGTGTTTTTGACACCGTTGCCACCATTGAACACATGGGCGCCAGGGTTTGTAAGGCCTGTGGCTATGGAGAATGTATCTTGACTTGCTCCGCCGGTTGCCACTGATAACACATAAGTGTCAGCCGCATTTCCACTTGCATTAGTCCCAGCAATAAGACTGTCGACTTCACCGCCTTTGCCATCATCCTGTACATCGTAAATGCCACCAGCCATATTAGCTCCGCCAGCTACCGTGTCGACTTCATTTTTGCCGCCGCTGTGATCCTCAAGGGTGTAATTACCACTACCCGCATTAGCCCCGCCAGTGATAATGTCTACTTCATGGCCGCCGCTGCTTACATCCTGTACAAGGTAATTACCATTACCCGCATCAGTTCCACCATTAAGTCTGTCTGTCTCAGAGCCGCCGGTGCTCTCATCTGAAACACTGTAAGTATTATTGACCGAATTAGTTCCGCCATTGAGTATGTCTGTTTCATGGCCACCTGTACTAGTATCCAAGACATCGTACAAAGCACCCGAATTGGTTCCTCCAGTAAGCGTATCATTTTCATAACCGCCGGTGCTGGCGTCTTCTAATTCGTAGTAAGCAGAATTGGCTCCACCAGTAATTGTATCCGTTTCATGGCCGCCTAGGTTTCTATCCTCAACCATGTAGGTACCAGCCAAGTTGGCTCCACCAATGAGCATGTCTGTTCCATAGCCGAATCCATTATCAACGACATTGTATGTACCCGTGTTAATCCCACCAGTCAGTATATCGTTTTCACCGCCAGAGGAGTAATCCGTTAAAGTATAGGTACCAATCGAATTGGCACCACCAGCAAGTATATTGCTTCCATCCTTGATCAGATCATTATCATCGAGGGTGTAGGAACCACTACTATTATTTGCTTCTCCCACCAGAACGTTATTAAAACCAGATGTTTCAACAATATAGGATCCGGTTGAGCTAGATTGACCTCCCGCAACAATGCCATTATTACCAGCCTGATTCACTGTATAATTTCCAGCGCCAGTATCATTCCCCCCAAGAAGAACATTACTTGCCCCCAGTGCCCCCTTAAGAATGTAAGTGTTATCAGCTGATGAATTATTGGCGCCACCGATTATAATGTTTTCACCAGAAGTACCGCCTGTGAGTGTGTATGTATCCGTGCCGGCGGCGGTTGAGTCATTATATGTTCCTCCCAGCAAAATGGCATTACCTGCCCCCAAAGTAGGACCTGCGGAAGTCGTAGTCGCACTAACAGCCCCGTTATAAAGAGTATAATCATGCCCCTCAAATGCAACTGCAGTACCTGTTGCACCTGGGAGGGGAGTTATATTCTGACTGTCCGTAGCCCCCATCACATTGTCAGTCACCACAATGTCTGTAGCATTCAGCGTAAAGGCATAATTAAGCAAAGCATCCGGCACCGCCTGCGCAGCCGCAATCACCGCAGCAACCGTTGCTGGGGTATCAGAAGGTGGCGTAGGTACCGTTGGATCACCAATAAATATTCGAGCAGCCGACCCTAACAGGTCATTTTGGAAGGTAGGCATAGATGGCAGCCCCGCACCGGTTATGGCAACGGAACTATCGGCCACTGTGGCGTCGTTGTCCGTGAAGACTATGTTGCCGTTATAACTTTGAACGGCCGTAGGATTAAATACCACATCTAAGGTCTCAGTCCCCATTTGGCCAGGGGCAAGCTCCAATGGCACAAACGAAGCAAGATTGCTTATGGAATATCCTGCAGGCAGACTGCTTACGCCTGTAACGTCGAGAGTGCCTGTGGCGCTGATATTAGTTATAGTGAAGGTCTCCGCAATGGTTTCCGATTGGCCATCTACTACGGAACCAAAGTTTGGCTGAGATATCATAACCGATGCCATAGGCACGCCGGCGCCATCTATGGTCACCGTCTCATGATAAGAAGTCTCTGCCGTTGCCCCTGCGATTTCACCAGGGGTGAGCAGTTCAAAAGTAAAGCTGTCTGTTTGAGTCTGTCCCACATTCAAGGCAGCTATAGTTGCATTACTATAGTTGGCCGTATAAACCGGCTGACCCATCGCATTTTCGCTTAGGCTGCCAAAGGCAGGACCGCTCACAATATCTAAAGAAGGAAGTGATCCCGCAGGCGCATCGTTAGGCGCCACGAAAGTCGCAGCCACGGCCGATGGGGCACCGCTTGTCAACACGACCCCGCTTGCAGGAGTAACCGCAAATGGCTCGTCAATCACCTTCTCGTTTAAGGTGATGGTAGCCGTGTTGGAAACGTTGCCATAAGGATCTGTCACCTTATAAGCAAACGAATCGGATATAGTAGAGCCAGGTGCCGCATTGTATTCAGCCGCATAAGGCCCCAGAGTGTCAATACTGACCGCTCCTGCAGCCGAAATGGTGCCACTAAAGCCTTGAGCGGTCACAAATGAAGCGCCGCTTGGCGTCGTAAATGTAAGGGATCACTATCGGGATCCGCCACCAAAGATGAAATGTTAAATGTTTGAGCCGCACTATCTAAGTTGATATTTTCCGTAGCTGCTGTTGCCACTGGGATAAAGCCCGTTCCACTTAAAAGCTTCGAGTTGAGTTGCGCCTACGACGTTGCCGGAATTGTCCGTAAACACTAAATTCCCCAACATCAAGCCCAGCTGCGGTCGGTGCAAAAGTTACATTAAACGTCTCGCTTTGCCCATTGGCAAGGCTTACAGCGGTAAAGTTATCGCTATAGCCAGCAGGTACCGCTACGCTGGTCACATTCAGGATTCCGCTGCCCGTATTGGTAATGGTTTCCGTCTCTGTCATTGAATTTCCGACTGTTACCGTTCCAAATGGAGTGATAGCCGATGCAGATGCCACTGGCGCGCCGGCGCCATCTATGGTCACCGTCTCATGATAAGAAGTCTCTGCCGTTGCCCCTGCAACTTCACCAGGGGTGAGCAGTTCAAAAGTGAAAGAATCTGTTACAGTCTGCCCTGCATTCAAGGCAGCTATAGTTGCATTGCTATAGTTGGCCGTATAAACCGGCTGACCCAACGCATTTTCGCTCAGGCTGCCATAGGCAGGGGCGCTCACAATATCCAAAATAGGAAGCGATCCAGCAGGCGCATCGTTAGGCGCCACGAAAGTCGCAACCACGGCCGAAGGAGCGCCGCTCGTCAACACGACCCCACTTGCAGGCGTAACCGCAAATGGCTCGTCAATCACCTTCTCATTGATTGTGATGGTAGCAGTGTTGGAAACGTTGCCATAAGGATCTGTCACCTTATAAGCAAACGAATCTGATATAGTAGAACCAGGTGCCGCATTGTATTCAGCCGCGTTCGCCCCAAGGGTGTCAATACTGACCGCCCCTGCAGCCGAAATGGTGCCACTAAAACCTTGAGCGGTCACAAATGAAGCACCGCTTGGAGTTGTGAATGTAAGGGGATCACTATCGGGATCCGCCACCAAAGATGCAATGTTAAACGTTTGAGCCGCACTGTCTAAGTTGATATTCTCAGTAGCTGCTGTTGCTACAGGTATATAACCCGTTCCACTTAAGGCTTCCATTTGAGTTGCACCTACGACGTTGCCGGAATTGTCCGTAAACACCAAATTCCCCAATCCAGCCCAGCTGCGGTTGGTGCAAAAGTTACATTAAACGTCTCGCTTTGCCCATGGGCAAGGCTTACAGCGGTAAAGTTATCGCTAAAACCAGCAGGAACCGCTACGCTAGTCACATTCAGCATTCCAGTTCCAGTGTTGGTAATGGTTTCTGTCGTTGTCTGTGGATTTCCGACCGTGACTGTACCGAATGGAGCTATTGCTGAGGCCGATGCTACTGGTATGGTAGCCACGCCCGCGCCATCGATAGTCACCGTCTCAGTATGAGAGGCCTCTGCGGTTCCACCTGCCTTTTCACCGGGCGTGAGTAGCTCAAAAGTGAAAGTATCATGTGCAGTTTGGCCCACAAGTAAGGCGCTTATAGCCGGATTACTATAATTGGCTGTATATACCACCTGACCCATTGCATTTATGCTCAATGAGCCATCGGCAGGAGCTACAACAACATCCAAAATAGGAAGCGATCCAGCCGGCGCATCATTTGGTGCAGTGGAACTGGCAACCACGGCCGATGGAGCAGTGCTAGTCAGGACGACTCCGCTTGCAGTAGTAACCGCAAATGGCTCGTCGATGACTGTCTCGTTTACGGTGATGGTGGCCGTATTAGAAACACCACCAAACCCGTCAGCTACCTGGTACGTGAACGAATCATGTAAAGTCGACCCGACCACAGCGTCATAAGCATTAAGATTAGGCCCAGTGGTATTGAGTGTCACTAGGCCTGCGGCAGTAATAGTACCATGGAAACCAAGCGCCGTCGTAAAGGCAGTGGCGCCCGAAGTGGCAATGGCCGCGCCATTCACCATAGAGAAGTGCAATGGATCTCCATTAGGATCAAACAACAAAGTTGGATCTTGTGTGAGCAGGTTTACCGAGTATGATGGATTATCTATAGTCGTCGAGAGCGTGTCAGTTTGAGCAATAGGATTACGGAATTCCACGTAAAGAGTCTCCGTTTCAGTAGATTTTCCCTCGCTGATTACATCCGTATATACATCATAATGAATGGCGCCGATGACTTTAGAAGCGCCCTCCACCCAGCCTGAACCCTTTTGGACCACATCATACTCGCCCAAATTAACAATCATGGTGTCCGCCGTATGCGTAATGCTGTTGGTTTTTTCCGTGAAATTATCAACGCCCTGGCCATCGATAATAAGAGTATTATGAGACGCCGCCGTCGACACATCCGCGCCGCCGTTAGTCAAATCCAACTCATCAAACCCCGTAACGAGAGGTCCAGAATGTTTGGCACTACCCGACAAATTAACTGTCTGACCCGAGCCTTTAATATCCAAAATATCCGTGCCAGGACCACCCACATAAAGCAGATCGCTGGCATAATAGACAACGGAGTCCACACCGCTACCCCCGGCGTAAATAGCATCCCCGCCGCCAAGGCCATCGATGGAGAGATTAACGCTAACGGAAGAAAAGACTGTGATAAGGTCAGATGAAGCCGTGCCCTTAATTAGTCCACCTGACACTTGACTGTTCTTTGTGATTGTGATAATCGACATAACTAATACTCCCTCAACTTTTAATAATACTTATATGTTATAAGCAATGAACATAGCGCAGACATAAAGACTTATATTATTATTATCCGCCGTAATAGTTAACAAATAGTTAACAGATGTCAAATATCCCTATTTTTATTTGCTTGTACATGTTCCTATGCGACCACCCGGAGCGCAGCTCCGCAAAAGCGCCTATCAATTAACTTAGAAAGTGCAAAAACCAACTAAATCCACCCCCGGTTAGTCAAATCACGACGCCGGCTCAATACAAACTAGTCTCAAATACTTGATTGCAATATAGCCTTCTAGGCTACATTCAAGTTATACTTGTTAACCATCTATTAATACTTATTTTGCCTTGCTTTTTAACTACTTGTTTATTGACACTATTCCCATTTATTCCTATCATTAAAGTGTAGTCATTATATACGGGGTGCTCAGGAATGAAGAAGTACATGCCGAAAGCTTTGGCCTTAAGTTTGCTATTTACCAGCTGCGCAGAAACCGCACTTTCTTCAACCGAAGAGCCAGCCAGCACCGGGTCACAACATATCTCGCAGCCCTTTGCCACAGCCGAATTATGGAAGGCCTTCGGGCAGGCGCACACCTTTGCTCGCAGCCATGAGGGAGAGGATGTGTCCAACCAACTCGACCTCAAGCAGCACCCAGATCTAAAGCAGTCCCATTTCGATGACTTCCACAGAGCCTTTAAAACCCTGTCTGAACCTGGGCATAAGCTCGAGGAATATAACAAATCCTATCTACATGCGCATATGCTATCGGGATACATAGGAAAACAGCTCGCAACAGGCAACCCTGAGTCGCAGAAAATAGCCGTCCATTACCTTTCTATTGCGCAACACCTCAAACTGATCAAACGTCACGTGACCAAACCCCTGGATTTACTACTGGAAAATCTTTTTGGCATGCCCAGGAAAAAAGGGTCCTTCTACTGTTTGCTACGGGGAAAATACTATGAGGATCTTCAAAATGCTGTAACCCAAGACCCCCTTCATCGCAAGAAACAAACCTTGAAGCCCTATTTCGACCAGTGGTTCGCCCAAATTCAAGACGATGAAAATACACCAGCATTCCAGCTATGGCTGCTACAACAGGAAAATGCGACACAAGTACCCTTACGAGACGCAGCCGCTTTCCCCCCAGCCCTAGGCGCCCATGAGGCGGTTATTTCCAAGGACGGAAAAATAGATGCGCCCAATGGCCGGTATATCTACGTGTTCAAGCATGGAAAACTCTACATGCTTGACCAGTGCTTCCATCATGATGACGTTCTGGGCTCAACTACGGTTGAATGCGGTGGCAAAATCACGATCGAGGATGGCAAGATAACCGTCATTGCTAACAACAGCGGACACTATAAGCCAACTCCGTTCCACCTACTTAAGGTGATCGGGACACTTCAGGATATGGGTGTATTTGCTCCCTGCGCTAAATTAAAATTTAGAATGATCGATCAACAAAGGGAAAGATTGTATTACCCCCTCGTGTTCAACGTAAATACCGAATCACACCTTGAGCAAGCATATGCAGAAATTAAAAATAAGCATTATTTTTCTGAATACCAATGGCAGCCCGGAGATACAAATGAATCGGTCAAACCAGCGCTATTATTTACAGCCAGTGGGACGATTATACCTTATGTGAGACCAAAGAAAGAGTAGATGCTCCCTGGTCTTCATTAGGAATAAATAAATACTTAAGAATTCAGTAGCATATTATAAACTAATCAGATATAATCTTAGTATAGGACGAAGTAATTGTCGCTGTTTTATTGTTAGTACCTGCAGTATTATTAGTATTACATAGGGGGTTATCATGTCGATTATTAATATATACAATAATTCGTACGTTAATTCGTACGTTCCTTCAAATCATACTATTTCGGGAACCATTAAAGCAGATCTCATCACAGTTTACCCAGCCGTTAGTATAGACCTCACAATTGATGGTCTTGGTGGTGGGGATATTATCCTTGCCTTAGGCAAGGGTACGGACACTGTGGTTTTTCACTCCAACGATTTACTATACGCTGGCGGTACTGGCACGGATATTTTGGATGTAAAGGGGACAGGTCAAACCGTCAACCTGCTGGGCGGTGTCTGCCACTCGGGTCCTGTCGTGACTGGGTTTGATGAGCTGGATCTTACGAACAACTTCACGAACACGTCCACATTAGCCCAACATAACACCCTCGATATCAACGCTCTAGGGGTCGACGATTTCACGAAAGAAGTAAACAGCATCACCCATACAATAGATACAATGATCGTAAAAGCAGGTGCCTTTGACGTTATCAACATGGGCACAGGCTGGACGTTCCATTCTTATGAAGGCTTTGCCGGCGCCACCTATCTCGATTACACAGAGACCATCATCCAGTGCGGATTTAAAGAAGTCATGACACTGTTGGTCCAAAAAGATGTGACCGAAGTTGTCACACCCCTCACCCTAGCGCCTCAATCAGCAACCGAAGGCTCCCTATTCAGTATTAACATCAGCCAGCTATTCTCGCACACCGATGTCGGTGATACTTTGTCTCTGTCAGGGCTACCTAGTTGGTTGCATTATAATCCAGTAACGGGAATAATTTCCGGCACCCCTGATGACCCTCAAATTGGGACAGCCACGATTCATCTGACCGCAACCAACACGGATCCCGCCAACCAGTTTGATGCGCATAAGTCGGCCACCAACTCGTTTCAGTTGACGGTACATGACATAGTGGATGTGGTGACGGCCACGCCTATATTACCCCAAACAGCTACTGAGGGCACTCCCTATAGTTTGAATGTGTCGACATATTTCAGCCATATTGAGACAGATGATGCACTGGTCTTTTCGGCAACCGGACTTCCAAGTGGATTTACCATCAACCCCGCTACAGGAGTCATCACAGGAAATCCAGATGATCCACAAATTGGTTCATATACGGTTATGGTAACAGCCACAAACACAGATCCTGCCAATGCTAGCGATCCTGGGAAGTCTGCAACCGAATCATTCAGTCTTCAGGTAAACGATGCTTCCAATGAAATCGCTACGAATGCACCCATTACTGTAACCCAAGCGGAAAATAATTCCATTAATATCGCCGCATCAAGTTTGTTCACGAGCGATGATCCCTTGAGCATTACAGTGGATCCTTCTAATCATCTCCCCGCAGGCCTTTCCATTGATGGAAAAGGCAATATTACGGGTACGATCACGGCAGAAGCAGGCATATATGTAGTTACAATAGATGCTAAAAATCTGGATATATATAACGCTGGCGACCCCATTGCGACCAATACGATCACCTTTGATGTGACGGATCCTTTGCCAGTGGCTAATCCTGATAGCTTTTCGGCCGACGATACAGTTACTTCGGCCACTTTGCTTCTGGGTAATGTACTTGCCAATGATACGAATGTAGATCCCCTGGATACCGAGGCTGTGGTCCAAGCGGCCTTTATAGGCAGAACGTTTGCGGGCGCAGGTCTCGATGGCCTGAACAATGTTTACGCTGGCGATGTGACCGTAGCCCCTATGGCCCTTGGAGCTGGGGAAATAGCCCACTTTTCAATTACCCCTACAGGCGTTCTCAACAATGAAGCAAGCCCTATGGCTGCAGAGCTGATCATCAATGCGGATGGATCCGTTGATCTGATCAAAAACAACGCCTTTGATTTCCTCCCCGCAGGTGAAACCCTTACCTTGCACTTCACCTATGGAATTACGGAATCTGATGACCTGACGGCAACGCCGGTAAGTACTACCCTTGATGTGACTATCAATGGAACGGATACGAACGATGTATTTGTTGTCAATCCGGGCGATTCTGTTACGGGGGGCCTTGGTAATGATATGATTTACGGCGCAGGCCCAGGAGAAGGAAATACAGCCATTTACAGCGCGGATGTGCTGGGAGGCGCTAAGAATATGGATGGCAACACGGTTGCCAGGGACTTCATTGCAGGCGTTTCCACCGATAGCGCCGCTGAGTTAGGCATAGCGGTTCTTGCGGCCAACAGCCAATTGTTTAATTATAACCTGAGCCTAACCAGTGGCATCCAGGTTCAGGGCGTCAACAACGGAGCCATAGACGGCACCGACCTGATTGCTGCCAATGTGTCGGCCATTGTTAATACAGTCCTAACGCCTACGGCCAATGAAACATCCTCCGTGGATTTGATCCAGTTTGGCGATCCTCACACCTATTTACTCTACAACGGTGCGGTGGATCCCACTAGCGACGAGTGGATTGCTTCCCTCCCAGGTCCAGAAGGTGCCCTTATTGTTGGCGGAGAATACAACGCAAATACTCAGTATTACGTTCTCCAAGGAAACGGTGGCAATGACATCATTTTAGGCGGAAATAATCTGAGTACGGGTAGCGAATATGGATATTTCGTTATCGGTGAGGGTGGCAGTAACGTACTCATCGGTGGCAACAATGCCGGTAACTTTTATTATGTTGCCGCCACAGACAACGCTCAGGGGGGATATTCCCCAGTACCTCTGGTCGTGGGCAATAGCATTCTTGAGGGCGGAGCCAACACAGGCACTGGTATTTATTATATGGTTGGCGCCCAGGGCAATGATGTGCTCATAGCTGGCGCGAATGCGGCTGGCAATAGCTTTGACCAGTATTATTTCAGCGGTGGCGGCGGAACAAACCTTTTCGTATCAAACACAGGCAAGCACCTGTTCGATGGGACCTCCGGCAGAGATGGGGGTACCCTTGTTGATGGGGGCACTCCAGATCAACAGCTAGACGTGAACGATACTGCCCAATACCATCAGGACGTGTTAGTTGCCGATGTGCGGTCGTTCTTAGATGGCGCAGGCACAGCCGCTGCGGTTAACGCCGCATTTAACGGAGGCTCGTTAATGAACTATATGTTCCAGCTGGAAGCCCCTGGCGCGGATCCGTTTGCGAACCTAGGTGGCATCCTTGTCAGCGCACAAAGTCCAGCCGCAAAGACCTATGACGGCCAGGATCTGATCGTAGGCAACACGAGCAGCTCATTGCCCGGTAGCATAACGGCACCTGTGTCTTCGATTCCCAATATAGCCTTTAATTCACTACCATCGTTGATGGGCACGAATTTTGGCTATGTCCTCTATAATGGCATCTCTACCCTTGTAGCTGGACTAGAAGCTGTCACTGCAGCCGCGGGCAATGCCATTATGATTGGTGGCGACCTAAATGCGCCTGGCGGTGGCTCATATTCCCTTCAAGGAACTTCTGGCGAAGACATCCTGATCGGTGGCAATGTGATCCAAGGCACAGATTATGCCATAAGTGGTGGTGCCGGTAACAACCTCCTGATAGGTGGTAATAACGATGGACCAACCGCTACCTACGAGCTCTCCACAGCGGGCTCTAGTGGCAATAATGTGCTTATAGGTGGCGAAAGCAGCGGTGTCTCCTACAGCCTCACAGGTGGGTCAGGTACAGATGTGCTCATTGGCGGCAACGATACGGGCGCCGGCGATTACATCTTAACGGCAGGTAGCGGCACTGAAACCATATATTCCGGCGTAAATAGTGGCACAGGTATGTATCAAATCCTTGCGGGCACAGGAATGACAACACTTTCCTTCCTTGATATACATGCGGGTGTCACCATTGATTTGGGCGTACTTGGTGTGGCTCAATCCACCGGTGGAGCGGGCGATATTACTTTGTTTGGCAACTTTGATGTTCTTCAAGGTAGTAATTTTGATGACAAACTATCCGACACCGTGACTGACACTGAAGCCGGTGGTGGCGCTACGGTTACAACTGCCCATGCGGTGATTTCCTCAGTGACCATTCTTGGCATGGCTGGCAATGACACTATAGCCGTTACAGCCCATGCGACAGGTGGCGAGAGTACGGGTACAGGAAATGTAAACACGACTTCAGGTACGCAAATAAATGCTGAATCACTTGTTTCTTCAAACATCCTCGATGCAGGAGCTGGCAGCGGCGGGCAGTCCGTCAACATTGAGGGAAAGGCCTTTGGTGGTAATGCGGGCGGGACCTTTGGCAACTATGCTTCAGCAGGCTGTACGGCCATATCGGCCCAGGTTGATATTGATGGCAACACGTTAGCCTCAGCAAGCACAGCATCCGCCGATACGATAGGGATCAAAGCCTTTGCTCAAGGTGGCAATGCAGGCTCAACACCTTGGGATGGTAGTACCGTCAATACGGGCGCGGATGTTGCTGATGGCGCCAGTAGTGAAGCAATTTCAGCCCAGACCTTGGTGGATGCGAACATGCTATCCGATGGTGCCGCCGGCGGTACCATGAGTATTAATGCAGATGCTGAGGGTGGTAGTTCACTTGCAGGTCTTTATGCTAATGAAGCCCTCAATGGGGGTGTGGCCACATCGGCGGATGCAGAAATTAATGGCAACCATTTCGATGGTTATGGCGCCGCTGGAGCCAGCGATATTATGCAGATTACAGACCTTGCCCATGGCGGCAAAGGTGCTTTCACTGGAGGTGTTTCTGGCTATGATAATGGCCCTCCTATAACTCCAGGCGGGACCGCAACAGGAGCATTTGCTGAGGTTCAGGGCAATCATATGACTGAGCATGGAGCTGCTGATACAACGATGACCATTGATGCTACAGCTACGGGGGGAGATGGTAACTTCTTTGCCAATTTTGCAGCAAGCGGGACAAGTATTTCTGCCGAAGCAGTTGTTGGCGGCGATCTTATGTCACAAGGCAATATTCTTACCGGCGGGACCGGTATTGATAATCTTAGCATTGAAGCGACTGCTAATGCTTCCACCGCCAATGGCGGAGCCGGGAAGAACGGTGCAGAAGCGGGAGCCACAGCAATTATGACTGAACTGAATGTGTCTCACAATATATTGGATGGTAGCTTAGGCTCCAGCGACACACTGTCCCTGTTACTTAATATTAATCTGAATGGGGATTTCAATGCGGGTGCAGGCGGAACCGAGATCTTGAGCATGGTCACAGCCACCAACAACCAATTACTGGGTGGCGCAGGCAATGATGTGCTCTTAGTCAACAACCAAGCACTATTTACACCAGCCGATAACAACGTTCTCGATGGCGGAGGCGGGTTCAATAGCTTGGAAATTGAGAACATGAACCTTCTAGATATCACCCAGGCCTCAGGTGTTGCCGGCGTTAGCGTAAAGAATATTGAAAAGATTGATTTGCTACTGGATTCAGGCAGCACACTGAACCTAGATGATACATCCGTAGCAGCCATGAATACTAGTCAGTCCTTGTATATCAGGGGTGATGCAACCGATACGGTTAATATATCTCATGTACTCAATTCTTGGGTAAGTGCCGGCACGCAAGTAGGCGATGGCCTTTCAGGCGATGCGGCGGTGACCTTCAACCACTTTACTAGCGGTACGGTGAACTTGTTTATCGAAAACGCTATTACAGCTGTACATGTTTCTTAAGGAAACGCCCCCTCGTACAGCATAGGCCAGCCCGTTTTAATATGGGCTGGTCTTTTGTTGTCATCAACGAATTATTAATCAATTTCGGTCATCATTACTATAGTCGAGGTATCGAGGGAAAAGAACGATGACTAATATAAGATATATGACCTATAGCTGCGCAGCACTGTTTGTCCTAGGACTTACTTGCTCAACACCAGCGCATGCGGCGGTTAGTGTTGATGAGGCAGTACAAAAGATCATCACAACCCTTCATTCGAAGATAAAAAATCAAGGCGAGTTCCAAGCGAAATTCTGTAGGAAAGCTAGTGCCTTATCTGGTATTGTTAGCATCAGAAGCCTTGGTGGGATAGCATGTGAGGATAAAGTAGTGGCAGCCCTTGCTGTGGCTACATGTGGTGGCTTTGAGGATTTTGATAGCTCCCAATGCCATACAGAAGCAGCAAAAGTACTTGGTGATGACGGTATGGCTGACCCAATAAATGTTCTTGCTACGGCAGCTCAAAACGGCACCGGTAAAGCTCGGGACCTCATTTGTCAGAAGACCGAAAACCTTCCTGATAATATCAAAGCAAAAGCCACTGCAGCATGCGGCATCGCGGGAGCTAACTCAGCAGCACAAGCACAAGCCGGAACAGCAACTCCAGCCCCAGCAAAAGCTGCGAGTGCAACCCCAGCCTCGGCCAAAAAACCTGCTGCCAAGAGCAAGGTGATGAGCTTAGCAGGAAATAAGAAAAAGGCCGCTACTAGCTCGTGAAGGGCTCTTCGGCTATACATTAAACCTAAAGTGGAATACATCCCCATCATGAGGGACATAGTCCCTGCCCTCTTGGCGGAGTTTGCCGGCGGATTTGGCGCCGTGTTCGCCTTTGTAGGTGATGTAGTCATCGTAGGCAATAGTCTCCGCACAGATAAATCCTCGTTGGAAATCCGTATGGATCACGCCTGCCGCTTCCGGTGCGGTGGCATTTTTGCGTAAAGTCCACGCGCGCGCTTCCTTGGGGCCTATGGTAAAGAAGGTGATGAGGCCTAAAAGCTCATAACCCTTGCGGATTACCTGGGCAAGCCCTGTTTCCTTAAGCCCCAGAGATTCCAGATATTCGCGTTTTTCTTCTTCTGATTCCAGCTGAGATACTTCCGCCTCTATAGCCGCAGAGATTATGGCTACTTTACTGCCTTCTTTTTCAGCAAATGCCTCTACCTGGCGGGTCATATCATTGCCTGTGGACGCTTCGCTTTCTTCCACGTTACAAACGTAAAGAACAGGCTTTGAGGTCAGCAGCTGTAGCTGTTTAAAAGCGGTTTCTTCACCCTCACCTAGCTCTACCAAGCGGGCAGGTTTGCCCTCTTTGAGTAAGGCCAGGGCTTTATCCACGAGTTTAAGTGTAAGCAACAACTCTTGGTCCTTGCTGCCCTTAGCTTTCTTTTCCAGGTTATCCTTGCGTTTTAACAAGCTCTCTAAGTCAGAAAGCATCAGCTCTGTGTCAATGGTTTCGATGTCGCGAATCGGGTCGACGGAGCCTTCCACGTGGGTGATGTCTTCATCCTCAAAACAGCGAAGTACATGGACAATAGCATCCACTTCACGGATGTTGCCTAGGAATTGGTTACCTAGCCCTTCTCCCTTACTAGCACCACGTACGAGCCCGGCGATGTCAACAAATCCAAGTTGCGTGGGAATGATCTTGGCGGATGCTGCGACCTCTGCAAGCTTGTAGAGGCGATCATCCGGCACACCCACCTTGCCAACATTGGGCTCAATGGTACAAAACGGATAGTTCGCAGCCTCTGCAGCCGCTGTTGCGGTTAAGGCGTTAAATAAGGTGGACTTGCCGACATTCGGTAGACCAACGATGCCACAATTAAATCCCATGGTATTTTCCTTTATTTTCCTTGATATCTTCGCGCGATTTCAGACATAAAGCCTTGGATATCGCCGGTTGTTAGTTTGGGTACCTCATCGACCAAGATGTGGGCCAGGTCTTCCACTTGGGGTTTTTCGTTGCTGTTGAAATCTTGTAAAACGTAGGAACTCACCATGTGGCTTGCGGCGGGTCGACCTACGCCGAAGCGTACACGCCAATAATCAGGGCCAATATGCTGATCCAGGCTCTTTAAGCCGTTATGGCCAGCGTGGCTTCCGCCTTGTTTAACTTTTATCTTGCCAACAACCAGGTCGATCTCATCGTGGATGACGTATATGTTTTCCACAGGGATCTTATAAAACCGCATACATTCACCCACCGATTGACCGGACAGGTTCATATAGGTCATGGGTTTCAACAGAATTACCTTTTCGGAGCCTATCTGGCCCGTGGTCACCATGCCTTGAAATTTCGAAGAGAATTCGGGGAATTTGTAGGTTTGTTGGATCTCGTCCAACACATTAAATCCGATATTATGCCGGTTATTGGCATACTGAGCCCCCGGATTTCCCAAGCCCACAATTAATAGCATGCCCATTAACCTCATCTTGCCGGATTCGTACATTGTGATTCTTATAGCTTTCAAAGACCAGAAGGATCTTAGGGTAGAAATTACGCCCCAGCTTGTCATCCCCGCGCAGGCGGGGATCCAGCTTAACTCTGCTTTGCTAAACGGTTCAGCTTAGTAGAAACTGAGCGCTTCGCGCACATGTTGCGCTGGATCCCCGCCTGCGCGGGGATGACAAGCTGGGAGCTTTTCGCCACCCATTAGACCCATGTGCCGTAAGGTAGAGACCTGTAAAAGGCCTGACCTACGCCTCAGCTTCCGCGTTTGCTTCGCCTTCAGCAGCTTCTTCTTCACCTTCTACACCCGCAGAACGTACAGCAGATGGTGCAATGATCGTCGCAACTGTGTTGTCTCGATCTGCATGCACTACTACAGCGCCTGTCGGTAGGTTCAAATCGCTCAAGTGGACAGATTCATGCATGCCGCGTCCGGTTAGATCGAATTCGATCTTCTCAGGAATGTTCTCGGCGGAACATGAAAGCTCGATCTCATGCACGACGATGTTCAACATACCGCCCTGCTTAATGCCAGGAGCCTTATCCTCATTGATAAACACAAGAGGAATAGATACGTTCAAACGATCGCCCTTAGAAACACGCAAAAAGTCGATGTGGATAGGATGATCCTTAACCACATGCAGTTGCAGGTCACGAGGAAGAACTCTTTCTTTCTGGCCATCGACATTCAGTTCGTACAACTTAGCAAAGAAAGCGCTGTTACGCGCATCTTTGGCAATGGTACGAGGATCGATAGAAATCATTACGGGATCTTTTCCACCACCGTAAATCACACCAGGCAAACGTCCCTCGCGGCGGACAGCACGTGCGCCACCTGTACCTACAAGAGTACGAACTTGCGCTTCGATAGTGCTGATGTTCGTCATTTAAAACTCCATATCCTTTAATTACTATTGTTTGCTAGTGGGACTTATACCATGCCCGCAGACAATTATCCACCTTAATGAATGATATATTTGCACTGTTTTTAACTTTTTTTCCAGTCCTTTTTTACAATTAATCAAACAGACTAGATAAAGACTGGTTCAAACCTATCCGGTGTATTGCCTCGCCCAGTAAGGGTCCTGAAGGTATAACCCGGATCTTTTCGACCGCCTTGACTTCTGGTGTGATTTGGATGGTATCGGTGATCACCATTTCTTTAATTGGGGAGGCCGCGACAATTTCCGGGCCTCGGGCTGATAGTACCCCATGGGTAACATAGGCATAGACGGACTCGGCGCCGTTTTCTAACAGGGCTTTGGCTGCATTACTTAATGTGCCGCCTGAGTCAACGATGTCATCCACCAGTACACAGACACGGCCTTTTACGTCGCCGATCACGTTCATTACTTCTGAGACCCCTGCCCGCTCGCGTCTTTTATCGATAATTGCGAGGTCGCTGTGAACGCGTCTTGCCACAGACCGCGCTCGAGTCACGCCGCCCACATCGGGACTGACGATGGTGACGTTGTTTTTACCAAACGTCTCTTCAATGTCCTTGGCAAATGCCGGCGATACATAAAGGTTATCCACGGGTATGTCAAAGAACCCTTGAATTTGGGTTGCATGTAGATCCACGGTAAGCACCCTATTGGCCCCGGCTACCGAGATCAGATTCGCTACGAGCTTAGCCGAAATGGGCGTCCTTGGGCCGGTCTTGCGGTCCTGACGGGCGTATCCGAAATAGGGAATGACAGCAGAGATGGTGTTAGCAGAACCTCGTTTGAGTGCGTCAATGACAACCAATAACTCCATGAGATTATCATTGGCCGGGTATGAGGTGGACTGGATGACGAAGATGTCCTCGCCGCGGATGCTCTCCAGGATCTCAACGGCTACTTCGTTATCACTGAAACGACGGATACTGGCGCTGGTGAGGGGAAAGTGTAGGAACTTCGCGACGGATTCAGCTAACGGACGGTTGCCATTGCCACTGATTAGTTTCATTTCGTCACCCCCCTAAATCTTTGTTTGGGATGAAGTTAGCAGTCTCGTTAACGTTTGTAAACAGAGTATGCGTCTTTCAATTGAGAAATTCGTTTGTCCAAAGCCTCTTCACTATATGTCTCAGACACGCCGCTGTTCCAAACCGGGTTGGGCCAGGCCTCATCATGGGTGTAACGAGCTATCACATGGACATGCAACTGAGGCACCACGTTGCCCAAAGCCGCCACGTTGAGTTTATGGGGGGCAAAGAGGTCTTTTAGAATTTGGCTGGTGAGAGCAATTTCTTGCAGCAGAAGAATTTGCGACGCTTCCTCGAGGTCAATAATCTCCGTGATGTCATCAAGACGCGGAATCAGCAAGATCCACGGGAATTTCCCATTACTACTTAGGCGCACCTGGCATAGTTCTAGGTCTGTTACAAAAACTGAGCTTTCTTCTAAACGAGGGTCCAGGTTCATGAGGTCTTCCTTCCAAGAACCTACATACTATATCAGGGATCACTCTCCAAACGAAATCCGCATAGCAGGTATTCCAACTAGGCCAGGGTTAATAGTTTGACATACCCGGCACAAAATTCTAGCATGGCTGTGTTTATCAAAGGAGTACCAAGATGAGACTATTATATAGCTTAGCTATCTCGGCCAGTATTGTTTCTTCCCTAACAGCCACTGATCTGCATGCCCGTTGGGGCACCAAGGATGATGCCAGCGTTGAAGTGATCAAGAACGAAACTAAAATCAAAATCAAAAAAGATGGCACTTCCGTTGTTGTCGTTGACCAGCTATATAAGATTCTCAATGAAGATGCCCGTCAGAACTATGCTACCGAGATGATTGCCTTTGATAAATCTCGTGAGGAAGTGAAGGTGTTAGAAGCCGAAACTATCGTGGGTGAGCAAGTGTATAAAGTCCCCGTAGAGAAAATCGAAATCAAGCCCCTGGCCAGTGATGAGCGCGCTTTGCGCCAAGATTACCAAATCCTGGTGCCCTTTCAGAATGTCGTTGTAGGCTCAGTTGTGCATCTGAAATATGAGACAAACAGGTTCTATGCGGACATGCCCCATTATGCTGCTGGCTCTTTGGGCTATGATTTCCGTGGGAACGGATGGTTATGGGATCATTCAGACATCACGATCGAATCTGAGCTGCCTCTGGAAACCAAAATTAGTGACCCTACCCATTCTTTAAAAGTCACCAAAGGTAAGAATACGATTCATGTGAAGCTAGTTAAGCCGTACATACGGAATCTTGTGGGTGAACCTGATGCTAATTATATGGAACCAGCCAATCGGACCTATCTGAGTTATTCTACGGAAAAAGATTATCAAAAGATTGGTGCGTATTTTAGTAAGTTCTATGAGGAGATCATTAATCAACCCCTTCCGCCCAAACTGGAAGAAATCAGGAAAAAGGCTGCGTCGCAAAAAAGTGAAATTGACCAGATCGATGCTGCAGCGGAAGGTATAATTGAGGCTGTCCATTATTTAGGGAACTGGGACACAGCTGCGGGGCATTGGATACCAAGGCCTTTACAAACAATTACGGATACGGGCTATGGTGATTGTAAGGACTATTCAGTGTGCTTGGCTGCTATCTTGCGTAACATGGGATATGAGACCCATGCGGTGTTTGTGGATCGTAGTGGCGTGCATCTGGATCCTGAGGAGCTGCCCAGGTTAAACCATGCTAACCATGTAATGGTAAAAGTCATTAACAAATCAGGGACGGTCTATTGGGTAGACCCCACCAACGTTACGACCATGGCAGGTGGAATCTATCACGATATTTCTAATCGCCCTGCGTTAGTTTTAGATCCGGTTAAGCCATCATACGAATCTATTCCGGCCATTGACTACCGTCGTGCGATATTTGAAGCCAATGAGATTATCACCATCGGAAAGGATAATACGGTCAAAAGGGTTGGTAGCATACAGTTAAAAGGCGAACGAGCTGAATTTGCTATCAGAGAAATGTTCTCAAGCCCAGCATCCGCAATGGAAGACCGGATCGTAAAAGCTTTATGCGATGGGCGGGAACCCAAGATCAAGAAAATAACGCTTCCAATTGTAAATAGCCGCAAGGTCAAGGACTTTAAGGCGGACTATGAGATCGAAGAAGAACATACCCTGCTCCACACCAACGACGGTTATGGTTTCAACTTGGACAACAAGTGGGTTGAAACTTATTTGGAAACTTCAGATGCCCACGAAGGCGCTGTGGCTGTGGATATCCCCAATACCGCGATTAGAAATATGACCTTCAAGGGCATGAAGGCCAATAATCTGGAAGCTCTCAATTACAGCATCGACACCCCGTGGGTCAAGGCGGAAAGGCGTGTGACCGCAACAGAGGACGGCATCCATATTTATGAGAAAGCCGAGATCTTCAAAAGCAAGATTACACCCGCCGAAATTCGGTCTGCAGAGTTTAAAAAGCTAAGAGAAACCTTGGGGAAGCAGTGCCAGGGCGTTGCTATCATTTTGTCAAAGTAGGTAGGAGAATATAATGTCTGAATCGTTACTTATTGATCAGGTGTTGGACTTTTGGTTCGGTACCCATGATGCGGCCGACTATGGCCAGCCGAAAGCCTTTTGGTTTCAAAGTACGCCTGAGATGGATAAAAAGATCGCGGATACTTTTGCTCAGGCTTATGAACAGGCGGCTGCGGGCGAGCTTGATGAGCTTACCTATTCCGCGGAGGGTAGTCTCACGTTGGTCATTCTTTTGGATCAGTTCCCTCGCAATATGTTTCGCGGCACTCCGAAGGCCTTTGCCACAGATGCGCGCGGTCTTGATGTTGCTAAAAATGCTATCAAACTAGGCTTTGATAAAGGGATGACTGATTTTAAGTGCAAGTTTTTGTATGTGCCTTTCATGCACTCGGAAAGCCTGGAGGACCAAGATCGGGGTATCGAGCTGTTTGGTAAGTTCGGCGATAATCCTGGCCTGGAATATGCCCGAGCGCACCGTGATATTATCGCACATTTTGGACGGTTTCCTCATCGGAATGTCATCCTGGGTAGGGATAGTACGGCGGAGGAGATTGAGTTTCTGAAGGAGCCTGGGTCTTCGTTCTAAGAGAGAACGTATCCAGCCTGAGGCAATTCAGGTTCCGTGCTTGACTCTGTCCCGGACTACCGCACTGGGTTGCCATGGAGCTGCGGTGCTCGCAATGACGGGCTGGGGGTGGGTTTTGGAAATCTATTTCAGCGATTTTTTTGCCTTATAGGTTTTTTGAGTATTTAGAAGAAAAAATGGTGAAGGTTCTTATGGGCCTTCACCATTTTTGCTTCTAAATACTCAAAAGCTGCCCATGGAGAGGTGCCTCCTGGTAGATTGGGGGTTGTGTGTAACGTGATGCGGTCTGAACATGCTGAATTACTGCTGAAATGACTTATTGCCACCACATACATGCGTTGGGAGTCTTTTGAAGTTGTATGTGATTGGGTGCCATCTATATGGTTTCGTGGGTTCGACGCGAATTATGCACTAGCCACGTACCTTCACCTTCAGGCTATTGGTGCCTGAATCTGATGTTACCAATTGTCTATCTTTTACTCTCTTAAATTTACTCTTTCTAACCTATCCTTTCATCTGCTTTAACAAGTCCCGGCGGGGATCTCCAGTTTTACCTTTCGATCCCTCACCGGGGTTTGTTGGGCATTCTTTTCACTAAGCAGGTTGCGTCTAAGCGCTTCGCCGAGCTTTACATAAACCAGCTGGAACCTACCCCTTGCGGGGTAGATATTCTAACTTCACCACATCGCTACTTATCCCACATATGCCTGGACGATGTGGGCCTCCAGGCTGCGGGTATCCGTATTTCCGGTACCGAGGGTTAGGAGTATACTCTCCTGCCACTGATCTTAATATAGGGGGTATTTGACTATATGTCAAGAAAAAAGATTACAAAAGAGCAAAAAAGATTACTTAATCGGAATTATATATGCGTAATCGCTAAGATCCGTTTCTGATGGGACTTTAGGCTGATGGATTTTCGCTCGCCCTGCTACTTATTGATGACTAGCGGCTAAGACTTTTCGGCTCATCTGCAAAATGGGTGAATAATCAGTATTCTAGGTTGGGCATAGGTGAGGATAATTAGCAAAGCGAATATTCTCGCCCCCGTCATCCTGAACGGACGACGGGGACCGAAGCTTATATTCAACAACCCGCCCGTTTTGCATAAGAACTATTTTTTCTTCACAGACTTCATAATCATATGCTATACAGCAACAGATTTTCTCTATCTGGACATCTGGATATAGTGTATTGAATTGGAGATCATGATGAAAAGAATATTTAACTTGTTGTTGTCATTTGCCATTGCGGCATCTTTTATTCCTGCCTCAACGGCTAGTGACAATCGTAAAGCCAGCCAAAGTCGTAAGTCTAGCAAAGCGAAGGTGCGTGCTTCTAAGAAGCAAGAGAGAGCCGTGGAGCTTAACGAATTTGCACAGCTTCCAGGGTATCGAGAGAGAATGAAGCAAGGGGCATTTGTGACGCAAGCGCAGCTTTCTATGACCCTTGCAGAAATAGCCTTTTGGACCCCGCTCATTATACATTTTTCGAGCCTTAGCTCCACCCATGCTCTGACGGCAACTCGAAATCACACGTCAAAAGGCAACACGTCAAACGTTGGCACACGAACAGCTGTTCATACAACTGAAGTCAACTCGGGGGAGACAATCCTGCCAGATAGCCTGCCGTGCAATAGGAATGACACGTCGAAAGGTAATACGTCTGAAGGTGTGAGAGAAAAAGCTATCCCTAAAGCTAAAGAAAAACCTGCTGAAAAGCCTAGAGAAAAGCCCGAGGTGATGACGCAAGTCTCTAATTGTGGGGCCTTTGTTGAGCCCGGCCAGTTGCCTATAGCTGAGGAAGAGAGAATCCAGGATTGGCGTGATGCATTAAACACGATGATACCAGCTGTACACGAAAGCCTCTCTGTAATGACGATGTGTAGAAAAAATCATACACTAGCCGAACATATGAGAATTGTTAAGGATTTCGACAGCCGCATAGCCCCTGTGGTGGTTTCCCATATAAAACAATCACGGTCTCAAGGCAAGAAAATAGGTTTTATCGTCGGTACGATACAAGATTCATGTAGCATGTTATACCAAGAGCTACGCTTGAACAAATTACTCAATTTTTACAATATAACGACACATCTTGTCGACGCACCTGAAGAAATGGTCAACACGGCACTGTCACTTATTGATAACGGTGGAGTAATCGATACAGAAGAAGGACTGAGAACCTTTCTCAGTCCTAAACCAGACCTTTCCAGAGTCGCATACAAGAGGGCATATGGATTTAAACTTGCCGGTATAGATAACATGCGCAGAAAAGCAAAGAGTGTATATCAGTTTGCAAATGATGTTCAAGAGCTAGACCAACAATATACATCATTGGAAAACCTGAAGAATAACCCTGATTGCCAAATGCAGCAGTTATATAGCCCAACCAAAGAAGAACTTGATAGAAAACGGGCCGTCCTGCATAACTGCTCTGATTTTTTCCATGTTGAACGTTACCTGGCCGCCAGGATAAGACAAACTCCGGAAGATTTTTCTTTTTCTGTAGGCTACTTGCAGCTTGGCCCACTTCTAACTCTCCTTAGAAACGACAGCCATAGTCTCCTGATGATTCGTTTGGCAAATGAACCAATGGTACTCTCTACGGGTACTCTTTCTGGTTATGTGAGCAGAGGAGTCATACCTCAGAAATGTGCAGATAAGATCATGAAGTACTTAGACACACTTTCATCGACCACGAGAAGAAGGCCATGCATATTGCAAAGTGAATTAGACAGGGAGCTACTGATTAAATAAGAGCCACGGGGGCGTAACTATCTGGGTAGTTACCCTCACGGTTTCTTTTCAGGCAGCGGTATTCTCTCGTCGTGGTCTGTCGGGATTTCGGGGAACAGTCGGGCATCCCAGTCGTAGGCGGCTTGTTTTATTCGGTCGGCACTTGAGGATACGAAGTTCCACCATATATAGCGATGACCCAAAGGCTCACCTCCGATCACGATTATGTGGGTGTCTTCCAAGGCAACCACTTTAATGCCATCATGATTGGTGGATACAGCCATCATGCCTGGATCAATCAGCGTCTCGCCGTCTTGGAGACGGCCGTTGATCACATATAAGCCAATCTCAGACACGTGGGTTGGTAGGGTCAGGTCAGCGCCCTTGGGTAGGCTTGCCTCGAAATAAAGGGTGGGAGAAAAGGTCTTTACAGCTGATCGCACACCGTAGGCCTCACCCATCATGAGTCGACCGGTTACGGCGCCGGTCGTGAAAGGTCGAACTTCCTCAGCGGTAAAATGAAAAAAGTCTGGCTCGTCTTGCTCGATTTCTTCGGGCATAGCCAGCCAGAGTTGGAGGCCGTGGGCCGTGTATCCGGTGGCCTTCAGATGGTCTGGTGTGCGCTCAGAATGAACAATGCCTTTGCCGGCGAACATAACGTTGACCGCGCCTGGTTTAATGACTTGGGTGGCGCCTGTGCTGTCTCTATGGGTCAACTCCCCCTCGAATAGATAAGTGACCGTCGCCATGTTTATGTGGGGGTGAGGTCTGATGTCCATGCCCTCATAGGGTGGAAAATCTATGGGGCCGAAGTGATCAAAAAAGATCCAGGGGCCAACCATGTGTTGATGCTGAGATGGCAAGACCCGCCGAACGGTGAATGTGCCCAGGTCGCTGATGCGGGCTTCAAGGATGCGTTGAATGCCCTTACAGGGCTTGTCTATCTCTTCGGCAGTCTTTGGGTGGTCTACGTAAATGGTCATTAGTGGCCTCCTAGGAATGTCAAGTCTCCGCACTTGTATCTCAAGTGCCGCAAAAGCTACCAGCTGCCTCCCCTGCGAAAGCAGGGGGCCAGCCCTTAATATGTGCTGCGTAGCAGCTCAGTATAGAGTTCACTACGCTCACGCATTTTGCGCTGGACCCCTGCTTTCGCAGGGGAGGCAAGCGGGAGGATAATGCTACCCCTTGCACCACTAGTAAGGGGGTTACTTATAAACTATCGCTCAAACAGCACAGTCGCTACTTCCCATGCTTTAGCCATTACGGGGCCCGGGGCTAGGAAGAAGAATACGTTTATGCCAGCGGCTGCGGTTATGATAAAGCCGGTCTCGCGGCTGACGTTTAGGTCGTAGGGTCTCTCCGTTGCCGTTGCTACGGGTTCGTCAAAATACATGGTCTTGATGATTTTCAAATAGTATGCCGCGCCTACGACTGTGGTCAGTAAGGCTATCACTACCAGGGTGTAAAGGCCCGCGTTAATGGCGGCGATGAAGACCATCAGTTTAGCAAAGAATCCGGCCAGGGGCGGGATGCCGGCCAGCGAGAACATCAGGACGGCCATGGCTAACGCCATCTTAGGGGATACTTGAGAAAGTCCTTTGAGGTCGTCAATGGTATTGACCATGTCGCCATTGCGGCGCAAGTTCAGCAAGAATGAGAAGGTGCCGATGGTCATGATCATGTAGAGGACCAGGTAGAGGAGAACACTCTGGATGCCCTCGATGCTGACGCTGGCCACACCAACCATCATGTAACCTACGTTGGCGATCGTGCTGTAGGCTAACAAGCGTTTGATGTTGGTTTGGAAGAGTGCTCCAAACACGCCTACCACCATGGATAAAACCGAGAGCATTTGCAGTATGGGCTGCCAGATTTCTTCATAACTTTCTAGGGGTCCATAAAGCAAACGGATAAAGAACACGATGGCCGCGACCTTGGGGGCCGATGCGATGAACAGGGTCACAACCGTGGGCGAGCCCTCGTACACATCAGGTGCCCACATGTGGAATGGGGCGAGCGAGATCTTAAAGGCAACACCCGCAAGGATGAAGACCATAGCCAGGATGATGGGGGCTAGCATGCCGCCCGCAAGGCGATCGCGAATTACGAAGAAAGCGGTCGAGCCAGTAAAACCATAGATTAGGCTGATACCGTACAAGATAAACGCCGTTGCCAGTACGCCCAGGATGAAGTACTTAACAGCCGCTTCACTAACCATCGCGCGATTGCGACGCAGGGCAACAAGCACATAGATGGCCAAGCTCTGCAGCTCTAGGCCCACAAAGAACATAATAAAATCGTCGGCGGCCATCATGAACAGCATACCCAAAACGGAGAGCATCATCAGCACCGGATATTCAAACCGGTTCATCTCGTCCTTTTCGAGCTGACGATGGGTCGCTAGCATGACCACAGCTGTGATCAGCAGGACAAAAACCTGCATGGTGTCCGTAAACATATTCTGGGCTAGAAAATCAGACGAGCCAAAGCGGTCAATATTGGCGGGCTTGGAAACTGTTGCCAGTGCGGCCACGAGCAAGGACAAGACACCCGTGTAGGTAATCAGGGAGGAGTTTTTCTTGCCCTGAAAGAGACCTGTTATCAATAACATCAGCGCCGTAAGCGCAATGATGATCTGGGGGATGACGGACCATATGGAGTAGATTAATTTAACCATGTGCTGCTCTGCTCGATTTCTTCGGTGACAAGGGCTTCCTCAATCTCTTCGGATTTATTGTAGGCCTTTAGTATGTTCGCTGTGGCGGTTTCCGTTAGACTCAGAACCGGTTTAGGGTAAATACCAAAGAAGATTACACCCGCCAGTAGCGGCGCGAAGACGATCTTTTCGGTCCAGTTAAGATCTTTTATCGTGCGGATAGAGTCATTGATGATAGGCCCAAATACGACTCGACGGTAGAGCCAAAGCATATAAGCCGCGCCCAAGATCATGCCCAATCCTGCACCGAATGCCAGATACCAGGCCACTTTAAAGGAGGAGATGAGGACAAGGATCTCGCCAACGAACCCGCTGGTTCCCGGTAAGGCCACGGAGCCAAGGGTGAAAATCATGAAGAACACTGCGTATACGGGCATACGATGTACAAGTCCGCCAAAACGGGAAATCAGGCGTGTATGCTCTCGATCGTAGATGACACCCACGCACAGGAAGAGTGCCGCTGAGATCAGGCCATGGCTGAACATCTGGAAGATCGCGCCTTGCAGTCCCATGCTTTCAAAGGTGAAGGTACCCAAGGTCACAAAGCCCATGTGTGCCACGGAAGAATAGGCAATTAGCTTTTTCATATCCTCTTGAACCAGGGCCACCAGGGAGGTGTATACAATGGCAATGATGCTGAGAACGTAGATAAACAGTGCAAAATACTGACAGGCGTCCGGAAACATGGGTAGGGAGAAGCGGATAAAACCGTAGCCACCCATCTTCAGAAGAACACCGGCCAAAATGACCGAACCAGCTGTGGGCGCTTCCACGTGGGCATCGGGTAACCAAGTATGGAAGGGCCACATGGGAATCTTGACCGCAAAGGACGCAAAGAATGCAAGCCACAGCCATTTCTGTAGATCTTGGGGAAACTCAAAATCCAGGGCCGTGGGAATATCTGTGGTACCCGTTTGGAAGTAGATGGTCAGGATCGCCACCAGCATTAAGACGGATCCCAGTAAGGTATACAGGAAGAACTTGTAAGCCGCATAGACCCGACGCTCGCCACCCCAGATTCCGATGATCAGGAACATGGGAATAAGGACGCCTTCGAAGAATAGGTAGAAAAGGACGAAATCGAGGGCTGAGAACATGCCGATCAGCATGGTTTCCAATAGCAAGAACATGATCATGTATTCTTTGATACGGTACTGGATCGAGTTCCAACTGGCTAGAATCGAGATGGGGACTAGCAGAGCCGACAACAAGATGAATAACAGGGACAGGCCATCGATACCGACCTTATAGGAAATGTGCAGATCAGCTAGCCAGTAGTATTCATCTACATATTGAAATTCCGAAGATAAGGGGTCAAAACCTGCATATAACAGGCAAGCCAAAGCAAGGGTTGCCAAGGACGTCATCAGCGCCACCGTCTTAGCGTTGGTTTGGGACGTCTGGCCCTCACCTCTTACCATCAAGACAAAGAGACAGCCAACAAGGGGCAGGAAAATAGTAACCGATAATAGAGGCAGCCCAGCCATGTAGTTCTTATCCTTTCGCCACGATAATTTGGAATATTCCTCTCAACGACCAAACACTCAACAATATTAAGCCCGCAGCCATGGCCAGGGAATAGCTATAAATGTATCCTGATTGTAGCTGGCTCGCTTTGTTGGCGACGCGATAGCTCCAACCGGAAACACCATCGGGGCCGTAGCCATCGATGACGGCGCCATCGCCCTTTTTCCATAGGAACTTGCCGAAGCTGAAGCTACTACGAACGAACAAATAATTGTAGAGTTCGTCAAAATACCACTTGTTGTAGAAGAATAGATACGGGGGCCTGAAGACGCGGGATAGCATGTTGGGGATTGCTGGTAGCGCTGTGTAGAACAGGGTGCCTAACAGGATTCCTGAGACCGCCAGGGTTGTGGCCGACCATGCTAAGGAGTGAGGTACCGTTTCTATGGCCTCGTAGGACAAAGGCGTGGCAATGATGCTATGCCAGAACTGGGTCGCGTTCCAGGAGAACCAGCCATAGAGATCTGGTATGTAGCCACCGAAGATCGAACCAATGCTTAGGATAAACAGCGGCAGCATCATGGAGAGAGGTGCCTCATGGATGTGGCCCATCACTTGTTCATTAGCGCGAGGCGCCCCATGGAAGGTCATCATCAGCAAACGCCAAGAATAAAACGCGGTCAAAAATACCGCAATCAAGCCCATGATGAGGGCATACTTTCCTGTCCATGTTCCAGAAAGCCATGTGGCCTCAAGTATGAGATCCTTTGAATAATAGCCTGCAAAGAAGGGTATACCCGCTAATGCTAGACTGCCGATCCACATCATGGCGTAGGTCTGGGGGATGTACTTCCAAATGCCACCCATGTTGCGCATGTCCTGTTCATCGGAGAGGGCATGAATGACACTGCCGGAGCCCAAGAACAACAAGGCTTTAAAGAAGGCGTGCGTTACCAAGTGGAATATAGCCGCAGAGTATGCGGACACACCAATGGCGAAAAACATGAAGCCTAGCTGGCTGCAGGTGGAATAGGCGATGACCCTTTTGATGTCGAATTGTGTCATCGCGATGGTTCCCGCGAAAAACGCCGTCGATGCACCGATAAAGGTGATGACCTCTCGGGCCACAGGTGCAAACTCGAGTAGCGGTGACATGCGTACCATAAGGAAAACGCCTGCTGTCACCATGGTAGCCGCATGGATCAAGGCGGAGACAGGTGTTGGGCCTTCCATGGCGTCAGGAAGCCATGTGTGCAGACCCAGCTGGGCCGATTTGCCCATGGCGCCTACGAACATGAGGATACAAATGAGCTCGAGGGTTGGAACAGACCAGCCTAGTAAGGAAAAATGATTGCCCGTCAGATTTTTAGACTCACCGAGAATGGCTGAAATATCTAAGGTTTCGAAGGTCACCCAGATCAGACCAAAGCCCAAGACCAGGCCAAAGTCGCCCACACGGTTCATGAGAAATGCTTTAATGGCTGCGGCATTGGCTGAGTCTTTACTGTACCAATAGCCGATGAGCAGATAAGAGGTGAGCCCTACGCCCTCCCAGCCGAAAAACAGCTGTAGCAGGTTATCGGCCGTGACGAGCATCAGCATCATGAAAGTGAAAAGGCTCAAATAGGCCATAAAGCGAGGTACCGACTCATCATGTTCCATATAGCCGATAGAATAGATGTGGACACATAAGGATACGACCGTCACAACCACCATCATTACTGAGCTCAGGACGTCGGCCTTTAAGGACCAATTGACCACGAAGTCACCCACTTCAATCCAGGGCAGCAGCGTAACAGCTTCCTCATGACCGAGGGCTATTACATTGTAGGCAATGTTGCAGGCCAAAAGGGTTGAGAAGAACATCAGGCTGCATGTGATAAACTGGCTGGCTTGTTTGCCCAAGCGCTGTCCCACAGTGCCTGCTAGCAAAAATCCCACCAGGGGCGAAAATACGGCCTCGATTATCATGGTCCCCTACCCCTTCATCGAGTTGATGTCAGCCACCTCAATGGTGCCGCGCTGACGGAAATAAATCATGAGAATGGCAAGGCCAATGGCTGCTTCTGCGGCCGCAACGGTCAGGATAAACATCACGAATACCTGGCCCACTAAATCGGACAAGAAGGATGAAAACGCGATGAAGTTAATGTTCACGGCCAACAACATGAGCTCTACAGACATGAGCATGGTGATGACATTCTTACGCGCCACAACGATACCGGTCAGGCCAATGGAGAATAAACCACCCGCCAGGAAAAGATAATGATTAAGACCTACGGTCAAGTCCATCTGGTTACTCCCTCCTTGGCGTTCACCTTTACCACTTTAATGACATCCTCCTTACGGCGGTTGTTCTGGCTCGGGATATCCTGTCGCTTGCTATCAGGCCTGGTGCGATGGGTCAAAACGATGGCGCCAATCATGGCTACCAGCAAAATCAGACCGGAGATTTGGAAGATGTACATGAAGTCCGTATAAAGAACCTGTCCTAGGGCGTAAGAATTAGGCAGAAGTATCTCCGCATTGATCTGAAGCAGGCCTTGTACTTGGTCGCGGTCAATGGCTCCCCAGATCTGCATCACGACAATAAACTCTACCAGCAACACCAGTGTTACAATGAGGCCCACAGGTGTCTGGATCACTAAATCGTGGCCAATCTTCCAGAAGGTCCGCCTCATAACGGTCGTGGCCAAATGCCGTCCCGTCATCAGGGCGATCAAGATAATCAAACAGGATGAAAGATATTCGGACCAGCTGTGTAATTTATCGAGGGTGAATGGATCACGCAAAGCGGCCATGGCTTCCAAGGGGCCTCGGGTTAATTCGATGGCGTTGATAGCCATCAGACCCAACCCCCAATTCAGCAAGAAACTTAAGGCTACCAGCATCAAATAGGAAGCCGCCAAGAAGATGATCACGTAGCTTAAGAATACACCGAAGCTCACACTAAAATCGCGCATTTTGGGTATAAACCAAGCCTTGAGCTCAGGCACGGGAATGTCCAGCATCATTACTACGAATAGGAACAGGACAGCCACAGCGCCCACATAGACGACCACCAGCAGCATGGCGAGAAACTCAGCACCCAGCAACACGAACAAACCTGCCGAGCTGAAAAACGCCAAGATTAGGAAGAGTACGGAATGCACGGGGTTACGCGCCGTGATGACCATCAAAGCGGACCCCAGCGTAACCGCCGAGAAGATATAAAAAGAAAGGGCTTGCAGCACGTATTGAATACCCCTGTTGGTGGCAACTTAACCGTCGCCATCCGTTAAAAGATTCTTAATTTTACGGTAACTCCCCAGCTAGTGCGCCATCTACGTGCGAAAACCTGCGCTCCGGTGCTCACGTACCCAAAAGTACGCTCCGCTCCGGTGCTCGGCTTTCGCGCGTAGCTAACGCACTATCTGAAGAGTTACCCGTAACTGCCTTGGCGGTTACATTTTACGCACAAATTATAGCAGCCCTTTTGCTGAACGCAAATCCTAAATGCACAAAACAGCGCCACCCAGCATCATTGTCAGTAAAGCGAGATAGTTTGTTGCAGAAGTGTCACTTAAAGTCAGCACGTGACGGACACACCACAGGGCCCAATAGAAGAGAAAACCCAGCAGGGTAATGGTCAGCGCCCAGCCCAATAGGCCATATGGCGTCGTGGCATATTCGGTCAGACGGTGGTATATCTCTACCTGCGAGTCCATGAGCTCGCCACCGTAATGGCTGAGAATCAGCGGCAGACCGAGGATAAAGCTTGGCACCATAAAGATCAGCATCCAATCTTTCTCGGGCAGATGAACCCCTGCAATCAGCATTTCCAGATTAAGAAGAATGTCGCTGTCCCAATAGAGCATCGCAGGAAGGATCGTTAACAACGAGACGACGAGCAGAGCTACAGGCCAGAAAGCCAGTGCTGTGCTGAGAAAAAAGACGGAAAAAGAAGCAAACGAACGGATGTGTGGTGACATTTTGAAACTCCCTTATTATTGTTAAACCCCTCACATGCATTATTTGCATGTGTATCATGCAAAAATGATAACCCAGGTTACTGCACTTGAAAAGGGGGTAAATGTCTGAAAACTAAAATAATTGTTGGACAGCCTCACGGGACTCGATCCATTTAATCGATACCTTGACAGAAGGCAGTAAATGCCCTACACCCTTCTTAAATTTCGTTATGAATGCCCAGAATTATGTTTATGGAAGCCTAAAAATGCTAGATATTACCAAGAAAATCGGAATAGCTATCTTTGTTCTTTGTGTCGTTCCATTTAATGCTCACGGGACATGGCCAAATAATTCAGACCATGACAAAGTGCCTCAACGCACAGCATTTACAGTCGTGAAAACAGGCATACCATTCCAAGACGGTTTGCCCGAAGATTTAATGAAGAAGGTCTTTATAAGATGGAGCAAACTCGGCGTTGATCCTCGGGTTTTAGAGCGTGTCTGTAAACATTGGTATCGTTCCATACGTTATAGTACCCCAGTGACTCCCATTCGCCTAAATCAAGCTTCAGACTTGTTGGAAAGTTTTTCTAGGGGACAGGACTATTCCTCCCCCTTAGGGTTTCTCTCACTACTTGTTAGCCTGAGTCAATTGGCTGAAGCCCCTCCTTTAGAGGCATCAGACGCTCCTTACATCACAAAGAAAAACGATCGTTACATGGAAGACTGCATAAAATCCTACATGGGCCCGGAGGACTGCATAAGAGTATATATGGAGCGTATGGTTTCTCGGAGTACCTTGTACCTTAATAAAGAACCTGGAATAAATTATAAGGGCAAGTTTGCAATACATTTTTCAGATTCGCAGGATGGAGCAGCAAATCTATCGGACTTTCAGGATGAGGACGTACACACGGCTTTTACTCTAAGTGAATCTCGTTTTCTTGAGGTTCGCGGAGCAAATAAAGGGCGGGCTGTGACCTATGCTGCCCCCTTCCATAAAGCACGGCACCTATTGCCGGCAGATACCAAGGGGACAATCTCAGATATCGTCGTTCTTTGGCGTTGGGGTAATGACGAAAAGGTCCTTATTGATCATTGTATTATCACTCCCGATCAGCAAGGTCCTTTCAATATGAAGGAGCTCTGGCGTATGAGCGGGTCTAAATTGGAACTTGAAGGCGAAAGAGACCTTATGTTCGATTATTGTTTTGGGCAATTAATTAATTTCAGCATCATTTTTTAAGGTAGATAGGCTCTAGACATAGGGCCGTGTTTATCTCGAGCAGTAGACTCTTTGAAGGTCTAAATACAAGGCAACCTTAAACTTTTCGATTGGTTATGAGCTAGAAATAGCAATGAAGTTATAACACACGTGTGCAACCCGGCATCCGGCCTCACGGTCATATTTTAATGAGGTGGCTCTGGGTCTAAAAACTTGTGCAATTTACCTCGCAATGAACTAAACTACCTTCATGGATCTGATCATTAAGCACACCACAGCCCACTGGGGCGCTGACGCGTTTACTTGCACCCATGGTAGGCTTGGCTTTACTGATGATAAATGGGAAGGCGATGGCAAGACACCCTTGGGTGCATTTCCTTTTCGGCGGGCATTCTATCGGGCTGACAGGCTGAGCAAACCCGAGACTGCCCTGCCCTTGGCTGAGATTACGCCTACATGCGGCTGGTGCGATGATCCGTCTTCGGCTTTTTATAACACTTACATTCAGAAGCCATTTACGGGATCTCACGAGGATTTATGGCTGGATAAGTCTATGTATGATTTGATTATTGTAGTCGGCCAGAATGACGCGCCGCCTGTGGCTGAAAAGGGTAGCGCTATATTTATCCATCTGGCCAGCCCCGAATTTGGGCCGACTCAGGGATGCATAGGTCTAGAGCTACCCGGTCTGTTGAAGATCTTACGAGAGGCTACCACAAAATCACGGTTGATTGTAGAGGCCTAGGGCGTAGGGCCTTGAATCCTTACTTCAAACCCCCTTGGCCGTCATCCTAAGCAATGGTGTTAGCGAAGCAAATTCGAAACTGTCTTTATCGGCAACAGAATTTATGAGGAGTTCGCTGCGCTCACACATGTTTGACTGGATCCTTCACTACCTCCCGCTGCGCGGTCGTCCGTTCAGGATGACGGCTGTGGGGGGCAGAATTCATGATTCGTGGTATTAGCTACTTCTTGTGATGCTGTTGCTGCATGGCCTTTGCGTAATCCCATTGGGCTTTCACTTTTGGACTGAGTTTCCAGCCCGTTTGGTGGCTTCCTGTCATTAGCGAGGCACAGCCGGAAAAACCGCCAGGGCCGGGACTTGTAGATACACTATTTACGCCAATCTGAACTTTACGTCCGTCTTTGGTCAAGGCTATCAATGAGCCGCCACTGTCTCCACTGCGGATGATATTGGAAACAAGCTCATTTTCCGGCAGAACCGTATCCAATAACGCCTCGGCCTGTGGTTTAAATTCACCTGCTTTACGCGAATCACTAAGAAGAGTTAAACAGTCCCATTCCTCTTTAGGCCTGACAATACTAAGCTCTACGGCCACCTTATGCCGGCCTTTACCACCGTTTTTAAGCTTAGCGTAGCCCATCATGGCACAGGTTTTTTCAAATCCCGTGGCCTTGTCAATCAACTGCATCTCAGGCAGACCAGCCGTTTGAGTGGGATCTAGAATAAGAAATGAAATGTCATATTTTTGTTCATGCGGACTTATCTTACTGGAATTATGATTGACCGTATTCACGTAAATTGATTCTGCCACTAAACCAACGATACGAATCGTTCTTTCATTACCATCTTTGTGACCATCTTTATGTCTCTTAGGATCAAAGCGCCAATAGGCATACTTGCCTCTTAAGTCAATATAGTGAGGCCCACTCGCCTTTGGTGATTTGCTGGTAAAGAAGCTGCTGATCACATGGGATGCGGTAATAGCGATATGATCTCCCAGGTATGTAGCTGTGCCGCGATATCTAGAAAGAAGAACCTCACCTATGGCAGACACATGGCTCATCTTAGGCGCTGGCGCGACTGTAAATATGTTCTGGGGAATTGGCACATTATTTAATTCGGGATCGGTTTGCGCAAATTGAGCCAGAGGCATCGTATTTGCTCTACTGTTCGCAAGATGCACAAGATCAGGCCTAGCCAAAGCCCGAGCGACGCTCTCGTCCCTCTCCGTAGAGGCCTTGGAAGCAGCCTGGCGCATCATGCGTGCGGCTCTCTCCTGGGCAGCATCATCGGATGCGTGGGATGTTCCTAAAAAAGCCACAAAGGACAGAACGCCAAGGTTCGTATAACTTAAAATTTTACCGTACATATCAACACCATAGATTCATTACTATCAATACAAGTTTCCTATACTTTATAGATACTTAATCGGCTCTTGTCAATCGCTTATAAGACATCTTGAAAACAAGCGTAGAACAGAGCCGCAAATAGTGTGTATCCCCAGGAAACTGTACGCCAATTGCAATGCTCTCTTACCAGGCGAATGATCTGGTCTTTAGCTTCCCGGCCCATTTCCAATACTTCTAGTTCGTGCAGCTGATCGGCACCAGCCTTAGGCCTGTTCATTTCTTGTTGCCGCAAATCATTTAAGTCTTTTACACTTAAGGGTGGAACAGATGGATCGAAGTCTGCATACGATCCCAGCAGTGCTTGCTCATAGTCGGCCAGATAGGATTCAGCTTTGTCTATGTCTAACTCCACAGTGTAACTATAAGCGAGGCTCAGATAGAGGGAATTTTTCAACAGGCGCCCCTCATATAATGCCTGATAGGCCAGACGTCGATAATTACCATGGGGCCACCGCAATGCGTTCCTGAACAAACTCTTGTGGTCAAGATGCTCAACTTCTGAGTCCTCATACAGCATATTGTCCCGTGGAAGGCATGTTATGATGTATGTACAGTCGGGATTTTCCTTCCAACGATCAATCGTTGTTTTAACTTTATTATAAGGCATTTTCAATTGGGGATTGTTATCAGAGAATGTCTTCGTTGACAGAACGTCATTCCAGGCCCGACAAACCAATCGTGCGGCCCTGATGCCTTTGACCGAAAGTTTCGCAAAAATAAGCCCGAGACAATCTTTCGAGATATTTAGGATAGATGTTTTTTCCGTGAATTGAACTACCACGTAGCCTGGCGTTTGGACAACTGAATGGAGACAAATTTTCTGGGCTTCAGGTTCTGTATTTTCTTCAAAGCCTTCCAGCAAGGATTCAAGTTGAGGACTACCCTTCTGTGTATTCTGGATATAAGAGGGGCCCACTTTCAATAGTTCTCGCGGCTGGTTGATATCGTCAAAAGGCAACACCGATGCCCCGCATGGCAAGATACATGCGAACCAAAAGACAATGATGAGGAACCTCTGGGTGAACATGTTTTACTATTTAGTACGGAAAGAATGTGGTTGTCAAAATATATTGTAACTCCCCAGCTAGCACGCCATCTGCGTCGTCAGATCTGTGCTCCGGTGCTCACGTATAAGAATACGCTCCGCTCCGGTGCTCGATCTTCCTAGCATCTGGCGCACTATCTGGAGAGTTACCCGTAACTACCTGGGCACTTACAATAATTTCCAGATCACAAGTTATGGACTTCGCTAGCCACCATCATAATTTTTTTGAAGTTTTTGGAACTCTAGCTATTGCTAATGGGTTGAGAGCGTGCTAAATAATGCTGTAATTTGAAGAATAATAATGGGGACAGAACCCGTGACACGTGTATCGCGAGTAGCCATGCGTTATAGCGCTTCGTTTTTCGAGGCGGCCGAGTCCGAGCGGCGTTTAGATCAGGTAGAGACTGATCTTAAAAGCTTGTGGGACTTATTGACTAGCTCAGACCAGCTCAGAGAGGCCTTGGCTAACCCTACTATTCCCCGCGATCAGGTGGATGGTCTTCTAACGGACATTGCAAAAAAACTGAAATTACAACCCATCACACATAATTTTCTGAGACTGCTTGCTCAAAAGCGGCGCGCCAATATATTGGTGGAAATCATTACGCATTTTGAAGAACTGGTTCGCAATAAGAATAATCAGCTACGGGTGGATGTAACCGCTCGTACGGCGCTGAACAAGAAACAATTGAGCGCGATGGAGGCTGCATTAAGCGCCAAAACGGGCAAGAAAATTCTTCTAAACGTTAACATCGATGAGGATATCATTGGTGGAATCATTGTTAATTATGGGTCTTACAAGCTGGACTTTTCCTTGAAAAGCAAGCTAAACGCGCTTAAACATGAATTAGAGAGGCTGGGTTAATGACTTTAAAGGCTGCTGAAATCTCATCGATTTTACATCGTCACATCATTGATTTTGATGCGACCACCAAGTTGGAAGAAGTTGGACAAGTGCTGGAAGTGGGTGACGGTATCGCCCGCGTATATGGACTTGATAACATACAAGCCGGTGAAATGGTCACCTTCGAGGATGGAACCAAAGGCATGGCGCTCAACCTGGAAGACGATAACGTCGGTATCGTTATCTTTGGTGATGACCGTGACATTAATGAAGGCGATACGGTCAAGAGGACGGGCCACATCGTGGAAGTCCCTGTGGGTAAAGGCCTGCTGGGTCGTGTTGTTGACGCACTGGGCAATCCCATCGATGGTAAAGGCCCTCTTAAGAATGTAAAGCAGATGCAAGTGGAGGTAAAAGCTCCCGGTATTATTGAGAGACAGTCCGTAACCGAGCCGATGCAGACGGGCATCAAGGCGATCGACTCGCTGGTTCCTATTGGACGCGGACAACGAGAGCTCATTATCGGCGACCGTCAAACGGGTAAGACGACAGTTGCGATCGATGCGATTCTCAATCAGAAAGATACCAACCAATCCGGTGATGAGAAGGACAAGTTATTCTGCATCTATGTGGCTATTGGGCAGAAGCGTTCTACGGTCGCGCAGATTGTGAAGACCCTGGAAGATCATGGTGCTTTAGAATACACCATCGTCGTGGCGGCGACCGCATCAGATCCGGCTCCGCTACAGTTTTTGGCGCCCTACTCCGGTTGCAGCATGGGCGAGTATTTCCGGGATAACGGTATGCACGCCTTGATCATCTATGATGACTTGTCGAAACAAGCTGTGGCTTATCGCCAAATGTCCTTGTTGCTGCGCCGTCCGCCAGGGCGTGAAGCGTATCCTGGTGACGTGTTTTATCTGCACTCGCGCTTACTGGAACGTGCGGCCAAGATGAGCGACGCGGAAGGTGGCGGATCATTAACGGCTTTGCCGATCATTGAAACCCAAGCCGGTGACGTGTCAGCCTATATTCCCACCAACGTGATTTCCATTACCGATGGACAGATCTTCTTGGAGAGCGATCTGTTTTATAAGGGCGTACGTCCCGCTATTAACGTGGGTCTGTCCGTAAGTCGTGTGGGCTCCGCTGCGCAGGTGAAAGCCATGAAACAAGTGGCTGGATCAGTAAAATTAGAGCTGGCTCAGTTCCGTGAGATGGAAGCGTTTTCTCAGTTTGCCTCGGATCTGGATAAAGCCACGCAACAATTGCTGGCGCGGGGTGAGCGTTTGACTGAGTTGCTTAAGCAGCCTCAACACACTCCCTATTCGATCGAGGAGCAAGTCATCTCGATCTTCTCAGGCGTGCGCGGTTATCTGGACCGCATCAAGGTAGCAGACATTCGCCGCTTTGAGTCTGAGTTGCTGCGCACCCTTCGCCGGGAACAGCCCGATATAATCAAGGACATTCGTGAGAAGAAAAAACTCACGGAAGAAAACGAAAAGGCCTTGAAGAAGTTTATGGATCAATTCATGACGGTGTTTGTGAGCTAATGCCCAGTTTAAAAGGACTTCGAATCCGGAAAGCCAGTGTCATCTCGACGAAGAAAATTACGTCGGCTATGAAGATGATTGCGGCTGCCAAAATGCGGAAAGCGCAAGACCAGGTGGAGCAATCCAAGGTATACGCTGACCATATGAGTGACATGATTACGTCATTGGTGGAAAAGAGCCACACCTTCGAATCTCCACCAAAACTATTGGTGGGGACAGGTCGCAGAGATCGCCAGTTGGTGATCATGATGACGTCCGATCGAGGGTTATGTGGTGGCTTTAACTCGAACCTGACTCGTTCTGTGATCAAGCGCCTGAATGAATTCAAGGTGCGCGATTATAGCTATGACGTGATTTGTGTAGGACGCCGCGGCCGTGATATCTTGCGCGCTAGCCCCCATCGGGATGCTATTATTGAAACCTTCTCAGCCTTTGATAAACCAAAGTTCTGGCAGGCGGTGCGCATCGCACATTTGGTCATCGATCGCTTTGAAAAGGGCGAGTTTGATGTGTGCACTATGGTTTATAATCGGTTCGTCTCGGTTATCTCTCAAAAGATTACCGAACACCAACTGGTGCCCTATTCGCCTCTGCTGACTGAAGACGTTAAGCTAGAACTGGTTGGAAGCAAAGGCTTGCAAGCCATATATGAATATGATCCCTCGGAGCAAAGTGTCCTGACCCAATTGTTGCCTCAGAATCTGTCTGTGCAGATCTATCGGGCGCTTTTAGAGAATGCGGCGAGCGAACATGGTGCGCGCATGACGGCCATGGATTCTGCGACGCGAAATGCGGATGATATGATTGAGCATTTAGGTTTGCTGTATAACCGGACAAGACAGGCTATTGTGACGAAGGAACTGATTGAGATTATATCAGGTGCGGGTGTGCTGTAGGTTGAGATTAAGGGCTAACGACTTATGGGCTGTTAGCATGGTAAGCATCGCCCGGGTTTGTCATCCCCGCGAAGGCGGGGATCCAGCACAAAAAGTGCTTCGAAGAAGCTCTGTATAGACAATATAGGGTCGCTTCGCGACACAATTACGCTGGATCCCCGCCTTCGCGGGGATGACAAACTGGGGGCGTTTCGCCACCCCCTCATCTTTTTGGTGTGCGCTACTGTCACCCTCTTGGTGATGCATTAAATGAACAAACAAATCGAGATTACGTCAGGAACCGACCTTCCAGGTCCCACCTGAAAATGAGTTGAGGAGAAAATAATGAGTAAACAGAACAAGGGAACGATCACACAGGTTATTGGCGCCGTCGTTGACGTGCATTTTCCTGATAAACTGCCGCATATTTTGAACGCTCTTTACACCATGAATGGTGATAAAAGATTGGTGTTTGAAACGGCTAAGCAATTGGGTGAAAACGTCATACGCGCCATCGCTATGGACTCAACCGAAGGTCTGGTTCGCGGCCAGGAAGTATTTGACTTAGGCGAGCCTATCACTGTCCCAGTGGGACCTGGCACGCTGGGGCGCATCATGAATGTGATTGGCGAGCCCATCGATAATCGTGGTGTGATCAAAAGCAAGCTAAGACTACCCATTCACCGGGCTGCGCCTGACTTTAAGGATCAATCTACAGAAACCGAGATTTTGGTAACTGGTATCAAGGTCGTGGACCTGTTGGCGCCCTACTCCCGCGGTGGTAAAATTGGCCTCTTTGGTGGTGCCGGCGTGGGCAAGACCGTGATCATCATGGAGCTCATCAACAACATCGCCAAAGCGCACGGTGGTTATTCCGTGTTTGCCGGTGTGGGTGAGCGTACCCGTGAAGGTAACGACCTTTATAACGAAATGATCGAATCGGGCGTTATTGACTTGGAAGGTGATAACTCCAAGGCGGCTCTCGTTTATGGACAGATGAACGAGCCTCCCGGAGCGCGTGCTCGTGTTGGCCTGACCGGCCTTACGGTCGCAGAGTATTTCCGCGACCACGAAGGTCAGGACGTGTTGCTGTTCATCGACAACATCTTCCGCTTTACCCAAGCGGGCTCGGAAGTGTCTGCTTTGCTCGGACGTATGCCATCAGCGGTGGGTTATCAGCCAACCCTGGCCACGGAAATGGGTGCGCTACAAGAACGTATTACCACCACAACCAAGGGCTCTATTACATCTGTGCAGGCAATTTACGTGCCTGCGGACGACTTGACGGACCCGGCGCCTGCAACATCGTTCGCGCACTTGGATGCGACCACGGTGTTAAGCCGCCAGATCGCTGAGTTGGGTATTTACCCTGCGGTTGACCCGCTGGACTCCACCTCTCGTATTTTGGCACCGGATGTCGTTGGTGATGAACACTATCAAGTCGCCCGTGAAGTACAGCGCGTCTTGCAGACCTATAAATCCTTGCAGGACATTATCGCCATCTTGGGTATCGACGAATTGAGTGAAGAGGACAAGTTAACGGTTGCCCGCGCGCGGAAAATCCAGCGGTTCCTGTCCCAACCATTCCATGTAGCGGAAATCTTTACAGGCAAGGCGGGCGTTTTTGTGCCCCTCAAGGACACTATCGCCGGCTTTAAAGCTATCGTCAATGGCGAGTGCGACAACATACCGGAATCCGCATTCTATATGGTTGGCAAGCTGGAAGAAGCACTCCAAAAGGCTCATGATATGGAAAAAGAGGCAGCTTAACCCATGACATCTCACGGTAATGCATTTGATTTTCAGCTGGTGTCCCCTGAGCGGATCTTGTTCCAAGGCCAGGCCACCATGGTGGTGCTACCAGCTACGTCTGGCTTGATTGGTATTCTGGCCGGCCATGCCCCGACAATCATCACTTTGACCAAGGGCATTATCGATGTCTACACGAATGGCCACGTCGCCCACCGACTGTTCGTCGGTGGCGGCTTTGCCAATATCACCGAAACCAGCTGTCTCACCATGGCCGACGATGCGATCTCCGTCGAGGACCTGATGGAAGCAGATATCGAGCAGTACATCAAGGAAGTCGAGACGGCCATCGAGAATTCCATCATAGAAGAAGAAAAAGAAGCCCTACGACGAACAGCCGCCATTGAACGGTCCAAGCTGGATACCATCGAAAGGCTACAGCCGGCGAAGAAGCAGATCTAGCAGCAGGAGACGGGCCAGCCTTGCTAGGTGGTCCGGATACGCCTCTTATGCAAGGAAGACAGCCACCAAACCATGGATCCGAACACCCCGCAGATGCAAGGAAGACAGCCACCAAACCATAGGTCCGAACACCCCGCTGATGCAAGGAAGACGCCCCAAACCATGGGTCCTAACACTCCGCTGATGCAAGGAAGACAGCCACCAAACCATGGGTCCGAACACTCCGCAGATGCAAGGAAGACAGCCACCAAACCATGGGTCCGAACACCCCGCTGATGCAAGGAAGTCAGCCACCAAACCATGGGTCCGAACACTCCGCTGATGCAAGGAAGACAGCCACCAAACCATGGGTCCGAACACCCCGCTGATGCAAGGAAGACATCCACCAAGCCATGGGTACGAACACTCCGCTGATGCAAGGAAGACAGCCACCAAACCATGGGTCCGAACACCCCGCTGATGCAAGGAAGACATCCACCAAACCATGGGTCCGAACACCCCGCTGATGCAAGGAAGACATCCACCAAGCCATGGGTACGAACACTCCGCTGATGCAAGGAAGACAGCCACCCCCGCTACGTCCGTCATCCTGAACGGACGACCGCGAAGCGGGCGGTAGTGAAGGATCCAGTTAAACATGTGTCGCGAAGCGACTCTGCTGTAAATGGCTCCATTCATGCAGATTGACGTCATGTAGACAGCTGGTTGTTTCATCTGTATTTTTTTTGGTATATTTATAAGCAGAGTCGCTACGCGACACATGTTTAACTGGATCCTTCACTACCGCCCGCTTCGCGGTCGTCTGTTCAGGATGACGGGAGCAGGGAAAGTTCGTTTTGCTAATTACTCTCTCTCTTATGTTCAGCTTAGCATGCTGATTACCCACTCGATTTGCATAAGAGCAGGATATTCATTATTCAATCGCAAGGAACCTATACTTCACCTGGTTCCGCTTGCCCGTTCTTTCCATAATTCCATGCTCCACACCGTGGGCGAGATCGCGGCTGGCTGTGGCTGTTGAGAGACCTTGAAACAGCTCCAGGTACTGAATTCGAGAAAACCATTCTTGTGAGAACCTTGACGATGCGTACTCGAGCCTAGATACCACATCATCAGGTCGTACCGGGTTTGTCAAAATGAACTGTTCTAAGGTCTTCAGAATTTGCTGTAACGCAAAGGCTATAAATAATGTGGATTCACCCTGCGCGTCACAGTCTCCCAGAACCTTATAATAGGCATCCTGCTCCTCCTTTATCATCACTTCTACAGGCATAAATTCGAAAATCGGATCCTGCCTCATGAGTAAGAGTTGCTGCCACAGCCTGCCCATCCGGCCATTGCCGTCACTGAAGGGGTGTATGAACTCGAATTCGTAATGAAAGATGCAGGCTTTTATGAGCCATGTAAGTTCAACGTTTGAATGCAGAAAGTCAAACAAGTTGGCCATTAGTTCGGGCACGCGCCTTGCAGGTGGCGCCATATGCTTTAGAGTTTTGCTTTGCCAGATACCCACCTCGCCTGATCGCCAGGAGCCAGCATCATTCACCAGGCCTGCCATGAGGTCGCCATGGGTAGACATCATGTGCTTTTCAGAAAGCGGATCGATCAGGCTAAGACGGCTATAGACGTCAATGGCATTGGTTACCTCTTGAATATCCTTGATTGGCCCTAGTATACGTTTGCCGTCCATAAGCTGGGTAACCTGCTCGACTCCAAGAGTATTACCTTCAATCGAGAGGGAGGCATGAATTGTGCGAATGTTATTGAGGCGCCTGAGCTTTAGCGGCACTGTTTGAACCCTTTGACCGGTCAGCCGTCCTAGACAAAGCATAATGTCCTGGGAAAGCCTTAAAATCAAGGGAGTGATCTGAAAGGGTGGTTGTTTGGTCATAAGATGATAGTATCACGTGATACTATCATATGCAAGATCATGATACTATCAGCTTATGAAAAAGATACTCAAATGCTCACCCATAAATGCCGGGCTAGGGAAATACCCAGCCCAGCATTTATGGACTTGATGTATTTCTAATAGGCTCGCCCCTACCCCTTAAGAAACTTTTGTAATTCCTCGCCAGTAAGTATTTTTCTGTCTCCACCTTTACCTATAAGTATCAATTTCTCAATCGGAAGGTTATTCAAAGCCCGCGGCCAGCCGTTGCGATCGATGGTTGCCTGTGTGAGGGTGAGAGCTTTCAGGTTAACCAACACACTTAACGTCTCGAGTTTTTTAACTGGTATTGAATCAAAACGCATCTCAAGGGATGTTAATGTATCTGCAACATGTTTAAAATAATAGTCGTCCAATTCAATGATACGACCATCCTCACCAACGTTCCCGGAAATATCTAGATGTTGTAGCTTAGGGAAGTTATGCAAAGAAAGGTCCCGGAGACTTTCGATCCCCAATACTGCAGCGTTTAGGGAAATAAGGCCCTTACGCGGTACTTTTCTTAAACTTAATTTCTTCTCGCTGGTTCCATTGCAGGCCAAGTTCAACACTTCAAGCTTCATGCAATTTATGAAGCTGATGTCAGTTATATCACAAAAACTGACATCTAATTTCCTCAGTTGGCGAAAGTCCATTAGAACGTCCGGATCAAAATCAGTTTTTGCACCCACGTTGCCGCACAATTTTAGTTCAATTAAATTAGGCAAGGCCTGAGCAAGTATCTGAAGTTGGCTTCCGTCATGCTTGTTGTGCGATGTATCCAGTGACGTTAGAGAACGCAAATTGGCAAAGTCACGAGCATCGATGGGAAGGCCTGCGTAACCCACACCACTATCGGCATTGGAGCTGATATCAAGGATTTGTACATTCGGCACGAATTTTTCTATAAAAGAGAATGAACGAAGATTCATGTTTCTTACCTCAAGAATGTCGACCGTCGGCAGCGTTGGTGCCCCGTAGAAATTGAGGGTATTGTTTTTGCTCAACACCAAGCGCTTTAATCTTAGACCCCCAAGAAATGCCGGTACAGTTCTGAGCCCCACATCTGATAGTTCAAGACTTGTTAGCGATGTAAGGTTGGCAATGGAGGGTGGCACTTCAACCAAATCCATCTCCGATAATTTGAGATCGGTCAGCGACAGAATCTTTCCCAAATCTTCCAAAGGCGCATCATGCTTGCCTAGCAAGACTAATTTTTGCAACTTGGCTATATTAGCTAACGGACTTAAACAGCTGACCTTGACAAAGCGGCCATATTCAAGAGATGTTAGATGCGGGAAATATGTGACAATCGCCTGAAGCGTGTCCTGATTAAACTCCCAACGACCAGCCATTTCTACAGCTGTCACTTCAGGGGAGACTTTCATATTATATCTGATTTCGGCCGATAGGATTTTAGGATCCATCATCGCCTGACCTACTAATACCGCATTGCTATCCGCCTTCAAGGCCGGCACTGGCTGCAAAGTTTCACCTTCATCGGTTTTAAGAGCCAGCGTTCGTTGAAAGTTCTTCATATCAATTTTAGCAACCACTTGCGCATCTTCACTAGATGCAAAACTCCCATGAGTCCACAAGGCAAAAAGGGATAGCGTTGATAGTATTATGTGCTTCTTCAAATTTTTCTCCTCAAATGATTATTTTCACTCAGAAAATAGTTGAGACGGATGGCTGTTAGTTATTCACAAAAAGCAACAGGGCTAGCAAAAGCCCGGTCCCGCTTTAATAGGCCTGCTGCATTTCTGTTAAACCCACCCTAGCCCTTAAGCAACTTTTGCAACTCTTCGCCCACAAGGCTCCTTTTGAAACTACCTGCACCTAAAAGTATCATTTTCTTCAGTGGCAGTTTATGCAAAGCCTGCGGCCAGCCTAGCTTATCGAAGGTTGACTGTTTTAGCGTAAGTTCATTTAGGTGAATCAACACCCTTAGTGTTTCAAATTGCTTAGCTGAGATTGATTTAAGAGATAGATCAAGAGACGTCAGGGTCTTTGCTACGCGTGAAAAGGAATTTTCATCCAGTTTAATGGGTCTCTCATTTTCACCATGTTGATCTGAAGCATAGTTCTCTGAGATGTCTAAATGCTGTAACTTAGGGAAGTATTTCAGAGGGATATCATTAAGATTCTCTATCTCCAACACAGAAACATCAAGAGAAGTCAGATGATCCATTTGTGGCATGTTTAATAAACTAAGCTTCTTCCCACGTATCCCATTACAAGACAAGCTCAATACCTTAAGCTGATCCATGCGATTCAGGAAGCTGATGTCCGTTAGATCACAGTGACTAACATCTAACACTTCAAGTTGCTCAAAATCACCTAGAACCATTGGATCAAACTTTGTTTTTACCCCGCAATTTCCGGCTATTTTTAATTCTCTCAAGTTTGGCAGAGCCTCAGCTAGTATCTGAAGTTGGCTGCCGTCATGTTTATTGCCTGATGTATACAATGCCGTGAGAGAACGCAATTTAGCAAAGTCTTTGGCCTCAATAGGAAGACCTGCGTATCCCACCCCGTGGTGGGCATTGTTACTGATATCAAGCGTTTGTACATTCGGCACGAATTTTCTGACAAAAGAAAATGAACGAAGATTCATGCTACGTACCTCAAGAATCTCGACCGTGGGCAGTTTGGGTGCTCCGGAAAAATTCAGGTTTTTGTTTTTGCTCAACACCAAACGATTTAGCCTTAAACCCTCTAGAAATGGAGGTACAGTTCTGAGGCCCACGTCTGACAATTCAAGACTTGCGAGGGACGCAAGATTGGCAATGGAGGGTGGTACTTTTACGGACTCCATCTGTGATAACGTGAGGTCGGTCAGTGAAAGAATCTTTCCCAAATCTTCCAGAGGTGCATCATGCTCGCCTCGTATAACTAGTTTTTGTAATTGAGCTAGTTTGGCTAAAGGACTTAAAGAATTGACCTTGACAATATGGGCATATTCTAGAGAAGTAAGGCCCGGGTAATATGTGACGATCGCCTGAACCATATCTTGGTCTAACTCGTAACGACCATCCATTTCTATAGCTGTCACATCAGGGGAGACGTTCATATTGTATCTGATTTCGGCTGATATAAACTTCGGAAGTTTTTCCGCATCCGCTAGTAACTTCTCATTACTATCTTGGACATAGCCAGGCACTGGGTGCAACGCTTCACCCTCATCTGTTTTAAGAGCTAGCGTTCGTTGAAAGTTCTTCCTATCAATTTTAGCAACAACCTGCTCTTCGCTAGATGCAAAACTCCCATGAGTCGACAGGGCATAAAGAGATAGGGTTGATAGTATTATGTGCTTCTTCAAATTCTTCTCCTCAAACAATTATTTTCACATCGAAAATAGTAGAAACGGACCGAAGGCCTGTGGCTAAGACCTATATTGCCTAATGATTAGCTGAATTTCGTCAATCGCGCATCCGTATAAATTACGGATAACAGCTCAGAGACATCAGATGCTGCCCCCACACAAAACCCAAAGAAGACATGTTATATTTAAGGAAATAAGGATTATACTGAATTTACAATTGACAATTTGGTCAATTACAGACATTTTAGACCGTGTGCGCAATAACTTTGGCTTATAATTCGGGTTAAATTATGTTTTCTTATAAACAGTTCTTCATTGCAGTTCTGTCTGCATTTTATTTGTTCGCTGGTGATTTCTGTCATGCCAGCGAAGAAATGGATCCTTCTGCCCTCCCGGCACAAACTAATTTTGAAATGGGGGCGCTGCTTTCTGATGATAATTCATTGGGAAAAAATGAAGTAATGAAAGCACGTGGTTTTCTCCATACATTGAAGGCTGCTGAACAAGGGCATATAAGAGCCATGGGCTTGCTTGGGAATTTGTATCTGAAAAAAATTGCTTTTCAGCGCAAAGAAGAGGACCTCAGGAGCGGTTTTTATTGGACTGAACGAGCTGTTAAGGAAGGTAGCCCAGGGGATACTGACTACGATCTCACAGTGCATACCCTTGGCCAGTACTATCTGTATGGTTTAAGCCCCGAGACTGGTGAGGATAGATGCAAGTTAGCATTTCATTGGATTAAGTACTCGCTGGAACTCCAGAATGCTACGCCGCTCGGCCCAGCACCTATTTGCCTCTTTAATCTTGGTTTATGTTACGCAGAGGCCATCGGTTGCGAGGATAATCTAGAAAATAAAATACTGGCAACAACATACCTGGAAAAGTCTTTTGAACTAGGGTTTCCAGATGCTCGAACGGGTTGTGGCTTATGCTGGCTTCGTCTGGGAATGATTTATATAGTCGCTAAGGACTGTGCAGATACTTATGCTAACAAGGAACTGGCTATTGGTTGCTTTAAGAAAGCTCTCGAATACGGTTGCTTGGACAGTCTAGAGAAGCTCGGGATCTGTTATTGGGAGGCACTAGGTTGCGAAGAGACCACGGAAAACTTGGAATTGGCTGTTGCTTATTTTAGACGCAGCGCAGTAGAAGCAAAAAGTGCTCACGGCATGTTTATGCTGGGTATGTGCCTTCTTAAGGCCATGGGCTGCAAAGATAACGAGGAAAACAAACGCGAAGGGGTATACTGGCTCCAAGAGGCTATTAAGTTAGGTTCTCGTGATAGTATGGGGGAGCTTGGATATTGTTATGAATATTCTAGAGGCATTAAGGCGGATCCTAAGAACTTAGAGCTGGCTTTCTATTGGTATACGGAAGCCGCTAAGCTTGATAGCCTTGTCGGCATGGCGAATCTTGGACATTGTTACATGGGCAGCATTGGCTGTGAAGATACTGAAGATAACAAGAATCTGGCCATCTATTGGCTTAAACGGGCTATCGAAATAGGGGATGTGATCGAAAGCAAAGCAAATCTAGGGTATCTGTATTTCATCGGCATGAAAGGTGTCAAAAGAGATTTGAATCAGGCATTGCCCCTATTCGAGCAGATCAAAGGCAAATATGCTATACATCATTTGATAGCCTATATCTATTTTATTCAGAAGAACTATTCTAAAGCCCTTGAGAATTACATAGAAGCTAGATTAAACGGAGTTCAGGTGTCTGATAGGCTGATAGCCTATCTTGCAGGAAAGCTGCAAAAAAAGAAATCCAGTTTTATGCCCGAAGATAATAAGACTGGAAAATCAGGCAAGGTAAAAGCTGAAAAGCAGAAGGCAGACCTGATGAAATCTCAGGCATCCGTTGAAAAACTTTATGAAGAGATCTGTAGCAAATTGAGAGAAATTCAGGCGGACCCAACGGGCCACGAGGGCTGTGACTTCGATGCAGGAGTTAGTCTGGAACAAATTGCTCAGCTTCATGCATCATTTATGGGCAATAAATTTAAAGCAGAAACGAATCTCGTGACTAAGAAAAAGATACTGATGTCATTCGAAACGCTCTTGAATGGTTATGAGGAAAAGGTTAATTTGGCCGAGGCGCATAAAAAGGCTAAGGACGGTGTCGAGGAACTACGGCGATCGGTCTCAACGAAGCCCCCCTCCTCCTTCAAGTATGCGGAAGAAGTTAGCAGGGCAGATCTACTGTCCGAATCAAGAGCGCTCAAAGTAGCAGCTGCACAGAAATTGGCGCAAGCTGGACGCAAGGCCGATATCAAAGTGGCCCGACCGCCAGAGAACCCCAATTATGTACCTGCGGTGGTTAGGGGCCTGCAGCCCACGGAGATTGCTCCAGAGGACGGGCCTTATAGCCACGCGGATGCGGACTATAGCCGGACGAATGCCCAGAACATAAAAACATGGGAGACCAAGGTCAACCAAATCCTCGATGAAATTCGAGTAACAAAATACGGTGACGGCAAATTGGCTATGAAAGATGTGATTCATCGTTTAAAGGCTATGGGTGGTGGGTATAAGTTTAAGAAGGTGACCGCTGCTTATGCGAGAATTCCTGGCGCCGACGTTGTCTGGCAGATGAAATTGGATGATCAATTCCGTGTTCTCATACCTTTCGAGAGAATGCAGCGAAATGTACTTCCTGCCCAAAATGTAATCAATAATAATAACAACCCCGCGGCCGTTTCCACAGTCGAGTTCTACCAGCTTTATGGCAAGGGTAAGATTTTCATCGAAGATCCACATAAGGGTTGATGGATTCTGGAGTCTTATGCAAATTGAGTGGGAAATCAGTAGGCTAAGCTGAACATACGTGAGGCTAATTGCAAAGAGAATATGCCCGGCCCCCGTCATGTAGACGGCCGGTTGATTCATTTGCCTGTTTGGGATATTTATAAGCAGAGTCGCTTCGCGACACATGTCTGACTGGATCCTTCACTACCGCCCGCTTTGCGGTCGTCCGTTCAGGATGACGGGATCCGGGGACTGAAGATTACATCTAATTTAGCCGTTTTCTACTCATACTCAATATATTGTTGAGTTATCTCATTGGACGGCTTTGTAAATACGTCGGATGTTTTGCCATATTCGATTATGTGACCGTGATCTACGTGGGCGGTGAAATCAGCTACTTTTTTTGCTTGCCTCAGATTATGGGTCACAATGACGATTGTATAATCTTTTCTCAGCTCCAAAACTAGATCCTCGATCAAACTGGAGGACTTAGGATCAAGAGAAGACGTTGGCTCGTCCAAGAGCAGAACCTCGGGCTTTACCGCAATTCCTCGGGCAATGCAGAGTCGCTGCTGCTGTCCTTGAGATAAATTGAGACTGCTGTCTTTCAGCTTGTCTTTCACCTCGTGCCAAAGAGCGGACTTTTTAAAAGCCCATTCAACACGCTCATCCATTTCTTGCGTGGTTAGTTTCTCATACAGTCGAACGCCAAAAGCGATGTTCTCATAATTCGTCATCGGAAAGGGAGTCGGCTTTTGAAAAACCATACCAATCCTCTTTCTCACTGAAAATAAATCAGTCTTGGGGCTTAGAATATTCTCCTCATCAAGATAGATTTTGCCAGTAACTTTGTTTTCAGGATAGAGCATATAGATCTTGTTAAACGTACGTATCAGAGTTGATTTACCACTGCCCGAATGTCCCATAAAAGCGGTAATCTTATTGGTCGGAATTGATATATTGATATCATGCAAAGCCTTCCGCTCACCATAATAGAAGTTCAGATGTTTGGTCTGTATTTTAATGTTATGCATCGGTCATCCTAAATGCTAATGGTTGTCCTAATCAGTGCAAGACAATTTTCTGTCTGAACAATATGCGCACACTTATATTGAGAAGAAATACAAACAATGTTAAAAACAAGGCGCCTGCCCAAGCCAGTTCATGCCAGTCGTTGTAGGGGCTCATGGCATACTGGAATATAACAACCGGAAGGCTCGCCATGGGTTTATTCATATCCACACTCCAGAACTGGTTATTCAGAGCCGTGAACAAAAGGGGGGCCGTCTCACCACTTATACGAGCCACAGAAAGTATCACCCCTGTAATAATTCCCGATTTCGCAATGGGAAGAATAATCTTCCAAACGATCTTCCATTGAGGCGCACCCAGGGCATAGGCAGCTTCTCGTAATTCATTGGGAACCAGATTAAATACGTTATCCGTTGTTCGGATAATAATCGGAACAGCAATTATAGTCAGGGCCATAACACCTGCCCAACCTGAAAAATGCCCCACTTTAACCACGTATACGGTGTAGACAAATAAACCCAAAATGACAGAAGGCGCACTTAATAGTATGTCATTGATAAACCGAGTCATGGGAGTTAGAAAACTGTTCCGGCCATAGACGCATAGGAAAATAACCGCGAAGACACCTATAATGACAGCAAAAAAGGTAGCAATAGTTACAATCATATAACTTCCTACTATAGCATTGATCAGGCCACCCGATGATCCTGGAGGAGGCGTAATCTCAGTAAAGGTCTTCAGATTAAATCCAACAATTCCCCTTCTGATAAGCGTTCCAAGAATCCAGGCCAGAAATGAAAGCGCAAAAACCGCTGATATTAAGGCAAGAATCTTCGAGATTGTGTTTTTGAGCATACGTTTGGCAAGAAGATAGTTACTCATTGCGTCCCCCACTCCGCCGCTTTAAGCGAACGAGTAAATATCGAGCAAGTCCCGATATGATGATTGTGACCAAGAAAAGAATGAGTCCAATGGAAATCAGCGAAGCCGTATAAATATCCGATTCTGCTTCGGTAAATTCATTGGCAAGTGATGATGCAATGGTCGTTCCTGGCTGCAAAACAGATGAGGTGATGTTATACGCATTACCAATAACAAAGGCCACAGCCATTGTTTCTCCGAGCGCACGGGTAAGGCCTAGCATGGTTCCCCCTACTAATTGTGTGCGGGTGTGGGGTACAATAATATGCCAGATGATTTCCCAGGTCGTACAACCAAGCGCATACCCGGACTCCTTTAGCCTCAAAGGAACCAGATCGAAGGCATCCTTGAAGGTTACGGTAATGAATGGAATAATCATGATTGCAAGTATAAAACTTGCGGTCAATATACTTAATCCAGCCGCAGGGCCCGTAAAAAATTGACCAATTAGAAATTGATTTTGCAAGGCACTTGATAGCCATACAGATATATCAAGACCAACGTAGGGGATAAAAACAAATAAGCCCCACATGCCATAAATAATACTTGGTATAACAGCCAAGAGTTCAATGATAATTGTGAAGGGAAACCGATAAAATGGTGGAATAATCTCGGTAATACAATAGGATATCCCAAAACTAACGGGCAACGCTATCAGGAGGGCAAGCCCGGCCGTTGAAAGAGTTCCGATAACTGGCACAAGGGCGCCAAATTGTCCCGCGGCAGGATTCCATACGGACGTAATCAAGAAATCCCAGCCGAATTGTTGAAAACAGTCTAATCCCCCATAAAGCAGGCTTCCCATGACGGCTGCTATCGTTAGGAATACTGTCAGGGCAAAGAAAAAGCTTAACCCGTGGGTTAGTCTATCGATCATAAGGTATGTTTACCATAATTTAATGTCAGCATTTTTGCCTGTTGATTTCAGAAGGGGCACTATTGCTAGTTTACCCAGCCAAACACCCCCAATATTCATTTTAAGCCCCTGAATGATACTATCCTAGATATTCAGGGCCGGTGCTCACGTATTACATTACGCTCGCACCGGTACCAGTTCTAAAATTATGTTGACCAATCGGGTGGCTAACACATACCCAAGCTTACATCTTGAGCTTATTGCTATTGCAAGTAACCTCAATCATCTTAACAAGGGAATCAGGCAAGGGAACATAGTTCAAAGACTGAGCCATTTCCTTGCCGTTCTTAAAGGCGTCGTCAAAGAACGAGCACACATCCTTGTTTTTAGCCTTAGATGCGTCATCAGCCTTCAGAAGAATAAAGCTAGCACCAGCAATTGGCCAACTCTTGGCACCCTTTTGATCAGTCAAGGTGAGGCGGAAACCCGGAGCAGACTTCCAGTCTGCATTCTGGGCAGCAGCAGCAAATGTTTCCAAGCTGGGCTCAACTAGTTTCCCATCGTGGTTAATCAAGTTGATAGTAGACAGTTGGTTTTCCTTGGCATAGGCAAATTCAACGTATCCAATGCTATTAGGTGTCTGTTTCACAAAGCCAGCAACGCCCTCGTTTCCCTTACCGCCTACGCTATTAGCAGGCCATTGGGCTGTGGTATCAGGCTTAACCGTCTTGGTATCTTTGGCATCCTTCATCTGAAGATCACGCCACTTAGAATTCACTTGAAACAGATAGGTGCTGAAAATGAAAGTCGTTCCAGATCCATCCGAACGGTGAACCACAGTTATAGCGGTATCAGGTAATTTTGCGCCAGGATTGAGCTTAACAATTTTAGGATCATTCCACTTTTGGATTGCTCCTGAAAATATGTCACCCAATGTGTCACCATCCAACTGCAGGACCGTGCTCATTCCCTCCAGATTTATTATAGGAACGACACCGCCAATTATCGCAGGAAACTGCAACAAATTATTCTTTTGAAGATCAGGCACCTCAAGAGGCTTGTCAGAGGCGCCAAAATTAACGGTGCCAGCTTCGATCTGCTTGATACCGCCGCCGGAACCAATGGATTGGTAGTTCAGCTTTATACCAGTCTTATTGGCATATGCTTCAGCCCATTTCGCATAAATAGGATATGGGAATGTGGCGCCCGCGCCTGTAATTTCTTTAGAAGCTTCGGTGGCTTTCGTATCTTGTGCGGAAGAGGACTCTGGGCAAGCAAAAAGAGCTATCAGAGCAACGCTCATCATAGCGGTCTTAAGTTTGTATAAAGACATTTATTTTGTTCTCCTTGAAGTTTTTTATTAGTCTTTTAGTTGTAAACATTCACCTTATTTTCCTTAGCAACTCAGATAGCGCGTCAGCTTCATACTAAAGTCAAGCAACGGAGCGCAGGCTTTTGCAAGTAGCTGACGTGTTATCTGAGTTGGCACCAAGAACTTAAAGAAGGAACAGATTCATAAGCCGTTAAGCACTGAATCTGTCCCTTTAGTTAATCTAAACAATAAGCTTTACTTTAGAAGTTCCGGATAAAGCTGAACACGATACGGGTATCATGACCCTTAAAGGTTGCATCATGTCCGGCCTTACGACGATAGTGTTCTGCTTCTAGTATGAAGAAGTTCTTCTCGACTGGCTTCCATACTAAGTTTACAAAGTACCTTTGCAGCTGTCTAGTTGGCAGAGCAATGGCTGACGAAGTAAGCGAAGTAAGATTGACAGCACTCGTTGTAAACGCAGCATTCTTAGGTAGGTGTATCCTGGTATACGCACCACCTATGTTTGTCTCAAGAGGCTTACACCAAGTCACCGTAAAACCACCGATGAAGTTGATCGCCTTGAAGAGACTGAAGGCATCTACAGGCGTGTGAGATGCACCAGTTGAGTACTGGAAGTAAGAATCAAACGGATTCTGGTTCGCTAGATCATCGATATAGCGGCCAATACCCTTACCACCTTGAACCTGACCCATGAAAGCGAGGGGTTCAAAGATCTTGAACATCGCAGACGCGCCCAGACCCCAAGCAGTTTTTGTCTTGTGGTAGTTGGCGTTTGATCCGTTGCTTCTAAAGTTGAAGACCTTCATTTCTTGACGACGAACAACACCTCGGACAGCCAAAAGAGTCGTGCCCTTATAGTATTGCACCTTAGCTGTCAAATCGGGAACTCGGTTCTTAGAAAAGCCGCTGTCGTCATCAAAGTAGCCGTTTGTACCAGTGGCCGCAGGCGTTGTGAATTGATAGTACTGCGTGTTTGGTTTTTCCAAGGAGACCGACGCAAACAAGCAAGGAACGATTTTAAACGTACCTCTAACCTGAACGTTCCGGAATGCTGGTGGTACGTTGTTGGCTGTGAATGAATTAACATCTGGTGTTGAGAAGTTATTCCATGTTTGACCAATCAAGATCTCATAATTTCTATCCTGGTCGGCCAACTTACCATAAAAATGCCTGATTCTAGGCAAGTAGTTGGTGCTGGTACGTACACCAGAAGCTAGGCCTCCGTTGAAGTCAACTTCAGCATAACCGTCAGCTAATACATTGTCCCACTTTTGCTTTACGCCGAAGCTGAAACGTGATGCAGTGGCGCTCGCGTTAAAGTTACCTTTTCTCTTAGCATCTGGATCCCAATTCTTCAAAGGAATAGCGTTGTCGTCCAAACCAAAGGTCGTACCAGGCTGCTTACCATCAACGTCATAATAGAAGTCCGCCTTGACGCGGGCTCCAAAAGACACCTCTGTATTTCCCATCTCGTTTTTGTAGAAAACGTAAGGAGTGTCATACACGTACATGTAAGGCACAGCTGTTGCACAACCAGGTGCAACGGCGGGAGCTGGTTGCGGCGCAGGTCCAGCTGGACCAGCATTGGAAAAGGCATTTGGCATAGAAGATATAGCCAAAAGCATACTTAACATTAATGTGTTGTTTTTTCTCATTTTTATTTTTTATCCTTTACTGAGATTAACTACTTTAGACAGAAACTATAATATACAAGCCCATTTGGGTTGCAAGAGTTTTATGACGAATTTTAATAGAATTTTAACTAATCGACTTGAGGCGAGGACTAAGGTCTTCTAAGTGCTGAGAAATTTAGTGTTGCTTAGATGTAACGGTAGGTGGATCCACCCGGCAACTAAGGGCCATGATTCATGCGGGGATCTATATGAAAAAGAAAACGCCCACATACAGTAGCAATCCCAAGAATGGAGATAAATTAAAAATAATCATCGCCAGCAACAAGGCAACCGCGCCAAGGACATAGATGATCGAAAAGTTCTCTTTTAAAATGGGAAAAGCCACGGCATAAACTGCTGCGATTAGGACGGCTAAAGCGCCATATTGAACAAGAATAAGTATCTTCTGAACACCTGCATTTTCCTCATAGGTTTTGAGAATATAAAAACCAAATATTGCGAGAATAAGGCCGGGTAAATTCATGGCGATGAATGCTGCAAAGGCCCCTAGGGCTCCTCCGACTTTAAAGCCGATAATTGTACTCAACTTAACCGCCGTCAAACCTGGAAACAAAAAGGTCACCCCTGTAATTTGCGAGAATTCTTCTGGCGTAATCCATGAACGAATACCGACCGCTTCATACTCAATCATCTTGAGCATTGAGTTGCCCCCTCCAAAAGAGAGAAAGCCGATTTTACCGAAACTAAGGAATAGATCCCAACCCGTTGTCATATATGCGATCATGTCAAATGTCCTTCAAGAAATTCCATATAGGAACAAGGTCGTGCATCAAAATTCAGCATTCCCTTTAAAAATTTCAGCCCATAAAAGCTTTTTGATTCAATATTCAGCGACAGATAAATTTTACCCTGGCTATAGACCTTAGAAAGTTCGAGCTTGGCTGATACTGAGCTCAGATCAACAACCATTGATTCTTTGAGCATTCGGTGCAGCGCAATGGGGCGGAAAACCTCACTATCAATTGTCTGTGCCTGCTTGAGCATTAAATGAACGTCCTCGATAGTGATGGAATCAAAGCTTTTTTCGCAAGACAAGTCCTCAAGGACTTTCTTCGCATATCCCTCGATACCATCTTGATCATACAGCTGACTTTTTTGAAGCAACTCCATGCTGGATTTCTTAAAGCGGATCTTAACATTTTCCCTTCCCGACTCGGTAAGAAGGTAAATATCCCGATGAACTTTAAAGCGATATTGATCCGCATTGTACATGGTAGATTCAAAGGCAGGAACGATGATATGCGTGGATTCACCGTAGGGGAAAAAATAACGAGTTTCCCATCTATGACATGACTCAGGTGCAGGCTTATCCTTCAAGTCAGAAAAGTTCGACAAAGCACCCTTGTGAAGAGCTTTAAGTCTAAATTCCCATAAAAAAGGAATGGTGTTTTCCCTTACCGGATCTGCCAGAAAAGCTTCCAATTGTGAATAAGTCATGCATCAGCCCCCTGGAGTAGTCTCCATCAAAAGCGGGTGCTTTGTCCAGACATACTTTCATGAGTTTCAAAATACTTGTGGGCATCAAAAGACTGTACAGCTTTAGAGCCATTCTGCTCCTTAATCAATTGCAAGTAAGAGCCATCGGGCTGCATAATCCAACTATTATCAGTATCCTTTAGATAATTAGCGAATATTTCTTGGATGAGTTGCGCCTTTACCGTGGGATTTATTATTTCAGCCATAACCTCTATGCGGTAATCAAGATTTCGTGTCATAAGATCGGCTGATGATATGAATACCATGTTGCCAAGAGAAGGCATATCCTCACCCATGGCAAAAGCATACATACGCGAATGCTCAAGGTACATACCCACGACGCTCTTGACCATGATATTGTGCGAAAGACCTTTAACGCCAGGCCTGAGACAACAAATACCGCGAATAATTAATTGGCATTTAACGCCAGCATTGGATGCTGCATAAAGAGCCTCGATGATATCCCTGTCCGTAAGACCATTACATTTCATCCATATGCCTGCTGGCTTGCCCGCCCGTTTGTTCTTTATCTCCTGTTTGATGTGATGGAGCAAAGACTCTTTGAGAGTCAGCGGGGAAACATAGAGCTCTGAACTCCTGGGTGGGACAATAGCGCCGGTAATATAATTAAATACGTCATTGGCTTCACGACACAATTGTGAGTTGCAGGTAAAGAGGGAAAAATCCGTATACATCCTGGCATTGACTGGATGATAATTTCCCGTACCAATGTGTAGAAATTCCTGAATTTTTCCGCTGCTCGTTTTCTTAACAACAAGGCAAAGCTTAGCATGGGTCTTCATAATTAAGTTGCCATAGATGACCTGTATCCCGCTTTCTTCAAGCTTTTTGGCCAAATATATGTTGTTCTCTTCATCCATGCTTGCACGCAGCTCAACCAGCACGACCACTTGCTTGCCGTTTTCGGCCGCCGTTATCAACTCTTTTACGACCTGAGAGTCGCTGGTCGTTCGGTATAGGGTTTGTTTTATAAGTGCAACCTCTGGATCAATCGCGGCTTGGTGTAGGAAGCCCAAAAACACTTCAAAGTTCTCAAACGGGTGATGCATGAGAATATCTTTTTCTGAAATGGCCCGAAAATAGTCCCAATCAAAATCTCTAATACGATTGGGATACCGGGATACAAAGCTATGATAAGACAAGTCTTTGCGATCTGAAGAAATCAAGGAATAAAAGCTTTCCACCGCAAGATAATTCTTAACCTTTATAATATTATGCGGCTCTACGCCCAGTGTATAAATCAAGAATTTTTCCATAAGCGGAGAAATCTTATCGAGGGTAAACATTTTGACGATCTCACCACCTCGCCTTTTTCTGGCAATACCGCCGGGATTAAGGGTCATGTTCTTAATATCTTCTTCGATGCTAATATTGTTATTCCTAATAAGCTTGAAGAGACATGAATCATCGATCGTACAGTTGATTGGGATTAGCTCTTCAGAATAGTGTTTAATGACATCCTCGATCAGGACATAGGTTACAGGATCTTGAGACACCTTGATGAGTCTTTTCACGTAAGGCGTGAGGACGAGAACCATATAGTGAGTTAGCACTTCCTTGGAAGCTATCAACTTATAGATCAGGGTTAATGATCCATTTGGTATCCTAGGAAGAGGATGGGTAGAATCTAGTATAGTTGGAGTAAGGAATGGTTTGATATGACTTTGAAAATGCTCATTCAAGAAGCTAAGCTCAGTGGGATTCAGTTGTGATACCTTCTTAACAAAAACGTTTTCACCCTCAAGCGCTTTCAGAATTTCTACGGCGCCTTTATTAATCTGATCACTAAACTCATCGGTTCGCTTCAAAATTTCTTGAGAAATTTCGTTCGGATTATATCCCTGATAGTCGACAGTTTTACCAGCTCTGATATTGGTTAGAATAGCGGAATAGTCCATGGAGAAGAATTCGTCAAGGTTGTTACTGGCTATAGAAAGGAACATGAGTCTAGCAAATATCGGGTGCCGGCTATCAAACGCGTTTTCCAAAACGCGTCTATGAAACTCGAAGAGGGACATTTCCCTGTTTATGTAGCGATTCTGTTTCAATCGAACGCCTTCATTGTTATGGCTTCCCTTAATATAGATTATATGCAAGATAAGTTAAATTGTACTTAATATTTTGGCGAGCGCGCCTCATGAAAAATACCTGAGACGGTCTTCAGAATCTTTTCAGCACCGATTGTTCTGGCACAAGCAGTCTGATATATTCTGAACAGCTCAATGGAGGGCTTTAGGTAAAAAATATAGGAATACAGATATGTTGAAAATTTCAAGGTACGGGCTGCTTATAGCCCTGATGGCTTTTGTTTCCAGTGGACACGCTTCTCAGCTAGCACTAGGCGATGCAAGTAATGAGCCTGCGGTCGTACAAAAAAGTGCCCCTGCGGTATCTGAGGCTGCTTCACAAATAAATGACGACACGTCCAAGCGGCCGTTAGAAGCAAAATACGATCTGTCCGGCCATCCGAAGGCAATGGGAGAGCCATACCAGCTGCCAGGCCGTCAACCCGATGCTTCTGCACCTGCTACTGCTGTACCTTATATGGATATGTGTGAGGATTATACACAGCTGCCCTTTGGAGCCCGCATCAAGGAGGATTTCTATTATGACCATAACTCCAAGAACGGAAGAAGAGTGGGAGAGCCATACCAGCTGCCAGGCGATCAACCCGATGCTTCTGCACCTGCTACTGCTGTACCTTATGTGAATATTATGGATATATACCCGGATCTTACAAAGCTGCCCTTTGGAGCCTGGACGATGTGGGAGATTGACATTAACGCCGAGGGCGTAGGAATAGCGCGGTCTTACTTGAAATTCTAACATCAGAAATAGTTTCAGCACCGATAGTTCTGGCACAACCAGTCTGATATATTCCGAACAGCTCAATGGTGGGCTTATGATTAGAAATATAGGGATATGGGAAATGTTAAAGATATCAAAGTACGGGCTGCTGTTAGCCCTGATGACTTCCGCTTCCAGTGGACACGCTTCGGATATGACACCAGGCGAGGTGGATGCAAGTAATGGCGCTGCACCTCAGAACGTCTCTGCAGTCGCTGAATCCGTAGTCGTTGCCCCACAGGTAAACGACGTTAAGACCAAGTGGTCAGTATCCGCAAAACACGATCTGTCCGGCCATCTGAGAGCATTTAAAGAACCGTACCAACTGCCAGGTAGTGAACCCAATAAGAAAAGCGTAGGCTTGCTTGAGCTATTAACTTCTGAAGTATGCGTGAAAGACGAAGCTGCCTCGGCGTTGTGGACAAAAGATCAATCTACGGTTGATCAAGATATTAATTACCTATTGCGTAGTTATAAGACCTTACAGTTTACACATTATGATACTTGGTTTTATAAGGCAAAGGACATAAAGAACAAAGTAGTATTGCATCACCTCCGCTCAACAATAAACGAGGTGACTATAGATAAAGAAACTTGTTTTTTGGTAGATGCCGTTTTTGAGACCTTAAAGGTGCTTCAGCAAGATTTAGACAAGGTTCAAAGACCTGCCGCATGGCAAGAACCGGTCGTATGGAGAGCCCTCCCTTATGAAGTTAAAAAACAACTCGCCTTGAAAATTCGTGAGGAACGGATAAACGGAGCTAGACTCCTGAGTTGCTATGCTTGCCTCCTAAATAAGCAATCTAAAGGCGTTGAACAAATCTCAGGCGTTGCAGGGCTGGAACGTAATAGTTTTCAGATACTCTCTGATTTTCTTAAGGCAAAAGAGCAAAGGGCAGTTTTCAAATATAAACTAGTGTCCTCTAGAACATTAGCCGCCCTATCCCCTTCTGCCAGGCAAATCCAGAAGCCGCATTCTTTATATGGACGGGAAGCGGTGTCATACTTACAAGCCGCAAATAATCAAGCACCAGAACCTCTCGAGGGTAAAGCACAAAAGGCGGGACCAGCTTCAGCTGAAGATATCGCCGAGACCGAGGAGTCGGCTTTTGACAGAATGACTATCTTGCAAAAGATTGATCACCTAAACTGGGTCGAACAAGATGAGACCAAGAGAAAGCAGCACGCTCTAAATATGTATGCCCTTTACAAATACCTGGGCACTCTCATTCGCGATGATCTGCTGCCCCAAATCGATGGACGCTTCACAATCAAGGTCCAAGATGGTAATGGCCCCTTATTAGATGCCAAAGGTATAGTACGGGAACTGTTAAGCTATATAGAAGAAAGCGAACGCAAATGGCAGGCGCGTACCGATGTTAACAGCATTCGTTACAAGCTGGGCCTTTCAGAAACAAAACTACCAAACATTATGGAAGCTTTTGCTTATTATGTTGGCCTGTTGCCTCAGAAAGCAGCTTCAAATAAGTAATTATTACGACAACACCCCTCAACCCAAGGTTGAGGGGTATATATGGCCTGGCGGAATTTAGTCTCACTTCCGTCTCAACTGCAGACGGCTATTGAGCTTGGCTCTGGGTTTCCATACAGTCCTGGAGCAGAGCTTCAACACTAGGATAGGCCTGTTCCAAGTTAATTCTGATATCACTTGAATCACGACGAATTTCGCATACCTGTGCCTTGGCAAAATGGTGCTTAAAGGCAGCCATGTATGTTTCTGTCCCTACGGGATCTATACCTTCATAGGTCACCTTAGAATAGGTCGTAGGCAAAAGGCCCAGATTATCAAAACCAAGAGCAGCAACAACAGTAGGATTCATCGTCAGTTGAGGATTAATGGTGTCATATCCTTCGTGTCGGTGATCGCAGAAATGCACAGGTGCTAGATTACCAAACTTACCACTCGAAATATCCGCATCAGAGACGGGCGCCTTTAATAGCTCAGGGTCTGCTGGTTTGTATTTAATTTCAATAGGACCGTTACCACAACCTAAAAGCGCATTCCTACCATTAAGCGGGCGCAACTGAAGCACGCCATGGTCTCTAAACACACGGCGGATCGTGTCCATGGAACACTCAATAGTTAAGTCCCTGATCAGCTGGAGAGTTGTACCGCCATGGGCTTGGTGCTGTTCCTGAAACCCAATGACAGCGACATAGTCCGAGCAAGGCCCTCCTTGCATATAGTTGCGCTGCCCAACTTGGTACTTGCGCTGCATTTCTGCATACATGCCCGCAATTTCATAACATTCAGCATCACTAAGTTGTGTGCGAGCATGGGCAACGGGTACATCCTCACTCGCCTGAGCCGTTGGGGATAAAAACCCTAAAGCTAGGGCAAAAGGTATCATTAAATAACGCATGTTAATTTCCTTAAAAAATGTTCACATTAAAAATCTGATTGAAAATCGCCCGTACATGGTCATAACGGTAGGCGAGGACGCGCATATAGGTGCCAGATATCTCAATCGGCTGACCATGCCGCGTCTGCAATGTGTAAGTTTTTTGTTTTCCAAGACGCTTGTCTTTAATCATCTTTGCCACACTCAAGAGCTCAAGCACCGACACGTCAACCGCATTGTCCACTTCTCGATAACTACGATCCAATTTGTGATTCTTAACTGCCGCCCTGCAAGCGTCCCTTATAGCATGAACGCCAATATTCTGATCATTAGGATTGCTCAGGAAAAACAGTTGTTTCTTTCCAGAACAAACGAAAGGTAACTTACGAAGAGCTCCCGCATTGTACTTAACCAAACCTCCTGTTTCCTCTTCCAGCTCAGCTGCTGCGGTATCGGTTGTGTATTTGTGGCCTTTTTCTATCTTACCTGCCTGGAAATTCCAAAGCTTCTGACGGTGATCATGCCCCAGGATTATAGCATAACGATCGTTACCGTAGAGAGAGTCCTGACCATAGTCTTTGCAAAGAATAACCCCTGCCCGCCCCACATCATTGTGTACTTGGCCTTGAGCCTTTTGATTGGATAAACGAAAATCGCCTGGACAATCGCGTTGTTCGGTAGCTTGCACGGCTGAGATGCTCAAACAAACTGCGAGAGCTGTGTATATAAAACTAATTTTCATAATATTCACTTTCATTAAAACTATTGATTACTAAACTACATATAATCACGAAATTGCATTCGTGCAAGAAAAAAGCTAACAAACCTCAAACAACCCAGCCGCACCCATACCTCCACCGATACACATGGTGACTACCACATACTTCACGCCCCGGCGTTTGCCCTCAATCAGAGCGTGGCCTGTCATTCTGGATCCGCTGACACCATAGGGATGGCCGATGGCGATGGCGCCGCCGTTTACGTTGAGTAGATCGTCGGGGATTCCCAGCTTGTCGCGGCAGTAAATGACTTGTACAGCAAAGGCCTCGTTAAGCTCCCACAGGCCGATGTCTTCCATCTTGAGACCTGCTCGCTCGAGCAATCTTGGCACGGCAAAAACCGGTCCGATACCCATTTCATCGGGCTCACAGCCAGCAACCGCAAAGCCGCGGAAGATGCCCAAGGGGTGCAATCCACGTTGTTCAGCCACCTTAGAATCCATGATCACACAAGCCGAAGAACCATCGGAGAACTGGCTCGCATTACCGGCCGCCACCAAACCGCCTGGCAGTGCTGGCTTTATTTTGGAAACACCTTCATAGGTCGTGTCCGCTCTCACACCTTCGTCAGCACTGATGGTTACTTCCTTGGTGATGATCAGGCCGGAATCCTTGTCCGCCACGCCCATGGTTGTGGTCATGGGTACAATTTCGTCATCAAACTTGCCCGCCGCTTGGGCGGCTGCGGTGCGTTGTTGGCTGCGGGCACCGTATTCATCCATCTGTTCGCGACTGATTTTATAGCGCTTAGCCACTTGTTCTGCGGTCTGTAGCATGGACCAGAAGATCTCCGGCTTGTGCTCCACAAGCCACGGATCCTTGACCATGTGGAGATTCATCTCATTCTGCACACAAGAGATACTCTCCGCACCGCCCGCTACCAGGATAGGAACCTTCTCATTCAACACGCGACCACAGGCAATCGCAATGGCCTGTAAGCCTGACGAGCAGAACCGGTTGACTGTCATACCTGAGGACGTTACGGGCAAACCAGCCCGGATAGCAATTTGCCGGGCAATGTTATTGCCCATGGTTCCTTCAGGGAAAGCACAACCAATGATTACGTCTTCAATTTCCGCCGGATCCACGCCAGAGCGCTCGACCGCAGCGGTAACCGAATGGGCACCTAAGGTCGCTCCATAGGTCATGTTAAAGGCACCCCGCCAAGACTTTGCCAGCCCCGTACGAGCTGTGGATACGATTACGGCTTCTGTCATTCTAGGTTCTCCTACTTTAATTCATATCCCTTTGCCATATGGTGCAAGGGGAAAAACGAGTCTCCAACTGCCTTCCCTGCGAAAGCAGGGGTCCAGCGCAAAATGCGTCGCGTAGCGCTCTGTCCTTCTATACAGAGCTGCTTCGCAGCACATTTTAAGAGCTGGACCCCTGCTTTCGCAGGGGAGGCAAGCTGGGAATACGCACCACACTTTCTGCTGCTTTTACTAACGACTACCTCAATTCCTTATTATCTGCCACCAGCTTTTCAATCAAAGCTGCCGGTTTCCAAAAGTCCGCATACTGGCCACCCTCGCTGGCGAATTGGCGCATGCGGCGGGCCACATTGTATAGCCCCACCTGGTTAGCATAGTTCATTGGCCCACCCCTGTAGGGTGGGAAGCCGTATCCATAGATATAGACAATATCAATATCCGAAGCCCGGGCAGCTATGCCCTCTTCCAGGATGCGTGCGCCTTCGTTTACCAGGGCATAGATACAACGCTCAACGATCTCCTTATCGGAGATCTTGCGGGGCGTGATTCCTGCCTCTTTTCGGTAATTCTCGATCAGACTCTCAACTTCAGGATCCGGGATCGGGTCTCGCTTGCCCGGCTCGTAGCGGTACCAGCCTGCGCCGGTTTTCTGGCCAAATCTACCCATCTCGCACAGGCGATCGCCTATGACGAATTTTTTCATGTCTGGGTTCATCTCGTAATGATGCTTACGGATCGCCCAACCAATGTCATTGCCGGCCAAATCACTCATACGGAACGGCCCCATGACCATGCCCCACTTTTCCAGGGCTCTATCTACCTGGGCAGGTGTTGCTCCCTGCTCAATTAGAGAGAATGCCATATTTGCATACTGCGCTATCATGCGGTTGCCAATAAACCCATCACAAACCCCTGAGACGACAGCCGTCTTTTTAATCTTCTTGCTGAGCTTCATAATGGTCGCAAGCACGTCCTTGCCAGTTTCTTTACCGCGCACTACTTCCAGTAATTTCATGATATTGGCAGGACTGAAGAAGTGCATCCCCACCACATCTTGGGGACGGGAGGTAAAGCTGGCGATCTGATTCAGATCCAACGTGGACGTATTGGTCGCCAGAATTGCCCCTGGCTTGGCCACCTCATCCAGTTTCTTGAACACGGATTCTTTAACCCCCATGTCTTCAAACACTGCCTCAATGATCAGGTCTGCGTCCTTGACATCCTCCATATGGAGAGAGGGCGTCAACAGCCCCATAACCTGTTCCATCTTTTCTGGCGTAAGCTTGCCCTTCTTCACGGAACCCTCATAGTTCTTACGGATAACTTCGATCCCGTGATCCAGTGCCTCTTGCTTGGTCTCCACGATGGTAACCGGTAAGCCGGCATTCAGGAACGCCATAGCGATACCACCCCCCATGGTGCCGGCGCCGATTACGGCTACCTTTGCGATCTCGCGGGTAGGCGTGTCTTCGGGCACATCGGGAATCTTGGATGCCGCGCGCTCGCCAAAGAAGATATTACGCAAGCTGCGCGATTCCGGTGAATACATCAGGGTCAGAAAGTACTCTGCCTCCAGTGCGATTCCCTGATCAAAAGGCTTAGAAACCGCCGCGGCCACCGCATCCACACATTTGAGGGGCGCTGGGTAGCCTTTACTCATCACACCTACGGTGTTACGGGCAAACTGTAGATAGGCCTCCGCATTGGGATAATCCACTGATCTATCCCGAGCTAGCTTAGCTGGGCGGTTTTCCTTGATTACTTTATTGGCAAAGGCAATGGCACCCTCTTTTAGGTCGCCGGGGATGATTTCATCGAGGAGTTTGCTATCCTTCAGCATGCCGGCAGGAACCGTGTTGCCTGATACTATCATATTGAGAGCCACTTCAAGGCCCGCTAGCCGCGGCAGACGTTGAGAACCGCCTCCTCCAGGCAGAATGCCAAGCTTAACCTCAGGTTGAGACAAAGAAGCATCAGGTTTAGCCACCCGGAAGTGACAGCTCATAGCTATTTCCAACCCTCCCCCCATGCATGCGCCAGAGATAGCAGCTATCACAGGTTTAGGAGACGCTTCGATAATCGTGGACAACGTATTGAGATTGGGTTCTTGAGAGGCTTTGGGTGTATTAAATTCCGTAATATCAGCACCACCGGAAAAGGCCCTGTCGGTGCCGATGAGGACAATCGCCCGAACCTGCTCATCCTCAGCCGCTTTCGACAATGTATCGGCCAAATCCGTTCGTTGCTCAAACCCAAAAGTATTCAGTGGCGGATTATCCAATTGTAAAACAGCCACTTGGCCTTGAACACTGTATTGGACTTTGGACATGATAGTGATGCTCCCCCGTGTTTTTTGTTTTATAGTAACACACAAGTTACGGGGGAAAAAATGGTTAATGGAGAGAAGTTAGAGACTGCGCATGCAAAGGAAATATATGCAGGGAAACACGTAGCTCCTAGCTTGCCTCCCCTGCGAAAGCAGGGGTCCAGCGCAAAATGCGTCGCGGTAGCGACTCTGTATTATCTTCGGAGCTGCTACGCAGCACATTTTAAGTGCTGGACCCCTGCTTTCGCAGGGGAGGCAAGCTGGGGCTTTGTGCACTTTTATTGTTCATGCGTAGCCCCTGAGAGAAAGTCACTCTTCCTTCAACACAAAACTAACATCTTCCACGGTTGGACAGTTCACCATATCTATAGGCTGTGGATGGGACTGGTCCTTAGATGCACTTGCATGGTGGACTAATGACTTGTTGATAAAGCTCAGCTCTAGCACAGTTGCGATTCTGCCGGTTGCATTACTGGTCGAAAATACGTTGGCTGGGTTGCAACAGTTATTACAATGCACATGAATCAGATAAAAATCCTGATTTAATCTCGATATGAGATGAGTCGCCTCGAGCACCTGAGTGGGCGCCTCAAAGTGGATCTCTAGTGCAATACCCGTGATCTGGGGCGCGTATTTGTAAATGTCTTCAAAAGCTGCATATTCAGCGCCTTCGATATCCATTTTAATAAATACATTGCTTTTTTCTAGACCTAACTTCTGGAGTTGCTTTGGATAGGTCGAAATAGCCAGAGAGGACTTTTGTTGGCCGTATAAGAACTTATCACTGGCAACGCATTCTCTCGTAAATTTACAGAGTTTGTTTTTGATTTTAATATCTTCGATGCCACAGTCAAAACCGTAGGAAGGTTTGTTGTATTGATTGGAAAATTCCTCTTCAAAGGATATATCATCAGCGATACCATAGCCCATAACAGCATCTGCCTTTGACAAGGCTACCTCCGCGACGACGTAACCACCATCACCTTGTTTGCCATGTCGTACAAACTTGAGTTTTTCGTTGTCACTATTATAGACGTCATATACCCTAAGAGTCGCCACAAGTTTCTCATTGGCCAGTGATTTCAGTTGGCTGAGCTCGTCTGTTTTTCTCTCAGACCTCAAATATAACTTACCGCCAGCATAAGAAAGAATCACAACCAGAAGCACCAGTAAGGACAGAACACCTTTATTGTTAGAAAACCGCATATGATATCATCTCCATTTGCGGCCCATAAAACCATACTTCCTTGACTCAGACAACACAAATTAGGTACTGGTGCGTAATTTTCAGGAACTAGAGAGACTCTACTCCTCTATCGGCCAATCACGCAATGTGCCATCATGATAGTGCACCTGGATACCTGAGGCAGGAATCCGGCCGTCGAGCTCGATGGGGTTTGCCACCACGTATTCTTCACAACCAGGAAGGCCTAAGGTCGTCAGGCAATTCAAATCAGGCCTTGAGGAGAGGCGCCAAATACGATAGATACCATCATCGTTAATAAGAGCCGTCACAACCTCGGCCTTCTGAATATTGTCCAGGAAAAACTTGGGCAGCAGAGAGGAATGCACCAACGGGACGCCATAGGCCGTATCTCCACGGGCTAGATGCAGCGCCGATTCAGCAAACTTTGGGGTATGCCAGCTGAACTCAATAAGGGCGTCTTTGTAAAAAAAAAGATTATCCGCTATCTGCCGCGTCATAACGTTGCGAACCCTGAGCTTAGCCGCTTCATCACTTAATCCCGCAGCATGCCAGATCAGTCTTCGGATCAGGATCATGCCTGAAGGCTTACTTAGCTCCTGGAATATGTCGGCATCTGGGTTGATATTTTTATCATCATCTATAGCCTCATCGACAAAACGTTGCAGCTCCACCTCGGGCTTAGCCCAAACAAAGGTTTCTTGCATTTTTGCTCGAAGTCTCTTCGATAGGAGATAAGTATTTCCAGGTTTTTCTAGATGAGAAAAGACCTTCACTTGAATATCGATAGGGAGGTTTCCAAATAAATTAAATTCCTTAAGATCGGTAGCCTGAGCCTTTGGGGTTAACAGGGCTAAAAACCAGATCAGATGGGTTAATGTTCTTATCATGCATATTCTCCCTTTTTAGCCTACTTCTAGCGTAAGGGGAGAATTGTCTCGGATATATTAACGAGATGTTTAGAAAGGGTTAAATTTCAAAAGCGTCGCTTTATTAACAAAAGAATTCGGCACCACCCAAGCAAGGGCTACGACGTCAACACCACCGTCAACGTCAATGCCACGCAAGCCGCCATGAAGCCTAGTTGCCTCATCGCAGCATTGTCCAGATCTCGGTTATCATTAATGACATGCATCGCCATCATCTTACGCAACGTCGGCCGCATGGCCAGGCGCAGGGCGCCTGACGATACGATTGGTTGTTGTTTGAGGGCTTGTTTATCTTTCATGGAGCGGCACAAACTTACGCAAGGGTGAACCTACATACAGCTCGCGAGGGCGGCTGATTTTCTGGGTTGGGTCGCTGATCATCTCATTCCATTGCGATACCCATCCTACGGTACGAGCGACTGCGAACAGAGCTGTAAACATGGAGGTTGGAATACCCATGGCTTGGAAGATGATACCGGAGTAGAAATCTACGTTAGGATAAAGCTTACGCTCGATGAAGTATTCATCCTCCAGCGCAATCTTTTCCAGCTCCATGGCCAAATCCAGCAGGGGATCATTTTTAATACCCAAGGCATCCAGGACTTCGTAGCAGGTGCGACGCATGACCTTGGCGCGCGGATCATAGTTCTTATAGATCCGATGCCCAAAGCCCATCAGGCGGAACGAATCGTTCTTGTCTTTAGCGCGCTTGATAAACTCAGGAATACGATCCTTGTGGCCGATCTGATGGAGCATCGCTAAAACCGCTTCGTTGGCACCACCATGGGCTGGCCCCCAAAGAGATGCTACACCGGCAGCGATACACGCATAAGGATTAGCGCCACTGGAGCCCGCAATACGCACCGTTGAGGTTGAGGCATTCTGCCCGTGATCTGCATGCAAGATAAAGATGCGATCCATCGCCTTTTCCAGAACTGGATTGACTGTGAATCGAGCCGTAGGCAAGGCAAACATCATGTGGAGGAAGTTACCTGCGTAAGACAAATCGTTCTGCGGATAAGCAAACGGATGCCCAACGGAGTACTTATATGCCAACGCAGCAATGGTAGGTACCTTGGCAATCAGACGGAAACTAGCAAGCTCACGCTGATCAGGGTCATGGATATTCAAGCTGTCATGATAGAACGCTGACAGCGCGCCCACGACACCCACCATAACAGCCATCGGATGGGCGTCGCGACGGAAGCCCTTATAAAAACTCAAGACCTGCTCATGAAGCAAAGAGTGCATGGTGATGTTGGTATCAAATTGCTTTTTCTCATTGGCTTTTGGAAGCTCTCCATGGAGCAGCAAATAGCACACATCCATGTAATCACACTTTTCCACCAGATCTTCAATGGCATAACCGCGATATAGGAGAATCCCCTTGTCGCCGTCGATATAGGTGATCTTAGACTCACAGCTCGCCGTGGAGGCAAATCCTGGGTCAAAGGTAAAATACCCGGTTGTGTCATAGAGCTTACTGATGTCAAACACCTTATGCCCAGTGGTTCCCTGATAAATCGGGAGCTCAATATTTTTCATCTTCCCGGTTTCAGAATCCGGCAATGAAAGTACCGCGTTTTGTGGCTCATTGTTTTGGCTGAGTGACATCTTTTTTCCTTCACCTGTTTTGCGGGTCGTTTGGGACATCTTACCTTCACTTTCATTGTATTTAAAGTACCTAAAGCTGAGCGTAGCGTAAAAACATTAACGGAAAGTTACGAGCGCGGCTAGCCCCGTCGAAATCTTTTGTCATAATTGGCATCTTTTTAAATTCTGTGGTATATGCAGAGTGTACTTGTAAGAGAGAGATACCAACATGGAACGAAGCAACCTCAGCGTGATTATCCTAGCGGCCGGTAAGGGTACGCGTATGAAATCGGCTTTGCCTAAGGTCTGTCATAGGATCGGTGGCTTACCTATGCTGACTCATGTGTTGAACACTGCGTCGGAACTCAATCCTGCACAGATCATTACCGTGATCTCGCCCGGTATGCCTGAGGTGGAAAAGATGATCCCAGAAACCGTAACCATTGCTTATCAGGCATCTCAGGAAGGTACAGGACACGCCGTCATGGCAGCTATGCCTGCTTTGAAAGATCAAAATGCGGACATCCTGGTCCTGTATGGGGATACGCCCATGTTGAATGCTTCTACTCTGCGAGAAATGCTAGATACCAAGGCCGATGTGGTCGTCATGGGCATGCGCGCTCGTGAGCCTCATCAATATGGCCGCATTTTGTTGGATGAACTGAATCGTCCTTCCGTGATTATTGAAACAAAAGACGCCAAGCCTGAGCATTTTAATGGCCCACTGGCCAACTCAGGGGTGATGCTGATTTCTGGTGCTTATCGCAAGACTCTGCTGGATCTGCTCACTACCGATAATGCTCAGGGTGAGTACCTTTTGACCGATGTGGTGCGTTATGCATACGATAGTGGACTGACGACCGCATGCTTTGAGGCAGAATTGTCCCAACTGCGCGGTGTCAATGACCGCATGGACTTGGCCCGCTGTGAACAGGACTTTCAGAACCGCTGCCGGGTTAAGGCTATGGAAAATGGGGCGACTTTGCTGGATCCTCACACAGTCACCTTCAGCCATGACACCCAGATCGGCCAAGACGTTACCATTCAGCCCAATGTATTTTTTGGACCAAACGTGGTCGTCGAAGACAATGTCACCATCTTGGGTCATTGCCATATTGAAGGCGCCATCATTCGCAGTGGCTGCAGTGTTGGCCCCTTTGCCCGCATACGCCCGGGTACGGTTCTCGAGTCTAAGTCCAAGGTGGGCAACTTTGTGGAAATCAAGAATGCCCACATCAAACAAGGTGCCAAGGTTAACCACCTGAGCTATGTGGGGGATGCAGAAGTCGGTCAGCACGCTAACATCGGTGCCGGCACCATTACCTGTAACTATGATGGCTATGGGAAATATAAAACCATCATCGGCGACCGAGTATTTATTGGCTCAAACTCAGCCCTTGTGGCGCCTCTGGAAATTGGCGAAGGTGCTATTATTGGCGCTGGCAGCGTTATTACCAAGACCGTAAGTGCTGACGCTATCGCCGTCAGTCGCCCCCAACAGCAAGAAATTGCCCAAGGGGCTGAGCGCTTTCGCAAAAAGAAAACAGCTATCAAACAAGCTAAGGAAGACTAAACATGTGTGGAATCGTTGGAATCTGTGGACTCAGGTCTACCCAGAATCGTCTTATTGACGGCCTCAGCCGTTTGGAATATCGCGGCTATGACTCGGCTGGCATTGCCGTTTTGGATTCCCATCAGCAGATAATCACCCGACGCTCCATTGGTAAGCTAAGCAACCTGAGGCAATCCCTCTCCACGGAAGCTATTAATGATTCGGGCTTTGTAGGCATAGGCCATACCCGTTGGGCGACGCACGGCTCGCCAACCATAGCTAACACCCATCCTCATGCTACGGATTTAGTGGCTGTTGTCCACAATGGGATTATCGAGAACTACCAAGAATTAAAGAGAGAATTGATCGCCAGCGGCATCTCATTTTTCAGCGAGACCGACACCGAAGTGGTCACCCGACTGCTAGACCAAGCCCTACAACAAGGCCTAAGCCCCCTGGAAGCAACCCGCCAGACTGTCGGCCGCCTGACAGGCGCTTTTGCCTTGGCTATCATCTTCAAGAACCACGGGAATCTTCTGATCGGCGCCCGCCACGGTGCGCCTCTTGCGGTGGGTTACGGAGATGGCGAGCACTACCTGGGCTCCGATCGCCTCGCGTTGGTAGACCTGACCAACCGGGTGAGCTATCTGGACAACGGCGATGTGGCGGTCCTGTCCAATGACAGCGTCGTCATATACGATATCAACGGCCAAACCGTCAAGCGGCCTATCATCGAAACCGCAGGGCTTGCGGCGAACATCAGCAAGGATCCCTACCCTCACTTTATGTTGAAGGAGATCTTCGAACAACCGGATGCTCTCCAGCAGACCCTCTCCCATTATTTTGATGAGAGCAATGATGGCTTAAATTTCCCGGCTCTTGCCTTTGACATCAAGACCATCGAGCGCATTACTATTGTTGCTTGTGGCACCGCTTATTACGCGGGTATGGTCGCTAAATACTGGTTAGAAACCATCGCTCGCATTCCCGTAGAGGTGGATGTCGCGTCTGAGTTCCGCTATCGCCAAGGCCCCATGCCGGCTAAAGGCTTGGCCATCTTTATCTCCCAATCGGGCGAGACCGCGGACACTCTGGCAGCCCTTGACTACGCCCGCAGCTGTGGACAATATACGATCGGCATCATTAACGTACAGGAAAGCTCCCTAGCCCGCGCTGTGGATCGCGTTTTCTATACCTATGCAGGGCCCGAAATCGGCGTGGCTTCCACAAAAGCATTCACCACCCAATTAGGCGTTTTGGCAGCCCTCACCCTAGAACTGGCGCGACTGAAAGGTACGATAAATCAAACTGAATTGTCAGCCTATCGCCATTCGTTGGCCCAAGTGCCTGCATTGATCCAAACGATCCTCAGCCAAAACATGACGTTCCACAAGATCGCCAAGAAGCTGAAACTCGCCCGAGATGTGTTGTACTTAGGGCGCGGCACCAGTTACGCCATCGCCCTGGAAGGAGCGTTAAAGCTGAAAGAAATCTCCTACATCCACGCCGAAGCCTACGCCGCCGGCGAGATGAAACACGGGCCCATAGCCCTCATTGACGAGAACGTACCGGTGGTTGTGCTCGCACCGAGAGATAACTTGTTCGAGAAAACCATCTCGAACCTCCAAGAAGTCGTAGCCCGCCACGGCCAAGCTATTGTCCTGAGTGACTGTCACGACCTACATTCGTCCGACATCACCCATATCAAAATGCCCACGGTGGACCCGTTTATTTCACCGATCATCTACAGCATCCCCATGCAGCTCCTGGCATACCACACGGCCACCCTTAAAGGCACCGACGTAGACCAGCCCCGTAACCTGGCGAAGTCTGTGACGGTTGAATAGATTGTGTTGACACCCTCGGCTGGCGTGTGTTTTTATTTAGCATCTACAGCCACTTGCCCATATCAAGGAGTCCTCATCATGAGTTTCTTAAAATCCCTCGCCATCCTTTGCATTTTTGGTTTCCTGTCAACACCATCCATTAGCTCAGGCAAACCCGAAGACGATCCTGCTTACCGAAAAGTCCGTGAACAAATTAAGGCAGCGGGGAGTGAAGCTAGCTTTCTTAGTTTCCAAGATTGCCAAATATCAGCAGTCCCTCCTGAAATTAAGGGGTTAAGGGAACTTACAAGCTTAAACCTTTCACACAACCGTTTAGCTGAGTTTCCGAACGCCCTTTTATACATGCCAACGCTCAGGACCCTCAATATCCGAGGGAACAGGCTTACCAAAATACCGTCAAAAATAAGGTATCTAAAGAGCCTGGAGGAACTTGATCTGAGCATGAATAATTTAACAGCTTTAACCGATTGCGTGGGCTATCTCTTCAGCTTGAAATCATTGTATGTTACCGATAATCAACTGACCACCCTGCCAAAAGAAATACAATATCTTACGGGACTTCAAACTCTCGCGATAGACGGTAACAAGATTACAGATTTACCCGTAGAGATAGTCAAACTCACTAGCCTGGAAACATTACTTGCGCGCCACAACAAATTAACCTCTCTACCGAGTAATTTTGACGAACTTTCAACACTGGAGCACCTCGATCTTGGCCACAATTCCTTAATTAAGCTCCCCTGGGACGTCGTATTCTGTCCTCTCAAGTTTCTGCATGTGAATGACAACCGATTGACTTACCTTCCATCCGATATGAGCCAATTGACGAGCCTTTTGGCTCTAGGCATAAGAAATAATCAGATTGCTAGGCTTCCAGAGGATTTTGGAGCATTTGAACTCCCTTCTGCATTCGTGGCCGACCCAGAGGTCATGCAACTGATTCAAAAGCTTCACGCTAAGAAAGGCTAGTGCTAGTACCACGAATCATTAATTCTCCCCCCTAGCCGTCATTCACAGCGCGCCTCCGCGCAGCGGAGGATGCGTGAAATCCAGCAGATATACGTTAGCGCAGCGAACTCTCTATTAAAAATGCGCCCCTGTAGAGTAGTTTCGAGTTCGCGACGCTCACACTATTGCGCTGGATTCGTTGCCTCAACGCTTCGCTTATGCTGCTCTGAATGACGGGCTACGGGGGGCAGGATCAATGATTTGGGGCACGATGCATGAAACCTGACAGGATGATAGTTTGATTATCAATCCCTCAACCTATCAACCAATGAAACAAATGGTAGAACAGAAAGAGCAAAGGCACATTCATCAGTACGTATTCCCACTCGCGTGGTTGATAGATCGTCGAATTTGCTAATTGGTAAAAATAGTTCTTATAGCTGGAATCCAAGGGTGGACACAGTGAATTAGTTATACGGGTATCGGTCAAACAACAGTGTATTGAGCCCGTATAATTTTTCATATAGATATCATAGCTCAAAGCGTCCACTGGCTCAGCAAGCAGACGTAGTTCCTTTAACTGCCCTACATAATGAGTGACTGAAAACTGGTACATACCCCACCAAAAAGCTGCGGATGGTACATATCGCATGAAATAGTCCCCATAGAAGGCTATTTTTAGCTTTTCCCGTCTACTCATTGTGTCAATATCAGGGAGTCCAGTGACTTCGAGGAGCTTATTCTTAATCGCTTCGCCGCCAAAAAGTCTGTAAATGATTGAGGCTTTGTAACAAGACATTATGGCCGATAGTTTCCTGACTATTTGAACAATCTTTGGGTCAAGTTGAGGTTGACCCGCTTCCACATCACGAGGGGCATTTACTAAGGATTGAATATAGTCATTGAACTTGCTTGCCTTATACAGCAAAAGGTGAGAAGCAGGAACGTAATGGTTGCTGGTCTCGATCCTTGCGAGGAAATCGAGCATGTCCTGACATAGGGGGTGAAGTGTTGTATCCGGTCTCAGAGAACTATCATTACTGGCATCGATAAACTTTCTGCATTCAAACGCATCATAGGGGTATAACAAGGAACTTGCCACACCGGCAGCACTCATGCCTAATGTAGAAATTATGACTAAAAAACTCGGAGTAGCCATTAGCAAATGGGGCTTATCAACCCCGCGCTTGCGTCCAAACCCTCCATCATAATCTGATGCGTAGTCAATAGTGGCATTAGTGATAATATTAGTAAGACAGCTGCTACCAAGAATCCAGCCAGGAATATTGGCACTTTCGACCACTATATAGAGGCCCCCACCAACCAATAGCGCCCAAGACGCGAGAACCCGTGGAATTGTCACAAAATGATTGTTACGATAGCCATCATACAATGCCCAAATGCTCTGCCATCTGGTAGCCGCAGGTACAGTTACGTTTCGCAAATAGGCTATTGTTTTCAATAAATCCCGGTCACCACCTTTAATCTCGCGGGAGTATGGATGGCGAATATATGCTTCATACAAAAGATTTTTTAATTCCCTTATAAATTGCCCTGTTTTCACTGCGGAACCCTTCGGATCTTGGTTCAAATAGGCGTGAGTACCAAGCATGTCAGATCGGAACTGACTGGACCTGATTGCTTTCCCATACAACGTTGCGCCCTGAAGACGCCTAAGTCCGCCCGCGTCCGGATTGAAGATGTATTCTAGTATTCTAAAAGTATGTACACTTAGACAAGCCAAGTTTTCCCGGTCCGTCTTGTCGAGAAAGGATGCTAAATACACGAGAAGATCATGATTGTAAAAGACGCGTTTTTGAGGAGATAGTTTCATTGATAGAGCAGGTACTGGCCTAGCTTTCACCGGGGCCTCAAGAGGCTTATTGTTATTGTTATTGTTATTTATTCCATCTCCCCTGATTACCAGCGGAGTGAGCTCTGTGGCTTCCATATCAGTAGTGCCATAACAGGCGGAGAAGTTACAGAATAAGAAAGTCGAAACAGCAAGCGCATATACCCTAAACATTTTTATACCCTAATATTAGTTTTCAAAACATCGGGTATACTAAGGCAAGCGAGAAAAAAAAGAAACCGTAAAAAATACCGAGGTGGATTCTGGGCTCTTATGGCTAAGTGCGGCGCTTTCTGTCCGAGTAGACGTTGACCAATTGATAGTCAGATTATTAATCGGTCAGGATTTGGTAATTTTCCCCAATCACTCCCTCTTGACGCCCCTAGATTTCCTATGTATTCATGAGGTATTCAACGAAAGGAACCCCTCATCATGACTTTTTCAAGATCCTTCGCCATTTTATGTCTTGCTGGTATCATGTCGACACCATCGTTTTGTTCTTTTAATCCTGCAGATGACCCTGCCTATAAAAGTGCATCTGGGTTGCTTGCTAAAACGAAGGCCGATGAGAAGCAACTGAGTCTCATGGGCTTCCGGCTTAGTGCCTTACCGCCTGAGATATTTGCGTTTCACAAGGTGACATCGCTGGATCTAGCGGACAATTGTTTAATTGAATTACCTGAAGAGGTTCTCAAGATGAAGTCTCTGCGATGGCTCCTTCTCGAAGGCAATCGGCTTAGCAGCATTCCCTCAAAAATATACCTTCTTGAAAACCTTACTGTGCTAAACCTCAGAAACAACCAGTTTAGTCAGCTGCCTCTTGAAATAGGCTTTCTGTTTAGCCTAGAGGCATTAGATGTCGGCCAGAACCTGTTATCCACCTTGCCGCCCCAAATGAATCGCCTAAAGAAACTAAAGACCTTAGACATAAGTAGTAACAGGTTTGAGACTTTCCCAGAGGTGGTGGTCGAGCTGTTCGCCTTAAAGGCATTATACGCAAGCAACAACCAACTATCATGGCTTCCAATCGGTCTTGGTTTTCGTGCAGACCTGGAACAGCTGGACCTAAGCCACAATCATTTGACGGGCATACCTGAGATTGTAGTCCTTTGCCTTCCGCACCTTCGCATGTTCAACCTGATGGATAACCAAATAACCGCGCTGCCCAAAGGCATGAGCAACATGCACAGCCTGAGGGCTCTTTATATTCAAGGTAACCAGATTGCAGAACTGCCATCAGATTTTGCTAAGCTCGTCAATGTTACCCTAAGCCATCAAAACGCCGATGCGCGGAACGTGTGGCAGTTCTTACTACTTGAGAGGAAGATACCGTCGAAACTATGATGTAACCCGGCCTGACACTAGCCCCAAGCCCGTCATTCAGAGCGCGCCTCCGCGAAGCGAAGGAAGCGTGGAAGCCAGCAGATATGGGTGAGCGAAGCGAACTCTTTATTAAATTGTGCCCATTTAAAGTAGTTTCGAGTTCGCTTCGCTCACACTATTGCGCTGGATGACGGGCTTGGAAGGCCGGTTTTCATCATTATTTCCCGAATTCGGTCACATTCCTCAAGTATAAAATGCCCATACCAGGCTCATAATCATCCGCACTGGGCATCACAGCGTCAACTTCTGCCTTTATAATAGATTTCTTACTTTCCCAAGACTGCTCCATGCCCATTACCCTGGCGAAAATTGGAAAAAAGCTGTGGGGATAGCTGTCAACGGGAACTTTTTTGTTCAGGTACTCATCCAACAAGGATAGTTCACGAGAAGTAAGTTGATCTATATAGAGGCGAAACTCCCCTTTGAGATCCTTGTGAGTATGACTCAATACCTTCAGCAAATTCCTATGCGCCTTGGCTGGCTCATAAACTCTCGGGAGCTCTTCAATGGGCTCCCCTTCACAAAGAGCAATCATAGTTTGAGTAAAATGCTTCCAACTCTCTATTTTTATGTCCGTATTAGGGGTGCTCACCAGCTCTTTAGCTTTAGACAAAATCATGAAGGATTCGTCTGCAGTTATAATCCTCCTGCCAAAAAACTTAGGCGCAATGGGCCCGCCCGGGTGCTCCGTAAACTTCTGGGCCAAGGTAAACAAAATCGCTGCAGCCTCTTGCATGCTCTCCTTAGGCATATAATCCAATAGAGCTCTAATGTGGGATACGGTCTCAACAAGGCCTTCTTTCTTACCTTTGCTGAACATCCTTTTCAGAACAGGGGGCTCCTGCAGGTATACAACATCTTTGGCCTGCGCTTTCGATAGCACATATAGATAATCTGTACATGCTTGTAAGCCATAGTTGCTATCAATCAGCTGTTGGCCTATCCCTCTGAAGCTCGCAGCCTCATCGCCATACACCATGGTGCTAGTGAGCTTCTCAATTTGACGACCCAAAATAAGTCCTCGTTCCTCACGGGAAATTGGCTCAATTGTTCTTTTCGCGATCACAGACACTGATGCCTGATCATCCCTAGTCGAATCACCGCTGGACGCCATAGCCGCACTGGCAGCACATAAGGTTGATACAAGCGATATAGTAACAGTCTTGTTGAATAAATTCATGGGGATACTCCTTTCGGGTATCTTATAGAAATCTATGAAGATGTTGTCAATGAGATAAAATTTCTTACCCCCTGTTCTTACCCACAGAAAATGCTAGAATGCATCATGCTTGCTCGTTTAGTGAAAATCTTGGCCTTTGTGCTTCCAGTTTCTAGCTTGGTTGTGCCCTCCCCTGCCTTGGGGATCACGGATATTTCTGCTATTCGTCTTGGCATTCATGAGGACAAAACGCGCTTGGTGGTTGAGCTTAACCATGAGGCGCAGTTTCAAATCCTTAAATCCAATTCGGACAGAAGCTTCCAAATCAAGCTGCCCAACAGCAGGATCCCGAAAACCTATACGTCCAAACAAAAGGGCAAAGGCTATATTGCCGGTTATTACGCAAGCAATGCTCCGCAAAAGGCCGTGATTCTCCATATAGATGCCAAAGTACCGTCCCAAATCCTGAAGGCCTACCCCATGACGCGAGCATCGGATGGACTTTACCGCTTGGTGATTGACATCGCGCCCGTTAAAACTGCGCCGAAGAAAAAAACGGAAGCCACTACCCGGACGAGCCTTACGACTATCCCCATGCCATTTGTTAAGCCCCAAAGACGGGTCGTGGTCATCGATGCGGGCCATGGCGGGCAAGACCCTGGATCCACGAGCCCCTCTGGCTATCTAGAAAAAGATATAACCCTGGCTGTGGCCTTGGAGATGAAAAACCTCATCGATAAATCCGGCAAGTATACGGCTGTTCTTACCCGATCTAAGGACCAACACCTGCCCTTACGCTATCGCTTTTCCGTCGCCCGAGAGATGAACGCGAACTTACTGATCTCACTCCATGCTGACAATAATCCCAACAAGAATGTAAAGGGTGTCTCGGTCTATACTCTTTCTGAAAAGGCCTCAGATATGGAGGCACAGCGTCTGGCCGATAAGGAAAACGCTGCCGACTTCCTCGAAGACCTGAAATTTACCCATGATGGTGAAGCGGATGTGAAAGACATATTGATAAATTTGTCACAGACCCGAGCTAAGAATCACTCCATAGAATTCGCAGATCTCCTCATGAAGCGCTTCGATAAGCAAGATGTGCTCCTAAAAAATTCTCATCGATCTGCAGGTTTTGCTGTATTAAAAGCTCCAGATGTGGCATCAGTATTGATAGAGTTAGGATATTTATCCAACGTCAAGGATGAAAAACGCTTGGTATCTAAACCGTACCAGCGTAGAATTGCATCACTGATTGTAAAGGCAATAGACGACTATTTTGAGCATATAAAAACGTGAAACGCTTTTTGATATACATCTTTTCACTAGCGGTCATCTTCGGTGTCGTCGGCGCCGGGGCCTTCCTCTATGTGTTCTATCAATTCGGTCGCGGACTGCCCGATTATAAGCATCTGGCAACCTACGAGCCCCCTGTGGTGACCCGTATGTACGCCAATGATGGCCGCCTTTTCGCCGAATACGCCCATGAAAAACGTGTATTCGTTCCTATCGAAGCAATCCCCCAACGGGTGATAAAGACTTTCCTGGCTGCGGAAGACAAGAACTTTTACGAGCATTTCGGCATTGATATACCCGGTATTATCCGCTCGGTGATCATGAACGTTAAACGCTCTCGGGAAAATAAACGCCCGGTGGGTGCATCGACTATTACCCAACAGGTTGCCCGTAACTTCCTTTTGGCGGATATTGCTCATGAAGTATCTATCAAGCGTAAGATTAAGGAAGCTATCCTAGCCTTGCGCATTGAGCATGCCTTTACCAAGGACCATATTCTTGAGCTCTATCTGAACGAGATTTTCCTGGGCAATAACTCCTATGGTGTGGCCGCTGCGGCCTTGAACTATTTCAACAAAACCTTAGACCAGCTGACCGTATCCGAGGCCGCCTTCCTTGCAGGTCTGCCCAAGGCGCCTAGCCGCTATGATCCACGACGTCATCCAGAACTGGCAACCCAACGGCGCAACTGGGTCATCAGCCGCATGGTCGAAGAAGACGTGATTACCCAAGAACAAGCCGATGAAGCCGTTAAAGAACCCATCACCTTCCATCAACGCGATTCCGCCGAAGTCGTACGCGCCGATTACTTCGCGGAGGAAGTCCGGCGAATGCTGATGCGTGATTACGGTGAGCAAGGGCTCTACCGTGGTGGCCTGACTGTGCGTACCACTGTGGATCCCAAACTGCAGGCCATCGCTGAGAAATGCTTACGGGAAGGCTTAGAGACCTATGACCGCCGCCATGGCTGGCGTGGGCCTGTAACAAACATCGATATTTCAAAGAGCTGGCAAGACGCATTAAACAAAGTCCCCAAGCCTCCAGGAACCAATAACTGGAAGATGGCTGTCGTTCTCGCAGCGAACGCATCGGCGGCAGAGATAGGCCTGATGGATGGAACCAAGGGCCGCATACCCCTCAGTGATCTGGATTGGGCCCGCGAGTATATCACCGCCGAATCCCTTGGGCCTGCTATATCTAGCACGGGCATGGTATTTAGCAAAGGTGACGTGATCTTGGTTCTACCCGATGCCAACGAGAAAAAGGCTGCACAAGGGGTTTACTCTCTCCAGCAGATTCCGAAGGTATCCGGAGGCCTTGTGGTGATTGACCCACATACGGGTCGCGTACTGGCTATGCAAGGTGGCTTTGACTTCCGCCACAGTCAGTACAACCGTGTTACCCAAGCTTATCGCCAACCAGGTTCGGCCTTTAAGCCGTTCGTCTATCTGACCGCTCTGGAAAGAGGTATGACACCTTCTACCCGCATTATGGACGCGCCCTTTGCCATCAACATGGGCTACGGTCTGGGTGTCTGGGCACCGAAGAACTATAAAAAGGATTACGCTGGCCTCACCACATTGCGTGTCGCCTTGGAGAAATCCCGGAACGTTGTAACCGTGCGTCTGACCCATGAACGGGTGGGCATGAAGAATGTTGTGGCAACAGCCAAGCGCTTTCACATTGTCGACCACATGCCCATGCAGCTCGCCATGGTGTTGGGTGCCGGTGAAACCACCCTGCTCCGTCTAACGGCGGCCTATGCGACTATCGTGAACGGTGGTAAAGAAGTGATCCCTACATTCTATGACCGCATCCAAGACCGTAAAGGTAAAACCGTTAAGGTGAACGATCCGCGCACCTGCCGCGGTTGTGATCAACAGGTCTGGGATGGCACTCAAACTGTGCCCGAGCTCGTGGACGCCAGTAAACAGATTACCCAAGCAACCACGGCCTACCAGATGATCTCCATCCTGCAAGGTGTGGTGGACCGCGGTACAGGTAAAATCATACGCACCATCCTGGGCGATGATCGTCCCATTGGTGGTAAAACCGGAACATCCAACGACTTCTTTGATGCCTGGTTCATCGGATTCACGCCCGACCTGGTCGTCGGTGGTTTCATTGGCTTTGACGAGCCCAAGACCCTGGGCGAAAAAGAAACCGGTGGTCGAACCGCAGCCCCTATGGTTGGTGCTTTCTTCAAGGAAGCCCTTGCAGGGCAACCGGCTGTACCTTTCCGTATTCCTCCGGGCATCAAGCTCGTTAAGGTAGAACGCTCCAGCGGCAAGCGCGCCAAGGGCGATGGCCCTGGCATTATCACTGAAGCCTTTAAAACCGACGATGCGTTGTCATCTGAAACCGTAACAGTAACGGCCGACCACGGAGGCGAAGGCGCAGCTTACTCTGGAGGCGGAGGCCACCACCACGAAGGCGGCGGAAGCCATGGAAGCGGCGGAGCGCCAGCTGCGGATATAAGCGGTACGGGTGGGGTTTATTGAGGTAGAGTCTAAAATCCAGAAACCAGAAACCGGAATCCAGAAACCAGAATCTTGGATCTTGGATCTTGGATCTAAAATCTGGATCCTGGTTTCTGGATTATGGTTTCTAGATTCTGGTTTCTAGATTCTGGTTTCTAGATTCTGGTTTCTGGATTCTGGATTCTGGATTCTGGTTTCTGGATACTAGAAAATTGCCCCCCCTCTGTGACCGTCATCCTGAACGGACGACCGCGAAGCGGGCGGCAGTGAAGGATCCAGTCAGACATGTGTGAGCGAAGCGAACTCAAAACCAGCTTACTTGGGGCGAGAGCTTTGATAAGGAGTTCGCTACGCTCACGCAGATATGCTGGATTCTTCGCTTCCTCCGCTTCGCGGAGGCGCACTCAGAATGACGGCCGGGGGGTAGGATTCTTGGTTCTGGTTTCTGGTTTCTGGTTTCTGGTTTCTGGTTTCTGGTTTCTGGTTTCTGGTTTCTGGATTTCTGAAAAATAAGGAATAGTAAAATGAAAGCAGAAGTACTCGCGACAATCGATCAAATCCGACAGGCGCTTGCGCTTGTCAGGAGGCGTCTTTGACATCGACGTATCAACGGCCCGACTACAAGAACTAGAAACCCAAGTCCAGGACCCAACTCTATGGGACAAGCCCGAAGCTGCCCAAGGGATTATGCGTGAGCGGGATCAGCTTAAAAGCACTTTGGACCAGTTTCAATCCCTCGAGAATCAATTGACCGACAACGTCGAGCTCATTGAAATGGGTGAGGCCGAGGGAGATGAGGAACTCACTGCCGAAGCGGAAACTCAACTGGCAGCAATGGCCCGCCAAGTGGAGCGCGTGCGCCTTGAAAGCCTGCTGTCTGGTGAAGCGGATGGGAATGACTGTTACGTGGAAATCCACGCCGGCGCTGGCGGTACCGAAGCCCAAGACTGGGCCGATATGCTTATGCGTATGTATGTGCGATGGGCGGAAGCTCACAGCTACAAACTCGAATGGCTGGAAGAAAGCGGCGGTGAAGAAGCCGGCATAAAATCTGCCACCTTCAAGGTCAGCGGCCACCGGGCCTATGGCTGGCTGAAGACGGAAAGCGGCGTCCATCGTTTGGTACGCATCTCCCCTTATGACTCAGCGGACCGTCGCCATACGAGCTTTGCCTCCGTGGGCGTCTACCCTGTCATTGATGACAACATTGATATCGTCATTGACCCCAGTGATTTACGCATCGACACCTATCGTGCCTCCGGCGCGGGCGGACAGCACGTCAACAAAACCGAAAGCGCCATCCGTATTACCCACATACCCACCAACATCGTGGTTCAATGTCAAAGCGATCGCTCCCAGCACCGCAACAAGGCAACGGCCATGAACATGCTGAAGGCACGCCTGTATGAATACGAAATGCGTAAGCGAGATGCAGAAAAGCAAGCCATCAATGCAGCCAAAACCGAAATTGGCTGGGGGCATCAGATTCGTTCTTATGTGCTTCACCCCTATCAAATGGTGAAGGACTTACGTACCGGCGTCGAAAAAGGTAACGCCCAGGGTGTGTTGGACGGTGATCTGGATGACTATCTGGAAGCGGCGCTATCGATGGGTGTGTCGGGTTAGAAGGTCTGGGGACAAGAGACTGATAACGAATGCGCAAGAAACCACTCCAGTTTGTCATCCCCGCGAAGGCGGGGATCCAGCGCAATATGTGCGCGAAGCGCTCTATCTTTCTATACAGAGCTGCTGCGCAGCACATTGTTCAGCTGGATCCCCGCCTTCGCGGGGATGACAAGCTGGGGCCTTGTGCGATCCTCGCACCATTTGTCGAGTGACTACCCCAACAAAAAAAATATCCCATAATAAATCGTTGCAAAGTTCGCACAAATTTGGCATTGTCGCTTATTGTGTAAAACAAGAAAGGAGCATCGAAAAAGATGTTGTTCGTTTTAATCTTAGCAGCCGGCGTTCTGGCCATATTGTATGGCTATGTGACGTCACGTAATATCTTAGCAAAAAGTGATGGTAATGATCGTATGCGCATGATTGCGGCAGCGATCCAAGAAGGCGCTGGTGCCTACCTCAACCGCCAATATCGTACCATTGGTATCGTTGGTGTTGCGGTGGCAATTCTTCTGGCCATCTTGTTGAAAACAGCGGTCGCCATTGGATTCGTCATTGGTGCTATCTTATCCGGTATGGCCGGATATGTGGGCATGCACGTTTCTGTCCGCGCCAACGTTCGTACAGCAGAAGCGGCCCGCTCGGGCACGCAGCCAGCTCTGGACATTGCCTTTAAGGCCGGTGCGGTGACGGGTATGTTGGTGGTTGGTTTTGCCCTTCTGGGTGTGACCATTTACTACATGATTCTGCGCCATTATCAAGTTGAGGAACGCACGCTTCTAGAAGCCCTGGTGGCTTTGAGCTTTGGTGCTTCTTTGATCTCCATCTTCGCTCGTCTGGGCGGTGGTATCTTTACCAAAGGTGCTGACGTAGGTGCAGACTTGGTGGGCAAGATCGAAGCAGGTATCCCTGAGGATGACCCTCGCAATCCTGCGTGTATCGCCGACAACGTGGGCGACAACGTGGGTGACTGCGCTGGTATGGCGGCAGACCTGTTCGAGACCTATGCGGTAACAATCGTTGCCACCATGGTTTTGGCAGCTATCTTCACCACGGGTGCCACTACGGAATCGTTGATGTCCTACCCTCTGTTGATTGGTGCGGTGTGTATCGTTGCATCCATATTGGGTACATTCGCGGTCAAGCTCGGCAAGTCCGGCAACATCATGAATGCTCTGTACAAGGGCTTTATGGTCAGTGCGGTATTCTCGGCCATCTTTATCGTGATTGCCACATACTACCACTTGGGCCTCCATGAGACCTTCATTGTCCAAGGACGTGAGCTGACCGGTATGAGCCTGTTGATCTGTGCCTTGATTGGTTTGGGTGTGACAGGGGCATTGATCTGGATCACTGAGTATTATACCTCAACTGAGTACCGTCCGGTGCACAGTATTGCTCAAGCATCGACCACAGGTCACGGAACCAACATCATTCAGGGACTTGCCATTTCTATGGAATCAACGGCTATGCCTGTGATTGTCATCTGCTTGGGTATCATTGGTTCATCCATGGTCGCTGGCCTGTTTGGTATCGCGATTGCAGCAACAACAATGTTGGCTCTGGCTGGTATGGTTGTGGCATTGGATGCTTATGGACCTGTAACGGACAATGCCGGTGGTATTGCTCAAATGGCTGAACTTCCCGAGGATGTTCGTAAAACCACAGATGCACTAGATGCGGTTGGTAACACAACCAAGGCTGTGACCAAGGGTTATGCCATTGGTTCTGCAGGTCTTGCAGCGCTGGTCTTGTTTGCGGCCTACACCGAAGACTTGAAGCACTACTTCCCGAACATGAAGCTTGAATTCTTGCTTCAAGATCCGTTTGTAGTTGTTGGTCTGTTCATCGGTGGTATGTTGCCTTACCTGTTTGCCTCCATGGGCATGACAGCTGTAGGCCGTGCCGCGGGCCAGGTCGTGGTTGAAGTTCGTCGCCAGTTCAAGGAGATGAAGGGCATCATGGAAGGCAAGACTAAGCCTGACTATGGCCGTGCCGTTGACCTGTTGACCAAAGCCGCCATTAAGGAAATGATTCTTCCGTCCATGCTACCCGTATTGGCTCCGCCCGTGCTGTGGTTCACCATCTACTGGATGGTCGGCGCGCAAGAAGCCTTCGTTACACTAGGCGCGATGCTGTTGGGTACAATCGTAACAGGTATCTTCGTTGCGATCTCCATGACATCCGGCGGTGGCGCTTGGGACAATGCCAAGAAGTACATCGAGGATGGGAACCTAGGCGGTAAAGGATCAGAAGCCCACAAAGCTGCTGTGACAGGCGACACCGTTGGTGACCCCTATAAGGACACCGCCGGCCCAGCCATCAACCCGATGATCAAGATCACAAATATCGTGGCCTTGCTGACTCTGGCGATCTTGGCCAAGTGGATGACGTTCTAGACTGAGATGGTGGCCCTTTTGGGGCTCCATTGAGGAAACAAAAAACCGCGCAGTTCTTAACTGAACTGCGCGGTTTTTTTATGGCTCAGGAAATGAGCGGGCATAAGCCTGATGGGAGCTCGCACCCCGAAAATTAAACGCCCCAGCCGTCATCTCCTTCCTTCCTTCCTTCCTTCCTTCCTTCCTTCCTTCCTTCCTTCCTTCCTTCCTTCCTTCCTTCCTTCCTTCCTTCCTTCCTTCCTTCCTTCCTTCCTTCCTTCCTTCCTTCCTTCCTTCCTTCCTTCCTTCCTTCCCTCCCGCTGCGCTGTCGTCCGTTCAGGATGACGGGAACCGGAGATATTCGTTTTGCTAATTACCTTCACTTATGTTCAGCTTGGCATATTGATCACCCATTCGTTTTGAATAAGTTCCTTTTACCCACCTAATTACCATCACATTTCCCCACAAAACCGATATATATTGACACTTTTTGTTAACCATACTATTTATGAGCTAGTCGTAAGATATTATCTGTTTTTTTGAATATAAGGGGACTTAACTACCATGAACACTAAGAGTTTCGTTATTGCCTGCGTTGCTGCTTTTTCGTGTTTATCACCGCTATATGGCTCAGATGGTCATTATCTCCACTATTCGGATAAATTATACGAACTTGTTAGTTATGGAAGAGAAGAACTTGTTAAGCTTAGTCAGGAAGAAAAGCTCCTCGATCTTAGAGAGAGCTATATAACAGAGCTTGAAAATAATCCTCGTATGGCCAAAGAAGAACAAGCTAAGCGAATTTTCTGGATTGGGGTTTGTTTTTTTGCTCAGGGTGCTGAGAGAGAAGATCAGAGCGGAGAAGGTGGAAAGGAAGAATATAAGATGGCCCTAACTTATATTTCTGAAGCTGCACATAGGAAATATCTAATCGCAATGACTAATATGGCTTATTTTTACTATTATGGGAGGTTAGTCAAATTAGATCATACGGAAGCATTCAAATGGTGCAACGCCGCAGCTGCATTTGAAACCCCTTCTGCGAAAGGTCTTGCAAAAGCACAATATCTGCTTGCTCACATGTATTTAGAAGGCAAGGGTACGAATAAAAATCCGGATGTCGCGAGGAAATGGTTAGGGTGTGCGGCTGTAAATGGCAGCGCACCTGCTCACAGAGATCTCGGCTTGCTTCTCTTACAAGCAAATGAGTCCCAGAAGGCGGTACTTTGCTTAAAGTTAGCAGCAGATCTCGGCGACGGTCAAGCACACTATGTGCTTGCAGAATTGTATACAGAGGGCAAGGGTGTTAGACAGGACGACTATGAAGCGTCCAAACATCTATGTCTGGCCATGGGGAGACAATATCCTCCAGCAAAAGCAAAAATAATGGGATATATGGAAAATGGTCCTTGGGAAACTCTGCTGCAGTTGGCTTCTTATTATGGGCAGGCTTATGGGCAGGCGAAATTTAATCAGGCGCAACCTAATATTGCAGTGACTGAACAGGATAAACGATTTGATTTAATACAACGAACAAGCTTTAGACTATACGCAGCGGCAGCCAAGCATGGCAGTGCTGAAGGGTATTTACAATGCGGGGAAGCTCACAGACTAGGCCGAGGTGTTACCAAAGACCAAAAGAAAGCGATCGTGAGTTATGTTGCCTCGGCTAAAAGAGGTAATCTTGACGCACTTAAGAGATTGGAAACACTGAGTGGTTTAAACGTTGCCTTTGCAATACACGAGCTTGGGCTGCTATGCATCTTGGGTAACGGCATCAAACAGGATACCGAAAAGGGTTTTGAACTGCTAGCTGCTTTATTACCGAAAAACAACCCCAAGCCCCTGCTGAATCCAGCTGATCTCGATGATATCAAAAAAAGAGATACATTTGCTCTGCTAGGCCGGTTATATCTGACGGGCGATGGCGTTGAAAAGGATTCTAAGAAAGCTGCATTATTTCTGACTGGGGCGGCTGACTTAGGGTGTCATGAGTCAGAATTCGAACTTGCTCAGCTTTATGAAAAGGGCGAAGGTGTGAAACAAAGCCTGAAAAATGCGATCATTCGTTATTATTTTTTGGCGGAAGGTGGTCATGCAAAGGCGTTAGAAAGATTGGAAAGACTAAGTGATTCGGGTGCTACGATGGCTAAATATATGCTCGGAGTGCTCTACACTTATGGCAAGGGAGTTGAAGTGTCTTACGAAAAGGCGTTTGAGATGTTCAGTGCTGTTCTACCTAATATACTTGATCTAGATAAGGACCGTAGGCGTAAAACATTCACTTTATTAGGATGGATGTATCTCCAAGGTGAGGGTGTTGAAGAAGATACGACAACAGCTGCGACTTTTCTCTTAAAGGCCTCCTTATTTGGCTGTGATTGGTCAAGATTCGAACTTGCTCAGCTTTTTGAAAATGGCGATGGTGTAATGAAAAACACAGATTGGGCTTATAGACTATATGAGCATTGCGCAGCAAAGGGCGATGAGCGGGCTAAAGAGAAACTAGCAGACCTGGTTATGAATCGCCACGAGAATACCACTGACCCACAACATGAGGATACCGTTGAATGAGGTTGGTGAGCTAGCAACCCGGCGTAATTGGGTTACATTATATCTGGTGTGAATAGCTATGAGCCTTGCAGAAGCTCCCTAGATGCAGCTAATTACCATCACAGAATACAACGATGCTAAGAAATATTGACATATTTTGGATGCAGCAGTATTTATGATCTAACTGTATGATATTAGACGTTTTTTGAATATTGAAGGATTTAACGACCATGAACCCTAAGAATTTTGTTTTTGCCTTTGTGGCTGCTCTCTCGATTTTATCACCGGCGCATAGCTCCCTGCCAGAACACATCCCAGATAGCGCTGAACCCTTCGAACTCGCCGCTTTAAATGGGGCTACACTTATATTGCTAGATGAGGAATGTCGCGGCGTCCGCATGAAAGAAGGCTATTTGCAAGAGCTTAAGAAAGGCAAGAAGCTATCTGCTGAAGATAAAGCTCGGCTAAATTTCTGGGTTGGCGTTTGTTATTTTGCTGAAGCCTCAACGATGGAAAGTAAAGATAAAAGAAGGGGTCAAAAAGAATATAGACAGGCCTTGGATTATATCTCTACCGCTGCCAAAAGTAACCATCTGACTGCAATGAGTAATATGGGTTATTTTTCTTTTTATGGAAAGATTGTGGACCGTAATTATGCTGAAGCGGTGAAATGGCTAGGGCAAGCAGCTGCGATAGTTCACCCCGAAGAGAAAGCTCTACAAAAAATAAAGTATGATCTTGCCCTGATATACCGAGGGCAAGCGGGAGTGCCTAGAGACAGTAATAAACTCAGGACATGGCTAATGGCTGCTGCGAGCTGTGAATATGCACCTGCCTTAAGAGAATTGGGCTTACTGGACCTGGAAGAGCAAAAATACAATGATGTATTAAAATTGTTAAACAGGGCTGCAGACCTTGGGGACGGTCATGCACACTATTTGCTTGCTACTTATTATGAGGAAGGAATAGTAGTTATGCGCGATGAAGCTGAATCAGCTAAACATTTGTGTTTGTCTGGACTGCTAAGATATCTCCCGGCACTGGATCGATTTGGTAAATACCTGGAAGATGGTCCTGTTGATAAACTGCTTCTGATGGCGTCTACGATAGCCGATCCTGATAAATTTTTTAAAAAAAACGATCATAGATGGGCCGAATGCCATGATGCCGCATTTGATCTATACGAGGCAGCTGCCAAACTTGGCAGTGCTGAAGGGAATTTAGCTTGCGGAGAAGCTTACAGACTAGCCCGAGGTGCTGACAAAGACTTGATAAAAGCGTTCAGCTATTATGAGACGGCTGCCCAAATTGGCAATGATGAAGGGCATTTTCAATGCGGAGAGGCTTGCAGATTAGGCCGAGGTGCTGACAAAGACTGGAAAAGAGCGATCCAGCATTATGTTGTTTCCACACAAAAAGGTAATACAAAATCCTTAGAGAAATTGGAACAACTGAGTAAATTAAACGTTGCCAAGGCAATACACGAGCTTGGGTTGACATACTTTTTGGGTATCGGGATCGAACCGGATTCCCAAAAGGGCTTTGAACTGTTGGCCTCTTTATTACCTAAACACAACCCCAAGCCACTGCTGAACCCAGACGACCTCGATGATCTCAGGAAAAGAACTACATTTGCTTTGGTAGGCCAGGCATATCTGACTGGTGAATGTCTTGAAAAGGATCCTAAGACAGCTCCGTTAATACGAAGTGGTGTAAGGGTTGAAAGAGATCCTAAGAGAGCTGCATTATTTCTGACTGGGGCAGCTGACTTAGGGTGTCATGAGTCAGAATTCGAACTTGCTCAGCTTTATGAAAAGGGCGATGGTGTGAAACAAAGCCTGAAAAATGCGATCATTCGTTATTATTTTTTGGCGGAAGGTGGTCATGCAAAAGCATTAGAGAAATTGGAAAGGCTTAGTGATTCCGGTGCTGTCTTAGCTCAATACATGCTCGGAGTGCTCTACACTTATGGCAAGGGGGTTGAAGCGTCTTACGAAAGGGCGTTTAAGATGTTCAGTGCTGTTCTACCTAATATACTAGATCTAGATAAGGACCGTAGGCGTAAAACATTTACTTTATTAGGGTGGATGTATCTCCAAGGTGAGGGTGTTGAAGAAGATACGACAACAGCTGCGACTTTTCTCTTAAAGGCCTCCTTATTTGGCTGTGATTGGTCAAGATTCGAACTTGCACAGCTTTTTGAAAATGGCGATGGTGTAATGAAAAACACAGATTGGGCTTATAAACTATATGAGCATTGCGCAGCAATGGGCGACCAGCGGGCTATACTGAAAATTCAAAATCTGGCTCTGACTCGCGATGCGAATTTAAGTGAACCACAACAAGGGACTTGCGTTGATTAAGGCTGTTGAGCCCTTAACCCAGCTCCATACTTCTGAAATGAGACTATAATTGAGGCCACCTTTGTCGTTGCGAAAAATGTCTTAACCGTTTACATTACACCGATGGAAAAGAACATGACTCATATGGATTCAAAAAAGAGCTCTCACGGACAGGCCTGGTTGGCTTTGTTTATGGGTGGTCTTTTTTATTGTTACCAGTTTCTCGTGCGGGTTTCCCCGGATGTTATGAACGATGAGCTGATGCAATCGTTCACCGTTGATGCGGCTGGTTTGTCCTTTATTTTGATGTGGTATTACGCTGGTTACTCTGGCATGCAGATTCCGTTGGGCGTGCTTATGGACCGTATGGGCGCACGCCGAATAATAGCGGCAGGTGCTATACTCTGCGCGGCTTCCACTTATTTTTTCAGTATCTCGACGACGCCATACGTTGCAGGCTTTGCCCGGTTTATGATTGGTGTAGGATCTGCCTGTGGGTATATCGGCGCCCTCAAGCTAGGTAGCCAGTGGTTCACTCGCGACAAGATGCCTATGGTGGTTGGTGTGGTTATGACCATGGGAACTATCGGTGCCAGCGGTGGTCTTTATCCCCTTGAGTATTTGGTTAAGACCGTGGGCTGGCAGTACTCTCTACACTCCATAGCTATGGCCGGGTTGTTGCTGGGTGTCGCGATTTTAGTACTCGTGGCTAAAACACCTCGTTACCACGAGCCCCATCCGGTGGATCAGCATATTCTTCAGGACCTATTTGAAATCATCAAGAAGCCGCAGGCATGGTATATCGCCATTTACGCGATGCTTATGTATCTGCCGCTGACTCTGATCGGGGACCTGTGGGGTGTTTCGTTCCTCACCAGCAAGTACACTATCCCTGAGGCTCAAGCTACGCTTCCGGTGACCAGCATGTTTATTGGTGTAGCGTTGGGAGCACCGATTTTTGCCTGGGCAACCAATGCCCTCAAAAGCCGTATCAAGCCAATGTTATGGGGGGCAGTTGCCACGTTCATTATTTACGCGGTTATCGTCTCGGCCCCTCCCCTTTCCTTTGAGATGCTGTGTGCACTCATGTTCCTTTCGGGCTTTCTGTTCAATGGCCAGACTTTGGCATTCACATCTATATGCGAGATCATGCCCCTGCACGCCAGCGGTGTTGCTATGGGCTTTGTGAACATGGTTGTTATGCTGAACGGGTTTATATTCATACCCATCGTTGGTAAGATGATGGTATTCTTTTGGGACGGCACTATGGCTAACGGCGTGCCCGCCTACTCTCCTTCCGACTACCAGATGGCCCTTGCCATAATCCCGATCTGCCTGGGGCTATCCGTGCTCCTGACTAGGTTGATTTCAGAGACTTTCCATATTCACCAGGCTAAGTAAGGTTGAGCTGGGTCTTATGCAATTTAGGTGCGTGATCAGATTACCACGCTGAACATAGGTGAGGACAATTTGAATAACGAATATTCCCGGCAGACGTCATCCTGAACGGACGACCGCGCAGCGGGAGGTAGTGAAGGATCCAGTCAAACATGTCTCGCGAAGAGACTCTGATTTACATGGCCCCAATCATCTTATATGTCATCGCCTAGACGGCTAGTTGTTACACTTCCTTGTATGATATATTTATAAGCAGAGTCGCTACGCGACGCATATCTAACTGGATCCTTCACTACCACCCGCTGCGCGGTCGTCCGTTCAGGATGACGGCTGACGGGGGCGGAAGATTACATCTAACCCAACCGTATCGCAGTATCGCATAAGGGCCCTTAAGCTGCTTTCCTAATCTCAGGTTCGGCCTTAGTTTTAAGGTTTACCATCAAAAGAAAAAGCCTCTTCCCCGCTTCTTTCAGTCTTGTACCTTATTCCGCAGCCTTTTCTTCCGACTGAGCAAGCACCGCCGTCTTCAGGTCTCTAAGGACAATCTTGATCCTTGCCACATTGTTCGTTTCCAGATGGAGGTAGGTCTCCTGTTCGAGCAGCTTGGCCTCACCACAGATCCTCATGGGGAATTGATTATTCGCCAGCTCAAAGATAACCTCTTGGATAGGGCACGCCTCACAGTTTGATGCTAGGACCAGCTTGTTGAGAGGATGAAAAAAGGTATTAAATTTCACAATCGAAGCTTGAACAGTAATCATGCCGCGGGCTTCAATAAGCGACATCCCTAACCGCATAGAATCTTCTTCTAGTAACCTCATAGAACCTTCTAGTTTTTCAACGCCACTCTTCAATATCAGGTTTTGTCCCTTTGCTGAGAAAAACCGCGAAGACCCGAGTAAGCCTTCTGGAGTTAACGTCTCCAATCTGGGAAGCTGGGATAATCGGTCCAGAAGACGTTGATTCGTAGTCTGATAAATTTTGGGCATCAGCCCCGCGGTAAAAGCGCAAAGCTTGCCTCGCAAATTAAGCGCAATATACTGGTCCTGAGAACGATAAGACTCCAGGCTGCCATCAATAATGACTGGCTCTACTCCCTCGATGACTCCCATGGGGATGTGGCTTACTATCTTTCCGCCTTGAGCGTTCATGTAAAGCCCAGACTCGAACGCATATTCTAAGCTAGCGTGTGGCCGAAATTCCGCACCTACCTTATCATCCGTCGCCAAAGCAGGCGCAGTGTGGATCAGGGTTAATATCATAGCTAGGGAAGTTTTATTGAATCTCATTGATTTATCCTCGTTTTTTCTGGCCCCATTGTAGCTCGTTTTATTCGTTATTCAAGGGCTTACTTTCCGCGGCTTTTTCTTCTGTCTTAACGGGCAAGACTTTATCCAGAAGTTTATGGACAACCCTGATCTTCGCATTAAGGATTTCCAAATGTATATAAGGGTCCGCCGTAAAATTTACCTCACCGCAAAGCCTCATGGGCTGCTGATTATCCGCCAGAATAAATATGACTTTTTCGATGGGACAATCCTTGCGAGATGGCATGAGGACAAGCCGGCTGAGGGGATGAAAAAACGTATTAAGCGTAAGAACCGTAGATTTTAACTTGATAGTGCCCTTAGCTTCAATGAGGGCTATACCAAACCGCAGATAGTCTTCTTCTAATCTTTCGGAAGAACTTTGCAATGTGTGATCATGCCTTACAAAAAAACTCGCGTTTTTGCTTAAGCTTTCTGGAGTAAAATCCTCCACCTTGGGAAACACAGACAATGAAAGCAGATGACTTTCATTACTACGCTTAAATATACCGGGAATTAAACTCGCTCGATAAGCACAAAGCCTATGCAAATAAAAGGCTATGTATTGGTCTGCCGATCTATAAAACTCCGTTTTCGCATCAATATCAAATGGCAAATTAAAAAGGCCGCCAGGCATTTTCACCCAAGGCATCACACTCAGGGGAAGCTGGTATGCTAATTTTTGGCCTTGAATATCTAAATAGAGTTCAGACTTAAATTCATAAGTGGTGGCGGCCTGAGCTACCGCATCCACCCCATCATCCGTCGCCATAGCCGGCACTCCAAGGGTCATAGCCAGCAACATACCTAGAAGGAGTTTGTAAAATCTCATTGATTTATCCTCGTTTTTTCTGGCCCCATTGTAGCGAGTTTTATTCCTTATTCAAGAGCTTCCTCTCCGTTTTAAACCTCTTTGCCATACGGTCCAACTCAAAGCCGTCGATAAGCGTCCAGGTCCGGATGGTGGATTTGTCTCGCAGGAAGCTGGCAAATTCATCGAATTCCTGATCGGAGATAATAGAAAGATGACGGTGGATGGATTGGATCATGCTTTTGATATTTTCACCTTTGATTACCTCATAGGTCTTTTCGTCAACCGCAATACCCTGTATAAAGATACATTTCGTCGAGTATACTTTTGGCGTGTGAAGCACAAAAAGGCGCCGAAATAGCCTACCCGGTTGCTGCTTAAGTTGCTCATCTTTCAGGATAAGTTCTAGAGCGTCTAAATATGTGAATAGTATTTCAGGCGCACTGTAAACGTTGGGATTGTGGAGAGTGAATAGGCCTTTTATATGAGTGGCTATATACTCCAAGATTGTCAAAGTATCCTTACAGAGGCATTTTTGGAATCTATCCAGTGAGTCGCATATGGTCGTAAACTCTCTTAAGATTGTCTCCTGCAATTCTTGGTTCGATATCTCATCCCAAGGTCTTTTCGTATAATAAAAGAAAACATGGTTAATGGGAGCGATTTCCTTGTTAATAAACAAAGTAAACTCCCATAAGTCTGGACGTAAGACAAGGGCGCGCAAAAATAGCCTCACACCATTGTCAGGCTTTTTGACTTCACCCGCATTGCTTGTCGCTTTTCTATACAATTCAGATTGTCTGATTTCCTGGTATAGATCAAGCATTACAGGTAGACTACCTTCCATGGGTATGTTTAGCAACGGTTGGAAGCTCTTGCAGAAGCTGCCTATCGTGGTTCTTCCTGTTAAAGCCAATCCGCCCCATCCGATACCCTGATAATGCGTCCTTTCAGGCTCACTGTATAATTCTATAAGCAATTTGACTCTGCGAATGTTTAAATAATGCCTTTTGCATAAGTCATAGATCAGTAGCTCATATTCGAATCTTGCGAATTTATCTTTATAATGTTGTTCTAGATGTGTCTTGAATACAGCGTTATTACCGACAAAGCATTTTTCAACATTTGGAAAGTGTTGGAATAGTTGCTTAAAAAATACATCCGTAAAGGAAGATTCTTTTTGTATAAAGCCTTCTGCATCAATAGCCTTATCGGGTTCGTTCAACTGGAACAGGTGAATTTCTTTAACGCATGCACCCCATCTAAATGGCCTTTTACCTTGCACTATCTCACGCCAGAACAGACTCCGGGTAAAGTCATGAGGCAGGGTCAAAACGAGATCCTTCGTATGATCGATAGAACGTAAATAGCTACAGGTGCTCAGAAAAGGACGTTGAATAGCTAATTTACCGACGATGATTCCCAGGACATCCCTACGAATCTTCAAAAGCTCATCCGTCTCCAGATTACAAACCAAACCCTCATCGGGTGCATAATCCTGAACAAGTCTCGTTAGATTGGGCCTATCTAATTCATGACCATCTAGTAGTTTGGCGGTTCCGTCCGGGTGCGCATGATCCTCGACAATCTCCTTTAAATCTGGATTCTCTAATAGTCGACCTTTAGGAAAACTAGCCCATAAGGGGCTCATAACGGCTATAATCGTCAGCAGGAATGTAAAGAACAATTTCATCTGAATTCTCATCAATAGATTTCATGTCAACAATCACCAAAGCCAGCTAAAACAGTATATGCACCCCCTAGCCCGTCATTCTGGGGAATCTTAGCTCCACTTTTGGTGATTAGTTACAATTTCATAACGTCAGCCTCATCCCTGCCTCAACCTAGTTCCGCAGCAACACGGAGTCAATAAAAAAAGCCTCGACCATTACAGTCGAGGCTTCTGGTGAATGTATGTGAGTTGCTCTTAATATCCGTCGCGTTCCATGCGTTTCCGCAGGATCTTACGAATACGGCGAATCGCCTAAGCGCGCTCACGTGCACGTCGAATTGAACGATTTTTACCCCTTATTCTAGAACTTACTTTCCGATTTAAACCTTTCTGCCACAGTGTCCAACTCGCGCCCGTTCGTAAGCGTGCAGGTCCGGACGGTAAATTTGTCTCGCAGGAAGCTGGCAAATTCATCGAATTCTTGATCGGAGATAACAGAAAGATGACGCTGGATGCATAGGATCATGCTTGTGATCTCTTCTCCACTTATTACTCTATAGGTCTTTTCGTCAACCGCAACACGACCTTTAGAGATACGGTTTATGAAATAAATTTCTGGTGCGTGAAGCACAAAAAGGCGCCGAAATAGCCTAGCCGGTTGGTTCCTTAGCTGCTCATCTCTAAGAACAAATGCTACAGCGTCTAAATATGTGAATAGAATTGCAGGCGCCTTGTGAAAGCTGAGATTCTCGTTAGAGCTGAGATTGTAGAGAGTTAATAGGCCTGTTATATGAGTGGCTATATACTCCAAGATTGTCATAGTATCCTCACAGAGGCATTCTTCGAATTTATTCAATGTATGCCGAATGCTTTCATATTCACGTTCAATTTTCTCCGGCGCTTCATAGTTCTGTATCCTATCATAAGGAGTGTTTGAATAATAATAGTGAACGTAGAGAATAGGAGCTATTTCCTTGTTAATAAAAAGAGTAAATTCCCATAAGGCTGGACGCAAGGCAAGGGCACGCAAGAATAGCCTCAGACGATTGTCAGGTTCCACGGCTTTATTAGGATCTTCTCTCGCTTTTCTATACAATTCAGACTGGCTGATTTGCTGGTATAGATCAAGCATAGCAGGTAAGCTATCATCGGTGGGTATGTTTAGCAGCTCATGCAAGCCCCCCCAAAAGTAAGCTATCGTTGGTTTTCCTGCTGTATCTGGTCCGCCCCTCACGTTACCACCATAATACGCCGGATAAAAACCTGGCCGTTGGGGCTGAGAGAATAATTCTATAAGCAATTTGACTCTGCGAATGTTTAAATAATGATCTTCGCAGAATTCTTTAATCAGGCGCTCACATTTGAAGACAGCGTATTTTTCTGGATAATGTTGTTCTAGATGGGGCTGTAAATAACATCGATCAGTGAGGAAGCATTTTTCGACATTTGGAAAATTCTGAAATAATAGCTTAAAAAAATCAGTCTCATAGCCGGAGGATTCTGGATAGTAGTTTATAGAGCCTTCTGTATCATTCGTTAATTCGGCGCCTATTGGATTATATTTTATATGGCCTAATGCATCAATAGCCACATTGGGGTTGTGCAACTGGAACAGGTGGATTTCTTTGACGCATGTACCCCAACTAAATGGCTTTTGACCCTGCTGCATCTGACGCCAGGTCTGTGTGCGGGTGAAGTCAGGTGGCAGGGTTAAAATGAGATCCTTCCAATAAGCGATAGAACGTAAATACCTGCAGGTGCTCAGAAAGGCAAGTGGTTTATCTAATTTACGGACGATTATTCCCAGGACATCCTTACTAACCTTGAACAACTCATCGCCATTCAGAGTACAAAGCAGCTCCTCAGCGGGTTCCTCTTCTGATTCATCATATTCTGACAGGTGAGCTGATTCGTAAAAGTGATCATAACCCTCTACACTCTCGGTTAAATCTAAACTGTCTGAGGGTTGAAATTCAAGAAAACTCGCCCTTGAGGGGCTGAAAACGGCCATGATCATCAATAGATATGCAAGGATATATTTCATAAGGTCCGACCCATCATTGCCTCAATCTAATTCGGCGATGGTGGAGAGTCAATAAAAAAAGCCCCGATAATTACAGTCGAGGCTTCTGATTTGCTATTAATATCCTTCGCGTTCCATGCGTATCCGCCGGATCTTATGAATACGGTGAATAGCCTCAGCGCGCTCACGTGCAGGTCGAATTGAACGATTTTTACCCTTTAGTCAATAGCTTCCTGTCGGATTTAAACCCCTGCGCCATATCGCCTAACTCTACTACGTCCATACTCATAACCTTCCTTTCGGTTGTACGCAAGTAGGTGATAAATTCGTCAAATTCCTCTTCCGAGAGAATGGATAGATGACGATATATTGCTCTGATCTTATTCATCAGATATTCACTGTTATTTAGAGCATCAGCGAGTGGCTTTGAACAGGTAGCGTAGACCTCTGGCGAGCAGATTTCAAATAAGCGCCGAAACAACGTACGCGCTTGAGGTTTATGCTGCTTGCTTTGCAGAACTAGTTGCAAGGTATCTAAATAAGTATATAGGAAGTCGAGCTTATCGGGCTTATCGGACCAATGGTTACTGGCGGTCAGCTCAGATATGCTCTTTAATTGGGTAGAGATATATTTTAATATCGCAATGGAATCCTCACAAAGACAGCTTTTCCATAGGTCTAGCAGGCGGATTACAGCCCTATACTCCGAATCTAGTTGGGATGAATGGCCATGACTCATGAGCACACCTATAGATCTTTGAGTATAGTAAGAATATATACGGTCAATAGGAGATATTTCTTTGTTAATAAACAAAATGAATTCCCATAATTCTGGGTGCTGCGCTAAAGCCTTCAAGAATAAACGCACACGATCATCTGGCTTCTTTATACCGCCGTAATATTGGAATTTGTATAAGTCAGATTGATAGACTTGCTCATACAAGTCGAGTATGGCCGGTAAACTGCCATCCAATGGTATGGACAGCAAAGACCGCGCTGGATTTGGCCAGAAACGAAGGATTGAAAGTTGCTTTGGTTGACTCACCCTCTTGTTACCTGACCACATCAAACCATTCATTCCCAGTTGTAACTGTGGCACTATATGTGATTCGTCATCATAAGTCTCACCATATAAATCTCTGAGCAGTTTGACTCTTCGGAAATTTAAATAATGTGCCTCGCAAAAATGCTGAACCGTATGTTCACAAGTAAAACAGCCATATTTAGTTCTATCCTTCTGGTCAACAGACGACCCTAAACCTGAAAATGGTCTGGTGATCAACTTTTCAGCATTAGGAAATATAGAGAGCAAACGATCAACGAAAATGGCGGAAGAATCGACAAGTTCATCAGAGAATAAATCAACAGTATTATCTAGATCAAAGGGCAAAAGAAAAAGATACACTTCTTTGACACAGGAACTCCATCTAAATGGATTTTTGCCTTGTAGTATCATATGCCAGAACTGCGTACGCGGAAAGTCATGAGGCAAAGTCAAAACGAGATCTCTCGTATTATCGATAGCATGTAAACGTTTGCAGGTGCTCAGAAAAGCGAGTTGTTTATCTAACTTTTTGATGATGAGCATAAGGACGTCAAATGGCATCGTAAGAAATTCATTTACAGCCAGATTACAAACCGGCCCCTCAAGCGGTGCATACTCCTGGACAACCCTTGTTAGATTAGGCTTCTGGAATTCATGGCCATCTAAAAGCTTAGCTGTGACCTCAGGGTGTGCATAATCCTCCACAATCTTCGTGAGACCTGACCCGCCCATTTCATGACTATCTAACAGTCGAACTGCGGGTAAACCACCCCCAGCAGAACTAGCCAATGAGGGGCTGATAACGACTGTGATCGTCAATAGATATGCAAAGATATATTTCATAAGGTCCGCCCCATCATTGCCTAAACCTAATTCGGTGGTGGTGGAGAGTCAATAAAAAAAGCCTCGACCATAACAGTCGAGGCTTCTGGTGAATGTATGTGAGTTGCTCTTAATATCCGTCGCGTTCCATGCGTTTCCGCAGGATTTTACGAATACGGCGAATTGCCTCAGCGCGCTCACGTGCACGTCGAATTGATGGCTTCTCGAAATGTCTTCGAAGCTTCATTTCTCTAAACACGCCTTCACGTTGAAGTTTCTTCTTTAGAACCTTCATAGCACGGCCTAGGTCATTATCCCGAACGTATACGATCACAGTACTTCACTCTCCTTTCTAGTTAAGTGAACTCCTCATCTAGCACGCCATCTACGTCGTCAGACCTGCGCTCCGGTGCTCACGTATAAGAATACGCTCCGCTCCGGTGCTCTGTCTTCCTAGTATCTGGCGCACTATCTGAGGAGTTCCATTTAAGTTACAACAAAATTGTTGTCCACTCATCAGATGTCATTGATATTTCACCCAACGTTGCACTATATTACATAACTAGGGTTAATAAAAGGAAAAACAATGGAACCGTCCCCCATAGCCGATAAAATCATGGAATTTACTTTACGTCACATCCCCTTTGATGGCTGGACTGTGGAGGCATTAAAGCGCGGCGCCGTGGATGCGGATGTCAATCCCCATGAGGCTTTCGAGCTCTTCGGTAACGATCCTTTGACGTTGATAGAATACTATAGCCACATGCTTGATCGACAGATGCGCGACAAGGTCTTGCAGCTGGACCTCAACACCATGAAGATCCGCGACAAGGTCTTGACCTGCCTCATGACCCGGCTGGAGATCATGGCCCCTTATCGGGAAGCCGCTCAGAAAGCCGCGGTCATCCTCAGCATGCCGCTGAATGTGCCCCTGGGCACTAAGCTGATGTACAAGACTGTTGATACCATTTGGGCCCTGGCGGGAGACACCTCAACGGACTTCAATTTCTATACCAAACGCGCCACCTTGAGCGCGGTCTATTCCTCGACCCTGCTCTATTGGTTCCGGGATATGAGCTCTGAGTTCACGAATACTAGAGCATTTTTAAACCGTCGCCTGGACAACGTTATGACCATCCCGAAGATCAAATCCCAGATCAAAGACGCTTTTAAGTTCGTCAGCAAACCGTTGCGCAGCTTCTTCGGCAAGGAATAACTTGCTATAATCCGCATATAAGCCTATAAAACATATGGGTATCGCTGCGCTGTGCGACAGGAATAGAAATCCCGGGGGCCATGAATATCCTTTAGGGAGCTGTCCCTGTCCAGACCCTTGGGTCAGGACACACGGCACCCACCTGCACTGCAGGCCACGCGAGGATTAGTCACCATCGGCAGAGGCGGCGTACCCACATTTATTTTTCTGAGAAGCCTAACTACCTGTGAGTGCAATATAATTGCAATATAATATTGATATTGCCCCCAGTCCGTCATCCTGAACGGACGACCGCGAAGCGGGCGGTAGTGAAGGATCCAGTCAGAGATGCGTCGCGAAGCGACTCTGATTATAAATATATCAAACAAACTAATGAAACAACCAATAGCCTACCTACCCAAATGGATGTCATACAATATGAGTGGTAGCACCTGGAGCAGAGTCGCTTCGCGACACATGTCTGACTGGATCCTTCACTACCTCCCGCTTCGCGGTCGTCCGTTCAGGATGACGGACTGGGGTGGCTGAATCAGTAATTCGGTGCAGTAGGGTCAGCGCACTCCCCCGTATACTTTAATACTCAAGCCCATGCCCCATCCCATCACCACCACCGATTGTCGATGAGGTAAAATAGGTTTATACTGGCAAGAAGGATCACCCTCAGGAGACTTCGCCTATGAAGTATCTCGTCGCCCTTTTCTTTTTATTCACCCCCTTCAGTATGGCTCATTCGTCACTCTTTAAGATTATGGATGACTACGATCAAACTCAGCGCGACGCCTCGCAGGCCCCCCCTCCTGATGAAGGGTATCAGGCCGTCTTGGCTCACCTGAACGCAGACCCTACATCCCAAGAACATTTGGAAGGATACCTGAACACCATTGGCAAAGAGGATAAGCTCCATGACCTCCATAAAGCTGGTACGCACCTTCTGTCACTGCCCGCCCCGGAAGGTGGTAGTTACTACGTTAAATACCATGAGATGTATGCGGACAGCCGCGCCCTGCATCTGTTGCATTTTGCCTATATGTTGAAACCTGGACTGGATCCTTGGCTTTCATACAACTATGCGACGGCATTAATTCTTTTTTCTGACATCGCCCGAAAAAGATACGATATCCAAAAGCCCATTAAGTATGCTTATCACGTTTATGATTTATGGTTACGAGAGTTGAAAGAAAAATCGGACTTCCAGGATTTGCTTGAGGAACATCAAGATGACATACCCATGGTTACCACCCATGTCTCACACCAGCCAGAGGATTTTTGGAGTTATGAAGAAGCCCATCGGACTTTCTATAGCCTCCTGGGCCGCAAGTTTATCGAGATGTCAGATAAGGACGAAAAGCAAATCGCAATGGCCGAGGATACTTTGAAGCGACAGCTCACCAAGCTCGAACGTCGAGAAATAATAAGAGAAGCACGCCAAATCACCAAGGGCCTAGCTGCCTACAACCCCGACGCTAAACCCTCAAAGGAGGGTCCAGAGTCGAGAACACAGACTTCTTTCAGGTCGTGGCTGGCAGGCTATGAATTGATCATAACCCCTTTCGGCCCCACTTTATTCCTAGCCCAACGCGGGGGTAAGACGCCTAACCATTAACAGCTTTAAGATCGTGCCAATTTCTGACTTTAGGTACTTACGCGCTACAACCCGGTCGATCATGCCATGTTCCTTCAGGTATTCCGCCTTCTGGAATCCTGGCGGCAAGCTTTCCCGAACGATCTGTTGAATCACCCGAGCACCCGCAAAGCCAATCATTGAGCCGGGCTCAGCGATAGAAATATCACCCAACATAGCAAAAGATGCCGCTACACCGCCCATGGTCGGGTCGGAAAGTAACGTAATATAGGGCAGGCGCGCTTTTTTGAGCTGTAATATAGCGATAGTGGTCCTTGGCATCTGCATCAGGGACAGGATCCCCTCTTGCATACGCGCGCCGCCGGAAGCAGGTATAACCACTAGAGGTGCCTTCAAGGACAGCGCCTTGTTAGCAGCCATTACCAGGCCTTCGCCCACGGCCGCGCCCATGGATCCACCCATAAAAGCAAAGTCGAACACCGCCACAACAGTCGTCACGCCACCGATAGTGCCAGTCGCAATCAACAGCGCATCGTCCTCACCGGTAGCTGCCCTGGCTTCTTTTAAACGGTCTGAATATTTCTTCAGATCCTTGAATTTCAGAGGGTCTTGAGGCACAGCAGGGGTGTCTAATAGGGTATAGTTGGAGCTATCAAACAACATGTTCAAGCGCTCTTTTCCACGCAAACGCAGGTGGTGGTTACAGTGAGTGCAGACTTGCAAGCTCTCGGTTAGATCACGGGCATACAACAGCTGCTCACAACTGGGACAGCGCGTCCACATATTGTCAGGAATTTCTTTTTTATTGACCCAAGCACGCAGCTTTGGGCGAACGAAGTTGGTTAACCAGCTCATATATTGTCCCTTCTTCAAGTTCAACAACGGCATACTCTAACAGTTTGCCTCGTGCTCGTGAAGACAAATTAGCAACCAGACGATAAAATCTGAAACACGTAAGAAACCAATTCACCCCTCCCCTTGTGGGAGAGGTCCGGAGCGAAGCGAAGGGGTGAGGGGTACCAACCAGCAATATTTATAGCCCTCACCCGGCCTTCGGCCGACCTCTCCCACAAGGGAGAGGTGATTCTAAACGGCCAATTGGAGTGTTTTGATATGGTCTCACCTAAATGTACGTGACAAGCAACACGGGAACTGGGATAATTAAAGAAAAATGGAGATCAGAATGCAAATACGTCTTTTATCACTTGTTTCCTTAACCACAGTCCTAGCCATGGCTCCCAGTTGGGCGGATGATAAAACAAAGCCCACTCATGTGGGATGCAGCATGGCATGCATCCATAGTTTCAAGCCTTGCTACAATGGACTCGAAGAGAACGATAAGACCTGTGATAGCAGTAAACAAGCATGCATGGAATTATGCCAAAAAACAAAATCTATAAGCGATACCAAAGAAGAAACCAAGGACGAAACCAAGGAAAAATAAATTGAAAAGATGCATGTTCTACGTCGTGGCTGCTTTAGCGTCCATGACGACTGCCCTATACGGGACGGAAGTTCGAGCAGAGCTAAATGGCCGCAACTGTGACGAGCAATGTCATCACGACTATTCTTCTTGTGGAGAGGATGCCACCTGTAACAAAGCCAAGACCAGCTGTAAAAAAACGTGTCAGGACGTTCAACGAGCTCAAGCTGATGAACAACAAGAGACCCAGTCACAAGAACAGACCCAACAATAGCTGACCACAATGTTCAATGACCGCAAGGAAGCAGGCCGTAAACTCGCAGAGGCACTAAAGGGCTATGAGGCCGATAGGCCCATAATCCTGGCGCTTCCTCGTGGGGGTGTGCCTGTGGGTTTTGAGGTCGCCGTCGCCTTGGGTGCGGATCTGGACGTTCTGGTCGTCCGTAAAATCGGTGCGCCTTGGAATCCCGAATTCGGTGTAGGCGCGATCGCCAAAGGCGTGGAGGTTTTTGATCGAGAATCATTGGGTTTTCTTGGCCTAAAACCACAAGATCTGCGTCCCGTCATAGAACGAGAAGAACTAGAACTTGAACGTCGGGAGAAACTGTATCGTGGTAACATACCCTTTCCAGACCTGACGGACCGCATGGTGATCCTTGTCGATGATGGCCTAGCCACAGGCGTGACAACCCGTGCGGCTATTATAGCGATCAAGCAAATGAACCCTGCCCGCCTGGTCCTGGCAGTACCCGTAGGCCCACCTGAAACCGTCGCCAGCTTGCGCAGCCTGGTCGATGAGCTGATTTGCCTGGAAACACCATCCGACTTTATGGCTGTCGGTGCGTTCTATCTCAGCTTTCCCCAGACTAGTGATGAGGAAGTGATAGAATTGTTGGAGAGGGCTAAGAGCAAAGTAAAGCAGTAACTCCACGAATGGTGGATAGGATGGCACAAACTTCCAACTTGTCATCCCCGCGAAGGCGGGGATGGCAAGTTGGGGGTATTTACCAAGATTTGACTTCCTGAACATTGAACTTCCTCATTGACGAAACAAGATTGTGTCGATATTCTAAAATAGTCATAAAGAATTTATTTATGTTATTTGGGAACTTATCTTAAATACAGGAGGAATTCAGTGACGTATCTTGCACCTTTCTTTTTGATCCTCACCTTATTTAACAGCACTCTCTGGGCAAGTTCTAGTCGAACATTTGATGTGGAACCGTTTAGACTTGAGAATGGCCTGGAGGTATACATGCTCGAGCACAGACGAGCAGAACTTGTATCTATTCGGGTATACTACAAGGTTGGATCAGTGGATGAAGATCCCGAGAAAACGGGTTTAGCACACTACCTAGAGCACCTGCTTTTCACAGATGAATCTAATGATTTGAGATATGATACCATAAAACGTATCCCCGGGGAGCACAACGCCCATACGAATCTTGAGCACACATGCTATGAGCATGATGCACCCGCACAATATCTTGAGACTCTGCTACGATATCAGGCGGGGCTGATGCAATCCTTGAGGGTTCCAGAGGCTGCATTTGTTAGAGAAAGAGAGATAGTACTCCAAGAACTCAAGGACTCCTATGTCCGGACAAGTAGCCGTTTTTCAGATTTGGGCATCCGAAGGTTATTTCAGGATACCCCTTACGGAAGACCCATTATCGGTGAGGCCGAACATATTCCCAACCTAACAATTGCCGATGCCCTGGCTTTTTACCAAAAGTGGTATGCCCCCAACAATGCAGTTATTGTCATTGGCGGCTATATGGATAAGCAGGAAGTGAAGGGGTTGGTGCAAAAATATTTCGGGCATATTCCTGCCAAAGTCATTCCTCAAAGGAACCGAGAGATAACCTTGGAGCCCTTTAATGACAGTAACCGCATGCTCACATGCGAAGATCAAGAATTTAACCTCCCAACGATTAATCTCACCTATAGATACTTAGCAACCCCCTTTAGATACCAAAAAATAGATATTCTTGTAAGCTTGATCGAAGGCATACTCGGCTGCGAAACTTTTTTGATCTATAAGCAGCTTGTAAAAACAAAGAAAAGTAAAATTGCGGAATATAGTGTTGATAGGTCAAGCATGTCAAATGGCCATGGAATTTTCTGCTTGAATATAATTCTTAAAGAACGTGAATGGACTGATCAAAGCTTGGGTGACTCTAAGGGAATGTTACTCAGCAAGTTAAACGCTCTCGTTAAAAGGGGCTTCACTCAGGAAGATCTTGACAAAGAGCTAACAAGAAGTCGCCACGCCCGCATGTACATGATGGATGATCTGGAGGATATGGTCACAACCTTGGGCGTAAGTCTGGCCTTGAATATACCCTTAGCAGACATCCAAAGCATTTATGATTTAAATGTAAATGTGACCGTGGAGGAAATGAACGCAACTTTGCGACAGATATTTGACACGGATCAGTACATGACAACAATGGCGTTGCCTCCCGGAAAAAGAGGTCGGTCAGGAGAAGACACATGAACAAATGGCATACAAAGAAAAGATTTCTCACATGGGTAACGACTGGTTTATTCTTTGCGAGTTTACATGACAGCAGCCAAGCAACCTTTAAAGTTGAAGAAACGATTAGTCCCCAAAGCGGCCTTAAAGCTTGGTGCTTTCAAGACCCATCAACACCCATCGTGTCGGTGCATTTCGCCTTTAGAGGAGGCACATACACAGCGCCACCACAAAAGGAAGGAATTGTGCAACTTATGAGCTCCATGCTTGATAAGGGTACGACATCCTGGGATGAATCAACCTATCTTGATATGCTCGATACCCATGGTATGCACTTGGAATTTCACGGCCAACATGAATGGATTTATGGCTCATTAACGACGCCAAAAGAAGAGCTTCCCCATGCCAGAAAAATCATAAAAGCTGTGATGACAAAACCACGCTTTAAAAAGAGAGAACGGGAAGAAAGTGTGCAAGAAATTACCGACGCTTTTAATGCTGTCGAAACCCTACCGGATACGATCTTAGATGAAGTCTCAGCACCCCTTCTATACGGGGGAGATCATCCAGCGGGTCGTACCAAACGTACGCGGGTGGCTTCTTTGGAGAATATTCTATTGAAGGACCTATCCCAGTTCCTTAAAGATCATTTTGCCCAGGATAACCTCAGCATAGCAGTGGCGGGAAATTTAACGCCAACGGAGGTAGCAGACTTAATTGATGATATTTTTGGCGTACTGCCCTTCAAATCTCGTCTAGCCCCAGTGGCTGACATTACCCCTTACTGTGATGGGCTCGTACACCATGTTCCCTATGAACAAGATCAAACCTCGATTGTCTTTTATCAGCCAGGTTTAAAAAGGGGTGATCCCGATGTACTCAAAGCATCCCTGCTTATGGATATTATGGGGTCTGGAGATCTTTCTCGACTCTTCAGGCTATTACGTGAAGAGCAGGCATGTACGTACAACGTTACTTGCTCCGTAAAATCTGGTCTACATGAGGGCTCATTATGCGGCGGCCTGGCAACTTCGCCAGACAAAACTGTCATGGTGATTGAAACGATCCGACAACAATGGCGCCACATGCAAGAAAATGGCGTCACCGAGGAGGAATTACAGCAGGCTACCAAGAATGTAATTGAGAACCTACCATTCTATTTTTCTACATCGGATGCCACAGCCAATTACCTCCTGGACCTTCAGCTATCAGGTCACCCCAGGGATTATTTACGCCGTCGGACGGATATTATTAAGTCCATAACTCTGGATGATATCAATCGAGTGGCCAAACGATTATTAACACCGGATAGCTTGACTTTCTTTGTGATTGGGAAGTGACGGTTAAGGGGGACAGAATGACCCCAAGCACTAGCCTAGTATCAGAGCCCCTCCTCCTTAGGATCCAGGATTCCTGTATGTTGCATGACACGCACGACGCCGCGAGGAGTGATCCCGTCGAAGACGTAGTCGATATCTGATACTTCTTTCATCTCGACCCATGATTCCAAATCTTCTTGTGGGAGCTTCATACCCTCACAGATCTTATTCAGGGCATTGTAAATGGCTACGCGGCTTTGCTTATCTTCGGCTCGTATCTGGCTATCGAAAGTACCCTTCACAAGTAGAGCTAAATTATTAAGGTCCATTTGCTTGTAATAAACCTGCATTACCTCCTGCATGGACAAGGCCATTAGATGGGGGTAGATACATTGCGCGTTGATATCAAATATAACCCCTTCCGACAGACCAACCTTATCACCGATGAGACTCTTGATATAATTGATGTTATGGGAAGCCTGTGCGATATCCCCTGTTCGACAGACTTCTTGCATAAAGAGACTTTCTGGTGAAAAACGCGAGGATACCACCGTTTGCAAGGCAGCATGCATAGCCGTCAGTGCCGGTATTTGGTCGGTGCTGAACTGCATCAACGCACCCATTTGTGATCTGATGCGACAATGTTCCGGCAAGGCTATATAGTGATCTTGAATAGCTGTGTCTTGACCAGTGGTACAGTGTTGCACGCCAGCTAAGAACTGACACAAACGTTGGGTTTTCACAGTCAGATCAGGAATGCTTGAATAATAACTCAGCACACATTTCAGCTTAGAGCCTTCAATAAGGGTCGCAGGTGCATCTAACAGCACACAAACATGGGAAGTAGGCTTCATATGGCTATCCAGGATAACTAGGAAATTCTTACATAGCTGATCCATTAACTTAGCATCGGCCAATTTCTTTGCTTCAAGTTGCTTTTCCGTTAGCTCAGGGTCAGGTACTTTATTTGCGTCAATAACTTGCTGCTCGGTACGAATAATCATCGCAGCCTCGGTAAGGCTGGCAGGGTTGCTCTGCAGGTATGCTTTAAGGTCCTTCAGTAGAGGAATAAAGTGACCGGAAGTATATTTAGGGACTGAAGACAAATCCAGCACTAGGGAAGCACCAAGCTCCGCTAGCTTACTAGGATTGAGCTGAAAACTTAATTCATCGAAAAGACCTGTAATCCGGTTAAGCTGAGACCAGTCCATGGGCACCAGTTTCTTCTTGCCGAGTTGATCATGGATCACATAAGGACTTTTGGGGTTAGCCTCGTCCATAACCGTTCGAATTCTTATGGCATGCTGAAGCATTTCGTGCTGCTCATGGAGGCCTAATGCTGCAGCATCACGGGTAATTGTGTCGCAGAGTATTTGAGAACGTTTCTTATGTTTCTGCTCAAGAAGCGCTTTCCAGTGTTCAAATAAATGAGTCAACTGAGCTTCGCCTTTCCGCCTAACATATGAAACATAATCAACCAGACTGTCTCCCAGATTTTCTAAAAAAAGACCTTTCAAGTCTTCTGTTCCAATAATAGCTCTGAGAGTTTCACTGGGAATAAAGGGAATAACCTGCATGAAGTTTACAAGGGTAGAGCCAAACAACATTTTATCAATATTATTTGAGTTGTGTGCTTTTTCGACCAAGTCCACCAGGAGCTGCATCCCCTCCCTAGACATTAATACTAAAGTCTTAAGAAAGACAAGATCGGTATCAACAAACCATTTTCCGTTAGGCCTAGGAAGACGTGAATAGGCCTTGGTAACTTCTTCAAGGTCCTCCGGCAGTGCATCTTTCAACGCCATTAGGTTCTGCACATAGCGTCTCAAACTCTGCTTAGCAAAATCCGGATCGCAGTTGTAAAATGGAGGTGTAATGCCAATCTGGCAGGCAGCGGTCCTGACATCCTGCAGACGATCCAGCGGAATTTGGCTGCTAAAGTCTCCTAGTATTTCTATGCTGTTAAACGAGAGTCTATACGTCGTCTTACGGTCAACGGAATACCCCACAAAGACTCTCAAAAGATCGGATAAAGAACCTATCTGTTTTGGATCAGCTGCCAATAGCTTTTTAGCAAAGTTATCGAGAATGGTTAAGTGTCTTCGGATTGGGAGAACCTCCGCGGGAAGAACTTGCATCAAATGCTGTAATTCTTCTTTCTTCAGTTTAGCCTGGAGTTTCAATATAAAGGCAAGCTTTGTCTGGTTCAATACATAAAAAGAGCCTGTGAAACTACCATCAGCGTAATTGGAGTCTCTAGAGAGTAAATCGAACAAATCCACCACGCCTATAGCAGGTCCGGTTGAAGTTATGGGGTTAGCCACACCAATGTTCCTTGAATTATATGATTTGACTTCTAAGGCAGATTGCTTCTGCACATCTGAACAAAGCAGATGCATTACTTCTAATGTTCCCGCAACTATTTCCGGCTGCGTGGTCAGTAATTCATTATGTTTATTATTTGCGGTAATATCTAACAGCGTGCCGAGAGAGTGACCAAGAATCGTCTTCCACCTGGCGTCGATTACAAATCCACTCCTCAAGCCCACAATCGCCTGCACCTGTTCCTCAGTGGCCAATGTCAACTTGGTGAGGGAATTACTGACACGTGAAGAATATTCATCCTTCGTTAAATTGTCTGGCAGAGCTTGTACAAGCAAATCGACTTTACTTTTGGTCAATTGCGCCGGAAGTTTCATTATAAAAGTGCGCTTGGCCTGGCTCATGCTGCATAAGGATTGTACAAACGCCGCGTCGTATTTTTTGTCGTGTTTGGCAAAAAGATAATGAAATATCTCACTAACTGTCGGGATGACGGCCTTTTTATCCTGGGGAAGGCTTTCCTGAGCTTTTACTGCGGCTTGACGACCCTTGATGACATCATCTAAGACATCCAATGCCTGCGGCACAGTATCCAATGCCTGCGGCACAGTAGTGAAGAATTCAATATTCATTCTCACAGCATCTGGCGTATCATGCGCTAAAAATTCCTCTAACGCGCATGCGCGAGTCCCTGCCTTTTTTAGGAAAACGATAGCTTCGGAGGCCACTTTCTCTTTCCCCTGCCCCGCCAAGCAATTCTGCAAAAAGGTAAGGTCACCAATATGGGCGAACCCATAGGTGTCAACTCTATGGGCAAGATAGTCCGCAACCAAGCTTATGGAAGACTGTGGACAATTTACAACCGTAGCAATAACTTGAGAGACATCTTTTGGTGTAAAATGGGTTACATTAGAAAAGCGGGGTAAAATCCTGGTGCAGAGTGCTTCACGTACATCCCCATAACGATCAGCAGGGGTATTTGCCAAGCCATAGGTCAAGTTATAAATAATTTCAATCAGATTAGTATCCCGGCAATAAAGGTTGCTGTGATGCTCGGATATAATGCTCAATATATCGTCAAAACGTTCTTCAGTTAGTGACGCAAGGTTGTCAAGTATACTTATTAAGCCAGCCAAACCCCG
>CAWAEF010000018.1:0-39289 GCA_963780985.1 uncultured Alphaproteobacteria bacterium
TCATCGCCCTGTTGCCTTCGCGCTCCGGACCTTCGTCGTGGAGGCGTTCAAGATTCCGAGCGGATCGATGATTCCCACGCTGATGGTCGGCGACCATATTTTCGTCAATAAATCCAGCTACGGCCCGGCCATCCCCTACACACGCTCGCGCGTGTGGACGAGCATGCCGCCCAAGCGCGGGGACGTGATGGTCTTCGCATTCCCGGAGCACCCCGAGCAGGACTTCATCAAGCGGGTCATCATGATCGAGGGCGACAAGCTCGGAGGCGTGCCGAATAAGCTTTAAATTGTCAGATTGCAATTCTGTAACCGGCAGCATGATATCAGCTCCCGTCATCTGGGCTAAATTAGCATTTTCGGTGTCCAATAGAGATTGATAAAGCTGCAAAGAGTTTTTTCTGCGATATAACGCTTTAATGGTCTTAAGGTCTTTCCTCGACATAAACATCAAATCGATAAAATTTACCATTTGGCCGTCCGCTTTAAGCAGATCAAAGGTCTTTCCGATAAGATTCAGTTTGCCCAATAACTTTTCGGTACCCGCTGCATCCAAACCCGACAATCTCACGACCAACTTGGCTCTATCGTCATCAGATATAGCACCGGTCTTTTGCATCATAAAATCTGCAAATATCCGAATTGATCCTAAAACCACACTGTCCTGTCTAATGGCACTAACGATGGTATCCCTTTTGCTACGGAGGTTATTTTCAAGCGTCTCTAGATGGAGTTTCCGTTTCCAGTCTACAAAGTAAATGGGCTCAGCATCAAATACAGAAATGAAAATCTTATTAGCAGCCTCATGATCGGCATCGCAATCAGAGCTAGAGGAGCTACTATCCTCATCTCTATCCCGATTAGCCATAGCCTTCACAAACATCGGTGGACTATTGTCACTGTCGGTTAGGCTAACACTAGAAGCAGAGAGGTTAGCACCAGAAGCACAGACGGGGGCACTGCAGGTCACACCTACAAAAAAGGACATGGCAAGATAGTTTCTTAACTTCATGATGTTCTCCTGTTTTTTCCAGTTTTTACCTAAGGGCAGTACAAATAAAATGCAGCACCTCATGATCATATTCTGCATTTCCTAATATCTTACACTTAACTAATTTTACTACGCTTTGCTGACTCTGGAAAGCCCGCCAATCAAGGATATCCAAGGAAAAGGCCTAGAACGGAAAATTAGATCTTGAAAACCTTTGTGTATTAATTTTTTGAAAGGTTTGGTTAAGAAATAGGAGGCCTGGCCGTCGTAAGTGCCGGTCAGATTCGTTTTTAGGTCATAAAAAGAAAGGGCCCATAAAGAGCCCTCTCGAAAGTTAGCAATTATCACTTGTTTGCTTCGTCTTTACCCTTAGGAATTAAACCCAACTTCTTGTTCCCAGAAACAGTCGCCATTTTCTGCTTTTCTCCCCGGAAGTAAGGCTCGTCTTTCGTTCTCCGGTCGTGGATAGGATGGCTCCAACGCCGCAAAATCAACCTTAAAACCGCCAATCGACGAACCGCTAGTGACTCTGACTAGCGCACCATCAGGGCCTTCTGCGCCCAAAATGAGTGTTGTTGCGGATTCCCACCATGTTTCAGACTAGCAATCTTGTCAACTTTCCATTGCTCTTGACGAGTTACACTCTCATCTAATAAAGCCTGATATACGGCAGTATCAGCCATAATAGTGCACTTCTCCATAATGGACATCAAGTCATCTTTTTCAAGAAATATCAAGTGTGGCAGGGTCACCGAGACATGCCTATCATAGGTCAGCCGGTGCGTCCGCAAAATCAGCGGAAAATTATTAAGAATTTTGTCCAAATCCCATTTCTCTAGACCAGCTACACTTTCAACTAGAAATTGATTATCTTCATCACTCAGAAATTCCATAGAATATTTGTTCACCATATCCACCAGAAAATCAGGTTTGTTATCCATGGCCAGCGTGTCACATAAGTCGTCAAATACTAAGGTCTTCCCACGCTTTAGATGATCTAAGAGGACTGTGGAACAATTGCGCTCACCATCATCCCCACCATATTTTTCCCAGGTGTCTTTAAAAACCAACTGGCGAATTTGGTCTGCGGTGAGACGTTGCTTATTTGTGTCAGACGAGGGGCCTTGCTTATCCATGTCAACGCTGTTTAAAACCGGCTCCATGCCACCCACAGTTGTTTCTGGCGAAGCGACGCTTCGCTGCAAGGCCTCAACCTCTGTGCTGGCGGCCGGCTGATCATCAAACCCTGGCATTCCCGCATAATCACTAGCATACAAGCTAGCTCCTGCCGACATTCCAATGAGAACAGATAAGATTAGGCATTTATTTAAACGCATTGTGAACTCCCTTGTTATCTTGATTATCTCAACGGCTATGATTCGTATCAGCCGTTATCGCCGTGCTTTTTCCACGGACATAATCAAGAGTAGGAGATAACTTATTATCAGGCAATAGTAAAAAAACTGGTGAACACTCACTAAAGGCCACTAATGCAGTAGTAGATATGCCCCCGGCCCGTCATTGCGAGGTGCTGTGCTTCTCGCAATGATGGGCTGGGGGTAGCTCTCGCTACTTCTGCTGAATTTGGAAAGCAGTTACAAACCTACTTCCCCAGCCGCACATCAATCATTGCTGTCCGACGCAATGCGCGGAGCTCCTTCTCGAAATAAACCCCAAGCTTCTTGTCGCGCAGTTTGGCCCGGATTTCTTTCTCATCGGGCTCATGGGGATTGACCACTTCTTCACTGCATTTCATAAACATAATCAGACCTTCACCAGTGTTCAGAAGCTCACTGCGCTCACCGGGCTTTAGTTTACGGATCTGCTTGGCCAACTCCGGGTGCATGCTATCCAAAGGTACACGCTCAACGCTTTGCAACTTAATACGAGGACGACCATCGGTCAGCTTTTTCATCATCGAGCAGCTACGTGCCTTTTCTCGAATAGTCTGAGCGCCGATGAAAGTCTCCTGGGCAGCCTGCTGTCCCCCGAACATTGGGAATGTGAACTCGACTTGCTGAAAGCTCACGTATTGGACGCTCTCACCTAAACTGCCAACACCGTGGCGGTCTCTCACGCCCAAGATGCGATAACCACCACTGACGGCAATCGGCATGGTCACTTCACCTCGATGAGCGGACTCTACGACCTTCCTGGTTGCGGGGTCCATTTCATCCAGTGAAACCCAACCGATGTCTCCGCCGCGAGCTGCACTTGCTGAGTGAGAATATTGCTGCGCAATAACCGGGAAAGGAGCACCAGCACGAATCTTGCCGGACGCCTCTTCAGCCTTGCGTTTAGCCTGCTCAGCCTGTTCCGGATTATCATATTTAAACACAATCTCCGAAAGCAGAGCCTGCTTCTTTTGCTTTTGCTGATCCAGCTTTGCCAGCTCAGCCTTTACTTCTGCTTCCGTGACCACAGCAAGCTCGCCATAGCGGCTTTGGATATATTTTTGCCACCCCATTGCCGCCGTAACTTGATCTGTTACGATCCTTTCAGGGATTTTGTTTTCTTTCAGAAAAGCATCAAGCTGTCCCTGTGCCAAGCCTAAACGGTGCTCAAGAGAGCCCCTTGCCGAGTCTAATTCAGGACCCTCAACCTTGATCTCGAATTTGGTGACGATTTGTTGCTGCAATACTTCATCGATCATCTGCTGCAGCACTTCCATGCGAAATTTTTTCAGCATTTCCGGCGTTGCATTCTGTTTGGCACTCTTCAGGACCAAGTTTAATCGGTGATTCAGATCTGAAGTTAAGATACTCTTGTCATTCACAATTGCGGCAATACTGGGATCACCGGCAGCTGCCGCAAACGGAGCTGTTGTCGTTAAAAAGTAGGCAAAAGAGAAAATATATGTTAGTAACTTCATAAGTTCAGCACCTAAAAAATGTTGTACATGTTTTAAATTCTCGTACCATGGGGTACGGAAAGTAGCTTGTGATAGATCCACATGATGTTAAAAATCACATATTACATCTTTCGTCAACTGAGTTTAACAACTTTGTTTATAACCATCATCCTGACAGCCGCTGTCTGGCTGACCCAGTCGTTGCGTTTTGTTGATGGCGTCCTTAACAAGGGCCTGCCCATAAAAACATTTTTCTTTATCATCACGATGCTGTTGCCTGACCTGATCAGCATTGTTCTGCCACCGGCGTTGCTTATCGCCGTAATATATACCTATAATCGCCTGATAGCCGACCAAGAGCTGATCGTCATGAGATCAGCCGGCATGAGTGAATGGCAGTTAGCCAAGCCCGCGTTCATCGTTGCGAGTCTGGCAACCCTGATCCTTTATACTATAAATATATACGTCCTGCCTAGTGCCTACCAACAGATGCGGGACATCGAACATGTATCCCAGAATGCTATCTCATCCACCATGCTGCAAGAGGGCGAGTTTAATAGCCTGAAAGGCCTCATGGTTTATATTCGCAAAAGGACCAGTAATAAGGATATGAAAGGTATCTTGATCTATGACAATCGAGACAAAGAGAAACCTTTCCTCGTCACGGCCGAGGCTGGCTCGCTCATTAAAACCGAAGAGGGAACCAAGCTGGTGCTTCTCAACGGAGCAAGGCAAGACACAGACAAAGCCACCAATAACCCGTCCATGCTCTATTTTGACCAGTATATGCTTGAACTAGAAGCACCCAAAGCTGAAGGCGCTGGACGGAAGAAAGACATGCACGAACATGGAATTTTGAACTTGCTCTACCCAAGCAAGGAATTTGCCAAAGCGAGCCAACACGGGAGATACCGTGCTCATGGTCACCAACGTTTGCTCAATCCCTTGTATGCCATGGCCTTTACCCTCATAGCTCTGGCTGTTATGCTCCATGGACAAATCAATCGCAGGCGCCGTACGAAAAAAGTGCTTATGATTGTAAGCGCCGCTTGCCTTCTCCAGCTCCTGGTTTTGGGGCTGACAAACCTGTCAGAACAGTACTGGATTACAATTTCTCTGGCCTATGTTACCCTCCTGGTTGCTATTGGAGCACCTTTGGCCCAGATCATCGAGTGGTACAATTTTTCTAGGTCCAAGCGAGTAGACCCAGTGGGAGACTTCCCTAAATGATGATATTTTCTACCCTCCCCCGCTATTTTGCACGGACGTTCTTCATCTGGTTTAGCGTGTTTGCCGCGGGGCTCATGGCCATCATCGTATTGTTTGATTTTTCTGAGCTTCTGCGCAGGTCTTCCTCAAAGGAAGGCATCACCGTAGACCTCATCACCCAGATGACCTTGCTCAAAACACCTTATTTGCTTGAAATTCTTCTTCCATTCATCGTTCTCTTTTCAGCTATGTTTGCCCTATGGCGCTTGAATCGTCAGAATGAAATATGTGTATCTCGTGCGGCGGGGCTTTCCATCTGGCAACTACTGTCGCCGTTCATGTTGGTTGCCTTCCTGATCGGGACGTTCGATTTGTTTGTGTTCAATACCTTATCATCAGGCATGCTGTCCCAATACCAGATCATGAACAAAGAGCTCATCAAAAACAAAAGCGGCGGCATCTCGATTTCTAAAACAGGCATCTGGTTGCGATACGCTGCGGACACGGGACCCATTATGGTGCGGGTAGAGCGCATTAACGTCGATACACAAACACTATCGAACCTGACGATTCTCGAATACAACCACGACGACCTCCTGCAGGTGAGAATTGATGCAGAAAAAGCGAACTTCGTCGATAAGGGGCTCCTACTCAATAAGGTATGGGTATACCCCTATGGCGGCTCACCCAAGTTTCACGAGGATCTATCCTACAATACAGCCCTTTCTCTGCATCATATCCAGGACAACAAGCGAGACCCAGAAACTCTGTCCTTTTGGGAGTTGCCTGGGTTCATCGATCTTCTGGAAGAATCAGGGCTCTCTTCTGTGAAATATCGTCTGTATATGCAATCTTTAATGGCGCGGGCCATTTGGCTCGTGTCGATGGTGCTGTTGGCTGCTATGGCTGCGTTGCGACCCATCCGGCAAGGCAAACAATTTCTTTTTATTCTGCCCACTACACTTATAGGCTTTTCCTTGTACTTTTTACATGATATTACCTATGCTATGGGACAATCTTCAACTTTGCCGGTCATCCTTGCTGCCTGGTCACCCGTGGCCATAAGTGCTATGATCGGTCTAGTTACGTTGCTACATCTTGAGGAACATTAGGTGATCAAACAAATAACAATAATAAGCAGCATCCTCTTTATAAGCTGCATCTCACCAGGGCACGCCCTCAAAAACCAAAAATTCAACGAGCCAGTCCTTCTTCATGCGGATGACCTTACGTTTGATAAGGAAAAGAATATTGTGACGGCCACGGGCCACGTCGAGGTCTATCAGGAAAAAGAAGTCCTGACCGCTGACCAGATCACTTACAACAGGACCCTTGATAAAATGACGGCCACCGGCAATGTGGTCTGGCAAAGGGAAACCGGCGATGTATTTTTTGGCTCCTATGCTGAGCTCCAAAACAAGATGAAAAACGGGCTGATTCGCGAATTCCGTGGCATCCTTACCGATGATTCGAAACTGGCTGCAAACACGGGAAAACGTAAAAATGGTGTTGAAACCCAGATGGATCAAGCCGTTTACTCGCCTTGCCGCGTATGTAAAGAAACGCCAAACAAGCCTCCTATTTGGCAGATCGACGCGACCACGGCTCTTTGGGATGAGGTCAATCATGACATCACCTACACCGATGCCTGGCTAGAGTTTTTTGGGTGGCCCGTACTCTATACACCGTATTTGTCCCACCCAGACCCCACCGTTAAACAACGTAGCGGTATCGTGGCTCCCGTCTTGATAAACACATCAACGGATTTAGGCTTTTATCTTGGGGTTCCCTATTATTATGTGATCAGCCCAGACAAGGACATTACGATCGCGCCATTGATTACGACCAAAAAAGGTGCCTTCGTCAGTTGGGACTACAGACAGCGGTTTAGCGGTGCCGTTCTCAATATCGGCGGCAGCTATGGTTGGTCAAAAAAGCAAGAACACCGGGGATCTCATCACGAGAAAGAAGTGAAGGCTTGGCGGGGTCACATCAACAGCGGACTCGATTGGGATGTCAATGAAAATTGGCGCATACGCGGCAATATCTTGCGGTCTACGGATGCAACCTATTTACGTCAATTCCCTTTTTATGGCCACGTCAATGACTCCATGCTGAAAAGCCAGGGACTGGGAGAAGGGTTCTATGGGCTCAGTTATCTTCGCCTTCGGTCCCTACTTTACCAAGTACAAAGACGTCATGAACGTCAAAGACATACCCCCATTGTTGCACCTGAAGGAGTCTTGAGTTATGTCTCACCGGCACAGTTTTGGAACTCAAGGTTTTATGTGGATGCAAACAGCCTCGTCCTGAGCCGTGAAAGTGGCACGAACGTCCAGAGGCTTTCAACTACGGCTGTTTGGAAGGTGCCTTTCAGTACAGTCCTCGGTGATCGTTATGCTTTGTCCTTGCGTGCGAGAGGAGACGGCTATCACTTCAACCATTTTTCAGGAAACCGAGGCCACCGAAATAGTGAAGACACTCGAGGTAGATTCTTCCCTCAAGCATACTTGGAGTGGGAATATCCCTGGATTTGGATCAATTCATCTAATAATGGAAACGTGATCGTTTCGCCTATGGCAAGCCTTGTGGGCGCGCCTAAAGTGGGCGACCAAGCAAAAATACCAAACGAGGACACAAATGCCATCGAGCCTAACGATGAATACTTATTGAGCTACAGTCGTTTATTGGGTCTGGACCGAATCGATGATGGCAGCCGCGTCAACTATGGACTGAAAGTCGACACTCGCATGAATAGTTGGCTGCGAGGCAACGCCTTCGTTGGCCAAACCGCTAGCTTCTCAGAACCTAGTAAAATCTTTGAGGGCACCGGCTTTGGACGAAAGATATCCGACATAATGGGCCGTATCAGTTTTACCGTTTCTGACTACTTTGACGTACGCTATAGGTTCCGTATTGATCATGACGACTTTGATTTTCTCCGTCATGAGCTGAACACTAACTTCGGTGTGCCTATTTTCAAGGTGAACGTAAACTACTTAAAACTTCCGCGCAGTCGGAACAACATGGTCGGACAGTCCAACAACCAATTGACTGTGGGACTAACCTCGGCTTTTACCAAGGGCTGGTCAGCAAATGCGAGCACAGTCCAAGACTTGGGTGATCATGCGCATGCGCTGGCATATTATGTTGGCGTCACTTACGATGATGAGTGTTTTACAACTGGGCTTCAGCTCAACAGAACCTATTATAGAGACAGAGATGTTCGCCCAGGTTATGGCTTCATGTTCATTCTTGCGTTTAAGAACCTGGCGGGTGAAACGTTGTATAAGATGAACTACAAGACGTCACTCACTCCGGGACAGACTGAAAAACCGGCTAGTTGAGGTAACGGGTCACAAAATAGCGGAAGGATCGCACAAGATTCCAACTGCCTCCCCTGCGAAAGAAGCTGTTCAGAAATATGGAGAACATGTTTCGCGTGCGCTTTTAGTGGTGGGGCTCTGCCCCACGCCCCGGGATATTTATAGAAAGCCTAGAATCCTTAGGTAGTAAAGAGTTCAGGACAGCTTAGGCCGCCTTGTATTTCTAAAAGTCTTGAAACGGAGATATTCTAGGCTTTCTATAAAAATCCTGGGGTGTGGGGCAAAGCCCCACGACGACCGTGTTGCGTGATCGGCTCCTGATTTTAAAACAGCCCCGCATCCAGGGGAGACAAGCTGTGAGAGCGTGCCAATCCTAGAAACTATGGTGAGTTTATTAGTTAAGTGTCAAAATATATCCAGGCACACAACATTTTCCCATCGGATTTCTGTTGCTTTTTTCCTCGTTTCTGCTCAGAATGTGATCAGGATACATGTAAGCTCATTGCGGACTAAGAGCCCAGGGTTTACTTCACAAGAGGACACTTATGAAACACGTTATTACACTTCTTTTAGCATTAGGACTTTCAGCGCCGGCGCTTCATGCTCAACCTGGCGGGCAGGCATCCTTGGCTAAATTGATAGACTTACTTGAACAACAGCAAGAGGAACTGCGTCAACTGCGTGGCCAAATGGAAGAGCTCAATCATCAAGTCCATCAAATGAGAAAAGATGGGGAGATGGCTTTCTTAAACAACTCCGCCATTAAGGCTCCAGTCAATCCCGTTAAAAACTTAGTGGATGAGAGCCCTGCCCATACGACAGTGGATCCTCTTGAAGACCTAGCTGACGAGCAACCTGTAGCCAAAAAACCAGATCATTCTAATAAGACTGAAGCAAAGGCTGAAAAGAAAGCCCCTGCAAAAAATACCACGGACGATAAGACCGCCAGTAAGGCTCCGGCAAACTCTACAAAGGACTTGAGCGATACGAAACATGCTGGTAAAACAGCGGCGAGTCCAACTCAAAACCTGGCTGATACGACATCCGCAAGCAAGGCTCCAGCAAATTCTACTAAGGACACGAACGATACGAAACATGTGGGTAAAACCGCGGCTAGTCCAGCTCAAAACCTGGCAGATAAGACATCCGCTAGCAAGAGCCCGACAAATTCTACTAAGGACCTGAGCGACGCGAAACATGCGAGTAAAACCACAGCAAGTCCAACTCAAAACCTGGCAGATACGACATCCTCAAACAAGGCACCAGCAGATCCCACGACAAACCTGGCTGATAAATCATCTGGCAACCAATCATCGTCGTCCACAGTCTGGAAGGATAGCGAAGCCCGACCTGAGGCTAACAGCACCACAGTTTACAACGAAGCCCGGACCCTGATCGATCAGGGACGCCTGGCGGAAGCTGAAGTTGCCTTGACTCAATTCATCAAGAAGTATCCAAAGGATCCCATGTTGGTGAATGCTCAGTACTGGCTCGCAGAGACCTACTATGCGCGCTCAGACTTTGCGCAAGCAGCCTTAAAATTTGGTGATGCGTACCAGGCCTATCAGGATCATAAAAACTCCTCTTTTAAAGAAGCCGCCATGAGCAAGGGTCAGGAGATCATCTTCAAGCTGGCATCTTCTCTGTATAATATCGGCAAGTACGATGAGTCTAGAATCGTGCTGAAAGAACTTGAGAACAAGAAAGAGTTCCCTAAGCTGCAAGACAATATCAAACGCCAAGCAGACACATTAAGGCGTGAAATCGCCCGTAAAGCGAAGCCGGTTTGATTGCTAACTCTAAAGAGCACGTTGTCGCAACCGACGTTTATAAGGACACCATCTATGGGGTTACCCGTGCTCTCTTTCAACTCCAGGTACCCTCACAACCACTGGCTGTAGCAGTATCCGGCGGGGCCGATAGCATGTGCCTTTGCTTGCTCCTACACGAATGGGCACAGGTCAATGGCACGCGTGTTATTGCATTGACCGTCGATCATCTTTTGAGAGAAGACTCCACCACGGAAGCACTGCAGGTGCAAAAATGGCTAAACGCGCGCGGTATCGAACACCACACCCTAACCTGGCACAAAGAGGGGCGGCCAACTAATCTACAAGAATCCGCTCGAAAGGCCCGTTATGCACTTCTGACAGATTGGTGCGAGGGAAATGACATCCATTACCTAGCGCTCGCTCATAATCAGGATGATCAGATCGAAACCATTATCCAGAGACTGGCCCACCAGTCGGGACAAGCGGGACTGGCAGGAATTCCTGACCTGCGGGAGTTGGATAAGGTCAAAATCATCAGGCCTCTTCTGAATATTTCTAAAACAGATATCATCGGAACCCTGCACAGCCTTCATCAACCTTGGATAGAGGATCCCAGCAATCATAATCAAACCTTTACAAGAGTAAAGATCCGCAACAGTCCTTGGATGAAAGATCATCGCCTGAAAGAAAATCTGTTGAGCTTCCGGAATCGCATGGCCGAACGCAGAATGGCCATTGAATCCGAGGCAAAAAGCTACTGCGATCTGCATCTGCAGCTTTACCAAGAAGGTTATTGTGAGCTTGACCAAGAGCAATTCAAGAATCTCGAACGCGAGGTGCAAGATACCATCCTGGCAGCAATTCTACAGATGATTTCCGGCAAGGATTATCCTGTGGGTTATGAAAGTCTGAAGAGGCTGCACGAACAGTTGTTCACAGGTCACAAGCTCAGCTGCCATGGTTGCCTTCTACAAGCCAAGAACGGAAGACTGATCGTATGCCGAGAGGCAAATAATATTCAAGATGCGACCACAAAGTTAGATACGCACACAGTATTATGGGACCAGAGATTCAAAATTACCCTCCCGGAAGAAGATCTAAGGGTACAAAAAATCGGATATCGATGGTTGGATTTCAAAGAAAATGCTAAAATGATGGCCCTACCTGAGGCTGTTAGGCCCACACTACCTGGCATTTGGCAAAAAGAACGATTGCTAAATGTGCCCCATTTGGCTTATTATGGCAGTCTGGAGCTCGCATCTGAATGTAAGTTGTTGTTTTACCCCGCTTTACACATTTGTCGATCACGCTTCATATTTAGTTAAACATCTTAGGCCATAATGCAGTATGTACAATTTATTCCAAACGGAATTACGGAGAAACGCCCATGAATAACGTCGGACGCAACATCGCACTTTGGGTTATCATGGGGCTCTTCGTAATCATCCTATTCAACATGTTCCAATCTCCCACTGAGAAAGCCAATCGCACTCTCATGGAGTATTCAGAGTTTTGGAAAGCCGCCACAGATCATAACCTTGTGGATGCGGAGATCAAAGGTAATGTCGTCTATGGTGTTAAAAAGGATGGCACGAAGTACAAAACCTATATCCCAGAAAATGATGGCACGTTGGCTCAGAGGTTGACAGATCAGGGTATCCGCGTTGGTATTCCTCCGAACGATGAGCCGAATCCTATCTTTGCAGCGCTTCTATCCTATTTCCCATTCATCCTGTTGATTGGTATTTGGCTGTTCTTCCTGCGTCAAATGCAATCAGGCAACAACCGTGCTATGGGCTTTGGTAAGTCAAGGGCAAAGCTGCTCAATGAAAAGCCGGGTCGCATAACTTTTGAGGATGTGGCAGGTATTGATGAATCCAAACAAGACGTGGAAGAAATTGTCGAGTTTCTGCGGGATCCTCAAAAATTCCAGCGTCTGGGCGGAAAGATTCCAAAGGGCGTATTGTTAATCGGTGCGCCAGGTACTGGTAAAACACTGTTGGCGCGAGCGATTGCGGGCGAAGCAGGCGTGCCCTTCTTTACCATCTCGGGCTCCGACTTCGTCGAAATGTTCGTAGGTGTTGGTGCAAGCCGCGTGCGTGATATGTTTGAGCAGGCTAAGAAAGAAGCACCTTGTATCATCTTTATCGATGAGATCGATGCAGTGGGCCGCCACCGTGGTGCCGGCATGGGCGGCGGTAACGATGAGCGCGAGCAGACTCTTAACCAATTACTGGTTGAAATGGACGGATTCGAGGCCAATGAAGGCGTCATTATCTTGGCAGCCACCAACCGTCCCGATGTACTTGACCCCGCATTGCTCAGGCCCGGCCGTTTCGACCGACAGGTCATCGTTCCAATGCCTGACGTGAACGGACGCGAACAGATCCTGGGCGTACACATGCGCAAAGTCCCCTTAGGCAAAGACGTCGACAAAAAGGTCCTCGCCCGCGGAACCCCAGGCTTTTCCGGTGCGGATCTTGAAAACCTGGTGAACGAAGGGGCCTTGAGCGCGGCTCGTCGCAATAAGCGCATCGTCAGCATGGCCGAATTCGAAGAAGCTAAAGACAAAGTCATGATGGGCTCTGAAAGACGCTCCCTGGTCATGACCGATGAAGAAAAAAAGCTCACAGCCTATCACGAGGCAGGACACGCAGTAGTGGCATTCCACATGGAGCACTCAGATCCTATCCACAAGGCAACCATTATCCCTCGAGGACGTGCCCTCGGCATGGTGGTGCGCCTTCCGGAAAATGACCGCGTATCCATGCCAAGAACCAAGCTGGAAGCAGACCTGGCTGTCGCCATGGGTGGACGTATTGCTGAAGAGATGATCTTCGGTCACGACCACATCACTACCGGCGCGTCATCAGATATCAAACATGCCACCGACATCGCACGCCGCATGGTAACCGAATGGGGCATGAGTGATAAGCTCGGACCCCTCACCTATGGCGAGCCCTCCCAGGAAGTATTCCTAGGGCATTCCGTTACTCAAAGAAAAAGCATGTCTGAAGCTACGGCCGAGACCGTCGACTCTGAGGTACGCGTGATCATTGATCGAGCTTATGATCTTGCCAAGCACACTCTGGAAAAACATCGCAAACATCTTGAAATTGTTGCCAGAGGCCTTCTCGAGTACGAGACGCTCAGCGGCGAAGAAATCACCATGCTGATCAATGGCGAACATATCAACCGCGTATCCGCAACCCAGGCAGCACCCCCCAAGAAAAAGCGCAAAGGGTCAATACCGGGTGCATCGACCACTTCAAAGCTAACGCCCGAACCCCAGGAAGGGTAACTTAACCCCCTGTCTAGATTTACCAAAAACCGGTCAGGCAGTATGCTTGACCGGTTTTTTGTTATAATGGTATGGCCTCTTATTCATAGCGAAAAAATTTCTTCTGCTTCATTGCCTGCGTCAGTGCGGCGAAATAATCATCCGATCATTTTTCATAAAAGCACATCAATTACGCCTCCAATTACCACTCACCATCTTTCCCGCATAGCACAGCCACCCTGATTTATGTTACAATAAAATAAAAACAAATAACGGGTGACTAAATGCTTTTCCTGAACTTGATAATTCCCATATTTATCATATGTTTACTTCTTTATCATCGCTTATCATTAAGGATGTGGATCCTAGCTTCTTTTGTTTATTTGCTCACCATCACGTTTTTCGGGCATTTCTCATTCTGGACGATTGTTTTCTTATGGGTGTTCATCGTTGCGATATTGACTATCTTGGACACACCGTCCTTCCGTATCCCGCTCATATCCAAATGGGCCTATAAGTTTGCTAAGAAACAGCTTCCATCCATTACCAAGACTGAACGTGAAGCCTTGAAAGCCGGAACCGTATCCTGGGACGGAGAACTGTTCAGCGGCATGCCCAACTGGAAATCCCTGTTCGCTTACGAACCTGCTAAGATGTCTAAAAAAGAACAAGAGTTCCTTGACGGCCCCGTGGAAGCAATCTGCGCCACCAAACACAACATGTGGGATATGTGGCACAAGGATCTAAACTACCCAAAAGATCTGCTTACACAAGTCGCTAAACATGGTCTGTTCGGCATGATTATCCCCAAAAAATATGGCGGCAAAGAGTTTTCTGTCACCGCCACCTGGCAGATCGGCATGAAACTGGCGGGCCGTATCGGTCCTTTGAGCTACAGAGTTACCATTTGTAATTCCATCGGCGCGGGAGAGTTAGTCGAACGCTACGGATCAAAAAAGCAAAAAGAATACTACCTCCCCCGCTTATGCAGCGGTGAAGAGGTCCCTTGCTTTGCCTTGACCAGCGCAGTCGCCGGCTCCGACGCCACCGCCATCGAGGACAGCGGCGTTGTCTGCAAAGGCAAGTTCGAGGGCAAAGAGGTTCTGGGTATCAAACTCAACTTCAACAAACGATACATGACACTAGGCAACGAAGCCACCCTGATGAGCCTGGCTTTCAGGCTCTATGACCCCGACCATCTTTTAGGGAAAAAAGAAGATATCGGTATCACCATGGCGCTCGTACCTACAAAGCTGAAGGGCGTCACCCACGGCCGCCGTCACTATCCTCTTGGACAAGCCTTTCCCAATGGCCCTCTCGTCGGCAAGGACGTCTTTATTCCTATCGAGAATATAATAGGCGGTCAAGCGGGCGCCGGCAAAGCCTGGGAAATGTTGACTCAAGTCCTGGCAACCGGCCGAGCGACCTCTCTGCCCACCGGCGCAGTGGGCGCAACCAAATTTAGTTTTTACACGACCACCGTATACTGCAGCATCCGAAGGCAATTCGGACTGCCCATCGGCAAATTCGAAAGTGTGCAAGAAAAACTCGCAGAAATGGCTGGCTTTGTATATATCGCCGACGCAACAAGGCTGCTGACCTTTGCTCAGATTCAAGCAGGTGAGCGTCCAGCCATCCCAGCGGCCATCAGCAAATACAATGCCACTGAAATGTCTCGCCAGTGCGCCATCCACGCCATAGACCTACAAGGAGGAAAGGGCGTCATGAATGGGCCCCATAACATGTCAGCGGATCACTATGCATCCGCCCCCATGCCCGTCACGGTTGAAGGATCCAACACAATGACTCGCGGCTTGATCGTTTTTGGTCAGGGAGCCGTACGTTGTCACCCCTATATCTTATCAGAGATGATGTCCCTGGAGGATGACGACCTAAAAACCTTCGACCAGCATCTCATGGGTCATTTGAACTACACCTTGAGCAATCACGTGCGCTCGTTCTTTTTAGGGCTCACCAACGGCCGTACCACCTCCACCTCCGCAAAAGGCATGAAGCGCTATGCGCAAAAGCTCACCCGTTTGAGCGCCGCCTTTTCATTACTGGCGGATGTTTCCATGATCACCCTGGGCGGCAAACTGAAGCGTATGGAATCCTTATCGGGACGCTTTGCGGATGTATTCAGCATGCTATACATGGGATCAGCAGCCATAAAGCACTTTCACGACAAAGGCTATCCCGCTGAGCTCAAGCCAGTTGTGGTATGGAGCCTACAGTGGGCATTAAATAAGGCGGAACAGCAGCTTTCAGAAATCATCGATAACTTCCCCAACTTCATCTTAAGGGGATGGCTGCGACTCTTCATTTTCCCCTTGGGCAGACGCTACAAGAAACCCAATGACAGGCTCACGCACCATGTTGCTGCGCTGACCCAATCATCTAAAACAATCCGGGAGGTCCTGGCCGACGGTATTTATCTCACACCAACAGATAATAACCCAATTACACAACTGGAAGAGGCTCTGGCTCACTCCTTAGAAGTTGAGCCCATTAACAAAAGGATTAGCCAGGCTTTAAAAGAAGGCACCATTAAGGGCTACAACTACCTCGAGCACGTGGCAGATGCCTTGGAAAAGAAAGTCATTACAAAAGCAGAAGAAAAGACGCTTCAAAAAGCACACAAGTCCATCATGAACATCATCAATGTGGACGATTTTAGCGTAGAAGAGTTACACCAACAAAAGTAGGCCAACACCATGGAACAAAAGCTGAAAGTTTTTAATGAGTACCTATACGAAAACGAAGTCAGATGGGCCGATGTGGTTTATCTTACACAGCCCATCAACGGTGTCAGGCATGAAATAACATGGAAAGAAGCCATGTTTCAGGCCAGGAAGATAACCGCTTTCCTAAAAAGCCTCGGCCTAAAGAAAGGCGATAAAGTCGGCATCCTTTCCAAGAACTGCGCTGAATGGTTCATAGCCGACTTTGCCATCGCTATGGCTGGCTTCGTCAGCGTTCCACTATATGCTGCACAGCTGGCCGACACCGTCCATTACATCTTGGATCATGCTGAGGTAAAAGCTTTATTCGTAGGCAAGCTGGACAAATGGAAAGATCAAGAAAAAGGCATCGCGGAAAATATCATACGCATCGCGTTCCCTTACGAAGACTCTATGCCCGCCAAATATCACTGGAACGATCTCCTGGATCAGTTTGAGCCAGACATGACGAATTATGTACCCGATGTGAGCGACCTGTACACCATAATGTACACATCCGGCACTACGGGCGCGCCTAAAGGCGTTATGATTACCTTCGGGGCCACAGGCCATGCCATGAAGGCTACTAGCAAAGATGCAACGATTAACCGGCTCGAACATCATCATTTTTTGTCCTACCTACCACTCGGACATATCTTTGAGCGAATAGTTGTGGAACATACCTCGCTTTTTAAAAAGACCACCATATATTTCGTGGAAGCTTTATCCACCTTCACCCGAGATCTTCAGTATGCATCACCCACCTTGTTTGTTGCAGCACCCCGGATCTGGGCCCAATTTCAAAAGGGCATCCTCGCGAAGTTGTCCCAGAAGAAGTTGGAAATTCTTCTGAAGATTCCTATTCTCAACTATTTCATTAAGAAGAAAATTAAGCACGGCTTAGGTTTCGACCGAACCTACTGGTGCATCTCAGGCTCCGCCCCGATGTCCGTGCCCGTGATGGAATGGTATCAAAAGCTGGGCATCACAATTTGCGAGGGCTATGGTAGAACAGAAGATCTGGCATACGCCACGTGGCAATACCCAGAAGAGGTTATTTTTGGGACCGTAGGTAAACCTAGGCCCGGTATAGAGGTAAAGTTGGGCGAGGACGACGAGCTCTTAACCCGCTCGAAGATGATGATGAGTGGTTACTATAAAGAACCTGGAGCCTCTAAAGAAATCTTCACGAAGGACGGTTTTATTCACACCGGCGATCAGGCCATCATTCACAAAAATGGATATATAACAATCCTGGGTAGAGTCAACGATACCTTTAAAACGGATAAAGGAGAATTTGTAAATCCGCTTAAGCTCGAGGATAAATTCGCCGAGAATCATGATATTGAACAACTCTGTGCTATTGGTTTAACTTTACCTCAACCCGTGCTCCTCGTGGTCCTTTCCCATCCAGCCCTAGCGATGCATTCAAGGCAAGAACTTATCGCGGGCCTGAAACAAACAATGCATTCCATTAATCCGGGTCTCACAAATTTTGAGAAAGTGAAGCGTATAATAGTCTGCAAGGATCCCTGGACGACAGAAAACGACTTACTTACACCAACCTTCAAGCTCAAACGCAAGGCAATTTATAATAGGTATATTGATCTCGCAAAAAAAGTAAGTGAAATTGATACAGAAGTATATTGGGAAGCATAGATGGTGTTTGCTCGTAAGTTTTTGAAAAAGCCCTCAAGAACCCCTATAGGAATAAGGGTTATGAAACAAAAGCGCAAAGTCCTTACTGAGTATCTATATGAAAATGAAGTCCGATGGGCGGATATTGTTTATCTGCGTCAGCCTATTGGCGGGGTTTGGCATGAATTTACATGGCAAGAAACCATGCGCCGCGCTCGCAAAGTCACCACGTTCTTGAAATCTCTTGGCCTTCAGAAAGGGGATAAAATAGCCATCCTCTCGAAAAACTGCGCCGAATGGATTATGGCGGATTTTGCCATCACCATGGGTGGTTTTGTCAGCGTCCCCCTATACGTGGCACAACTACCCGACTCAATCCGTTTTATCCTCACCCATGCCGAGGTGAAAGCCATATTTGTGGGCAAGCTCGATAATTGGGAAAAACTTGAGTCTGCTATTCCATCGGACATTACTCGGATTGATTTTCCTTATGAAAACCCGATGCCCGCCAACTATCACTGGAATGAGATACTCGATAGGTTTGAGCCCCATAAGGAAAATTATGTCCCAGCTCGACAAGATCTATACACGATACTTTATACCTCAGGAACGACTGGGGATCCTAAAGGAGTTATGATTACCTTCGACTCTATAGCTCATTTTCTCGAGATCGCACAAAAAAACCCGGTCCTTGATGAATGTAATCACCAGTATTACATGTCATATATGCCTCTGGGCCATATATTAGAGCGCCTTGTCTTGGAAGGAAGTTCTCTTTATAAGGAAACCACCATTTCTTTTCCTGAATCTCTTGATACGTTTGCGCAAAATCTTAGGGACACATCACCGACCATTTTTATCGCCCCTCCCCGTATATGGGATCTATTTAGAAAGGAGATATTAGCCCAGATATCCGAAAAAGTAATTTGCTTCCTGCTAAGTGTTCCAATTGTTAGCTATTTGCTGAAAAGGAAAATAAAAAAACAAATAGGACTAAGCAGAGCCTATTGGTGCATTTCGGGATCAGCCCGCTTATCGATGAGGACGCTGAATTGGTACAAAAGGATAGGTATTGAAATTTGCGAAGGCTATGGCCTAACCGAGGACCTCACCTACTGTACCATGCAGTTACCAGGAGAAACTGTCCCCGGAACGGTAGGAAAGGCGCAACCCGGGACTACTATCAAACTGGGCGACAACAATGAAATCTTAATCAAATCAAAAATCATGATGGCAGGTTATTTTAAAGCACCAGAAGCCACTCAAGAAGCCTTTACTGAAGACGGCTTTTTCCGAACCGGCGACAAGGGCACCATTGATGAGAATGGCTACTTGACGATCAACGGCCGCCTTAAAGACCCCTTTAAAACTGATAAAGGTGAGTTCGTCAATCCCATCAGAATTGAAGAAATGTTTGATGAAAACCCCTTTATTGACCACATGTGTCTAATCGGCATGACGCTGCCGCACCCGGTACTGCTGGTTACAATCTCGCAACCTGTTTTAATGCTTCAAACAAAAGAACAGCTCACGAAAAGCCTGCTGAGAACATTGAATCAAATCAATCCAGATCTAGCATCCTTCGAAAAGGTTAGTCATGTGATAATCTGCAAAGATCCCTGGAGCACAGACAATGGGCTACTAACACCGACCCACAAAATCAAGAGAGCCGCTCTACACCAAAAGTATATAAGGCTCGCAAGAAAGGTCAGTAATGGCACTGACTATCCTAAGGTCTACTGGGAATGACAGGCCAAGGATGAATAACATAGCCAGATTTCAGATCACAATTGTCTTCCTAACGCTTGCCGCTATAACAGTTGATATTGTTGCACTGTTTTATAATTTAGGGACAATCTACGGCCTTTCTACCCAAGACTTTATTCTCGTTCTTGTTGCAACGATAGGGGGCATACCGCTTATTTATGAGATACTTCTCAAACTCGCAAAAGGAGAATGGGGAGCAGACTTTTTGGCAGCAATTGCCATAGTAACAGCCGTCTACCTACACGAGTACTTAGCTGCAAACTTAATCGTTCTTATGCTATCCGGCGGGCAAGTGTTTGAATCCTATGCGGTGCGTCAAGCTTCATCTGTATTGCTTGCCCTTGCGGATCGCATGCCTTCCTTTGCATACCGCAAATCAGGGGATAAAATAGATGAAATTCCTCTCATGGACATATCGGTAGGAGATCTGATTGTAATCTACCCTCACGAGACCTGCCCCGTGGATGGCGATATCGTGGAAGGTTATGGGGCCATGGATGAATCCTATCTAACGGGAGAGCCCTATCGCGTTCCCAAAGCTCCTGGGGTAACCGTCATTTCAGGTGCGACCAATGGGGATTCCATGCTGGTTATCAAGGCGACCAAGCTAGCCCAAGACTCTCGCTATTCTACTATCATGCGAGTGATGCAAGAGGCCGAGCAACGGCGCCCCAACCTGCGGCGCTTAGGAGACCAAATTGGCGCCATCTTTACGCCCTTTGCACTAACCATCGCATTTGCCGCTTGGTACTTGACCGATGACCCCGTGCGTTTTCTAGCCGTGTTGGTCATTGCAACGCCCTGTCCATTATTAATCGCAATTCCTATCACCATCATCAGTGCCATTTCCATAGCCAGTCGCAAGGGGATCATCATTAAAGACCCAGTCGTGCTTGAGAGGCTACCTACCTGCCAGACAGCAATCTTTGATAAAACAGGCACACTCACCCATGGAAAGCCCGAATTAGTGGACATGGTTATGTTCAATGATTTCGATCGCAGTGAAGTGCTGAGGCTCGCAGCCAGCTTAGAGATCTATTCGAAACATCCGCTAGCAAGCGCTGTCATAGCAGCCGGACATAGAGAAAAACTCAAAACGCTAGTGGCCACTCAAGTGTCTGAACCTCCCGGTCAAGGACTAAAGGGCACAATCGAAGATAAAACGGTCGCGGTAACAGATCGCAAGCATCTCAAGACCCAGCTGCCTGCTCAATACAAATTGCTACCCACGATGAAGCCGGGGTTAGAATGCCTCGTTTTGGTCAATGATAAATTAGCCAGTGTCTTGCAGTTCAGGGATACGATCCGGCGAGAGGGTAGTGCATTTATCCGCCATCTCGGTCCAACGCACAACTTCAAAAAAATCATGATCGTTTCTGGTGACCGCGCCGAAGAAGTGGAATATCTCGCCAAACAACTTGATATAACAGAAACCCACGCCAATCAAACACCCGAACAAAAAGTTGAGATTGTGAAGAGGGAAACACTACTGGCACCTACCCTTTACATAGGCGACGGGATCAATGACGCACCAGCTCTAGTTTCCGCAACCGTCGGCCTAGCCTTCGGGCAAGCCAATAGCGTCACTGCCGAAGCCGGCGGAGCTGTCATATTTGAAAGCAGTCTTGCCAAAGTGGATGAGTTGCTCCATATTAGCACATCCATGCGCCGCATAGCGTTGCAGAGTGCCCTGGGCGGCATGTTCTTGAGTATGGTAGGTATGGGCTTTGCAGCCCTGGGATATATCCCTCCCGTGGTCGGTGCGCTATTACAAGAAGGAATCGATGTGCTCGCCATATTGAACGCACTGAGGCTCATCTGGCAGTCTGATGTGCAAGCAGATATCAGGGAACATTAGGGGTTTGCCCCATGATTAGTGAATATTTTACTATTCCTAGTGTACGATAAAGTAAGAGTTAGTTATAAGGTACCAAAGAATGTTGGATTATTTGTATATTGACCCCCACTGGATTCTAGCCTACCGCACCGAGGCTTTGACGGTCTTTTTCTTAGGTTTTTCCCAATACATCAACTATTACTTTTACATGTATGCGATCGCCCTGGGCTATTGGCTTAGTCCGCGCAACAGGCCTTTTATCTACCTGGGGTTTTTGTTCCCCTTCACAATTTTGTTGAATAGCGTCATTAAGGGTATTATTCAGATACCCCGCCCTGATGCCAGCCTGCACCTGGTTAAGGCCTTTGGCCCCAATGGCTTTCCCAGCGGCGACGCTCAACTTTCTACCATATTCTGGCTCGCCATTTTTATGACTTGGAGGTCCTCTCCTTGGCGCTGGCTATGCCTGATACCTATTTCTCTTTCGGCGTTCTCGCGGGTATATCTGGGCGTTCACAGTATTTACGACGTAACAGGTGGTGTGCTTCTCGGAATCTTAGTGATATACCTCTTTTACCGGCCCGCAGTCCAAGAGTACGTCAGCAGATGGTATGAGGACTCAAGAGCAGGCTTTTGGATATTCACCGCCATAACCGTTGGTGTTTACGGCCTGGTTTACCGCCAACAATTCCTAGATCCATTTATCTTCAGCTTTGTGGGTATGTTAATCGGCTATGGGATAGCCCTCCCCTGGATTCAGGAAAAGGTACCCCACCCAAAACGCAAATACACCATCGAGAGCTACATGAACCTGGCCATAGCCATAATCTTGCTTTACTCCTTCGTGATGTATACCAACGTGATCAACCTTACTGACATACCGGCAGTCAACTACCTAGCCGTTTTATTGAAGTATGCGGTGGTAAGCTTCTTGATCTTCGCGATTGTACCGAAGGTGATGCGAGAGAAGAAGGCTTAAGGAATTACAGCATTCTCACCAATCTGAGGCCAAAGAAAAAGAAAAGCAGACTTAATCCCACGCTTAAGGTGACGTAACCTATTGCGGGCAAGTAGCTGTCTTTTTCCATGAGAAAGCCAAATTCAAGGGCAAAGGACGAAAACGTGGTAAAGCCACCAAGCAGACCAGGAATCAAAAGGTATCTCATATGATCTGAAGATGACCAATAGAAGGCCAAGACCTCCGATAGCACGCCCATGACAAAGCAACCCAGAACATTCACTATCATGATTGGCATGGGAATTCCAAAGGCTGCGGTGGGTAAAAGCGATGACAGTCCAACACGAAGCACAGCACCCAAAGCGCCACCTATTCCGATTGCAATATAATGTGAGAGCATGATCCACCAATTTTTATATTTATTGTAACATTGAGATTAAGTAGATCAAAAGTAAACATTCACATTTTCTCGCACGTGGATGACGTAAGAGGCTACAAACAACTCAGATAGTGCGTTAGCTACGTACGGAAGACGAGCACCGGAGCGCAGCGTACTTTTGGGTACGTGAAGCACCGGAGCGCAGGCTTTCGTACGTAGATGACGTGCTAGGTGAGTTGTCTAGAATGGCGGAGGGGATGGGATTCGAACCCACGATACAATTTCTTGTATACACACTTTCCAGGCGTGCGCCTTCAACCGCTCGGCCACCCCTCCACAGAGGTTTGTTTGAAACCTCAAGCTTAATGAAGTAGCAAATACGAGCCATAACCGCAACGATTTTTTTTGATCTTTTCCATGAAAATGTTATAAAATATAAGTGTATGCGGAGTATGGGTGCCTTCGGGGCCTATAATTCGCTTGCAGCCCGGCTGTAACGGCGGGTTGAAATGACCAACATATTGCTTAAATGAAAGGATATGAAAATGACGACTTATGATTTATCACCATTAATCCGTACAACCGTCGGATTTGACCACCTGATGCGCATGATGGACAGCGCCATGCGTACCGACAACACCTCGGAATCGTACCCCCCCTACAACATCGAGAAATTGAGCGAGGACACTTATCGCATCGTTGTTGCCGTGGCTGGCTTTTCCGAAGATGAGATCACCATCACGGTACATGACAATACTCTGATCATTGCGGGTAAAGCCTCAAAGGAAAAGGAAAAAGTCGAGTACCTCTACCGCGGCATCGCCGGCCGAGCATTCGAACGCCATTTCCAGCTAGCCGACTTCATTAAAACCGGCGTTGCACACATGGAAAACGGCTTGCTCAAGATCGAGCTCATCCGCGAAATCCCCGAAGCCATGAAGCCAAGGGTGATCAAGATCCAAAGCAAAGAGAAGCAAACCAAGCTGATTGAGCAGCATAAGGAGTAGTTTTAGCTACTCCTTATCAACAAAGGGCGTAGTTTTGTGCGGCAAATCGTAACCACTCACCAAAAACTGCCGAAGTAGCGGATGCACCAGCAGCCCGCCTTCGGTTTGTTGGCAAATTGGTTTTGTAAGGGAACTATCGGCCAACGTCTCTATGTGTAGCCTGACTTTTCGAAAAGGGTGGAAGGCTGAGCTTTGATGTGACCCGAGTGTTACTTGTTACGGCTGCTTTCTTCCGAATCTGACCGGATTGGCAAGACTCTCGCCCACACTCAACCTTCCACCTTACAAATACGCCTCAAAGGCCAGAAATGCAAGAGTTTTCTTGCCGTTCTTCAAGAGTTCTCACTTATGTAAACATCCGTCAGCGCGGTATAATCCGCCACACTTAGCTCCTCAGCCCGGGATGTGGGCTCAATTCCGATGGATGCCAAGACAGCTCCCAAGTCCTTCAGCTGCAGGTCCCGTAAATTTGATCGCAGCATCTTGCGCCGTTGCGCAAAGGCGACCTTCACCACGAACTCGAAAGCTTGCCAATATTCAGGGGTAATAACCCCGGGGCGGGCCTTCAACTGGACCACCGAAGAGGTCACCTTGGGTGCCGGATAAAACGCTTCGGGAGGAAGATCAAACATATGACCAACAAAGGCACATTTCTGGGTAATCACACTCAGGCGCCCATAGGCCGAAGTCCGTGGACCGGCCATCATGCGGTCTGCTACCTCTTTTTGGAACATCAATGTCAGACTCTCGAATCCATGAATATCCTTAAGCCAGTTGATTAAAAGGGGCGTCGCTACATTATAAGGCAGGTTCGCGACGATCTTGCGCGGAGCCTCGCCCAACTCAGCACAATTAACTTTAAGTGCATCCTCGGAAATCACCTGCAGGCGCCCTTCCGCCGCCTCTTCTAGCTCCTGCAACGCAGCCAGACAGCGGGTATCTAACTCAATGGCGATAACTTTTTTGGCGCCTTCCTTTAAGAGACTCCGGGTAAGCCCGCCAGGACCAGGTCCTATCTCGATAACCGTAAAGCCCGCAAAAGGCCCCGCCATGCGCGCTATCTTATCCGTAATGTTCTGGTCCAAAAGAAAGTTCTGACCATAACGTTTGTCGGGCCACAGTTCATATTTCTTAAGAGTCTTTTTGAGGTTGGGTAGATTGTCTAGGTTCATGGAAAATCCTGATAATAAAAAAAACTGCCCCAGATTTCTCCGGAGCAGTTCCAAGATTACATTCAAACACTAACGTTAGTTAATGTTTGCAATTGCTACACGGTTCTGAGCATGCGTAGCTTCAGAATCGTCCTGACCTGCAGGAAGTCTGCTCTTACCATAGCTCACAGTTGTGAGGTTTTGAACGCCTCTCTTCTGCAAATGGTTCTTAGCTGCTTCCGCACGGCGTTGACCCAAGCCTAGGTTGTACTCAGCAGTACCGCGAGAGTCCGTGTGACCTTCAACTGTAATCGCATGAGGATACTTGCTATTCCAAGCAGCCACAGAGTCCATATTGTTTTGAGCTTCAGACTCCAGATGAGACTGGTCAAAAGCGAAGAACGCTTTGTTGTTAACGTTGCGGTTGAAATCTTCAACGGATCCTGGGATCGCATTGGCTTCTGCCATTCTATTGGCATCTTTATCGGATGAACAAGCTGCCAAAAGCAACGTTCCCGTTAGAACACTTATAATTTTGAGTTTCATTCTTTTTCCTCATTTTAGTTTGTCGACAACGAAGGGCCTGAGCATTAAGTCCTTTAATTTTTTGACAAAAATCAAAGTAACCAAACAACCAAGCTTGAAGCTTCAGGAATAGATTAGAACTATTCACTCAAGGAATCAAGGGCGACCATGCAGCAGACAAAATATTTTCGTTTCCAGGTGTCGGGATCTCTCTCTCAAAATGACCCGTCAGGTCAATCTGAACCAGCCGGGCCCTATTACCACCACCCTTTTGCCCATAAGATTGCTTTGTAAATATCAGCATGCGGCCATTGGGCGACCAGCTAGGCTCCTCAACTAGGAAACCACGGGAAAGCAGCCTTTCACCGGTGCCATCCGGGCGCATAACGCCAATATAGAATTCGCGGCCTTCCATTTTAGTGAAGGCAATGAGATCGCCTCGAGGGGACCAAACGGGTGTTGCATATCTACCACTTCCGAAGCTGATCCTCCGTTGGTTCGTTCCATCAGAATTCATGACATAGAGTTGCTGAGCTCCACCACGGTCAGAATTGAATACGATTTGCCGTCCATCAGGCGATGGGCTAGGCGAAGTATCAATCCATGGCCCCTTGGTTAAACGACGCACCACGTGGCTACGGATATTCATGGCGAAGATTGCACTGTCGCCGCCTTCAGACATACTCATAAGTATTGTTTCTGAATCGGGCATAAAACGGGGAGCATAGGTCATACTATTAAAGTTACCCAAACGCCTCTGCACCTTGCTTTTCGTGTCCATAACATAAACACGCGGGGTCTTGCGGTTATCGCCATAGTCCATAAAGACTATCTGCTGCATGTTGGGCGAAAAACGCGGTGTCATCACCAGCCTTCTACCATCGGTAACGTACCGAAGATTGGCTCCGTCCTGGTCCATAATGGCGAGCCGGCTGATTCCAGCCTTGCCGCTTCCACTGCTTGCAACATAGAGAATCTGGGTATCAAAATACCCCTTCTCACCAGTGATGCGCTCATAAATGTGATCTGCTATTTTGTGAGATACACGGCGCCAATCATTAACGCTGGCCGTCATGGATACGCCCGCGATTTGTCTTTCGGTGAGCACGTCAAACAAACGGAACTCAACGGTAATACGACCATCACCTAAATCTGTAACTTGGCCTACGACCAGGGCTTCTGAATTAATCAATCGCCAGTCCGAATATTGAGGCTTGGTCAGATATTGGCCATTACCCTGAATAAAAGCACCGCGATCAATGGCTCTGAACAGGCCTGAAGACACCAAGTCATTCATGATCACATCAGGAATCATCTGGGCGTACTTGGCCCCTTCTCCCGATCCATCGGATGCAAAGAAAGGCAACGCGATAGGAATGGGCTTAAAGGTACCTTGGGTAATGTCCACTCGCAGCTCGGCATAAGCGGGAGCCCATGAAAATAAAAGCGCGGTCAATAATACAAATAAACGGTTCATGATCTCTTCTCCTAGAGCATATCTTGCGGGTTAAACACGAAAGTAAATACCTTCCACTGGTCGGCCTTATTTTTCGGCAGCATTAACGGACTACACTGGGGATGGTTCACCGCCCTCAATGCACTTTCCGCCGCCGTCCTAAAGTAAGGATCTCTCGCCATGCGTCCGGTGTCAACAACTTCCGCTTTCTGCACTGTTCTATCTGAATTTGTCCAGACGCGAACTTCAATGACCAGATCCTTGGCGTCCTTGGCCCCAGCAGGAATATTCCAGCAACCAGCTATCTGGCGACGTAAAGCAGACATTTCGTCCATGGTCAGTACATCAGACACCTTCGTGGCCGAGTCAGGAGATGATTCTGTATCCTTCAGATCGTTCAAATCCTTCGTCTCAGTTGGGGTTTTATCCTCAACTTCCTTCTTTAGATTTTTCAAGATGGAAGACAACGGATTCTTTTTCTGCTCCGGCTTATCTTCCTTCTTTTTAGGCTCAGGCTTGGGCTTGTCCACTTTTTTTGGCTTGGGCTCAGGCTTTGGCGGATCCTTAGGCGGCACAGGCTTTTCTTCGGGCAACTTGACCGCGTCGGGCTTCGGCTCAGGCTTCGGCTCGGGCTTTGGCTCCTCCTTGGGAGGCTCAGGCTTTGGCTGTTCCTTCAAGGGCTCTGGCTTTGGCTCAGGCTTAACCTCTTCCTGAGGAGGTGCAGGCTCAGGCTTTTCTTCCACCGGTTTGGGTTTTGGCTTGGGCTTTGGCTCCTCCTTGGGAGGCTCAGGTTTCTTGTCTTGGACCTTTTTAATAGGCGCTGCAGACTGCTCAGCCATCTCCGCCGCGCTCATTAGCTCAATGGGAATAGGTGTCAGCAGATCGGGCTCCCGCTGGAAAAAACTCGGCAGCCCTATAATAATTATAAGGATAAATGCGCCGTGAAGAATAAGCGAAAGTTTTAAACCACGATCCATAGGAGATCTCATTTCTTCCGATCAGGCTTGTCAGTCTTATCGGTTTTGGGCAATTCAGCCAACAGAGCAACCTTGCGGAAACCTGCAGAGTTAATCGCACCCATGACCTGAACGATAACCCCATAGTTAATGGCCTGATCGCCTCGCACAAAAATGCGGGCATCGGGGTTTTCGCCGGTAATAGCCACCAAACGCGGAACCAAACCATTCAGATCTAGCTCTGTTTCCTGCAAGTAGATCTTGCCCTCCTTATTAACGGAGATCGTCAATGGCTCTGTTTTCTCGTTAATACTGGCGGCACTCGCCTCAGGCAAATCCACGGATATACCGACAGTCATCATTGGCGCTGTCACCATAAACACGATCAATAGAACCAACATCACGTCCACAAAAGGCGTGACGTTGATATCGCTCATGCTCTTACTGCGACGAGACCGGGTTGAACGGGAACCTTGTTGAAGTTGTACGCCCATTAGCTACCCCTAACATCGACTTTGCGAGCAATTATCGCTGAAAATTCCTGCACGAAGCCTTCCAAGCGTACCGCATAACGATTCAGGTCATTGGATAACTTGTTGTAAGCAATAACCGCAGGAATGGCTGCAATCAGACCCAATGCCGTTGCAAACAAGGCCTCCGCGATACCGGGGGCAACCACCGCCAAGTTTGTGCTCTTCATCATCGCAATGCCTTGGAAGCTGTTCATGATACCCCAGACGGTACCAAACAGCCCCACGAAGGGAGCCGTTGCTCCAACGGTTGCCAGAAAGCTCAAGTGTTTTTCCAGATCATCCAATTCACGGTTCACAGTCACCTGCATGATCCGCTCTACCCGCTGAGGAATAGCGGCTACGGCACCGGGGCCCGCACTCGAGCTGCGCCACTCGCGCATTGCTGACGCAAACACCGAACTCATGGGGTCTTTCACATGAGAGATCAAACGATCATAAAGATCGTCCAAAGACTTAGCATTCCAGAAATGGGATTCGAATTGATCGGCTTCCTGGGTAATTCTCTTATAGAGAAAATACTTGTTAAAAATGATTGACCAGCACCAGATGGATGCCGCTAGCAACACAAGGATTACGAACTGAACGATCAGGTCAGCGTTCAAAAACAATCCCCAGACGGAAAAGTCTATGTTAGCCGCCCCTTGCGACGTGGTTTCCGTAATTTCATTCATGGCAAATTTCCCCAATGTTTAAATTCTATGATTTAAAATAGCTCTTTATTGCTTGACTGACAAGTTCTGATTAGAAATTAAGCAAATTCTTACATGCTATGAATCATGCACAAAAAAACCCTCCGAAAATAAACCATTTCGGAGGGTTTTGCGTTTTTTGCAGCTGGTGTTTACAGCTTTATAAGCGCGCCCGCATAGACGATGTTCACGGGCTTAAAGTGATCATCGGAATGCTTAACCTTCAGCTTATAATTGTCATAGCGCAGGTAAACGGATGCTCCAACCACATCTATGGTTTGAACGATACCAGCGCCCCAATTGGTACCAATCATGGTTTTTGTTGGGTCGAAGAAGTCTACGTCCATAGCTCTCCATTGACCATAGCTTGCAACCATGGCAGTCTTGCCGATTGGGAAGAAGTAATCCAGAAAGCCGATCTTACCCTGCAGGGCGAGGCCGTTTTCTTGCTTACCATTAAGTGGCAGGCCATCCTCTTCCGCATGTATTTTCCATTTGCGATTGGCACCTGAGAAATGGAAGTTCAAACCAGTCATTTCCTTGCCTGAGAAGCTGCACGGGAATAATACGCCTGCTGCATAGGTTAGCGTATCAAACCTAGGTCCTTTTATATCGCCCAAATCTACGGAGTTTGGATTCATTTGCAGCGCAAAGATCTGAGCCAATGTCAAACCACTTGTCACCAGGTTTGCACCGTTAAAGGGATCGCGGGTATAGTTACGAGCCCAGCTTACTTGCGCTGTTACAATGGTTCCACCCAGAGGTGCTGCAAACTTCAAGGCAAAGTCAAACAAGTCGCCTATGTTTTGATAGGAATGAGACGTGCTGAAGTTAAAGCCGTAAAAGTTAGGGCTGTCAAAACGAATACGGTCGTTGCGGCCAAATACGCCACCACCATCACCAGGCTCAAATATCAAGATACCGGGCTTCAGTGTGGTCTTGCCGCCCGTTTGCGGATTCGGATTAAAGGGTGTGCCCGTCTTCTTGTGACGGAAGCTGATACCGCCAATTGAGGAATAGGGGTGCAGGAAGAAATAAGTGCCGGACAAGTCCGTGTAATAAATCACACCAGAGGAAGCCATATAGCCACGACCAACGGATAGCTTACCAAACTTTTTGCTATCGACTGATAATTCCGCTTGGCGCACAGATAGTGAGTTCTCCGACTCGCTATTGGATTGGGCACGATGAATATCAACCAAGACCGTCTTTTTGGTTGTAGCGCCAGCGGTTCCGTTTTGGTTAAAGTCAATCTGGAACTGGGTTCCGACTGTCCAATCGGGTACAGGATCATACATACCTGTGATCTGTAGGTTGGATGTCACGTTTCCGGGAGACACATACGATGTATTTGAATGAAAACCATTATCGGCCCACTGAATTGCCCGGTTTACCCAACCGCTCAGTGTGAGCTTCGCGCTATCAGACTTTACGAACTTATCATCAGCCTTTTTAGAGGCTTGATCACATTGCGGCGCAGCAGGTCCCGCATTAGCAAGAGCCGGCGCATTACAGGCTGTTAGAGCGATTAAGGAACACGTAGCAAAGGTGTGTAGATTGATTTTGTTTAACATTTTTACCTCATTTAAATTAAAAGATTGATAACACTAGCCTTTGCAAAAAAACAAGAGGAAATGCGTGAACAACCTGCAGAAATATCACGAATTTCTAGAAGTATGGGTTCTATGCAACACCTTGAGAGCTTTGTAAGAAACCGCGGTGCATGTATAATAGGTACGGGGGAGCTAAAACCATGGACTTACAATTTATAGGTGCAACCGAGACAGTTACGGGCTCGAAATATCTTCTGACCTCGGGCAACAACCGAATTCTGATTGATTGTGGATTGTTTCAAGGATTGAAGAATCTGAGAGAACGAAACTGGAACCCACTTCCTTTTATGCCTTCCCAAATCAATAACGTAGTATTGACTCATGCCCACCTAGACCACAGTGGCTACATACCCGTGCTGATAAAGCAGGGATTCAAGGGCAAGATATATTGCAGCCACGGCACTCGGGAGCTCTGCAAAATACTCTTGCCGGATAGCGGCTTTTTGCAGGAAGAAGAGGCCAACTTCGCCAACAGGCATCAACTGACTAATCACAAACCCGCCCTGCCCCTTTATACCCGCAAAGAAGCTGAGGATAGTTTAGACTATTTTCACCCTATTGAATTTGAACAGGATCAGGATTTGGGCGGTGGACTCAAATTTCGGCTTCTACATGCGGGACATATTTTGGGGGCATCCATGATTCGGATGACCGATGGGAAAAGAACACTCGTTTTCACAGGCGACCTGGGACGCCCCCATGACGTTATGATGAATGCCCCAGACTTTATTGAGGAAACCGATTATTTGGTTATGGAATCCACCTACGGAGATCGGCTACATGGCTCTGAAAACCCCAAGGATGAACTGGCCGAAGTGATTAACAGAACCTCTAAACGGGGCGGCACGACCGTTATTCCATCTTTTGCCGTGGGTAGAGCACAAGCGATTCTCTACCTCATACAACAACTTCAGAAGGAAAATAAGATTCCTGAGATTCCTGTATTCTTGGACAGCCCTATGGCAACGGACGTTACCGACCTTTATTGCGATTTTGCGCCCGAGCACAAGCTAAGCAAAAACGAGTGTGCAGCCATGTGCCGTACAGCCAAGATCATTAATACGGTTGATGAGTCAAAAGCCCTGGACACGGATAAATTTCCCAAGATCATTATCAGCGCCAGCGGTATGGCCACGGGCGGGCGCGTCGTGCATCACTTGAAGACTTACATTGGCGATCCAAGAAACACCATCCTATTTGCAGGTTATCAAGCAGCCGGAACCCGAGGCCAGGCCATAACTCAAGGCGCTAAGGAGGTCAAGATTCATGGAGAATATCACCCCGTGCGGGCAGAAATAGTTGTACAAGACGCCCTTTCCGCTCATGCAGACTATGGGGAGATTATAGAATGGCTGAAACATCTTAAGAAGGCACCAAAAGAGGTCTTCCTCACCCATGGGGAGCCCATCGCAGCAGATGTCTTCCGCCGCAAGATCCAGGAGACCTTTGGCTGGAAGGTGCACGTGCCTCAGTATCTCGAGATAGCAGACTTAGTTTAACCTAGTCGAGCACAACGTTCCTACTTCGCTTTTTTCGTCAGCTCTTTCGGTGCAAAATCGTCTACGTTGATGATATCCAGCATAGCCTTGTGAGCCGCCGTCATCTGCTTTTCTTCATCTGCGGTAATGATACCATCCTTTTTGGCGGCTTTGATGGCTTCGAAGAAGTCATAGCCAGAAATAACACCATCTCGTTTTGCCTTAATGATACGGTTTTCAATCTCTGCAGCAGCTTCGAGCTCCTTGGAGGTTTGATCTAGCTTATAGAGCAGGTTATTACCTTCTGGGGAGAGATAAATGCCTTTGGCTAAACGGGCCCTTACGTCCTCAGAACTCAAGAGCAAATCGGCCACCTGGTGGCGTAGTTTGTCATCGGCCTCGCGATAGTGGCGGCCCAGCGGGAACACGATGAGACGCATGAAGAATGCCACAAATCGATTGGGGAAATTGCGGATTACGCCGTCCAACGCCTTTTGTATCTCGGCAAGCAAATACTGACAGCTCCATTGGACAAGAGGCAACATAGCCTCTGGCTGCCCATCATCCTGGTATCTTTTCAGTACGGCTGAAAGCATATAGAGCATACTCAATGCATCCCCCAGCCGGGCTGAGATGGACTCCTTAAACTTGAGCTTGCCGCCCATCATAATCATGCATATATCCGCCACGTAAGCAAAAGCGGCTGACATACGCGTTACTTTTTGGAAGTACCGCTTAGTTGATTTCACAGATGATGGGATCATCGCCAGATAGCCATCGGTCAAGCCCAAGACGAAAGATCGAACTGCATTACTAATGGAGTAACCGATGTGACCCATGAGCTGAGTCTCAAACTCGTCCATATCCTTTGCCCGCAAAGCCAGAACTTCTTTGAGAATGTACGGATGACAGCGGATACCGCCCTGTCCAAAGATGATCATATTACGCGTCAGAATGTTGGCGCCCTCTACGGTCACACCTACGGGAATGCCCTCATAAGCATTCAGCATATAGTTATTGGGCCCCGCCATGATGCCTTTGCCCCCATGGATATCCATGGAATTGTTCACGACCCTTCGGCAAAGTTCCGTTGCATGATACTTAGAGATCGCCGAGGGAACCGCGGGCTTTTCTCCCCGATCTATCGCAGCCAACGTGAAGAGCCTCATGGAATCAGCGATGTAAGTAAAACCAGCATTTTCAGCCAATTTTTCTTGCACACCTTCGAACTGACCAATGGGCAGTCGGAATGCTCTGCGGATTTTGCAATAGAGTGCCGATGCGTGAGTAGCAACCTTAGAGGATGCTACCGCCCCCGTTGGCAGTGAGATGGCACGGCCAACAGCTAGGCACTCCATGAGCATCCCCCATCCCTTGCCCGCCATGGCTGGGCCGCCGATAATCCAATCCAGGGGAATGAATACGTTCTTGCCTTGGATAGGGCCGTTGAGAAATGCCTGCCGCATAGGGAAATGCCGTCGACCAATGGTAACGCCTTCCGTGTCCTTGGGCAGCAGCGCGCAGGTAATGCCGTATTCGTCCACATCACCCATGAGATGATCAGGGTCATAAAGTTTAAAAGCAACGCCAATCAAGGTGGCTATAGGCGCAAGGGTGATATACCGCTTGCTAAAATTGAGGCGAATACCAACGACTTCCTTACCCTCAAATTTGCCCTTCTCGACAACGCCATGATCGACCATAGCACCCGCATCGGAACCCGCTAAAGGAGCTGTCAGAGCGAAACAAGGCACGTATGTGCCATCGGCCAAACCGGGTAGGTATTTATCTTTTTGTTCTTGAGTACCATACTTCTTCAAAAGCTCCGCAGGGCCCAGCGAGTTAGGCACGGATACCAAATGGAGGCAGTCGCTGCTTCTGCTACCGACTTTCAGTAAAACCTCAGAATGCGCGTAATCACTGAATTCTAGGCCACCGTACTTTTTGGGGATGCCGAAACTCATGAATTTATTCTTGCGGATGAAGTTCTGCACCTCTTCCGGTACGTTTACCTCGTTGTGGGTTATCTCCCAAGAATCGATCATCCGAGCCAGAGCTTCCGTCTCGTTGTCTAGAAATTCTTGCTCTTCTTTAGACATTGCGGGTGAAGAAAGTGACAGAAATTCCTTCCAATTGGGATTGCCACTAAAGAGCTCGCCATCCCAATTCACCGTCCCTGAGTGCAAGGCCTGCTCCTCGGTTTCAGACAGGGTCGGCAGCATGCGTTCCGCGTACGCGTACAGTGGCTTGATTATGTATTGCCGGCGTATGTCAGGAATATTCAAAGGCACCAGTATCGCCGCAAATACGATCCAAGTAAGCAGCAGGACAAATAATCCTATACCACTCAATGTGGTCAGCAATATAAGGTAAATTGTGCAACAGACAGTTGTAAGCAGCAACGATGCCCGATTATAGGCAAGCGCCACAAGCATAACGATGAGTGTGATAAAGAATAGGGTTCCCATAGACGACCTCTTGGTTTTTTACTATTGTAGCACCAAATTTGCGGAAAGCCACCACGCAGTCTTAAAATTCATTGACAGATTTCAATATATTTATTATTTGTAACTCTAGATAAGGTGTTGTAATAGATTGGAAAAATGTAACATGTCATTGTATAGATTATCAGCTTATATTTTGTTTTTAGGATTTACTCTTCTTTCAACCACCCATGCCTCCAAGCCGTGGTATCCGTTAATGCAGAATGAGGAAAATCAGAAATCTACCACGACAATGGTGAGCACAGAAAATCTGGTTTCAAGCACCCCCGACACAATGACCGTCGACCAGCTGACAGAGTTGTGCATCCTTCAAAAACGCTATCACGATGCCGATAAGGAAGAACCTAGTCCCGAGGACATTAAAGACAGGAAGGCCTTTGGAGGAAAAATTTGGCCAATACTTGCGAAAATATGGATCTCAGAAGAAAATATTGCACTCAGTCATTTAGAATGTCTTAAAAATGATAGCTGGTACCCGGCGAGTACAATCCCCACAATCTTCTTTAATCCTCCTTCATGGGGCCGTCCTGACTATCCAAACCGGGGGACCAGACTTATACACATCCACGGAGGACCTTCTAAACACATCTCTAAAACCAACCGTCATGCGGAAATTACTTATTATTCATCTAATGGCTATGAGTTATATGCCCGAATTATTCAGGCAGCACGGGATATGATGGTTGGTTTAAGCAGATCGGAAAGGAAAATTGCCATTCATGGCTGTCCAAGATGTATATGGTATAAGCTCTCGCTTCAATACCACATATCATGAAACAAATTCGCTATACACTTCGAAATCCGAACCAAACATAGTTATCTTGCGAGGCGGTAGCTTTGGCTCCTGCATTAGTGCGCACTTAGCCGCTCAGATTCATCGAGGCTTAAGGCGCAATATTATAGCGGGAGTCCACCTTATGGGTGGGTTACAATACCCGTCTGCCTACGAGATGCCCTGGGATATTCCCATACTGATCGCCCACGGATGCAATGATGATATTTCGCCCTTTGAGCTGGGAGCACGGTTTGCTTTACAGATGTTATACTTAGGTCACACCAATGTGCAATTTATTGCCGCCCCTAGTGGCGATCACCATATGATCTCCCCTTGCTAAATGAGCCCATAGAATGTAGGGAACTGGCGGAACTGAGGTGTTACCTGGAAGCATCCGTAAAGTTTATAGATGACATCAGTAACAAGCGCCAGCCAAAATTTAGCCCATAGGCAGCCAAATTAGATCGACGGAAGAGTTATTGAAAGCAATGAGTCCGAAGGCAATCCGAGTATTGTCACTGGAATCAAGAATAAATGGGAAACGAGCCCTTTTAGAAATGTTCAAAAGCTTCTCGCCCTGCTGTCCCTTAGATCTATTTTGAACAATGCACCCGATAGCTTCGCAGGGCCGACTATGAGCCACTTGAGACTGATTTTCGGAATCGGACTACGTCCCCAATGCGCGAGTTTGCTTGGAGAGATTTTTCGCGAGTCATTTCACTCCCTATAGCTGGACTCAAAAAAAATGGAATTTACTGCGTGGGCGCCAAATCCTGAAAGATGTGTCCTATTTGAATCAGCTGGAACAGATGATTTATGCAGAAGAAGTCCATCTTGCAAGCCACCCTGACGACATGGTCATTTATCATGCGGCACCCGAACATAGCATGCGGCTCTATATATTTATTAACATGTGGAGAGCCTTGTTACAGGGACGAACCAGCGAAGAATTGTCACTTATGCGCCTATTTGACCAGCAAGTATCCACTTTTGAAGATAGGAAAGAATTTTGCACCACATGCTCGAAGAATTTGCCAAGCGCCAAGACCCATCAGAATACGTTTTCAACAACATCAAGGGATTCCCTGAACGGGCCATTGCTGGTCTGCCATCTCTCATCGGCTCGAGACATAACACGGCTTCCTGCAGCATGACCTGGCATTGGGGAGGCAGCTCAACCTCCACGCAAGCCCCGGTTAATAAGATTATTGCAAAGCTCCTGAAAATCTTGGGCATCTATTCAGACGCACGTGTCTTGAGGTACCAGGAAATGTTTGAGCTTGATCAATCTGAAACAGCTTATAAAAATAGCCATCAATCTGTAATGCAGCAAATCTTCGTACCTCGCGAATATGCAGATAACAATGGCTATATGTGCCAGATATGGGGCGTGCCACTGGCCGCGTCAAAAGATGATTTGAGCAATCCCAGCATCGTAAAAGAGCTTGTTGCGAACCCTGTGCTATTTGAAGAAAAACTCATCCACAATAAAGAGGCTTTCACCAACCCTGAAGAGGTTGAGTACGAGCCAGGACAACACCATTACACAGACCTACTGCAATTGCGCATGATAATGCGTCCAGGATGTACCACGGCTGTAAATTCGTTCTTTAGAGATCAAGCTCAGGCTGAACTATTCATGGAAAGACTGCAACATGAGATCCTGTGGGATTTTGCTGACTTTATTCAGGCCGGCATGACCGTCCCGAAGCCCCTTATGGCCGGATGCCAGGTTTTTCCGTTGGAACTACGTGAACGTCTTAAAATGCCTCTTTAAAGGGGAAGAGTATAGTACTTACGCGCGCTATCATTTCCAAAAAGCGCTGAACTACCCAATAAGGACCATTCACGGCATCTATGCAGGGATATACAAGAACCCTCAAGGCGTCGCGAAAATGATGGATGGCGCAGCCAGGTTTGAAATTACAAACATCCAGAGGCGATTCATCGAGAAGGGTTATAAAGAAGAACGGGATAAAATCTGCACTTATAGCGTGTGCAAATTCCTTAAGGGCTATACCTATGATGCTCTTCTGTTGGAGGCTATTGATGATTGGGCGAGCAAGATTCAAAGCGGGTACCCTCGCGCAGCCAAGGACGAACATCGGGGGACGCTTGTATGGGCTCTTCATACCTTTGCCAACCCGAATTCTGTCAATACCGCAAGCATCAATCATGCTCAATATGAAGAATTAGAAAGGCTTTTCATGCCCATCAAGCAATACAAACGGGATGTCAGTCGCCATATGCTCATCAGCGAGGCACAAGCGGGAATAGCCGTGAATTGGTGGTATATCGATCTCGAAAACGCCGTAAACTCCATTCTTCGTAACGCAGCTGCAGCTGTAACGGAGAGTAAGCCAGTAAAATCACTATACAAAGGCTCTAATAAATTCACTGGATGCAAGTGAGATTAATTTGGTTTTTACTGACAGTTAACTGTTTACAAATTTCCTTCTGCTATCATGACCACAGTGAAATCTTAGCCAGTGGAGGTAGTCATGAAGCCAATAGAATTAAAGAATTTCGATGCACCCGATGAGGTTCGCGAGTTTCCTAATGGTAAGTTGGAACTCGTCAATATCGGTGATGGCGTTGTTGGAAAGTTAAGCCTTAACCCAGGCTGGCAGTGGTCTCGAGATGAAAGCAATCGTCGGTACGGACTTATGTGAAGCGCCTCATTTTCAATATATGGTATCAGGCCGTCTGATAATCCAAACTGAAGATGGCAAAGAGTATGAAAGCGGACCTGGAGATGTGGTAAAGCTTGCCGCAGGTCACGATGCCTGGGTCCTTGGCGATGAAGCAGTTGTTGTGATTGACTGGAATGGCGCAACCAACTATGCGGAAGTTTAAAGCTTTAACCGCTTTTTAACCTCAGTCACCACCTCGGAGAATTGGTCGAGCACTGGATATTCCCAGCTCTCGAGAGATTTTCCCATGGGGCGGGTGTATCCTTCTTTTTCAAATAGCTTGTGAAACCGAGCAGAAATGGCTGCACCGCCTGGTAAATGGTAGATGTATACCGGCTTACCCGTAAAACAGGCTTCGGAAGCCATCGAGACCGAATCGGAAGTCACTACGATAAAATCGGCCAAGCCTAAATAACCAAAATAAGGGTTCTCTGACTTGCTGTCCCAAATAACCGCAGGCATATCCTTAAACGCCTCGACCAGTTCATCTCTGTTTTCCAGCTCGGTTCGGCGCGATGGCAGGATCGCAATACCGACGCCGTAGGTGTCGACCCAATGTTTCAGTTTCTTCTTTAAATCCTGAACAACAGCTGGTGTTAAGCTATAGCGCCTGTTTGTTCCGCCGATCAGCACAGTTACCAGCGGTCTTGGTAAATCGACCAGGGTATCCTTTACGCGCTCCGCCTCGTTCGCCAAACGTTCGCGGGTCACCCGATGGAGTGCGCCTTTGGTTTGTAGTACGTTAGCGCCGTAGTAAAGATCATGCTGGGGAGCAACAACTATATCGAAATGCTTAGAGGACATCATGGGGCTTTGCAGCTGTATGGCCTTGGTTTTGCCGCCTGACAGTTTACGGATTGCCGCCACGGGTGCGGCACTGGCTCGACCTGCGGCGATAATGACGTCAGGCCAAGGGGGCTGCAAAAACTGGCCGTTTTGGTCAACGATACCCTTAATGGAATTGAACCACATCTGGGGTATCAAATACTTCCAAGGAAAACGGGCAGTGATTTCAAAAACCTTTGGCTCTAGGCCCAAAGCCTCTGCCAGGCCAATACACTGGTTACCCGTACCGACTTTTCCCGCATCGAATATGACCCAGCATGTTGGCTTCTTCATACTACTTAAATTCAACCTTCAATATCTCGTAAGCCTTGGAGCCATTGGGGGTGACAGCAATACAT
>CAWAEF010000019.1:0-27120 GCA_963780985.1 uncultured Alphaproteobacteria bacterium
CACGTCAGCTGACCAACAGCAAGGGCCTACACGCCCGGGCAGCAGCTAAATTCGTAAAAACTCAGCGAGACATTCAATGCGGATATAACCGTCGCTAGATCAGGAATGGAGGTCTCGGGTCTGTCGATCATGGGCCGAACCACGCTGGCCGCCCGCTGCGGCACGCAGATTACGATCAAGGCAGAAGGTCTCGAGGCAGATGCTGCCTTACAGGCTCTGGTAGCTCTCGTGGAGGGTAAATTGGAGAGGAATAGAAAGGCAATTCAGTCCGGGTGCTAAAACACCCGGGCTGTTTTATCTTGGTTTACTCAGCTTGTTCTGGACGGGTAATACGGAAGTGTACGAAATTCCTTGATTTTTCCATGAAAATCTTCGTCGTCATCGGTAAAAGGTGGTGTTTCCTCCGGGCTCGCGTAAGCAAACATCTGCTTGAACAAAGGCACCCTAGCCTCGGGTAGTTTCATGGTGAGGAACTCTAGGCCTTCATAAGTACTAAAGTGGCTTCGTGCCAGGAGCAGGTAAATATCCATGCTATTTGCATTGGTTTGACGCATGTTGAAGACATCTTCTGACGTTGGACGTAACCAAGAAACACCCACCAACTCGCCATCCTTTGTCGCCAAAGCCAAAATGGCCTTGTCTTCTTCCAGGAGCTCAAATTGTTGCTGCAGGCGCTTTTCCGTATAGGGTTTGATGTCCTGAAGCTGTTCTTCTGAATATTGCTTACATGAAGAAGCCAACTGAAAATCATATATTTCCTCTTTAGAAAAAGGGAGCTGAGCAAGTTGCGTGTATAGTACTCAATTTCGGCAGTAGCATTTGCATGAGCAGCGAATAGTGCAAAGCAGAGAGTTGTGATTAGCCGTTTCGATTCATAGTCTCCTTTTTATGGTTAGAGACTATTGTAACATAATTTAGAATCCGGAATCCAGAAACCAGAATCCAGAAACCAGAATCCAGAAACCAGAATCCAGAAACCAGAATCCAGAAACCAGAAACCAGAAACCAGAATCCAGAATCCAGAAACGAGAATAATGAATTCTGGCCCCAAGACCGTCATTCAGAGCGCGCCTCCGCGCAGCGGAGGAAGCGTGGAATCCAGCAAATATGCGTGAGCGTAGCGAACTCTCTATTAAAAATGCACCCGAGTAAAGTAGTTTCGGGTTCGCTACGCTCACACTATTGCGCTGGATTCCTCACAGCAACGCTTCGCTTATGCTGCTATGAATGACGGTCAATGGGGGTAGAATCAATGATTCTGGATTCTGGATTCTGGTTTCTGGTTTCTGGATTCTGGATTCTACTAAAGATACCGCCAATTGGAAGGATTAGAAAACAACGCGCGCAGCAGCTGGTTCATCATGCTGTGGCCGGTGCGGGTGCCGCGGATGGAGCCTTGGATTCTGGCGCCTGCGGTGTAGAGGTCGCCGATGGCGTCCAAGATCTTGTGGCGAACGAATTCGTCTTCAAAGCGCAAACCTTCTGGGTTCATGATTTTACCATCCTGGATGCCGATAGCATTGTCCAGGGATGATCCTTGAGCAAGGCCCATGGAACGCAACTTAGCCACGTCTTCGGCAAAACCAAAAGTCCGTGCCGCAGCGATGTCCTTCAGGAAGACCTCAGGGGTCATGAGGCCAGTGAATCTTTCGTCGGAAATTAGCCGGCCGGCGAAATGGTGCTCACAATCCATGAAGAAATCAGCATGGGGGGAAATAGATCCCAACGATCGCACTATCACGAACAATAATAGGTTTCAAAATCTGAATGGTGCGACGAGGGGCGTCCAATCGTGTGCGACCGATTTTGAGCATTGGCTCAATAAATACCTGGGAGCTACCATCCATAATAGGCACTTCCGCGCCGTCAATCGCGATATAAGCATTGTCAATCTCACAAGATAAAGAGCAGCCATGAGATGCTCAATAGTGGAAACCGAAGCGCCTTCGGCATTGGAAATCTCAGTGCACAAATTCGTATCACTTACGAAGTCCCAACGGGCAGGAATAACTGGTGTGCCATCAATGTCGGTGCGAGCAAACACGATCCCCAATCCGCTGCAGCAGGGTGCACGGTCATGGTGATAGTTTGCGCAGAATGGGTGCCTATTCCTTGGAATGTGATAGATGATGCCAAAGTATTCTGGCAGCTATCCGTAGCTTTCCATTGTTGCTGTTTTGCGGCAGACGTAACACGCATCGAGTGGTCCCTTATACAAATTTCTATTGTAAGGATACGTCGACTATACTCGCGAAACAATAACCAGTATGTTACAGATTGTTACGTGTTCCTAACCATTGCAAACACTGATCCCTGGTGGGTTTGCAGGATTCCTCTAGCCACCAGTCGGTTACTTCTTTAAGTAAAATACCCACTTTAGGCCCTGAAGCGAGCCCGTTGTCCAGCAGATCCTGTCCCCGAATAGGCAAGGTTGGTGACGTCCAATTTCCCCAATAGGCCAGGTGTTCTTCCAGGAGGTTGTTTCGATCAAGGGCCGCCGTTAAGAGCACGTAATCGTAATATATTTCAGGTCCGTGAAAATACAGAATGCGATAGATTTCGTAAGTCCTGCCAAAGTCGGGGGCGTCCCGTAAAAGCTTAATAAGATGAATAAGATGAGACAGTTCATGGGTTGAAAGTGGCAGATCCTCGCGCAATGTTTCAGCTGCCTCCACGTCCTCACCAATCAGGCAAGCCAACCGTTGTATGGCACTTTTGGGTGCTTTGTGACTGTCTTCAAGTTTGATGAGATTTGGCAGGTGCCGAAATACGGCATCTTCCCGCGGCGCATGGGTAAAAACGGCACTCAGGATACTATGTTGGTGCATATCCTTCATCACGGGTGCAGGGTCGACCGACAGCAAGGTGCGCTTTAATTCCGACCAGACCCTTTCCGTGATAACCCCCTAAGGTAGGGTGCTTCTTGCTCACAAGCCGTAAGTTGCTGGCGGAAGGTGGCATGCGGCCATAATAAGCTTGAAACCGGAAGAACCTCAAGATGCGCAAACAGTCCTCGCGGATTCTTTCATATGCATCGCCTATGAATCTAACCCGGCCCGCTTTCAAATCTTCGATGCCTCCCATGGGATCATAGAGACTACCGTCGGGATCAGCATAAATGGCATTCATAGTAAAATCCCTGCGAGCTGCGTCATCCAGCCAATTATCGTGGTAGTTGACCCGCGCATGGCGTCCAAAGGTCTCTACGTCACTGCGCAAGGTTGTGATGTCAAAAGTCTTGCTGGGCTGGATCGCCAGAATTGAGCCATGAGCTAGGCCAATGGGCTCAGCTCGGATGCCAGCTTGTTCAAGCAATTCCATGACCTTCTCCGGGGTCTCCGGGCAGATAATATCGATGTCGGAGATGGGTAATCCCAGGATCGCATCCCGAACGCAGCCTCCCACAAAGCGTGCTGGCTTTCCGCCTGCCATAATGGCTTCCATAACCTGGACGGTTTCCGGGAAGGTAAGCCATTCCTGGGCAGGCAGATGACCGATGGGCTGCATATGAGTTATCCCGTTTTTAGCTCGTTAATGTTTTTATAAGATCAGCGCCTCTGGATTGGCGAGCGCCTCTAGGTTTTTAACCGGACGGCCGTGGATGACTTCCCGTACCGCCAACTCAACGATTTTACCGCTGCGGGTTCTAGGAATATCCTCAACTTGCACGATCTTAGCAGGAACGTGTCGGGTGAGGCATTTTGGCGAATGATCTGACGTATCCTTGTCTCGAGATCTTCTGAAAGCTTCAGTCCGGGCCGCAACTTGACAAACAAGACCACGCGCACATCGCCGTCCCAATCTTGGCCGACAGCAATGCTTTCCAATACCTCTTGGACCTGTTCCACCTGGCGATATATCTCAGCGGTACCAATACGTACGCCACCAGGATTCAGGACTGAGTCGGATCTGCCGTAAATGATCAAACCATTGTGTTCAGTCAGCTCAACAAAGTCGCCGTGACACCAAATATTTGGGAAGCGATCGAAATAGGCCCGATGATATTTCTCGTTATCAGGATCATTCCAAAAGGATATAGGCATGGAAGGGAAGGGTGCGGTGCACACAAGTTCACCCTTTTCTCCTTGGATGGGGTGACCGTCTTCATCAAACACATTGACCGCCAATCCGAGGCTTCGGGTCTGTAACTCGCCGCGCCAAACAGGGCCTATGGGATTGCCTAGCGCGAAACACCCAATAATATCCGTGCCTCCGGATATGGATGCCAAGCACATGTCTTGCTTAATGTTATGATATACATAATCAAAGGACTCAGGCACCAGCGGCGATCCTGTAGACGTCATCATGCGAATGCTTGTCAGTTTGTGAGTCTTGATAGGCGTTACGCCTGCCTTAGCCAGAGCATCTATATATTTGGCTGATGCCCCAAAAAGGGTCATGCCTTCCGCATCAGCATAATCGAAAAGAATGTTGCCATCAGGCTCAAAAGGCGAGCCGTCATACTGCATGAGAGTCGCCCCGCAGGCCAATGAGCTGACCACCCAATTCCACATCATCCAGCCGCAGGTCGTGAAGTAGAAGACTTTATCGCCCGGCTTGACGTCACAATGAAGCTGCAGCTCTTTCTTATGCTCCAGCAGGGTACCCCCCGCGCCGTGTACGATACACTTGGGCTTGCCGGTCGTTCCTGAAGAGAACATAACGAAGAGGGGGTGATTGAAGGGCAGTTGTTCAAATTGTAACTGCTCGCCCTGGTTTTCTCGTACAAACTCTTCCCACTTTGTGCCATGAGGGATGTCTCCGAGAGGTAGTTCACCGCCGGCGTATGGGAAAATAACTGTCTTTTTAACGCTGGGTAATTGCTCAACGATTTCCTTTAGCTTTTTAGTGCAATCAAAGGTTTTGCCCCCATAGTAGTAACCATCCGCACTAAAAATCACCACGGGCTCTACCTGAGAGAAGCGGTCCAGAACGCCCTGTACACCGAAGTCGGGCGAGCATGAAGACCATACCGCTCCTATACTAGCTGTTGCCAGCATGGCTATAACCGCTTCAGGGCAATTGGGCACGAACCCGGCTACTAGGTCGCCAGCTTGCACACCAGCCGTGCGCAGGCCATTCGCCACTTGGGCTGCTTGCGATCGCAGGTCGTCATAGGAGAGGTGTCTCTTGACCTTGTTCTCACCCCAGAACACGATGGCATCCTGGCTGCCTTGTTGCCAAAGCAGATTCTCCGCATAATTTAGTCGCGCTTGCGGGAAGAATCGAGCATGTTCCATCTTCTCTCGGTGTTCAATAACTGTTGTACTTTGAAGGCCAGCTATGACCTTGCAATAGTGCCACGTAGCTTGCCAGAACTTGTCTGGGTCCTCTAAGGACCAGTTATATAGTTCATCGAAACTACCTAGATTCTGGCCATAGGTTTGCTTTATGTGTTGGATGAATCCCGTTAGATTCGAACCCTTTACCTGTTCTTCTGTTGGTGTCCAAAGAGGTTTCATGTTTGTCCTCGAATGTGATTTGATTCTACCTTAGCAATTTTAGGAGCTACCGCCAAGCACCAGAATGGGATTGATAGGCAGAAATTAGGGCGATGCCAGCGGTTTCTGCTCTTAAAATTAGACTTCCCATATGTACGGGGTAGACGTTGTTCCGAGTTCTCAAGTAGTCTTTTTCAAGCTCAGAAAACCCGCCCTCTGGGCCAATTAAAATGGCTGATATGGGGTTGGTTTCTAAAGTTTGATAGAGCGTGGCCGACTGATCCCGCGACTCGTCTGCCCACAAAATATGTCCCTTGTAATCGGTAATGGCTTCGCGCAAAGATTGTAGCCGGTGTATTTCCGGCACCGACAAACGTTCTGATTGTTCCGCAGCTTCAATGGCGTGACTTGCGAGTCGTTCCGTATTCATCTTTCGGATAGCGCAATGGTCCGTGACCAATGGCATAATATCGCTCACACCAAGCTCCGTAGCCTTCTCGATCAGTAATTCCATACGTGCAGGTTTGATAAGGGCGCACATGAGTGTCAGCGGACTTGCCTTGCTCTGCTCTCGTAATTGCTTCAGGCACAAAAGGCTAGCGGCTTTTTTTGAAAAAATATCAAGCTGCGCTTGCCATTCCCCGTCTGTCCCGTTAAACAGATGCACATGATCGCCGCCATTGAGCCTGAGCACGTGGCGGATGTAATGAAGTTGAGCATCATTCAAGTGCAGGCTGTGGCCGATTTCTAAAGGCTCGGTTATATAAAGTCTAGGGATCATTTCTCACCTTGCAAAAATCCAAAAATATATTCAATATAGGTTATGCCAAATAATCCGACAACACCACAACCCTTTACGGACATTCCGAACAATTCTTGGATCGACAACTGGCTGCCAGCTTCCTGGGGACCTTATGCTAAGTCTATGCGCCTTGATCGCCCCATAGGTATTTGGTTGTTGTTGATTCCAGGGCTCTGGTCCATTGCCATGGCATCTCTCCCGAACGAAATTTGGCGGCTTTCAGCGGTATTTTTCTTAGGTGCCGTATTTATGCGTGCTGCCGGTTGCATTTATAACGATCTGGTGGATATCGATATAGACAGAAAGGTGGCCAGAACCCAATTACGACCCATTGCCAGTGGTGAGCTTCCGGTGAAAAACGCGATCGTAATGGGATTGATTCTGTTGATGCTCTCGTTAATGCTATTGGTCACGCTGGGTAAGGTGGCCATCTTCTTGGGCTTCTTTGTGCTGATACCTGTCATGTTTTATCCCGCCTTGAAACGTATCACCTATTATCCGCAGTTGATGCTCGGAATAGCATTCAACTGGGGAGCATTGATGGCATGGGCGGCTTGCCATGTGCGTCTTTCCACGACCGCTTTTTTGCTGTATGGTGCGGGCATTTGTTGGACGATGATCTACGATACGATCTACGCTCACCAGGATAAAGAAGACGATCTTTTGGTCGGCGTGAAGTCCACAGCATTGAAGTTTGGAGATTATACACCACACGTCCTATTGGGATTCACTCTTTTAATGTTTTTATGTCTTTACGTGGCTGGTATCCGTGAAGAGCTTTTAAGTTATTATTTTCTCGCCATCTGGCTTTGCTGTGCGGCAACAGCTTGCCAGGTAATCTACCTAAATTATGACGATCCAGCCGACTGTCTGAAAGCATTTAAACGCCAGGCCTATGCGGGATGGCTGGTCCTTGCGGGTATCGTTTTCGGCCGATTCATGTAACTTAAAGAAACCGCAGTGGCCGACTGATCCGAATCTCTTCCGTCGAGACATCACACTGATAGACGTATTTCTCAACCCCTGCCGCAAAGACTATCTTAGACGTTTTTTGAATATTCAGGATCAATATCATTGGCCAAGTCGAACACATCGCAATCATCTCGCATCGCCACATACAGCATTGCGGCACGCGCGCCCTGTTTGACCATTTCGGACAGCTCAATCAGATGTTTAGTGCCGCGAGCTGTGACCCCATCGGGAAACTCCGCCAGCTTTTCTTGTCGTCGGGTTATAACGCTTTTGACCTCCAGATAACAGGGCGGCAATCCTGGTGATTCGAGCAAGAAATCGATCCGTGAGTTAATGCCATACTTAACTTCGCGGCGGATAGTTTCATAATGTTCAAACGCAGGAATGATCTTGTGATCCAAAGCTTCCTGCACGAGTTTATTCGGCATGGAGGTATTAATGCCCACCAAGCTGCCGCCTACCTCAACGATTTCCCAACGATAGGCCAATTTGCCGCCGGTCGCAGGGGAAGGTATACGGTTGATCCAGGATCCTTTAGGCCCAGCATAGAACCCGAATTAGCGCAATGGGCCGTCACTACCGAGCCATCATCTAGTTCTACATCTGCCAGGAATCGTTTATATCGTTGGATTAATTTACCTTTTATCAGTGAATTTGAAAAACGCATGTGTTACTTTGTTCCTCTAAAGATGGAGTATATTTTATGACCCAAACCAAACCTATAACGGCTGGGATTATCATTATCGGCAACGAGATACTCTCGGGTCGAACTCAGGATGTGAACATATCTCATATTGCTCAAAAGCTCAACCACCTTGGTGTTCATGTGCGCGAGGCTCGTATTATCCCAGACATCGAAGAGGTAATTATCGAGACGGTACAGCAGTTTCACAAGCAATACGATTACGTGTATTCCACGGGCGGTATCGGTCCAACCCACGATGATATCACCGCCGGAGCTATGGCTAAGGCCTTTGGTCGAGAGCTCGAGCTGAATCAGCAATCAGTTGCCATTATGCACAAACGCTATGGAACGGAGCATCTCGCGGAAGGTCGCCTCAATATGGCGCGCATGCCCAAGGGAGCCAAGTTGATCAATAACCCTGTGACCAACGTTCCCGGGTTTCAGATAGAAAACGTGTATGTCATGGCCGGCATCCCTGAGGTGATGAGGGGCATGTTAGATTTTGCCCTGCAAGATGTTGTTCCGGGAAACCGCATTGTGTCTGGCTCCGTGCATTGCCACTTGACGGAAAGTGATCTGGCTGGTGGTCTGAGAGAGCTCCAGGACGTTAACCCGAACGTAGAAATTGGCAGCTATCCTTTTTGGAAGATAGGCAAGTTTGGAACAAGCATTGTCGTGCGAGGACAGGACAAGGTTTCCGTGGAGAAAACCATCAGCCAAGTGAAAGATCTGATGGTTTCTTTGGGCGGGGATCCGGAATGTGAAACTGATTTCTAATCTTATCGACCATTTATTGTTAATGCGAGCTGTGGTAACATGTATCAACTGACAATTTAACAGGGGGCAAGTGAGTCATGTTGAAGCGCATATTAGTGGTTCTAGATGGATCCCAAGCGGGAAGTGTGGCTAAGCAGTATGCCATCAAGCTGGCCAAACAGATTGGTGCGGAGTTAACGGGCGTTGGAATTATTGATCTGCCCTGGATTACCGCGGCCCAGCCCGAACCTTTGGGTGGTGCGGCGTTCAAAATACACCGTGACCAGGAACTCATTCACCAGCATCATAAGAAAATCCGAGACATGCTGACCAAATTCAAGAGTCTGTGTGAAGAGAATAAAATTAAATTCTCCGTGGCGGAGCTCGAAGGATTCCCGGCTACGGAAATCGAGACCCTTGCAGAAGTGCATGACCTGATCATTATTGGTCGTACCACCGATTTCAACTTTAATCTGGAGGTAGACACGGATCTGACTGTCAGACACATCATCCGCGACAACCCTAGGCCTATTGTAGTGGTGACTTCCGATCAGGAGGTCGACAAGAAGGTCCTCATTGCCTATGACGGCAGCCTCCAGGCCGCTCGTGCTTTGCATATGTACTTGCTTTTGGGCATTGGTAAAGGCAAGAAGGTCCACATACTCAGCATTGCCAAAAAGCACAAGGATGCGGTGGATGTTGCCAACCGTGCGAAGGAAATGTGTGCAATCCATGGAGTCGATGCGGAGGTCGAAGGTGTAACTTCCAAGTATTCTGTTGAAACAGTCATTCTGAAAAAAGCCAAGGAACTGGGTGTAACCATGGTGGTGTTGGGTGCCTTTGGCCACAGGGGTATCCGTGAGTTGCTGTTTGGGACAACGACCGAACACTTGCTGAAGGACTCAGAGGTTTCCCTGTTTATCCATCACTAGAAAGTGGGGATCCAAGAAGTACAGTGAATCAAAAATGCCCACGTAGCCGTCATCCTGAACGGACGACCGCGAAGCGGGCGGTAGTGAAGGATCCAGTTAAACTTGTGTCGCGCAGCGACTCTGCTTATAAATATATCAAGCAAACAAATGAAACAACCAGTCGTCTAGATGATGTCAAACAAGATGAATGGGGCCATCTACAGCAGAGTCGCTACGCGACGCATATCTGACTGGATCCTTGACTACCGCCCGCTTCGCGGTCGTCCGTTCAGGATGACGGTCAAGTAGGGAGCAGAGTACTATATCAGCGTACTCGGCCCCCCTTTAACTTTACCTAACCAGCGCCACTTTCAGCACTTCAGAAATATGCTTGGCCGGGATGATTTTCATGGCATCCTTAACCTGCTGGGGCACATCCTCTAGATCTTTCTGGTTATCTGCAGGAATGACAGCGATCTTCAGACCAGCGGAATAAGCGCCGATAAGTTTCTCTTTCAATCCGCCGATAGGCAGCACGTCACCATGCAGGTTGATCTCGCCGGTCATGCACACATCCTTGTTCACCGGGATGTTCGTGATAGCTGAGACGATCGACGTCGTAATGGTGATACCTGCCGACGGGCCATCCTTCTTACCGCCCGCAGGCGAGTGGATGTGGATGTCCTTGTCCTTCAGGAACCGTGGATCAAGCTTGTACTCAGGCAGCATCTTTTTGGCCACGGTCAACGCCGCCATAATGGATTCCTGTGAGATCTCGCCTAGGTTACCGGTCTTAACGATTTTTCCATCGCCTGGCAGAATCACAGCTTCCAGTTGCAGCACACCGCCACCAACCGGTGACCAAGCCAAACCTTGGGTAACACCAACCGTGTTTACCGTCAATACTCTGGTTCCCGGAACCGGAGGATTGCCTAAGTAACCATGGAGTGCCTCAGGCTTAATTTCAGGAGATGGTCGCTCACCTTCGTAAGATTCTTTAACAACCTTGCGACACAACGTATCAATGGCCCGGTCAAGCTGACGCACGCCTGCTTCCATGGTGTAGTCACTGATCAGCTGCTTGATAGCATCATCAGAAACGCTGAATTCACCTTCCTTAAGGCCGTTTTCTTTCATCTTTTTTGAAACAAGATGTTCCTTGGCAATGGAGAGCTTTTCCTCAGGGGTGTAGCCAGGAAGTTGAACAATCTCCATACGATCCAGCAGCGCTTCGTGCATATCAAGACTGTTGGCCGTTGCTATAAAAGTAACTTCCGAGAGGTCGACGCCGAGCTCCAGGTAATGATCCTTGAACTCCTTGTTCTGGGACGGATCAAGCACTTCTAACAGCGCCGCAGATGGATCACCATGGTGACTCTGCTTGCCAAGCTTTTCAACCTCATCCAAAAGGATCACTGGATTGGATGTGCCCGCTTCCTTCAACGCCTCGATGATTTTACCGGGCTTAGAGGACATATATGTACGCATGAAGCCACGGATACTGGCTTCATCAGACACACCGCCTAAGGAAACACGTACAAATTTCCGTCCCATAGCTTCCGCGATAGACTTACCAAGGGTCGTCTTTCCGACGCCGGGAGGTCCTACAAAGCACAACACAGGCGCTTTACCACCCTTAGGGGCACGCTTCAGCACAGCTAGGTACTCGAGGATGCGCTCTTTAGCTTTCGTTAGACCTTGGTGATCACGATCGAGAATCTCCTTGGCTTTTTTCAAATCGACGACGGTTTTGTCGGATTTCAGCCAGGGAATGCTAAACAGCCACTCTAAATAATTCTTAATTTCAGCGGCCTGCGGCGACATACCTTGGGTAGCTTCCAATTCGCGCAGCTCTTTTTCAGCCTTTTTATAAACCTTAGGCAGCGCAGATAAAGCCTCAAGCTTTGCGCCATAATCATCACTGTCCCCATCCGTACCGTTTGGCCCGGCAAAATGTTCACCCGCATGTCTGCCGTCGTGAGAGTGCATGTGCGCTACCTGTTGGTAGGCTGCAGATATAAGAGATGACATCGCGAAGTGTTCGAGAATCAATACGAACAGCAACATACTCAATAGACCATAAAAAACTTTCTTTAGCATAATAAACTCCTAACTAACATTACGTACCTTACTATATTTAAATAATGTCGATTTGTCAAAAGGCAAGTTATTTAAGGCCACGGGCGATAAATAGCCCGCGGTCTTATCAGTTTTTCATATCGCCATGCGTATCAACATCAAGCTGGTAATCCCATAAAAGCTATACTTTTTGGACTCCCGCCAACCGGGGGTGAGAATCCCCATGATGGTCAGCAGGATAATCGCCGGGTAAGATACATCCAATGCCGGTTTTAATAAAGCGGCTATGCCTTTGAAATCCAGAAGTGAGACAACGAAGGACGTGGCCGTCGTTCCTATTAATACCCATGGGAAGCGGTTATCCTCCATGTTGAACAGTTTGCATAAATATCGGGCATAAATGTTGTTCAGAGCCACCGCCGTCGTAAGGCACGAGAAGAGCATGGCAATGCCGATAAAGATGGTCGCATTCTCCCCCATCACGTGTTCAGCTATGGTGGGCAAGAAGTATTCTGGCTCAAGCCCTCTAGTGATCTCCCCATAATGGGCACCCAAGTAAACGAATCCCAAGTAGACGATAGCGAGAAGGCCTGCGCCTGAATAGGCTTGGTTTAATGGTGAAACGAATCATCTCCCTCTGGGTGCTTGAGGCGGGCATGGTTTTCTGGATCTGGCTAAACATCAATGCGGAGAAAAAGAAGGCCGCAAACAGGTCCATGGTTTGGTAGCCTGTCAAGAAACCTTCACTAAATGCGGCTGTCGACTGCAAGGACTGTGGAGGGCTGTGGTCATAGAGGATTCCGGCGCTTATTAACACCGCCAGAGCGATGAGCAAGATAGGGCTCATCCATTTGCCCAAGACAGAGATCATCCGCTGGTCTTTTAAACAGAAATAATAGGTAGCCAGGGAGAAGATGATACTGAACAAAGTGAGGGAGAGGCCTGGCGTCATGTACTCCATTCCGCCATGGGCAACGGTGATACATCTTGGGATGGCGCCGAAGGAGCCCAACAACGATAGGGTAAAAAGGGGTAGGATGATCTTGGCAATGGGGCCCGCTTGCGCAAAGAAGCTCTCGTAGCTGACTTTATGAAGCTTAATTACGAAGAGACCTAAAAAGGGCAGGGCGATGCCCGTCAAGAAGAGTCCAGCAAAACCCGCAAGCCATTGGTCGCCAGTAACCTGGCCGATTTGTATGGGAAAAACCAAATTGCCCGAGCCAAAAAACATGGCAAACAAGGCAAAGCCGTAGATAAATATAGACTTATAGTCACGCATGATCGTGTTCCTAATTTTAGGGTTGTGTAAATTTATGAATGATGATGAGAAGGAATGAATATATGGCCGTTAGGCCACAACGACCACAGCGATGACAGAGACCAGGAAAGTGCGAGTGTCGAAAGACGACATCTATACAATCTCTTGTGTTAAGGTTAAGGACGAACAGCCGCCCTTAATATAAATATGGGGATATTATACCTATCTGTCAAGAGTCCTGTGGCAGGGCTATGCGTGAAAATTAAAAGTGCACAAAGCCCCAGCTTGCCTCCCCTGCGAAAGCAGGGGTCCAGCGCTAAATGCGTCGCGTAGCGACTCTGTATTATCTTCGGAGCTGCTACGCAGCACATTTTAAGGGCTGGCCCCCTGCTTTCGCAGGGGAAGCAAGCTGGGGGCACCCCATAGTATGAGGGCAGGGCCACAACCAGGAAAGTGCTTACATCAGGGTACAAGTGTCCGGTTCTCTGCGATAGGTTCCGTGCTTGGAAAACCACTCGTCGTCTTTAAACCATGTTTTGAATTGCGGTGGCAGTTTCATGTCAGGATGCTCATCTAGGACAGGTGTAACCAATACGTGTTTATATCCCGCGATCGCGATACACTGGTTCACCTGAGTAGGTCACATACCATTTAAGGTTGGTCATCTCAACGGGCAGCGTTACCAGGGGGTTGCGCGATAATGAGAGCCTTTCCAAACTTCTGCACAAGCCTATAGCCCTTGGCAGGGTCTGAAGTTTGTTTCCCACCAAACTAAAATTGACCAGATTTTGCATGCCGCCGATCTCTTCGGGAAGGACCTCTAAAGCATTTGATGATAGATCGAGATCGGTAATCTTTCTCAGCTTGCCTACGCTGACAGGTATGGTTGTCAGCTTGTTCCCCATTAAGTTTAGGTTGAGTAGCGCCGGCATTTGGGTGCCAATTCCTGCCGGAAGAGCTATCAATTGATTACAGCATAGGTTCAGGTCCGTCAATCGAGGCATCAGGCCATCCGTGTCTGGCAGTGTTGTCAGTTTATTTATACTAAGATCAACTCTGGTAACAGCAGGCATTTGAAAAAACGAAGGAGGTATTTCTACAATACTGTTAGATTTTGCATTTAGCTCTTCCAGGTGCAGCAGTTTCCCTATAGACCAAGGTAGACTGCCGAGCTTATTTTGTACCAAGCAGAGGGTTTTCAACCGGCTTAGCTTACATAAATCATCGGCTAATTCAGTGATACTGTTATTTTCCATTTGGAGTTGTTCAAGGCTGCCCAGGTCATAAATAACCGGGCAGACTCGCTGAAGGTTATTGCCGACCATGTTTAAAAAGGTCAACTGAGTAAGCTGAGACATCTCTTGGGGTAGCTCGGTCAGCCCGGTACTTTGCAGATTCAACTCTTTCAAATTCTGAAGCCGACCAATTCCTTCTGGAATGCTTGCAGGCCTGCAATGAGAAAGATCCAGGTATTGAAGATTAACAAGGCTGAGGATTGCTAACGGGAATGTCACTAATGATTGATTGCCAGAAAGATTAACTCGAGTGAGGTTGATGAGTTCAGAGGCGCTGATAGGTAAGGCCGTTAATCCTATTGCTATCCTTAACTCTTTGAGACGGGTTTTTTCACCCAGGACTTGGGGATAGACTTGCAGTACGTCCCCACGATAGGTGCGATCGCCTTTCCCATCGGCCACCCATTCGCTGGTGTACCAAGGTGCGTTAGCTACAAATTGGCTTTCGGTAACGTAATGCTTATGGAACACCTTGCTAAATTTACCGCTTTGCATGAGTGCTTCCAGACTCCCATGCTCCTGCACAAACAGGTCATATCCTTCCTCGGTATCCAGCCCGAGGCAAGTCTTCGCCTCATCCAGAGATATGGGAAAAGGTGCACCCGGTGAGAGGCAACCTGGTTCAACGGTGGATGTGACAAATTTCCCGATCAGTTCTTGGTTTTGGATAAAGTCCGAGGGAGCCATCTCTGTGACAGCCAGCAGCCTTTGTCCATCCCCATTTATAGGAGCTTCCTCAAGGTCACTGCTCATGGCGGGAGAAACCATTGAGGACGATACAAATATGATGCCTAAAATCCGGGAAATAAAGTTCATGACACTCTCCATGCTGCTGAGATCATTATTACGTAACTCTAGACCAGATGATGTGTAATTTCAATCATTTATGCCAAGATTTCCGGCTGCAAGACGACGGATTGTAAAACCCTTATGCAATCCTTTAAATCCTGTGTTAACATCGCCTTCAAAGTCATTAAAGGGAGTATTGGAAATTGAATACAAAGTTATCTGGCGCAGTTAAGCGGGCTTTGTCTGGTATTGGTGAGGGTATGCCCCTGCCTTTGACGGTTGAGTTGTGGGACGGCACGTCTGTTTCCATGGGAGACGATGTGGGTCTATCCATGAAAATCCGTTCGCCTGGCGTGATTGCCTCTTTGCTTAAGCACCCCAATTTGGAAAATCTGATGCGCCATTATGCGGTTGGTAATATTACCTTGGCGGGGGCGGATCTGATTTCCTTTGCGACCACTTTGCGGGCCAGTGTGAAAAAGAAAGACCTGCGGCGGATCAATAAATTCCAGCTTGTTAAAAACCTGTGGCCGTTTTTATTCACAGCCAGTGAGAAACCAAAGCTGCAACACGTTTTTGAAAAGAACGAGGACGGATTTAAACAGAACGACCGTAATAACCAGGATTTCGTGCAGTTTCACTATGACCTCGGTAATGACTTTTACCAGCTTTTCCTGGACCCAGAAATGCAGTATTCCTGCGGCTATTTCAAGGAATGGGACAATAGCCTGGAGCAAGCCCAGACCGATAAGCTGGACATGATCTGCCGTAAATTACGCCTAAAGCCAGGCGAGAGTTTGCTCGATATCGGTTGTGGCTGGGGCGGTTTGGTCTGCCATGCGGCTCAGTATTATGGCGTGAAAGCCCACGGTATAACCTTGTCTCAGGCCCAATACGATTTTGCGCTAGCCAAGGTGAAGCGCCTGGGCCTGGAGGATAAAATCACCCTGGAGATCCGCGACTACATTACTTTGGAAGGTACCTATGACAAGATCTCCAGCATCGGGATGTTCGAGCATATTGGCTTAGATAACTTTGCCAATTACTTCAAAAAAGTCCATTCACTGCTCCGGGATAATGGTGTTTTCCTCAATCATGCTATTGCCCGACGTGCCAAAGCCGACAAGAAAAAAGCGCGCAGTATAACCCCAGAAAAACGCCTGATTTTAAAATACATCTTCCCAGGTTCTGAGCTGGCGCCCATTGGCTATTCCATTGAGTCCATGGAAGCATATGGTTTTGAAATCCACGACGTAGAAGGCTGGCGCGAGCATTACGCGATGACCTGCAAACACTGGTGCCATCGCTTGATGAGCAATGCAGACGCGGCCATCAAAATCGTAGGCGAAGAACGCTACCGCATGTGGATCGCCTATCTGGCGGGCGTATCCTTAGGCTTTAGCAGTGGCACCATCTTGATCTATCAAACAGTCGGCACCAAACGAAGCAAAGCCAAGGGAAGCTCGGGTATGCCCCCGACCAGGGCGGATTTGTATTCAGCCCCTCGATTATGAGAATCCGGAGAAAAATCCCGTAAAAGTAACGAAAATCTCCGACTATTTCGATATGGATCACGGAATAGTCGGGGTAATTTACGATAAACAGCCTTTCGCCAAAAGTTGTGAGCCTCTTCCTGGTACTCAATTTTCATGAAAAGAGGTCGTATTAATAGTTCATATAGGCATGATAATTGAGGCTCTTATGCAAAATGGGTGGGTTGGATGTAATCTCCTGCCCTCACGGCAGACGTCATCCTGAACGGACGACCGCGAAGCGGGCGGCAGTGAAGGATCCAGTTAGACATGTGTCGCGAAGCGACTCTGTTTATAAATATATCAAACAAGTAAGTCAAACAACTAGTCGCCTAAATGATGGCAAACAAGATGATTGAGACCAGGTTAAGCAGAGTCGCTTCGCGACGCATGTTTGACTGAATCCTTAACTACCGCCCGCTTCGCGGTCGTCCGTTCAGGATGACGGGAACCGGGGGCTGGGAATATTCGCTTTGCAATTACCCTCACTCTTGATCAGCCTTTAAATACTGATTAGCCTTTACCCACCCGTAATGCATAAGAGCAATAATTCATCAGCATATTTCCACTTAAGCCTCATCATAATCAGCAGAGAGAGTAACTGATTTGTTCTTCTCCAACTCCGCCGAGTATATTTCGAGTTTATGTTCGAAACGGTCGTATGCGGCGCGGCCCAGGAGTATGCGCAGCGGTGGATCTTTCATTTCTGTGAGTTGAATCCAGATTTTTACGGCTTTATGGGGGTCTCCCTTTTGATGGCCGTGGGCTTGTTTGATGTAATTGCGCATCTCGATAGCCTGATTGTCATGGTAGTCACCTAGAGCGGGGGCTTTATGGATAGACTCCCCGGCAAAATCGGTCCTGAAGGGGCCGGGCTCGATGATGATAACCTTTATGCCGAATTGAGCAAGTTCACCTGCGAGGGCTTCCGAAAGTCCTTCAACGGCGAATTTTGTGCTGCTATAGAGGCCGCTACCGGGATTTGCTGCCAGGCCAGCGATGGAGGATAGGTTTAGGATATAGCCAGACTTTTGGGCGCGCATCTGGGGCAGTACAGCTTTAATTACTGCCATAAGCCCAAACACGTTAGTGTCGAAAAGATGGCGGATCTCATCCATGGGGCATTCTTCAAGAGCGCCGATTAATCCATAACCTGCATTATTTACGAGAACGTCAATGCGTCCGAAACGCTTCACGGCGTCTTTTACAGCTTGATCGATATCCGCTTGCTTCGTGACATCAAGTTTCAGAACAAGCAGTCTATCTTTGTATTCATTGAATTGTTCATCCAGGGATTCCGGATGACGCGCTGTGGCAACAACTTTAGCATCCGTGGATTTGAGTAACTCTTCTGTCAGGGCCAGGCCAAAGCCTTTTGAACAGCCTGTTATAAACCATACCTTCTGCATTGGATATATCTCCTAGGTTGTAGAGTAATGTATCCAACATATCCTAAAAAAGGTTTAACGTACAGACGGCGCTATTGTGACTGCAGGGCCCAGAAACTCAAAGCGTTGGACCTCTTGCCCTTCATGTATAGTTGTTTCAACAAACATACCGTAAGGCCGGGTCCATAGGCCATAGTCGCCGTAAAGAGACTGGTAAATGACCATTTCCTCCAACGTCTCAGAGTGCCTCGCCAGGCCAATGACCTGGTAGAGGTTGCCTCCGTAATGACGGTAAAGGCCTGGTTCGATTGTGTTCATTACCGAGCCAGGCTTACTTATTTTCTAGTTTTTTAATAATGTCTCTATCAATTGTCCATAAGTTGGTAAACAACCGTTTAAGAGTGCGGTTTGCCTTGCCGTAGTCCATTAGGTTTCTTTGCGTAAGATTCCGACAGTCACGCACATTAAGTTCGATCAAACGTGGACAAATCTGAGGTAACCTATTGATGAACTCATCGCTGAGAAGTCCGCAGCCAGCGACGTCCAAGATTTCAATATGTCCTTGCCCATTCGAATCAGCTTCATCGCGTAGAGATTCTAAATCAGCAATCAGTTCAACTTCAGAAGTTACCACTGGCGTATACTTGAGAAGGGTCTCTTGTTCTTCAGCCAATCTACGGACTTTTACATCTGTGGGATCTGGTTCTTTATCGGAATCGCTGGCATTTGCGCCAGTAAAAATGCATGCAGTCAACAAGATGGTAATTGAGATTTTCTTCAACATAGGGCACCCCGTTTTAAAAGTTATGTGATGTCTATTTATCGAAGATCCGAACATCGTTGTCAATAGTGTTTCAAAAGCAACCCAGCCACGATAATTAAGCTTGCGATATACCCGCACTTTCGCTAGTTTATGCCTGACGGAGGGATGCCAGAGCGGCCGATCGGGGCGGTCTCGAAAACCGTTGTGCGTGCGAACGTACCGTGGGTTCGAATCCCACTCCCTCCGCCAGCACCTATTTCAGCGGCTCAGTTCCTTCCTCTAGAATTGCTAGATACTTCCGATAAACATAGATTTTATCGGTCTGTTTACCTGTAATTTCCTCCAATATTCCAAGATCGACTAAATGATTAAGAGCAGCTCTTGCTGTCGGCGCAGATAAGCCCGTTTCTACTGAGAGGGCTGGAGCCGTCACTTGCGGAAGTTTTTTCATATATTCTAGCGTTTGTTCGGCAGATACTTTGGCCCTCCCTAGTTTCTGGATAGACGTAAGATCATCATCAAACATTTTGTTTATTCGCGTTGCCGATGATAGGGCCTGTTTTGCAGTCATTGTGACGCCATCTAAAAAGAATTCGAGCCAGGTTTCCCAGTTCCCACGCGTCCTAACTTCCTGTAATAGGTCATAATACAGAGAGCGGTTCTCCTTTAGGAACAGGCTTAAATACAGGATCGGCTCGTCTAGAAGCCCACTATCACAAAGTAACATGGTTATAAGCAGACGACCTAAACGGCCATTGCCATCCAGGAACGGGTGAATTGTTTCAAACTGAACGTGCGCAATCCCCGCCTTAATGAGAACTGGCTGGTTTTTAGCATGGAGGAATTTTTCCATATCAGACAAGCATTGTGGCAGGTCCTCGGGAGCGGGTGGCACGAAATAGGCATTGCCTGGTCGGGTACCACCGATCCAGTTTTGCGAACGTCTGAACTCCCCTGGTTGTTTGTTTGCGCCCCTTCCTCCAGCCAAGAGAATACTATGTATCTCTCGGATCAATCGCAGTGACAACGGAAAGCCGCTTCTGAGCCGTTCAAGGCCATAGGTCATCGCCCGTACATAATTAGATACTTCTTCCACATCATCTATGGTTACGTTGGTTTTTTCATGATGCTCGAATAGCATCAGATCGGATAACGAGCTTTGTGTCCCTTCAATTTGGCTGGACAGCAATGCTTCTTTTCTGACATACATATAAATGAATAATGCTTTGTTGGGAATGGATTTGCTCACGGCATTTAGTTCTGCCAAAGCAATGGTCGCCTTTTCCATGAAGGGATACAGAGCCTCCAAATTCAGGGGAGGGTCCTGAGGTGGTAGAGCTGGCGGCACATATGTTTTGTAAGTCTCACCGACTGTGGTTTTGCTTATATAGGTGCCTATTCGCCCGTTCATAACTAACGTATCCTTTTTTTAGCTCCTTCTTTAAAGAAAAGTTATGAGCTAATCTTTTCTTCACGTAGATCCTAAAGAAAGGATAATGCACTATCCTTTCTTTAGCAAGAGGGAAAAGAAAAGATATTTTTCATATCCCCAAGACCACTCCACATAAAAAGCTGGGAAAATCCCCCGTTCCATGCTAAATAACCAGAATGGTTTCTTTCATTTCTGTGCGAGGGGCGCGTGAGCATAACCTCGATAATATTAATCTCGACATTCCCAAGAACAAGCTGGTGGTCATTACGGGCCTCAGTGGTTCTGGCAAATCCTCGTTAGCATTTGATACGATCTATGCGGAAGGACAGCGCCGCTATGTGGAAAGTTTGTCTGCCTATGCGAGGCAATTCCTTGAATTGATGCAAAAGCCTGATGTGGATTCCATTGAGGGCCTATCGCCGGCGATTTCTATCGAGCAAAAGACGACGTCCAAAAATCCCCGATCGACGGTGGGAACCGTTACCGAGATATATGATTATTTGCGGCTGTTATACGCGCGCATCGGCATTCCTTATTCTCACAACAACGGGATTGCCCATCACCAGTCAAACCATCTCTCAGATGGTTGATCGCTTGATGGAGCTGCCTGATGGCACCCGTCTTTATATTCTAGCACCCATCATCCGGGGCCGCAAAGGCGAGTACAAAAAAGAGATCCAAGAACTGCAACGCAAAGGTTTTCAGCGTATACGCATTGATGGCCAGCTTTATGACATTGAAGAGACGCCTACTTTAAATAAGAAAACCAAGCATGATATTGAGGTGCTGGTCGATCGCGTCGTGATTCAGCGTGAGATGGGCAACCGGCTGGCAGATTCCCTTGAAACAGCGGTCGAACTTGCCGATGGTCTGGTCTATGTAGACCATACGGACAGCGGCGAACGACAGACATTCTCCACCAAATTCGCGTGCCCCGTTTCAGGGTTTACCATCGATGAAATTGAACCCCGACTGTTTTCCTTTAACAGCCCCTTTGGAGCTTGCAGCACTTGCGATGGCCTGGGTGTGCAAGTCACATTCGACGCGAGCCTGATCATCCCGGACGAGACCTTGAGCATCTCTCAAGGCATGGTGGCGCCGTGGCAAACGTCCTTTGCTTTCTATTACCAACAGGTACTCTCGGCGGTCGTCACGTTTTATGGAGATGATCCCCACAAAGCTTTCAAGGACCTAAACCCGCAGGCGCAGCATGCGATATTGTATGGATCGGGCACGGATTTAATTCCTATGACCATCCAAGATGAATCCCGGTCCTATAACTCTCATAAGACTTTTGAAGGTGTGATCCCCAATTTGGAACGCCGTTGGAAAGACAACGATAACGCCCGCCAGATTGAAGAGCTAGGTCGCTACCAGACCGTAAAATCCTGTCCGGCTTGTGGCGGTCAACGTCTTAAGCCGGAAGCTTTAGCGGTAAAGATCGATGGCTTAAACATCAGTCAGGTGACAGAACTTGCCATCGATAAGGCCATGGAATGGATGCAGGGTTTGTCTGAGAAACTTACCCAAAAGGAAAAGGATATCGCTTACCGAATCCTTAAAGAACTTAACGAGAGACTGCAGTTCCTGAACAATGTGGGGCTGAGTTACTTGAATCTGTCCCGGTCATCGGGAACCCTGTCGGGCGGAGAAAGTCAGCGTATCCGTTTGGCATCCCAGATTGGCTCAGGCTTGACCGGCGTGCTCTATGTGCTGGATGAGCCCTCCATTGGCCTGCATCAACGGGATAACGAACGCCTACTGGAAACTCTAAATCGCTTGCGTGATCTGGACAATACGGTAATCGTGGTAGAGCATGATGAGGATGCAATTCGCTCGGCAGATTACATCATCGACATGGGCCCAGGTGCGGGTGCGCTTGGAGGCAAGATTATAGCCCAAGGTACCCTTGCGGACATCCTCAGCGAGCCAGAGAGTCTGACGGGCCAGTTCCGTCAGGCAAACGGTCAATCCCCGTTCCAGAAGTGCGCCGCAGTGGTCATAACAAGAGTCTTAAGGTTGTAGGTGCAAGGGTCCACAATCTTCATAACTTGACCGTAGAGTTTCCGCTGGGCAAGTTTATCTGCGTCACAGGTGTTTCCGGTGGCGGTAAATCTTCCCTGGTGGTTGAAACCCTTTACAAGGCACTGGCCCACACCATGAACGATGCTCGCGAGAGGGGTGGGGATCATGATCGGATCGAGGGAATCGAGCATATCGATAAGATCATCGATATCGACCAGTCACCCATTGGACGCACGCCGCGGTCAAATCCTGCCACTTATACGGGATGTTTTACACACTATCCGCGAATGGTTTGCAGCCCTACCAGAAGCAAAAGCCCGCGGCTATGGCCCTGGCCGTTTTTCCTTTAACGTGAAAGGCGGACGTTGTGAGGCCTGCGAAGGCGACGGTGTCATCAAGATCGAAATGCATTTCCTGCCTGATGTTTATGTCGAATGCGACCAATGCCATGGCAAGCGCTACAATCGTGAAACATTGGAAGTTACCTTTAAGGGCAAATCCATTGCCGATGTGCTGGATATGACCGTGGATGAGGCTCTAGCGTTTTTCGAAGCCATGCCATCTGTGCGCGACAAACTGAAAACCTTGCAGCTGGTCGGTTTAGGCTATATCCACGTAGGCCAGCGAGCAACGACCCTTTCGGGCGGCGAGGCGCAGCGCGTGAAGCTCTCTAAAGAGCTATCAAAACGCGCCACGGGCAAGACATTCTACATCCTTGACGAGCCCACCACGGGTCTACATTTCGAGGATGTCCGCAAATTGCTAGAAGTCCTACAAAAGCTGGTAGACCAGGGCAATACAGTGTTAGTCATCGAGCATAACCTCGACGTAATTAAAACCGCCGACTGGATCATAGACCTAGGCCCCGAAGGGGGTAGCGGCGGCGGCAAGATCGTGGCCATGGGCACACCAGAGGATATCGTAAAAATAAAAGCGAGCTACACAGGGCATTACCTGAAAAAACTGCTCAAATAGGGGATTGATATGGGAATCGTAACGGGCATTCTGGTTTACGTCGTGATCTGGTGGTTGATCTTTTTCATGGCCTTGCCATGGGGCGTCCATCCCGCTGAGGAAACGGACCAGGGCCATCAATGGGGTGCACCAGAGCAGCCGCGACTCCTGTTGAAAGCAGCAATCACAACAGGCATAGCAACGGTGGCCTTTTATCTCCTTTATCTTTTTGTCCCGGCCGACATGCTGCAGTGGCAGCTGTTTAAAACTTCTTAGGGGCAAGGCTAGGGTAATAAAAAGTACCGCCCGTCATGGGCTCAGGCACGCCTGTGGTCGACGGGACGCTTAGTGGCAGCTGCTTAAGACTCCTGACCGCCATCCACGCAAAGATCTGAGCCTCAAAGCTACTGTTATTCCAGTTTAGCTCATCAGCTTTAAGCACTCTTGTTTCCGATGGGAGGCGCGCTACAAGCTCACGAAGGGTAACCGGGTTGTGCCAACCTCCCCCGCACAGGACCCACGTCTTAGGAAAGGGACGGTAAGGCACGAGCTCAAGACTTTTTACGATCGTGTCCGCCGTAAAGGCCTCCAAAGTCGCGCATCCGTCGTATAATTCGCAGCCCTCCATGTCCGAAAAGTTCAGGTTCCCGCTGTCCAGGGATTTAGGGGAGGCATCCTATAATAATTTACCCCACCAATAACAGCAGATCTCTCATAGAGAGCGCTCAGCCGCTGCTGGTCCACCTGCCCCTTTAAGCCGCACCAACCATCCCTATCTATGAGCTGCCCTCCTCTTGTCATATTTCTCACATACCCATCTATAAGACAGTTACCAGGCCCCGTATCGAAGGCAACGATAATCCTCGACGCCTGCCCCATATATTAAACTGATATTCGCTATCCCACCGTTATTGACAACAGCGCAAGGTATTAAACCATCTCTTGCCGCAAGGGCCTGATGAAAAAGGGGCGCAAACGGCGCACCTTGGCCACCGGCCTCGATATCCTGTGCTCTGAAGTTATTTACAACTGGGATACCCGTCATATCGGCCAGCAATTGACCATCGCCGATCTGAAGGGAGAGCACCTTAGGTTTGTGCAGCAAGGTCTGGCCATGATAACCGATGACCTTAACCTCGCTGGCGGATCGGTCGGCCTTTTCAAGCAGGGTCCTAACCAGCTGCCCATGTAATTGCGTGGAATACTTTACTACCGCATCAAACTCAATGTCGCGTCCGATTTCAAAGGGAAGGTGTGGCATCATGAAGCGCATGGCAAACTTGTTGATTTTACTTAGATCGCCGTCGTACACCCGTGCCAAGCTTTCAGCTTCTTTGAGGGCGAGGGTAAAATCTTTTGAATACTTAAGGGATTCATGGGCCACCTCAACGAATATAATTCTGGCCATCGGTTTCGAGCAGAGTCGCATCTATGCCATCCATAGATGTCCCAGTCATCAGACCAATCGCAAGGTAGGTTTCAGTGGCTTGCCCTGAACTTGAAAAAAGGGTGATAAAAAGGATTAACCAGACTTTACGAAGCCGTCCCATGCGCCAACACCTTTTCCCATCTTTGTGCTAAATAAAACGAGGCGATACCTATCATGGTTACAATAACAAGAAAGATACTGGTGGGCAATAAGGAGGCATCCGGCAAAATCGCGGCAATGAAGCTGCCCAAAAAAGCAAAGAACTGACGGGCGGTCGCGATGCACGAAGCCGCTGCACCCCTAGCGTTACCAGCAAAGGACATCGCTTTGGCCATAGATGTCGGGAAAATAAAAGCGTTAGCCATGAAGTAGGGCAGCGCTAAAAGCGTTGCTGCAACAGGGCTGTTGAAGAAAAGGGTCGCGGCCGTAAGACAACCGAGAGAACCAATCAAATACAATCCCAACCCCCAGGACATCATCATGTTTGAGCTTTTGCTCGCAATAATCCGCTGAACCAAAAATGAAGTGAAGGAAATCATCAAGATTTGACCAAAAACGTAGTACCTGAAAACCTCAGTTGGTACGCCCATATATTTGATGAAAACGAAAGGCAACGTTGTGATGTAACAGAATATGCCCGCCGAAGGAAGCGCATGGACGAGTACATAAAAGAAGAAACTGCGGTTCGACAGTACTTGCTTGTATGCCCTTAGAAGGGGTCTAAGGCGAAACTTCGTTCGATGTTCTTCCGGGTGGGTCTCAGGAAAGAACTTGAAAAATAACAGAAACGAGATCAGAACGCTGGCCATAATAAAAACAAAACAGGAACGCCAACCAAAATGAGTGGTAAGGTACCCGCCCAAAATAGGTGCTGCAGCAGGCGTCAGCAGAATGAAAATCGACATCTGAGCGATGATCTTCCCACTCTCACGTTCAGAAAATCGGTCCCGAATAATAGCCGGCGACAATGCCGCGGACACGCCGCCACCAAGGCCTTGCAACCCCCTGAACAGCAGTAACTGGTCAATATTGCTAGCAAACATCAGAAAAATGGAGCTCAACAAAAACAGACCAAATCCTGTAGCAAGATAGGCCTACGGCCATACGCATCGGATAAGGGGCCATAAAGAATCGCAGATATCACAAGGCCAAGGTAGTAAGTCGAGATACTGTTCTGAACCAGGTCATCGGTAGTGCCAAAATCCCCAACCATAATAGGCATAGCAGGCAAATACAGGTCCGTGGACATCAATGGCACAGAAATGGCGAGAATAATAAAATAAGGTATCAGGCGAACACGATCTATCATAATGGGCTCATATTACATGAAATTCAGGGAGCTGGCGAGAGATTTTGGTAGAGACTGTCACGAATGAAAACTTAATCTGGAGCGGGCGAAGGGATTTGAACCCTCGACCCCAACCTTGGCAAGGTTGTGCTCTACCCCTGAGCTACGCCCGCCCACATCAAGTTTATGGGCCTGATAATAATGATATTTGTGGCGATTGCAAGAGGGATTTTCATTTTTTTTAATCCAGAGGCTAAAATTCCTCGAGTTCATGAAGAGAACCCATTGCTCAAACTGGATTGAGGGAGCCATGTGAACTTGTTATCAGGAGATTATAAAGTCGATATTCATGCGATTTACAGCAAGTACAGTTCATAAATTATTTTAAGGTCACTAAATCCGCTACGCTATGTCACACAGTTCTACTAAAATGGGTGACAGAGCAGATCGTCCCAAAAACCCAAATGGATGACAAATTCCGGGACAAAAACAATCGGCACTAGTTTTGGGACGATTTCCACTAGATTATTTCAAATCAAGGTGTGCTTTGGGCTTCCATCATTCACCATCACAAAAGCACCTGTTAAAGGAATGCTGACAATATGGAGACTCGTTTATAACAATCTAAGCCATAAAAAATATTGAGCCTGATCGGTAGAATTAGTGGCATACGAAGTTGTCTTGTAACTCCTTACCTTGCTATGTAGAAAGGCGACTGCAGTTATGCAGCCTACTTTTTGTTATCAGACCTAAAGTTTAAGCTAAACCCAACGGCTTGCACATCGGGAATAACGAGCGTCTTTGTACCCGCAGGCAATGGGCCATCTACCGCTCTGCGGATCACGGATCATGACCATGTGATAGTCGATTGGGCGATGCGCTACGGCAATCCCTCGATCGCCTCACGGATCGAGGCGCTGAAGGCGCAGGGCTGCGACCGGCTCCTGGTGGTGCCGCTCTATCCGCAATATTCCGCCGCGACCTCGGCGACCGTCTGCGACGAGGCGTTTCGCGTGCTCACGGAGATGCGGGCGCAACCGACCTTGCGGGTGACGCCGCCCTATTACGATGATCCCGACGAAGGCACTTTCGAGGCGCTGGCGGTCTCCATCCATACCCACCTTGCGAGCCTGCCGTTCCAGCCCGAACTGATCGTGGCTTCCTTTCACGGCATGCCGCAGAAATACATCGCCAAGGGCGATCCCTATCAGGAGCAATGCATCGCCACCACCGAGGCGCTGCGAAAGCGCATGAGCCGGGAGCCGGGGAAGTTGATGCTCGACATTCCAGTCGCGGTTCGGCTTCGACCAGTGGCTGCAGC
>CAWAEF010000020.1:0-17659 GCA_963780985.1 uncultured Alphaproteobacteria bacterium
GTATTCTATCAGGGCCTAGGCCTGAAAATTAAAAGTGCACAAATCCCCAGCTTGCCTCCCCTGATCCTTGCATTCTAAACTTGGCTTATAGATGCCTGGCTCCGATTACTTCTAAATAGTTGATATTACAAAGCAATCGTCTAAAATCGATTTGTAGTCATATGTGATGTCATGGTATTCTGAAAATGGAGTCATATGAATATTTGTTAAGGGGAATGAAAATGGGCAATGGACATATCAAATTAGTTCGATATCTTTCTATGGTCTCGCTGTTGAGCCTTACGGCACAGGCGAGTGCTTCTGAGCAGATGATGGGGGGATCGGATTCGCCTGTAATGCGGCGTGAGCTAGCAGTTGATTATTTAAAAAACGGACTGGTTGCTGGCGCACACTATCCAAAGGCAACACCAACCTATGAGAACCTAGAAAAAATCCTTCAAGCGCCTGAAAAAGTCCCTGAGGAGCTGATTCTGCGGGGTGGACTTGATCTGCGCGCTATGGCACCAGATGGTTCTGTCATGAAGGGCGCGGACAAAAAGGCCATCAAGACAAAGTTCTTTTATCCGGCTCCGGGGGGCAGCACGAAGAAAGACAATCCAGTATTTCCGGCTAAATTACTCCCAGCCTTTAATGGGATCAAGAAGCTGGATGTCAGCGATAATTTCTTTGAGATGTTGCCGCCCGAGATTGGCTCAATTACGTCCCTAGAAACGCTGATTGCAAGTTTCAATAATAGTCTCGTTCTGCCCGAACAAATCGGCCAGCTCAAGAATCTGAAGTATTTGGACTTACAGGGCGGCCAGCTTTTCAAGCGCGCCAATGCGCCCCTGCCCGAGAGCTTTGCAAACTTAGTATCCCTTGAGACGCTGTTCTTGAACCGCAATAAATTGGGTCAAGCGCCCGAAGTGCTCGATCGGTTCATCGAGATACTGCCTCGCCTACCTAACCTGAAGGAACTCTATCTGCACGATACCCGTATTTTCAGGGAAGGTCGAATCGATTTTATGGTGAAGTTGTTAGATCAACTCAACAACAGTGCGGATGGGCGACAGATCACCATATCCATGTTTGATTTCTCCGATGAGAAGAATCTAAAAGCCAAGGACGGTAAGCTCAGGCAGCTTTCTCATGCGCTAAGCCCTGCGCTGGGCGGCGATGAAAGAAGCTTCACGCCAGATCAGCTGACCAAGATCCGCGCGCACGTTGATCGTTGGCCTAATTTAGTGTTCGTATCGCCTTGGAAGCTCCCAGATAATGATCCAGAATTGAGAGCCGAAGCAACCCAGGCACTGGGGCAATATATTGCCAACATCCAAAAGGGCTCTCCTGAACTAGCCTCAGTGGCGAGTCAGTTGTTGTTGCAATAATCCTATGCTCTTTTTGAGCTATCTGAAAAAACGAGGGCCTTGCAGATCATGCAAGGCCCAATTGACGGCACAACCCCTTATTACTCAGGCAATGAAATAGTTGACGTTTTGGTACTCAAGGGGGGCCGTCATCCTCGAGCGGAGCAGAGCCACTTGGGGCTCTGTCGGAGCGAAGGATCCAGCCAAACATGCATCGCGAAGCGATTCTTTATTCTTTTAAAAAGGAGATACAGAGGCTACGCCGCACATTTTTTACTGGATCCTTCGCTCCGACAGAGCCTAAGAAGGCTCTGCTCCGCTCGAGGATGACGGCCCCCCTTGAGTACCAAAACGTCAACAGTTTCATTGCCTGAGTAATATAAGCACTTGCGTTCTTTGCGATAAGTTTATCCTACAAACCCGTCACCATTGCCTTCATCATTGCCTAAGAATGGGTTAAAATTGTCCCAGTGTAGCCCGTTTGGATTCTTCGGACCCCTTTCCTCGCGGAATTCTTCAACAAATAAGTCGCTTCTATATATATCTGGAGAACCAACGTCAAATGGCTCCATAGCGTAATATCTCGGTGATTCAGGATCAAAAGAAATGGGTGCGACAGCTTCGCGTGGGGACCCTTGCGTATCATAGGGCATCTCGACATCCACATACATGGACCCACGAGCGGGTAAGGGCGATTCTGATTTAAGAATGCCCTCGACCCCTGACGTTGCCGAACCCAGCTTGGATCCCGGTTCTGGAGCAAGGCCGATAGGTTTTGACTGATCAATGGCCACCGGTACAACTAATGTAGAATGAGCGGCGACCCTCTGCGTGTCCTGTCCTTCAGGTAGATCCCCTAAATTCGTATGATGGGATGCCCAGGAAGAGCAAGTCCATGCTAGTCCTAAGCAAATAACGAGGGGTATCGTTTTATGCATTATCGTATTACTCCAGTTATATATCATTTGATTATTCAGGCTCATTCCCATCAAAACCGATGCGGCAATTAGGTAACTTTTCCTTGAACATTGCCCGAATGGTTGATTCGGGAACCGCACAGTCCTTATCGTATATAGCCACCAATAGCTGTAGATTTTTCAGCTCAGTCAGAGCGAGAACTTTCCCTGTAACTGTTGTTTTCGGCATCCTTAAGATTTTTAAGGACTCAAAACCAATATCAGTCAGGCGACGATAAGCATCTGAAGCCATGCGTGAGTTCTTGGTGAAGGAAACAAGGTCGAGTTCCTCCAGGGATACTGGACCTGATGCAAAATAAATAAGCTCATCTGTTACGTCGCCATTGAATTTTAGCTCAAATTGTAAGAGAGAGATTAGGGGTGACCTGCAAAAGTCTAGCTCTTTTGCAGGATCAAATATGATAAGTGAAAGCCTGTAAAGATTCACAAATGGGTTAAGGCAGGCAAAGTTATTGCAGGAACTGTCATGTCTTAATCTTCCGATATTTAAGGATCTTAAGCTCGGTAGCTTTGATACGCTTTTCAAGATCAAACAATTATGCATAATGACATTTTTGAAAGTAAGATCGGTAAGTTGCGTTAACCCCTCAAGAAAGGGCTGAGGCTGCATATGCGGATTGTCGTAACCCTGGAAATCCAGTGTCAGTGAAGTCAGTTGCGTACAGCGTCCGATGATATCACGTTCTTCGCGATGCAATGTATTAGTTTCGTAGACAAAGCTCTTTAATAGCGGTAATGTTGCAATCACTTCGCTCAGGTAAATCCGGCGGGGATTTGCGCGCTCACCTACAATAATGCTCAAATCTGTTAAGTGAGTATAACTTGCTATAAGATCTGCAAGGCCTGATATTCCAGGAACATTTCTTCCAAGGTGAACACACAACGCCTCTCTCGTTGGCATTAGCCATTCAATGCGCTCATCTTTCAAGGGGTCTGCAATCTGGACGGCCTGCCTCGGCATGGAAGTTTCCTCCTCCGAGGAAGATTCCTCATCCAAAGCTGTTTCTCGGGGCCCATCGCCTTTTGTATCTTCCGATGACAGCCCCAGATCCTCTGCCCGAGCGTCATACTCTATGTCGGTTATTTGAGTCCTCGACGCTGTCGCTGCTAGCTGGTCCCAGTTACCTAGTCTACCTAGTATGCGAGGTTCTACGATAGGAGTTGAGCTCGCATCAATAGTTGGTTTAGACAGCCTTGAGCTTAAAACACTCCAATATTGCTTTTCAGCATTTCTTTCTTCTTCCGTGGATAAACTGCTCTCCACTGCATTAATTTTCCTTCGATCATCCGCATTTGGAGCTAGGTCCATTGATCCGGCACTCTGTTGCTTATCAAGACCCTGCGCAGTTTGGGCCGCAACCGACGGCACAACAGCTGGTTCAGCACTTGACAGGTCGCTCGCCATGGCTGGCATACTATACAAACAGGTAAAGACTAATAGTAAATAAGATTTTTTCATGCCTTGCTCCTCACTCTTTCAACGATTGGTATATACGCCATATGTAAATCCATATAGCTTCTAGCATATTAGACCCGCTGCGTCAGTAGCAATCCATTGCGATTTAAGGTAAATTTTTATAAAGGTATGGGGACCCCACTTGTAGGAAAGGTTCACCCTGTGGATAAGATACATCAGAATAGAAAACAAGCCCACAACTTTTCAGCGCCTATTCGGAATTAACGCGGCCCAATTTGAGTAAATTCTTCGTAAGGTCGAGCCTAAGTGGCAGGACAAAATCAGAGGTGATTACAATTTAGTTGCTGCACAAGATGGACATTCTGAAGACCCCTTATTCTTACGGGGTTGTATAGCTTGTTCCTACGGTGTATAAAGTTGAGCTGCCTATGGGGTGGTGTTAGATTTAGGAGGGTAGGAATGAGATCATGTTACGTAAAGGCCGCCAGCTTAGCATTGCTTATATTTATTTCAGAAAAAAATTATGCTAGTGATGACGAACGCCAGCTGTCAATTGAAAGCTCAGGCTTAGCTCTCGTTCATTTTTCAGAAATGAGCAGCGACACAACAAGTGCTTCTCAAGTAGCAGTACCGGATCCCTTGGACTATTTATCAGAATTGCCTATTGATCTTAAATACGACCTATGTTCTTTTTTCCCAACTCACCAGGAAATAAGCGCAATGTCTCAAGTTTCTAGGGAATGGCGGGCTGTTATAAATGGCTATATAATAGGCTCGACCCTTATAATAGGTAAGTTTTACGACAGAAGGAGTGAGCTCTTCCATTTTATGGCCGGTAGCAAACGCCTAATCGCTGATAATGGAATTCCTATGGGTTACGATACAAAACCGGGCGTGACTCTTGTCCTTGAGCGATCGCCAGGTCCTTATTCTCATGGAGTATTTCTTGATAGGAAAAATAGAGAAATAGTGTTTGACTGCCCAGATTTTGACTTAGTCACAACAGATGAATTTAATGGAGTCTCGGCTACCTGTAAATTGCTTCAATCACTGAAGATGAAAACAAGAGTAATATTGGTTTCACAATACTTTAATTTCATGCATACGCAGATAGGATGTCAGGGATTAATGGATCTGGTCGTAAATATGTTTCCCGACATTGAGCAACTCAAGAGTATGCTGCATTTGGTCATGACCAATGCAGATCCCAAAAAATATGTTGGGTTGCCACCGGCGACATCGTTGTTGAAACATATGCTAGAGCACGGAAACTTAAAAGATTTTTCAGAAAAAGCGCTCGAACTGCTCCGTTTTCTTGTCACCCAACCAAATCGTTTGGCCCACTTTCACCATATTGAGGATCCGGAAGCGTTTGTTCCAAGAAAAGAGCTAACTGATCTTATAGATAACCGAATTTATGCAGAGATCTCGGAATCAACCCATCCTCAGCAGCATAATATTAAAGAGAGTGGTGATGTGAGAACAGTTTTGGACTAAAGAGAAGCTGCTTGCTGAATCTTCCAGTCCTTGAAACTGAGTTCTGTGGTTAGATTACGCTCACTCAGATGAAGCAATCTTTACTGAGAGGACGCATGCCTCAATACACACCTGAACGTATCTTCAAACCAATGAGTGAGTTCCTTTTTGCTTTGAAGACCCGTCTTAAAGCGGATATTATCAATGTGCTTCTCAACAGTACGGTGTGATGCATCTATGATACGTGCTATTTCTTTGGCGGTTTTATTAGCTGTGAAATAGGACAAACACTCGAGCTCCCTCGGGGTTATGGAATGCGCGCTAGCCACATCATAGACTTCTTGGAGAACCAGAGCATCCATATGGTTGTTAAAGCTCTCGATCTGTCTCTCCCAAGGTGTTGAATTCATGAAAATGCTGGCTATTTGGGGATAGAGCTCAGACATATTCTGTGACTTTCCAAGCTTGGATTCGTCTGTAACATCGCACAAATCAGCTTGCCTACGCTACTTAAGATTAGACCACTTGCCCTTAAATGCCTCATTTTTGGCGTCTTTATGCGGGAAACACTGGTGGGCGCTGTAGGGATCGAACCTACGACCCGCTGATTAAGAGTCTGTTGTGATATGGGTTGCCTAACGCCAAAATCTCCTTATTTTAAGCTGGTTATGCTGGTTTCCAGAAAATCGACTTAAAACAATTGTCACCTAGTTGTCACCACGGCGACGGAATCTCGAGGGATTTATTCCGCTCCTTAGGGTCAGAATACTATTAATTGCGAGCCCATTATAAAATATCATCATAAGTTAAGCACCCCCCTTTCCCAAAAACTTTTCTATCAGTCATTAAAAATTTGCCTAAAATTAGAGATAATAAAAACTCTTTCCATATGGTTTTCAATGGGCTAGTCTTTTGATAACAGGTTGGCAAAATTCTAATTAACTGGGGGATGTGTGGGAATGCATTTTCGTAATAGTTCGTGGGTAAAGGGTTCCATTAACTCGGCTCGTCAGCAATTGCTGAGGATTGGCTATTTACCGCTAAAACTTATTCAAGACAAAATTAATTCTGTGAAGAATGTTTCATATGTGGCCAAAAATGAGTCTTTTGGCGTTCCATACCACCCGGCGACTCATGATGAAACTTCCGTTATCCGAAGGGGGTGGCGGCTTCCTCGCAAGAGAACATGCAGTTTAATTCTTGTTGGGTTCTTTACGTTGTTCTCAACGATATGCTGTTTATCATTTACGGTTTACCATGAAAACGCACTTAGGTCGAATAACGACAAAATTGATTTAGCAAGAGCTAAGGTCAGTCAGGCATTAGAATCCTTGGACCGATATCTGGAGCTCATAGCAAAGCGAATTGCTGGTTACCCAGGCAATGATCAAAAGATAGCCGAAATACTAAATACGGATTTCCTGAATCTCTTTGAAGGCTCATTTCCGTCCATTTTAGCGTTGGGGTATTACCCACTTTCAAGTGGCAAAATTTATTCGAGATTGGGACTTGCTAAAAAATCGGGGGATAGCAATGATTCTCTGATTGCAGGGGATCCCAAAGAACATATCTATGTTATTGAGAAACAGGTTGATGGCCTTGGCAAATTTAAGGTGCATATTTCACTCAAAGACCTACTTTCTTACAATTTCACGCCCGTAGATCCAAAGACCGATATGGCTGAGCCTAATGGGTTTTCGGTCAATATCAACGGGAAGAATGTATCTTTCCAGCTCGATCGCCCCCAGCCCTCCTTCTTCCATTTCCTCAAAAGGTATGCCAACAACATAATATTGCTGGTCATCGCCGCCATTGGTTTTACATTCTTTGGTGGTAGCGTGGTTTATTATTTCATAAGGAGGCATAATAAAGTACTTCGCTTGCAGAAAGACTGTTTGATAAAGGGCGAGCAAGAACTGCAGCAGTTATGTGCCGAAAAACAAGGGCTGCTAGAAAAGAAAGACTTTAGCCTTGAAGGTCGCCAAAAGGATGCTAGCAAACGTGAAGAATTGTTGTTGCTAATCATAACTAGGCTTCAAGACCTCGCCGGCGAAGGGCTATCAATAAATTCAGTAGCTTCAAATCTACTCAATCAGGATTTTGTCGACCCCAAAACGGTCTGTGAGATAGCAAGAATGGTAGACGGTGCTAATATGTTTTTAAATCTAATATCAACGGGCTTTCCCATTAAGAAAAAGGAAAGCCAAGTTAATCTTAAGAGGATTATATTAGATGTCTTATGTGCATACGAAGACAAAATTGAACTCAAGGATGTTACAGTCTTAGTGGAAGATACTTTGCAGATATCCATTCAAACTGACCCAGGTTTACTTCAACTAGTGCTTTATAGCGTGGTTAAAAGTGCCCTAGAAAACTATCTTAGCCAGCTGACAATTCAAATTAGCTTGGCTCCAGAGAGTGGGTTTCTCATTTCATTTATTGATAATGGACATATCGCAGACCCTATAATTTTAGAAACAAAGAAAAATATCCTGTCGCTGTCCAGGCAGGAATTGTTAGAACTTACCCAAGCCTTGGGCTGGAAAATTACTTGGGGTGAGTTAGATGGCAAAAACATAACGACCCTGTGGTTACCTGACATATCAAGAGCCAAGGGCAAGGTCTTCACTTTAGCAGAATACAGGAAACATGGGTAAATATACTACTGGTATGATCATTACTGTTTTATTTACAACAATGGTGTTGGCCTCGGATCATGCAAAAAAACCAGATTTATGGACAGTGCCTGAAAGAACACCACATTATGTAGATAGGGCAGAACCTTTTAGAATACTTAAGGAGTTCTTCTCAGCCCACCGAACTGGAAGATTTGCGATAACCGGAATTTCGGGGGCAGGTAAATCAGAGTTGGCCATTTACTATGTTAATCGGATGTTTCAGGAATATGACATTGTTTGGTGGTTTGATGCTAAACGTGAGATAACGCCACAGTTTCACAAGTTTGCGGCAGAATGGAATGCAACTTTCCCTGACCCCAAAGACCAGATCCATTTAGATAAGCTGTCTGTCACTGGCGTGGTCACTTTGATGAAAAGTCTTCTTAGGAAGACCCCTAAAAGTTGGATCATAATTATTGATAATGCGGACTCTGCCGAGGCTATTAGCGAATTCATACCCGCCATTCATGAAGGCGAGGTTCAAAAGAAGCATGTCCTTATAACCAGTCAAAACGATCATGCTTGGATAAATCAGCTTTCGCTATCGGAATTTTCCGAGGAAGAGGTTATAAAATATGTATCCTCAGAGCTCAAGGATCAAAGCCCTGAGCAAATCAAGGAAGTCGTAAGCGTAATAGAACGTTTGCCATTCTATCTTGTCGGGGACATACGTGATATAGCTTCTAAAAAGGTGAGCATAAAGGATTACGTTAGGAAACATAAGGCTAAGGATAAGGGTGCAAAGATGAATCAAATGGGCGCAGATCAAACGAACGTTAATTATAAAGACAAAATCTTGGACATTCAAAAGTGTAGTCCTGCAGCTTACAATTCGTTGGTACTTCTATCTTTGAAACGAGGACTGGCTCTACCCAAACCAATAATGGAGCAGTTCTTGGCCACAAAACATCCTGAAACCGACTTTGTGAATGTCGCTAAAATACTCGGTGGCGGCAGCTTCATGAAAGAACTGAAAGCTAAAAATGACGCTGTTGAACTCTACTCCGTACATGACATTGTACAAAGGACAGTTCGTGAACAAATTACAGATGGCCAAGCCCGCGACTTTACCAATAAGTTGGCAGGTATTTTAGTATCACTGTTGGATACACAGTGGGAAGATCTTGTGAGCTTTTCGTCTGACAATCCTGAAACAATTGCTCTGGCTCAGGTTGTGTGGGACTTAGCTTTGGATGAAGGGGCCGCATCTCCTGAGTTATTCAGACTCGGCTTGTCTTTGCTGGAATACCACATGTTTAAATCCAGGGACCATAATGCTTACGAGAAATTGTTCTTTCAGCTGAAGGAAATGGCGATTAAGGTTGGTCACAGGAACATTAGAAAAGACTCTCTGGCCAAGTTTTATATCACAGGCGTGTATGTCAGGAATATTTATCATGAACCTGATCTTTCAGAAGAGGTTAAAGAGCACTTGCTAGCAGCAGTGAAGGATCTCGATGGGTCTGAGGATGTAGATTTATATCTGAGATCTCTCTATAACACGGCACAGTATTATCTTTTTTGTGCTGATTTGGAAAAGGCCAAACATTACCTTAAAATCGCCGAGCCAATCCTATTGAAAGCAAAAAGCACCAGCAACAAAAACCTCTATTGGTACATTCGCTCTTGGGTGTATTTTGAGGCAGGCGATTTTGCGGAATGCAATCATTCCCTTGACGTGTTTTTCGAGACTTTCGACCAGGAGAAAAACAACGCTATAAAGTTGTATGCAACAAATATGAAGGCTAATGCTTGCCTTTCCACAGGAAAAATGGATGAGGCTATCCAATGGTGCAACCGATCATTAGAAGGGGCTTTGGACTATTTTCAGAATGAAGCCAGTGAAATTACGGCTGAGGCGCTTATGATCCAAGCAAGGGCATACTTGGGCATGCATAAACCGTTAGAGGCAAGAGAACGTCTTGAAAAGAGTTTGCCAATTTATGAAGCTTATTTCGGTCTCGATAAGCATTCCGACCAGGCAATAGCCCTGCGGTTGATGGGGGAAACCTATATGGCTGAAGGTGATAGCGACAGTGCTTTAGTCTTTTTTGTGAGGGCTATGAGCATTTATAACAACCTCTACGGAGAAGAATTCAAGGACATGGTCGAAGTTAGCAGACTTCTGGTGCTCATGGCGACCGCGGGTGTTGACCTAAAGAGAGAGGACATCGTCCAGAAGCATTTAAGACTACATGCCAAGAACTTCGGCGCCACTCATCCAGGAACGTTGGCTATATTTCAAGCCATAGATGCACGTGAGGCCGTTTAGATAGCTCTTATCGATCTGCCAGCCTTTGAGAAATGATCCAATCGGCGAATTTTTCATCTATTTCTGGGTAGGTATTTTTCAGAGAATACCCATGTATTTCTTTTGTGAAGTGGGCAAGCTCTGTTGAGGTAAATGTTTTGTCTGCATAATTCTTTTTTATCAGACCGATGGTTTTTTCGCTAGCTAGCTGGTAAAAATCCAAATCTGTAACGGCAGGAGTGTTTCTCTCAATTTCTGGTGAGGGCATGTTCTGGGTTCTTTCAATGCTTTCTGTATCTAGAAGCTCATCTACTGACACACCAAGTACACGTGATATGAAGAACAGTGTTTCACCACTTGGCTTTTTTGATTGGCCAGTCAATATATTTCGAACAGCACTCATTTTAAGCCCAGCCTTGCGCTCGACCTCTGCAGGGGAAAGGTTTTTTTCATTGAGCAGATATTGAAGTTTAATTTGTAAGCCATTCATCTTTAAACAATTCTCTCGTTTAGCGCTTGATTTTTAATGGCTCGTAAGCCTGTCGTTTGCGCGTCTACTTACTTATAATACACCTTTTTCTAAAATCAACATATTCCATGAAAATAGCTATTGACTACCTATGGTTGTTACTTATAGCATGTTACCTATAACAAGGCATAGATAGTTACTCATCTATTAAAACATGTCAAAAGGGGCCCAATATGGAAGACAATTGTATTACATCTCAAGAACTTTCACAACGCTGGAAAATGCCTGAAGCAACCGTTCGTCACTGGCGGTGGAGTGGACGTGGTCCAGACTTTTATAAACTGAATGGCGTGATTAAGTATCCTCTCGACGGCGTGGAGTCGTTTGAAAAGGAACGTCTAATGAAAAGCACATCCCAATATCCAACAAGGAAAAAATAACTCTCAACTTGGGGTTCTGAGGCTACCCGCTCAATGGGTGGATATCAAATTTTAATTGGAGAATAAACTAAATGACATCGCGCCTACTAATCGATGAACCGCCTCTTCTGGTATTGCGCTCTTTAGCTCAGGCAGTTGGTCTCAACGAGGCTATCATTTTGCAGCAGATGCATTATCGGCAGACGAGTGAGCGGAACAAGAATCATTTTGATGGTCGTGTATGGGTCAGGAATACTTATGAAGAGTGGGGGAAAGAGTTTCCCTTCTGGACTAAGAATACCATTGTCCGTACCTTTGATAAGCTATATGAGCAGCAGCTTATTTTAACTTATATGGAGCAGGTCGGATTCAGGAATCAGAAGTTCTATTCCGTGGACTACGATGTGTTGAATGAGGTCGCGGGTCTCATGGTTTCGACAGCCGGGGTGAAAGCACCATTGGATATACATGCTAACCAGGCCTCTGAAAATTCAGAGATCGATCTACCCAAAATGGGTAGGTCGACGTATCAAAATGAGAAGGCCTCAAAATCCTCTTGTGAAACATATACATATAAGGACCAAAGAGGAGTTGCTACTTCTCAGTCCAGAACTAAAGAAACCGAGACTCTATATATAGAGAGACCTTCCCCTGCATCAATCAGTGGGTTGGATATGGGTCAAAATGACCATAAGGCTGGGTTTGTCTCGCATTTTCAGTCAGCTGATTATGAAATCAGTGGGTCACCTACTACCCAAAATGGGTCGCTCGATCTACCCAACTTGGGTAGACCATCTACCCAGAATGGGTATGCGGAAATACCCAATTTGGGTAAATCATATACAGAAGCAGAGAGTTTTTTAAGAGATATTAATCTTCCTCCTCTTACTCCTCCAAACTCAAAATCCGAAAAAGGTGAGGATGAGGAGGATGATTTATCTCAGAGAATGATTAAAGTTTGGAATCGTTTGGTTCAGGGGAAGATCAAGGATGCTCCTCGGAAGGAATTGGCTCTGACGGATGCTCGCAAGAGTGCCCTTAAGGTTATTTTCAACGGGATTCTCGACGGAGATTTTGCTGAGTGGGAACGGTATTGCGAGCGGATTGCTGGGACTCGGTTCTTGCTGGGCGACAACGAAAGCGGGTTTAGGGTTTGCCTGGAGTGGGCTTTAAGCGCCTCTAACGCGCTCAAGGTGCTTGAGGGTCAGATTTACGATAAGCCTGTTGCCAAGGAAGTTAAAGTTGAAAAGGCGTCAGGTGAGTTCAATCAGGACATTGAGGATCTTTTCAAAGCTAACAACTACCCGCTTTCATGGCTTGAGGTCTATCGGGGCTTTGCTAAACACAGCGGGCAAGCTGTATTTGAAGTTTGGTTGAAACCTTGTGTACCGTTGGCGGCTTCTGATGGGCAAGCTGTTCTGATTGCTCCTACGCGGTTTCATAGGGATCACATGTCAGCAAATTATCTCAGCGACTTAACAGCTCTAGCACGCAGATGTTGGAAAAATGAAATGGAAATCAAAATCGAGGTGAAAGCATGAGGGATAAAATACATCAATACAGATGCTGTTTACGGCATCAGACACTTCTGGCGCGCTCCCATAGCCGGCGAACTTACATTCCGAGCTCGAATGGCGGGTCACGCTTTTTTGCAGGAACCAACTTTTGGCCTTTGGAGCTCGGGCCTCGATTAACCGAGCCTAAGAACAGAACTTAATACAAACGGTAAAGATACTCGGGCGACGTCGCTAAACTTCAACCCGAGTATCTGCACCCCAATGCGGAGATTGAAATGCAGTTACATATATCCATGCCTTTGCTTGAAAAATCAAGAAGTTTCGGCAGTCGTCTCAGATCAATTCTCCCATTCTATAAATTCGGTTTTACCGGCGTCAAAACGCGCGTCAATTATTTGGCCGGTAAGAGCCTGGGAGAAAGGTGCCTCTTTATATCTCAGGGAGACGCGAAGTCTATGAGGGTGGGTTTTGGGAATGGTTCCCATCGCCCACTTTTAGACGTGATTCATTTTTCAAACGATAACAAAAAGGAAACTACCATGGAAACTAAAAAATACTTACCTCTTGCCGTAATGGTAGGAACTTGCTTGCTGGCATCGGATTCATTCGCTGCGGGAACGAATGGTGATCTATTCAATTCGGAAATTACGAAAGTCGAACAACTTATCACAGGCGGCTACATGCGTATCGGTTTGCTGGCGGTTTCTGGTGCTGCGGCCATCGGCGGCATCCTAAAGCAAAACGGCTGGATGTTTGTCTCAGGCATTGCTGGCTGCGCGTTTGTGTACTTCATGAAAGGTTGGATTACCAGCACCTTTACCATGGTTGTGTGAGGAATCGGATCCATGAGCACCGAATACGATCAACACATCATCTTGCATCACCTGGACGATCCTTTGCGGATTCTGAAATGGACGGTGGATGAGGCCGCTATTCTCATTTTGCCTATGTTTTTTGGTCTGGCGATCGATCATTTCATCATTGGGTTGTTGATGTCGGCTCTTGGCTTTTGGGGACTACGGAATCTTAAAAGGAGGCTAGGTCTGATGGCGGTCAAACATGCCCTCTATTGGTATCTGCCTCACAATCGGCGGAAGCTGCCAACCTCGCCGCCTTCATACATTCGGGAGTATCTGGGATGAAGTTTAAACTGCAGAGCAGCCGGCTCGGGAATTTGAAGCAGAAGAGTCATCTGTTGCTGGTTTTCACTAGCTTTCTGCTGATTACCAATCTGACACAGGCGGTTTTGAGCTTGCTTAAGAATGAGCGAGTGGTTGTTGTGCCACCGGATTTGCATCAGGAATATTGGCTCGATAAGCATCGGGTTTCGGCCAGTTATCTGGAAGAGATGGGGTTGTATTTTGCTTCCCTACTACTGGATAACAGCCCCTCCAACATTGCTTTCAAGAGGGAGATTATCTTGCGGCAAGCCGTTGAGAATGCTTACGGGCCTTTGAAACGTAGGTTGCTGGAGGATGAGGATCGAATCAAGAAAGAAAATGTGTCAACTAGCTTTCAGCCTAATTTGGTGAAGGTTGATCCTAATAATATGTCGGTAGAGATAACAGGGGATCTGCTGCGCTACGTGGGCGAGAAGCGAATTTCGCAGTCTCGGGATGTTTATAACTTTGCCTTGGTTTATCGCCACGGTCGGTTGTTGATTGAATCATTTAAACTGATAAGGAGTGATCTACATGATTAAGAAGAAGCTATTGGGGCTGGGATTATTGGTCCTTGGAAGCACTCAGGCGCTAGCTGTTCAGAATTTTAACCTGGTGGATCATCAACGTACTCAGGTTCAGGTGTCGAACCGGCAGATGAACCGTATCGCCGTTAAGGGCGATCGTATTCAGCAGATCTTCGGGGCCGATGAGTATTTTCATATTGAGACTGATGATCATGGAGGGCAGATCTTTTTGAAGTTCTCGTCAGATCAAATGCTGGAGCCTGTGTCGCTGACTATTGTTACCGAAGCAGGGCTTACCCAAGACTTGACCCTCATGCCTGATGATATGGATGCACAAACGGTTCTCTTTAAACCGGGTGTCAGCGTGGATGATGGCGAAGAGAATAGACTGGAAACTCGGGAGGACAAAATTGCTGCACTTATTTCCGCTATGGCTGCTGGAGATCGTTTGGAAGGTTATGACATCAAAGCTATTGGCCCGCGAGAGGAAAGTGAACCAGCCTCGTCTTTTAAGGCAATCAAAACATACGAGGGCGAGAATTTTAAGGGCATCGTTTTCTGCTTTCAAAATGATAGTGAGACTGTCCTCAACGTTACGGAACAGGATGTAGCTCAGCCTGGGGATTTGGCCGTTAGTATTTCTTCTACGGCTGTTGCACCTGGGCAGTCTGCTCATCTTTACGTGGTTCAAGCTCAAAAGGAGGTATCATGACCCTTCCCTCATTTAAGATTAAACATAAGCAGTACCTGTTAGCAGGCGTAGTTGGAGCTCTCGGACTCATCATTATTGGTGCTGTCCTCTGGTCTGCCGATCCAACGCCAGAGTTAAAATTCGATGAAGTTCCTGTGAAGGAATCTCAGATTACCACTTCAGGTCAGCGTATCAACCCACAGGAAGTATGGGTTGAGCGGGTGGAGTCGGAAAGTAAGCTGACTCGCAATAAGCTGGAAGCCCTAGAAAAGCTGCTAATGGAAAACGTCAAACTCACAGCTGATTCGGTGCCTCAGATGGAAGATGTTCCTCCTGAAGAAGATCATGTACGCGAGATTCCCTCAAATGAGATATCTGCACCTGAAGCCCTGCCACAGATTGGGATGGGGCAACAGCCGGGAAAACCAGGACCTGTCGTGCGGAAGATCGTTTTGAATCTGTCAAAGACGGATGGCAAAGGGCCAGGAGAGAGATCTACCATTGAGAATACTATCCCTGCAGGTGCATTTGCTAAGGCAGTTTTGTTAGGTGGTGTGGACGCTTCCACATCAGTTCAGTCCCAATCTGATCCAAGACCTGTCTTATTGAGGGTGGTGGATAATGGCAACCTGCCTAGGCGATTTCATTCAGATCTAAAGGCTTGTCATATTTTGGCGTCATCTTATGGGGACCTATCTTCTGAACGGGTTTACATGCGTCTGGAAAAGCTAACCTGCACGGAGCGTTTAACGGGTGAGATATCGGAAACGCAAGTAGCAGGTTATGTGGTTGGGGAAGATGGTCGTGCGGGTATCCGTGGCGTTGTTGCTGATCGTGCAGGGCCAGTCTTGAGAGATAGCTTGGTTGGAGGATTTCTCAGTGGCGTTGGACAATTTTTTAGCATTCAACAGCAAAAGACCGACTTTCCTGTTACTCCCTTCTCAACACCACCAGCGCTTGCTCCTGGTCAGATGTTAACGGCTGGAGCTGCCTCGGGCGTTTCTAAAGCTCTCGATAAGTATGCCGATTTTTACATTAAGCGATTGGAGCAACTACAGCCTGTTCTGCAAGTGGCAGCGGGCCGTCAAGTAGATATCGTCTTTACGGAAGGTACCCAGTTCGGCGACACCACAGTTCGTCAAACCATCAACAAAATCCGCAATCAGTCCCGTCAGAAGACCATTCAGAGTCTGGAGGAAAGTCAGGATAACAGCGACTGGCTTCCTTCCACTAACAAGCAAGGAGAATAGATATGAAGAGATGTTGTTTAATGCTAGGGCTCGTAGCCCTTCCGGGTTGCTCAAGCTACTCAGAGACCTTTGATTGCCCTGCAGGACAAGGTGTGGGCTGCAAATCATTAAGCAGAGTCAACCAGATGGTTGAAAAAGGGGATCTGCCTTATAAGGATCCGGATGATAGCACTTCTAGTGATGTTATAAGACCTCGGCTTGTGAAGACCGATCAAGCTGCACCCTTGCATCTGAATGCCGATATTATGAATGCTCCTGTTATGTATGCAGGCGTAACTAAAACCAATCGTATTTGGTTTGCTGGGCACAAGGATGACAAGGGCAACTATCATGGCCCTCACTTTGTGGAGCCTGTACTCAAGGGCCATGAGGGTTAATCATCATGCTCAAACAGATTGCATCATTCGGACAAAAACTAGCTGGGTCACTTAACGAAAGAACGGACTATGGGGTTGCTGAGGACTCGCCTTTTTTGGGACAGATCAATCAGTACTTTGAGCATTTCCCTTTGAGCAGCTTACTGCCCTATAGAAGTTTTGATGAGGCTAAAGGTCTTTTCTACAACGAGAACAGCACTGGGTTTGTGTTTGAAACTTACCCTATGGTGGGTTGTAGCGAGGAGATGCAGCGGGAAATCAGCGGGCTGTTTCAGACGATGCTGCCAGAGGGTTCCTTTATTCAGTTTATGCTTTGGGCGGATCCTAAAATTGGTGGGGTTTTAAATTACTGGGAAGCAGCCAGGCTTCGGCAGGGAGGCGTCTTTGCAAAACTAGCAGCACGCCGAGTTGAGCACTTAAACCAAATGGTATTTGATCCGGATGCAGCACAAACTGTGCGGGATTATCGTTGTATCGTTTCTTACTCGCAAGCGGGCAATCCTGACAATCCTGTTGATGAACAGAAGATCTTGCAGCTGAAAGAGCAGATTAAGACGGCTCTTACAACTTTAGGTATACCGGTTAAATGTTGGGATGCGGACGATTTGATCAATACCCTGGATGGGATTCTGAATTATACCAAGACCACCAAACCTTCAAATTTGAAATGGAATCCATATCAAAGTCTGGATACGCAAATACCGGTGCCTGGCAACAGCCTTCAGATTAGCAAAGACCACATTGCTATGAATGAGGGCGAGACATTGATTCGGACCTATTCCGTGCGACGCGAGCCAGATTATTGGTCTCTACATGCTATGGGCGACTTGATTGGCGATGCAATGCGCGACCTATTGCAGATCCCTTGTCCCTTCATGATTCATTATGGCATTCACATCTGTAACCAAGAGAAAACTAAAATGCGGGTGCAGTCTCGCGAGTCTTGGGTTGAAAACCAAGCACGTTCGAAGATTGGCAAGCGTATTCCTATTTTGGTGAAGCAAGCCAGAGAGTTGGACTTTGTACGTCATCAACAGGGTAAAGGTGAACGGTTCGTGCAGACTAGTTTTATGGTCAGCCTATTCTGTACCCAAGAGGGTTTTG
>CAWAEF010000021.1:0-23054 GCA_963780985.1 uncultured Alphaproteobacteria bacterium
GATGTCCATGGCTGTGGCTGGTGCGACGGTTGGCGTCGGGGATTTCCTCGGGGTGGACACGGGCTCTGCGGCGCAGGCATCGCAGGCCACTGGTCTTGATGCTTTAACCAGCGATCCTGCTGCACTTCTCGCCGAAGTTGGTAAAAATTTACAAGCCCATGCTGTGCAGGTGGGTGTTTCTACCGGTATGCAGGTGATTACCGGGGAGATGAAGTGGAAGGAGGCTCTGCAACAAGGGGTGATCAACGTAGCAGCGAATACGGCCGGTGAGTTGGCTGCCAATGAGATTGGTAAGCTTTACGACGCGGGCAAAGGTCCTATAGGTTACGTCGAGCACAAAGTCAGGCACATTGTTGTAGGCAGCGTAGAGGGTCTCATAATGGGCCATCGTGATCCACTCAAGGGCTTTATAAGTGGTGGAATTGCGGCAGGTGGGGCTGAGATCATAGCGGAAGGCTTGCCGTCGACCATGAGTATGCAAGCGCGCAAGAACGTGGTTCTCATGACCGCCGGGGTCGGTGCGTTTCTTCTTCGCGGGGATGTAAACGTCGCTGCTATGGCAGCGAGTAATGCGTTTGAGAATAACTTTGCGATGTCAGAGACGTTGCCAGCTCTAACTCCAGCCATTCCAGTTCTGGAGTGGTTGGGCTTGGCGGGGCTTGGGGCTGCTGCTACTGTCGCCGCTTCTGCTATGGGCTTAGCAACTGGGGGTTTTGCTGGCGGTAATTACCTCGCAAACCAATCCGAACAGAACTCAGCGCTCGGTGAGATATGGGTGGATTCCGACTCATATTATGGTCCAGTAAAAAGCAAGCTTACGTCTCATGAATCACGGCCGAGCGTTCTCAGCACCCCTGGTTTTGAGTATGACCCGATCATATTCTCAACCCCGCTAACTGAAAGACGCTCATCGGTGCTCGCAACCCCTGTGGCAGATTTTCCAGTCTGGAAGGAAGGTTTCACACAATGGAAAGGGCCTATCTTCCAGAACGTCACACCTGTTGCGGATAATATGCCGGGTACGACTGTGTTGGCGAATGAGTCCTCTGAACAAATGCGAATTCTTAGAGGCAAAGACGGAAAAATTAAAGGTGTAACACATACGCAGAATCATCATATAATTAGTGATAAGCATAAATTTACTAAAGAGCACGAATTATGGGAAAAAGCAGGAATGAGCCCAAATGACCGAGCAAATAAGATGATTCTTCCCACAAAAAAAGGGGCGACATTATCCACGACAGACAGGTCCATTCATCAGGGAAGGCATCTTGATGTTGTAAATGGTAGTCTCGCGGGGAAAATGACCGAAAAATTGGATTTTGGAAAAGCTAACTCTTGGAGCCAGGATCAGTTTAAGGCTGGCCTAACGGGGATTATGAAAGAGGAAAGAATTCTTCTAAAGGATGGAACTAGGAAGCTGAATAAGAATGCTCGCAACAATGCTTCAAATCAGGACAAAAAGAAATGAGTGACGATATACACAAGGACGAGAATGTTCTAATATGGGAGATGCCACAATATTTCCCGAACAAGAACATTGTGGAATTCAGTAAGTCTGATCATAACGTAAGTAGTCTGATCTTTATGCAAGGACGTGCGCTACCATTTCAAAGTATTTACGAACATTACGCAGACACTTTGCGAGATCCCGGTTCTTACAACCTAAGATTAATATCCGAAAACAACATCAAAAAAACTTCAGCCTATGATTGCCTTCCTAACAATATGCATGGGATGCCCCCGGTAGTTAATAAGCGAACGTTGGACATACTGACGGATTTCTGTCCTAATGATATTCAGTACTTTCCCATCCTAATTGAGTGTCAAGGTGGGAAAGAAAGTGATGCACGTTTTTTGGATTATTTTCTAATTAATATTATAACGAAAGTAAGTGCTATAGATGCTGATACTTCCTATGTCAGATATAATGAGGGGGGCAGATCTGTTAGTAATATCAAGAAGCTATTTTTACAGCAAGACGCAATGGTTTCATGTCATTTAGCAAGGGAAGAGGCGTTTTTGCCCTTGAAACTTGTATCTCGTGAATTGGCGAATATATTGGTACAAGAAAAGATTACAGGGGTTGGATTTTATCGGCCCCTTGAGATATATAATGACCCATTCCCTGATGAATATTTGGTAGAGACATATCCCAACAATCCCGAAGCCGCAAAGCGGTCCTTTGTTACCCAACTTAATACGACTGAGTATTACGAGTTCTTTAAGACCCGTGTCCACTTATTGCCTAGGGAGATCATTGAGGGCCTTATTGAAATGACCTTGTCTCGTTCCTCATTTCATGCGGAGCAGTGTGCTGAGCTACTAAGTATTTATAACAAGGCTGTTCCGAATAATATTAAAGAGAAAGAATAAAAGGTCTCTGAAAAGGAAAATGATGAATAAGGAATTATTAAAAAACAGGCTCAAAGAAGCCATACTTGAAAAAGGCATACCCTTAAAGAGCGCGGGAATAAATTCTTTTGGTTTTTATCGAAGTGATGCGCTTGAAATAATAACATTGCTAGAGGAATTAGGTATCTCGATCCTCGGGGGTGATGTTTACCAGGTATTGGATAGTAAGATAATTCCAACTTATGATAATTGGTCTACTGCCGTCGATGATGGCAGCATTAATATGCCAAAGAATCTAGCTAGCCAATCAAGACAATTTATTGTCTCTTATCATGAGACAGACAATTACAATTATATATATATATTAGTCACTGACTCTACTGAACTAGAGATATTGTAAAAATTACCGAGTGACCTAAAATTAAAGGGTAAGTAGTTAACATGTATGAAAATGATGTCAAAATTGATAACAAGATGAGAACCATAATATCCAGAGATTGGCTTAAAGAGTTTCCCTCTTATAAGAAAATCCGACCTCAAGCCTGGAAAAAAAGAGTGGGTCCTTTATCTTTCAACATGGGGTATGATGTAGATTGGGGTACGAACGTAAAAATAGGGTTTTCTATCTTCAATCTTTCAAACCCTAGGGATTTCATGAGTGCCACAATTCCTTTGGAGCCCAAGAGTCGCCGATATTCTATTACTTGGAAACAACATGAAGAAGGAAAATACAAGGAAGCCGTCGAAGAGCTGCAGCAACTGTCTATAATACCAATTGAGGGTCCAGCTAAGCTGTCTCAGGTTATCGAAGCATATCAGAGTTATCCCAAACTTAAATACGAAAGTAGCCCAAGATACTTCGAAGACCCAGCTCTTATTGCAGCATGGGCTGGTAAAACTGAGCTCGCCAAAAAGCTGCTTGATTGGGGAAGTGCTTGGTATGAGATACGGTTTTGTAAAAGATCGGACATGATAAAAACAGATGAATGGTACCAATCGATGCTGGCCAAGATCTCCGATCCTGAAGGATTAAGAAAAACCGTTGAGGATCAGGTGGTCTTTCATAAGCTTACTAAACTGCCTTATGAAGAGCTGATTATTGATATGGATTAAGGTCTGATTCTATTTTAGTCTCTAACAGGAAGACAATCGAAATTTTACCCCCGTTCTTTGACATTCTGAATATATATCCAAGCTTATAAAAAACACGGAGGCCTGATGTCCATGGCTGTGGCTGGTGTGACGGTAGGCGTCGGGGATTTCCTCGGGGTGGAACACGGGCTCTGCGGCGCAGGCATCGCAGGCCACAGGTCTTGATGCTTTAACCAGCGACCCAGCTGCACTTCTCACCGAAGTTGGTAAAAATTTACAAGCCCATGCTGTGCAGGTGGGTGTTTCTACCGGTATGCAGGTGATTACAGGGGACATGAAGTGGAAGGAAGCTCTGCAACAAGGGGTGATCAACGTAGCAGCGAATACGGCCGGTGAGTTGGCTGCCAATGAGATTGGTAAGCTTTACGACGCGGGCAAAGGTCTTATAGGTTACGTCGAGCACAAAGTCAGGCACATCGTTTTAGGCAGCGTAGAGGGTCTCATAATGGGCCATCGTGATCCACTCAAGGGCTTTATAAGTGGTGGAATTGCCGCAGGTGGGGCTGAGATCATAGCGGAAGGCTTGCCGTCGACCATGAGTATGCAAGCGCGCAAGAACGTGGTTCTCATGACCGCCGGGGTCGGTGCATTCCTTCTTCGCGGGGATGTAAACGTCGCCGCTATGGCTGCTAGTAATGCGTTTGAGAATAACTTTGCGATGTCAGAGACGTTGCCAGCTCTAACTCCAGCCATTCCAGTTATGGAGTGGTTGGGCTTGGCGGGGCTTGGGGCTGCTGCTACTGTCGCGGCTTCTGCTATGGGCTTAGCAACTGGGGGTTTTGCTGGCGGTAATTACCTTGCAAACCAATCCGAACAGAACCCAGCGCTCGGTGAGATATGGGTGGATTCCGACTCATATTATGGTCCAGTAAAAAGCAAGCTTACGTCTCATGAATCACGGCCGAGCGTTCTCAGCACCCCTGGTTTTGAGTATGATCCTATCATATTCTCAACCCCGCTAACTGAAAGACGCTCATCGGTGCTCGCAACCCCTGTGGCAGATTTTCCAGTCTGGAAGGAAGGTTTCACACAATGGAAAGGGCCTATCTTCCAGAACGTCACACCTGTAGCTGATAATATGCCGAATACGACTGTGTTGGCGAATACTAGGCATGCTCAAAAAACCAGCGCTGTTCAAAGCGCTTCAAATGATGCATTCGCGACCGCGGCTGCTGACAGAGTTGCCGCATGGGAGTTGAAACATAACAAAAAAGCTGTGCAGAATATGACAGACCGTGAGTTAGCTCAAAGTTTGGCTGACAGAGCTGAACGTAAGATCGGTAGTGGAAAAGGGCCTCTCATCGGGCAACAAAAGCATAAATATAACGAAAGGCTTTTTAACAGATATCAAGGAATGACTGACGAACGGTCAAACATTACCGTTGAGGCAAGGTTTAAGGGAGGTAATAAATGGCAAGAAGGTATGGGGTTAAAGGATTCAGTTCAAGCTGATTGGTACGATGATATAACTGAGGATGCACTTGATTATAAATTTGGGGATGCCAAAGTTACCTCCGCGCAAGTAAAAAGATATCAGAAACAATTACCTAGGAAGGCTGATATGAGCCCAGCGAATGTAATCGAGGTAAAACCTAGTATAAAATCCGTTAAGAAGGGAAAGTAGTTTCTATGTTCAAAAACGATATCAAAATTGATAGCAAAATGAAAACCATGATAACCAGAGACTGGCTTAAAGAATTTCCGTCTTATAAGAAATTCCGACCACAAGCGTGGGAAAAAAGGGTGGGTCCCTTATCTTTCCAAATGGGATACAACGTTGATTGGGGAACTGACGTAAAAGTAGGGTTTTCAATCTTCAATCTAGCTAACCCTTTAAATTTCATGTGTGCTACTCTTCATGTGCGGCCCAAAAGCCGCCGATATTATCTTACTTGGAAGCAACATGAAGAAGGTAAATACAAAGAAGCTGCCGACGAACTGCGGCAACTGTCGATGGTTCCTATAGAAGGTCCAGTCAAGTTGTCTCAAGTGATCGAAGCATATCAAAGTTATCCTAGGCTGGAGTACCAGAGCAGCCCAAGATACTTTGAAGACCCTGCTCTAATAGCAGCCTGGGCTGGCAAACCTGAGCTCGCTAGGAAGCTGCTCGATTGGGGGCGCCCTTGGTACGCAAAGAATTGTAATATCTACCCAGATGAACAAGAGCTATGGTACCAATCAATGCTGGCCAAGATCTCCGATCCTGAAGGATTAAGAAAAACTGTTGAGGAGCAGATAGTCATTCATAAACTTACCAAGCTGCCGTATGAAGAGCTGATTATTGATATGGATTAAGGTCTGATTCTATTTTAGTCTCTAACAGGAAGACGATCGAACTTTTACCCCCGTTCTTTGACATTCTGAATATATATCCAAGCTTATAAAAAACATGGAGTCCTGATGTCCATGGCTGTGGCAGGTGCGACGGTAGGCGTCGGGGATTTCCTTGGGGTGGACAAGGGCTCTGCGGCGCAGGCATCGCAGGCCACAGGTCTTGATGCTCTAACCAGCGATCCTGCTGCACTTCTCGCCGAAGTTGGTAAAAATTTACAAGCCCATGCTGTGCAGGTGGGTGTTTCTACCGGTATGCAGGTGATTACAGGGGAGATGAAGTGGAAGGAGGCTCTGCAACAAGGGGTGATCAACGTAGCAGCGAATACGGCCGGTGAGTTGGCTGCCAATGAGATTGGTAAGCTTTACGACGCGGGCAAAGGTCCTATAGGTTACGTCGAGCACAAAGTCAGGCACATCGTTTTAGGCAGCGTAGAGGGTCTCATAATGGGCCATCGTGATCCACTCAAGGGCTTTATAAGTGGTGGAATTGCCGCAGGTGGGGCTGAGATCATAGCGGAAGGCTTGCCGTCGACCATGAGTATGCAAGCGCGCAAGAACGTGGTTCTCATGACCGCCGGGGCCGGTGCGTTTCTTCTTGGGGGTGATGTAAACGTCGCCGCTATGGCAGCGAGTAATGCGTTTGAGAATAACTTTGCGATGTCAGAGACGTTGCCAGCTCTAACTCCAGCCATTCCAGTTATGGAGTGGTTGGGCTTGGCGGGGCTTGGGGCTGCTGCTACTGTCGCCGCTTCTGCTATGGGCTTAGCAACTGGGGGTTTTGCTGGCGGTAATTACCTCGCAAACCAATCCGAACAGAACTCAGCGCTCGGTGAGATATGGGTGGATTCCGACTCATATTACGGTCCAGTAAAAAGCAAACTTACGCCTCATGAATCACGGCCGAGCATTCTCGGCACCCCTGGTTTTGAGTATGATCCTATCATATTCTCAACCCCGCTAACTGAAAGACGCTCATCGGTGCTCGCAACCCCTGTGGCGGATTTTCCCCTCTGGAAGGAAGGTTTCACACAATGGAAAGGACCTATTTTCCAGAACTTCACACCTGTTGCTGATAATATGCCGAATACGACTGTGTTGGCGAATTCCAGGTATGGGGCAGAATCTACTTATGCTACGAAAGTTCCAGGATTTATGGGAAAGAAAGGTTTTGAACTAAAGAATCCTTCTTATCAGAAAATAAGAAATGCACAAACCACAATTAATGATAGAATATACTCCGGTCATGCTCTAGATCAAATGCAAAATCGTAGGCTTACTCCTTCTGTTATAGAGCATGTTATCAGAACTGGAGATAAGTTTGAGACTAGAGAGGGAACAGCAGGGCATTATGATAGCATGAACAATGTTCGTGTAATCACCAATTCTAGTACTGGAAAAGTAGTCACCGTTATTCATGGAAAATCAAGTGAACAAAAAACTAAAAAATAATCAGGGCAAAGAAATGAATTCAAAAATCCATGATGTCCTAATAAATTATTGGGACCCTATCGGTGTAAAAGAGTTTCATGACGCTCAAGATGAATATGATTTGTATATACCAGACATTTTGAGTCTTTTAATTAAAAAAGATAAACAACAACTATTTGACTATCTACTGTGGTTAGAAACAGAACACATGGGATTGGAGACTGCTGATGTTCTCATAACAGAAAAGGTTGTCGATCTATTATTTGAAATTGCAAAAGGCGGCAAAGAATCATTGCCAGAAATCAAATCAGATCATTGATGAATCAGATCATTGATGAAAGAGTAGGCTCTTATGCACAACAGAAAATTCGTCCCAGGTCGTGTTGACATGGTGAAGATTCGATTTTTAAACACCAAGAAGACAGCTGATATACAAGATGAAATAGAGCAATTGATTATAAAAGCGGATTTTCTTAAAAATACGCCTTTTACATGGATTGGTTTAATCTATCGCTATGGGCTAATCAATAAACTTAAACCTCAATATCAACGAATAGATAAGAAGGATGGGGAGCTCCCCATAGCCATTGAGCTTGACTCGCACATATTAAAATGGGCAGATAACAACTGCCCTGAACTATTTAGAGAAATCTTTATAATCGGTGGACTAGACGCTCTGATTGATGTTGGTCGCAAATATAAACTGCCAATGGATTTAATATTACAGGAAAAAGAGAAAAAAGGGGATATTCCGAATACGATTGAAGAATGTGAGCGGTGGGTAAGTGCCCATGGATAAGAAGCACTTCATAGATCTTATTGTAAGATATCTCCGCGAGCCTACGCTTGACGATGTTGTTGAAAATCTCGTAGAGCCTCCAGGGCGTCATCCCTCTAGCGAAGATATCGAGTTATCAAGCTGGTATAAGGAACTGTGTAGCAAAGATAGGGAGATGGTAGCTAAAATCATAAGGGAATCAGTTGATGAGGCGCTTTTTGGCTTCCTATGCATTCTTGATGGTGTTCGTAGCATTTTCGCTAATGAAGAATCGGGCATAGAGTTAAATTATATGGAAGGAGGCCAGAAAACCCTTCTAAATGGTATGGACGGAGATTTTTTGCACGATCTTTATAAGGCAGAAAAATAATAACGTTATGCCCACGCTGTGTTGAGAGCTAGATGCCGTGTATAAAAATGATGTCAAAATTGATAACAAGATGAAAACCGTCATAACCAGGGACTGGCTTAAAGAGTTTCCTTCTTATAAGAAAATTCTACCTCAAGCTTGGACAAAAAGAGTGGGTCCTTTATCTTTCGATATGGGATATAACGTGAGTTGGGGGACTGACGTAAAGATAGAATTTTCTATCTTCAATTTAGCAAATCCTTTGGGTTTCATGAGTGCGACACTTCCTGTGCGGCCTAAAAGTCGCCTATATTCTCTTACTTGGAAGCAACATGAAGAAGGTAAATACAAGGAAGCCGCTGAAGAACTGCGGCAAGTCTCTGTGCTTCCCATAGAAGGCCCAGTCAAGTTGTCTCAAGTCATCAACGCATATCAAACTTACCCTGGTCTTGAGTACCAGAGCAGTCCAAGATACTTTGAAGATCCGTCTCTTATAGCGGCATGGGCTGGTAAACTTGAGCTTGCAAAGAAGCTGCTTGATTGGGGAAGTGCTTGGTATGAGATACGGTTTTGTAAAAGACCGGACATGAAAAAAACTGATGAATGGTACCAATCGATGCTAGAAAAGATCTCCGATCCTGAAGGATTAAGAAAAACCGTTGAGGATCAGGTGGTCTTTCATAAGCTTACTAAACTGCCGTATGAAGAGCTGATTATTGATATGGATTAATGTTGGATTCTGGTTTTGTTTTTAACAGTTAGGCATGCGTCTCTAAGTTAGTCCGTCAAGTGGTGTTTTTATTTGAACTGCCTATAACTCATGTGATACAAGTAACCGTTACTAACAGGATGTTTTATTTACGTTTTTTGGGTTCTCTAGAAAGGGCATAAGATATGAATGACTTAAGAAACCTGTATCCATATTTAATGGAGCGCAATGAGAGTGAAGAGGAACCATCAGCAGAATCGATGTTTTACATCAATATGTTTACTGCTTATAAAGATTTTCCAAGATTCACGAGCTGGAACTGGGCCGCCGCATTATTTGGCCCAGGCTGGTTTTTGTATAGAAAAATGTACCTGTATGGGACGATATTTCTTTTGATTGATATACTCGCTGTATATTTTCCTATAATGAGAGTGCATCTGCTGTTTGTCGGTTTTAACCCGGCTTTATTTGGATTGTTTGGTAATTCTATCTATCGCTATAATTTGAAAAATCGTGCTGATAGTAATAGCAAAACAAGGGGAACATCAACATTACTGGCATGGGTATATGCTGTAATCGCTGTTCTTATGACCATTTTTACTATTCTAAGAGCTTGAATATCTCGAGAGCGCCCGATTCAGAGGGAAAATTCACCAACGGCAGTTCGAGCATGAGATATCGATTTCTCTATTTAATGAAAATGAAGTGGTTTTAATCTGAATTTAGGAGAAAATAAAAATGGGTTTATCTGTTTGTGTAGGTATGCAGCCAAAAAAAGGGTCTTTCCTCAAGCGAGCTGAGTCTTTTCCAGACATATTAGACAAAATAGCAGAATGTGTGCGCGAATATGTAATGCTCAAGGGGATTGGCGACTTGTGCTATGCAAATATTGGGCCAGAAGCAATGGTTATTGGCATACATCCAGCCGAAGAGGAAATGTATTTTTATGTGGAATCGGGTTATTTAATTTGTTCAGCAAAAACATCTTCCGTCGGGCCAGGCTATCATGCCTTCATTGTGGAACTTCTCGAACACGTTGAAAGCCAGTGCGGCTTCAGCTGGGATTGGGATAACGAGGAAATGGGCTTTGAAGATGAGTGTGGATATCACCAGCATAAGGATTACCAGCTACTCCAGGAAGCTATGTGCTACCACCTTCAGGTTCTGGCTCGCCATCTTATTAACCATGGATCAGGAGATAAACTTAGTATATCGCTCCCACTTGATTTAAGGATTGAGCATAGCTATTTCACAATCTCTCCTATGGGCCCATGGGACAAGGAGTTTTTTCAGGAAATAGATCAGTCAGATTTATCAGAGATCCCTATCAAAGCTGAGAAATTCTTTGCATGGTGGAATAAGGATATGGATGCTCTATTCTGGAAGAACTTTGGGCTGGTCCGGATGTGGACTGAAATTAAATGGCGTCCTCCTCTAGATCAAGAGGATAGAGCAGGCTATTTGCTGTCAACGACACTCCAATGCTTCGAAAAAGCAAGAGAGCTTTCTGGGGGAAGCATACAATTACCGGAAGAAGAAATACAAGAGATGCAGACGTTGCTCACGCTTGAAGATTACTACATTCCGAAGCCAGGGTTGATCGGCTATTACAGACTTGATCGCAGAACCCGCTTGACAGGTAATTGGTCAATTTTGCTGCCTGGCTATTTCTATGAGTCAGACGAAACAGAGGAAAATCAAGTACGCTATTTCCACAAAGACAAATCGATCTTTGCCCACTCACACTCCGATCTGAGAGGAATAGTTCCTGAATTTCCAGTAGATGAAGAAATCGATCAAGACAATCTGGGTGTCTTCACATTTGAAAACGACACCTGCGTTGGCAAAGCAACCTTGATTAGAGCGCCAGAATCAGAGGGTGGGTATCAAATGCTTATTTGCCACGTAGCTGTTCTTGGAAGTCTTTGTACCGTGATGTTGGCCATGGATAATGATGACGATATAGACTGGGCAATAGAAACTTTTAAGAGCATAGAGCCGCAGATAGAACCAACTTACACGGTCCAAAAAGCATGTCGGAATGAGCATTACGGTTGAACACTTGATAGTTAAAGAAACAGTTGCTGATGAATATTTCTCAGACCTAGGAGTAAATATAAAACCACCACCCGCATTTCAGGCAACGAAAGAGGAACAAAAGATGTTTCGTAATAAAATTATACCCCATCTGATAAAAGAATGCGTTATTCTAAGGTGTATCCGGTGCTAAATTCTCTCGACACTGCGAGACAATTTGTTCGGCACGTTATTGTCTGCTATGCCCTTCGAAATTGATTTAGGTGTCTGATTGAAAGGGAACTCAATACTAATTTTACGGTTTCCGCTGCGGCACCAGTGCGGAACCAGGATTTTTACGATTTTTGGGAAATCTCTCAAACCTTTGTTGGGTTTGGTTGCGGGGGCAGGATTTGAACCTACGACCTTCAGGTTATGAGTCTTAGGAAATGCATAAACCACAACTTCTGAGAGTAGTCCACAACATGCAAACCCTTTATTTATAACACTTTCCTTCTTATGGGTAGTTGCCGTGTTTTGTGCTTAATTACCCGCTAGTGTCCCAGGAGTGTCCCAGCAGTGTCCCTGGGCAGACGCTATTTTAGATGGTTTGCATATCTTTTTTCCCAGGTGGTTGAATACGGTGTCGATGGCATTGGGAGAGAATGTGCGAGGAAGAATTGGAATTGAATTAGCCCCCATTTAAAAATTGATTAGAGAGTGACCTAGGTTTTCTTCCAGGGCTGGGGTTTTCAAAGAATCTTTTTAAAACGGTGGGGAACGAACTGACAAAGCTGACTGAGGTATCTCGATGATGAGATTTGTTAGTTCCGTTTATCCAGTTTTTTTTACGTTGTGGCGTCCTGGATAATCCGTATGATCTCTACGACAGACACAGGTTGAAAATCCCAAGCATCAACGCCAACATTAATCATTCTATCCATCGTTTTCCATTTTTGATGTATATGTCCGCATAAAAGCCAGTGGCCGTCATCATGGGGACGCCACTTTGCAAATTTGTCGCCTTCAAAGTTGGTGCTGTAGGGTAGGTGACATAACTTTATTTCTCCAATCTCAGGGATGGTGATCAACATTTGTTCAGGCAGGACAGTCCATCCCCAATCTTGATATTGCTGGATCCATCGCGCATGCCTTTCTGGAGTGCGTGACTGTTTGTTATATGAATGACAAAAATCGTGATTGCCTGGGACGAAATATTTTAAGCCATTCAATTGTTTTGTATAAACCTCAACAGGCCGTGCTGCCAAGCTAAAATCACCCAGGTAGTATACTTCGTCTTCCGGTGCCACAAGATCATTCCAATTTTGAATTAAGGCCTCATTCATCTCTTCTACTGAACCATAAGGTCTATTGCAGAAGTTAATGATATTGGTATGCCAGAAATGATGGTCGGAAGTAAAATACAGCATAGGGTTCCTTATTCAGCGTTGTTGCAAGTTTCTGCTACGTTCTGCGGGTATATTCAGTGCCCCAACACTCTATCGCTGAATGTTGCTAGCTTAAAATTATTTGCGCAGAAGCGTCAACCACCAATTCACCTATCATCGTAGGCATTGCTGCTTTAGGGCGCAGCAGGTGACGCAAAGTTGATAAGCTTATATTAACTCGCAGCCAATCACTCACGCGCCGTTAGGGCTGGTTTGTGTGCGATGTATGAAGCTTTGGGGTGAGTGTAAAATACTTTCATCCGTGATCATCCAAGGGATGCGCACTTATGCGGATTTGAAAATCCGCTTGTGCTGAATGGCCACAGGCGTGTATATTTAAATTTGTACGAGGCATGTACTTAAAGAACTTTTTCATAGACGTTCGCACCCAGAATCTCAGGTTTATTTAACATGATTGACGCACAACTTATGTTTGGGCGCAGTTCATCATGGCGATTTATTCGTGCAGTATGGGATTTATATCCAGGAGTGAAGGACGGTCTTCCGTTGGCTTTGGAGCGTACATTTCTGGCTCTAAACAAAATGACCAACGCACTGGTGTTTCATACGATTATTCCCACAAAAAAGAAGTCATAGTTGCGCGTATCTTGGCACCGGAGGGGGCACCTGCTTGGGCGCTTAATGCACACACGTTATGGAATCGCGTGGAGCAGTTTGAAGACCAATGGATTGAACAACGGTTTCGGGGGCACCCCCGTGATGAGGAAAAAAACCAGCGCAGTATTGAGACAAAAGAAAAATGGCTTGCGTCTATCCAGACGGCACAAACGATTATGTGCGCGCTGCCGCTGGAGCTTACTAAAGAACAGTCAGAAGCTTGCGTTGAAGAGTTTTTGAAGGCTCGGTTTGTATCACGCGGATTGGTGACTGCTTATGCCATCCATTGGGATAAAGGCAATCCTCATATGCATGCTCAAATCTGCCGCCGCATGCTGGTTGATGGTGAGTTTTCTGTGAGGAAAGATCGCCAGATTGTCACCAGACAAGAGTTAATGCATACCCGTAAATCATGGGAGGTTGTCGTCAGCAAGCATTTGGCTTTAGCAGGTCATGAGGTGCGTATTGACTGAAGATCACTGGCGGATCAAGGGTCGTTGTTTCTGGCAACGCATCACGAAGGTTGGCATGCGCAGCGGTTGGCTGAACGGGGTCAGTATTCGCGGATTGTGGTGGGCAATGAAGAGATCTGCCAGCAGAATATCCACATCTTGTGTGAGCGACCTGAGGTGATTATCCATGAGGTGGCTCTCAAACGGACCACCTTTACTCGGAAACATATCGAAGATGAGATCATCCGCCGTGTGGGTGGCGATGAGCGGTTGTTTACTATTCTTAGGGCTAAAGTGGAGGGCCTTGAAGTCCCGTCTGAGCAGATTTTAAAGCTTACCAATTCAGACATCGTTTATGAGGGCTATGCCGCCGATCTACAAGGCTTGGCGGCCAAAATGACGGACAGGTTGTTGGCTGATCGTGGTGTATCCCATGAGGTTGGCCAGAACCTAAATCGGCAAACCATCTACACCTCAATCCAATATAGGCAGCAGGAAGAAGCGTTATTGGGTTTGGCGGACGGGCTCAATAAGAGGGCATCTAAAACGGTATATTCAGAGAAAATAGACCAAGGCATTCGGAATCTGGAGCAGTGGACTTCGCGTGAGAAAGGCCATGATTTTAGGTTCTTTGATGAACAAACAAAGGCCATTCATCACCTTTGTTCTGGAAAAGATATCCGCATTTTGAATGGTAAGGCTGGTACCGGCAAAACAACCCTGCTCAAGGCTGTGGCTCAGATATATGAGAACGAGGGCTATCGGGTTATGGGTACCTCATTCCAGGGTAAAGCCGTTGAGATTATGCAGCAAGAAATCGGTATCCCTTGCCGGACACTGGATAGCCTCATACACAGCTGGGCCAAGTATGATGAGAAGAAGGCTGTAGTTGAAAACGGTGGCCTATGGGGCAATCCTTATATCTATGCCTTCAATCGCATGAAGGAGCTGGAAAAGAACAAATTTACTAGCAAAGACGTGATCCTGGTGGACGAGGCTAACATGATCGGCGGGCACCTGTGGGAGCCATTTCTGAAAGAGGCTGCAAGCCAGGGTGCCAAGGTTCTCATCATCCAAGACCCTGCCCAGATTAAGTCTCGTGACCCCGGTGACTTCGGCCGATTGTTCGCTGAACGTTATGGCTATGCGGAAACCTCACATGTGGTCCGTCAGAGGGTGGAGTGGCAACAAAAATGCTCTGTTCTTCTCAACGAGCATCGAGTATTGGATGGTTTGCAGCCCTATCAAGAGCGCGGGCATATGCATTGGTTTGAGACCCAGGCTGATGCTCATCGGCAGATGGTGAAGGATTACTTATCTCACATGAGGTCTAGTCCTTACGATACACGCATGGCATTGGCTTACACCAACAAAGAAGTGTTTGAGCTCAATCAAATGATTCGGTCGGAGCTTAAAGCTCAGGGTGCTTTGAAGGAACACTTCCATGTGAGCGGCTCAGAATATTCAATCGGCGACGTAATTCGCTTCACCAAGAACGATCACCATGAGCAGTTTGTGAAGAGTACTAACTTCTGGACGGAGCGCAACAAAGGCGTTAAAAACGGCAGTCTGGGCACTATTATTGGTTTTGACCCACGCCATCAGCAATTGAAAGTAATCCTGGAAGGCGAGCGTATTGTTCAGTTCAAAGCGGATGAGTACAAGGATTTCACCCTCGGCTATGCCATGGGCGTGCATAAGTCTGAGGGCTCAACCTTTGATAAAACCTTCGTCTCTCCCGATGCCATGATGGATCCATCTACTACTTTGGTGGCTATGTCCCGACATCGGCTCGACCTGCAGATCTACGCCAATCATGAGAAGTTTGTGGACTTTAAGGATCTAGTAGATCAGCTGAGTTATGGCGGTATGCGGAATACCTTGGCAGATTACCAGGTATCAACTGAGCAGCGGCCATTCCTGGAAAGAATCCAGAACTACAAAGACCTGATCGCGGACATGGGAACTCTGCGCGAGGAGATTGAATGGGCGTCTGATCAGAGTCAAGGCAAAGATCCTTACGATGCCTATCAACATCTTCTTGAACAAAAAGAAGAGACAGCGAAAGAGATCCTCTCGGACTGGGATAACCATCTCCCTTATGTGCGTTTAGTCGGTATCCGCCGGGATGTGCTAGAGGTCGATGCGGGCGTGCGTACGCGCTTATTATCGGATTTTGAACAGAGAGTGTCGATCCATACCCAAGGTTATATGGATCTGTCGCGGCAGACTCGGGATCTGTGGGGCAAGATTTCTGAGACTCATCTAGGCAATTTGGCCACAGCTCACGAGTTATATGGCGACTACAAATCCCTCAAATCGGAACGTGACTTCATGGCTTCCGTATTGATGGAAAACCCTGGTCTATTTCGACAATTCTTTAAGGTCGAAAAGGTAATCACGGAGGCAGGCGAAGTTTATAAGGATTATTGGGGCGAGACTCTCAAGCCTGACGAGAAGGTCAGCTTTGCTGGAATCAAGGCCCATGCAGAGACGCATTATAAAGAGCACGCGCGGAATACTCATTACGAGGGCCTGAGCCCAGATCAAAAGCAAAGTTTTGACTTGGTAGATTCATACCTTAATGCGCGCAATCGTGCGGCGACGATCCACGGCCAACTGAAGAATCATGAAGGGCGCTCCGTTCAAATATCTGGTTCTAAACTGGTCACCCAGGAGGAATTCAAGAAATACCAGATGCAGCGAGATGCGCTGGCATTGAAGATCGCCTCGCCAGATGTGAATGTACAGGCCCATCTTGAACATCTCAAGGTGGATGAGAATAAGCTGCTGGATCATGCGATTGGCGGCCAAACCAGAGAGCTCATCAGAACTTATGCCGAGCTTACGGTTAATAGGGATCTCGCACGAGAATGCCATGATTCCGGTGAAACCAAGTGCATTGATCACGCTCCACGCGCAGAGGTCGCACAGCAGTTGCTTAAGCAGCTAGATCACTCTAGCTCCAGGCATCTGATGAAAGCATCTGGCTTAGACTTCAATCGTCTACAGTTCGATGTAGCCTTTGATAAGGGCATAAAAGAAGGCCTTATCGATCCCTTAGCCAATCCTGAAGAAGTCTACAAACCCATCAAAGACTACCTGGAACCTTCCCACGAGGTGGCCCGCCTATGGAACATGGTCCAAGCCAAAGCCGAGGAAAACAAGATCGTAGCCGAGCCCATGGAGATCATGAACCAAAGTCCTATGAAGCAAGAATGGCTGCGGATGATTCATATACGGAATGAGAACGCGGGGGCACTAGTACAGAACCAAGAAGCAATGGCAACGATGGCTCATATAAAGCCCGGGTTTGAGGTCAAACTCTATGAGCATGCCTCAAAGTCACCTTGCTTTGAGTTCAAATCAAACACTGGGCTTCATATTACTAAGCTCTGCATGGAAGCTTCTTACTTCGACAGCCTCCTTAAGCGTTTCGATGGAACCAAAGAAATGGACTTCATGGAAAGAAGCTATCTTAGGGATCAGATGACTGACCGAATGGAAGCGGTGAGTAAAACTTTTGCACCTCTTATCATCGATCTCAAAACCGTGAATCAAGAAGTAGGCACTAAGCTAGAGGAAATGTTCCAGCGAGAGTTGCGCCGAGAGCTATCCAGAGATAGAGGTCGCGGAATGGAGATGTATGAGGTTCAATCTTTATGCAGGCAACAGCAAGTCACTAAAATCAATTACATGAGAAAAATAGTCCTCGTCAGACACAGTTTCATGAACTCCGTTTACATGAATCAGAATAGGTCTGCAGGAGAAACCCTTCGGTCGTTGAAGAGTCCTGATCTTTTCCTCCACTTCAGCTATTATCTCAGGCTTAATCTCCGATAAGGAAAATTTTATCTCGCAGACATATAGATTAGAATATTTTGTCTGGATCAAATAATCTATCTGACAGCCATCATGTTTTGATGTTTTGTTCTGGAAGAATGGATTATCCCATACAATCTCATCAGGAGCAATTTGAAGAATTTCCCAGATCCTCTTTCTGTTGTTAAGAACCAGATTCTCAAACTGAAGTCCCATTATGGAGTTCCAACCAGGCAAGCTTGAAAGAGACTTATCATTAAATCCGCCTTCTATAATTCTCGCCTTGGCTTGCAATATGTATTTAAGATAAAAGCGTGTGTAGTTATCTTTTAACCTATAATGGCTCAGCTTGGACACCTTGCCTGATTTAAGGTGCCATGTATAGTCGCGGCTTATAAAGCCTGCGTGGACGAGTTCTTCAAGATAGTCTGAGGATGCATTATTCATCTCATAGCCTGCTTCTTGGCAGACCCTACTGGCTTCCAAATAGCGACCGACTAATGCCTCTAGGGCCTTCCTATAAAAGTCGCTCCGCGTTAAGAAGGTATCGGAGAATATCTGATCAAATTCACTAAACAAAAACCCTTCTCTGATGAAACATATATTTTTTATATTTTGTTCGGCTGGGAGCTCAGGTCTTATTTCTTCGAGGTATTTAGGAATGCCTCCTGTCACTGACAGTATTTTGAATTTGTCATATGCAGAAACGTGATTTTTCTTCGCACCCCAGAATTCATTGCATTCATCCAACGAGAGCTCTCCGAGCGTAATGGTACTAGATATTCTGCCCACGAACCCTGTACTTCTTAGAATGTTCTTTTCTATCCAGGAAGAAACAGAACCACACAATATGAGCATGAGCTTGTCGTTCTGCTTGAGTTGTAGATCCCATGCGTTCTTAAGCTTACCCAGAAAATCTGGATCCTTGGATCCAATCCAAGAAATCTCATCAAAAACCAGTATTAACCTGCCAGTCTTAACTTGATTGCCAAGAAACCAGAAAACATCGCCCCAGTCCGCGAAGGCTATATCAGGTAATTTGAAGTTAATCCTCATTTGCCTGACAAATTCTTTTATCTGAGTTTCATTTGTCGTTTGAGGGGTTGGCGGAATTCCGGAAAATGTATATGTTGTGAAGCCTTTGCCAAATTCTTGTATAAGACGACTCTTGCCTATGCGTCGGCGCCCCTTGATAACAACCAGGCTAGACGTACGTTTTCCAGTTAGTCCGTGGAGAATCTCTAGCTCCCTCTTACGTCCAATGAACTTTGACATTATATCTCCTGACTATCTACAAAAGGCGAAAATGACATTTGTAGATACAAGATAGAGCATGTTTTAGTATCTGTAAATAGCTAAAATCTGATACGCGATTTGTAGGATCCTATATCTACGGTTAGCCATCTTGCACAAGAACCCAAGCGTCTTATGAGTAGCAAACTCTACCGCAAAGGGCCCAATTAAAGGCCGCCGATCCCCTATGATATTTATCGCAGGCCATTCACCAAGAGTCCATACAGAAATCGATCCCAGAAACCCGAAAACAGGCTCATTCTGGAACAAAATCAATTGGCATTAGTAATGGGACATCTTACAAAACAGTTCTTTCAGGAATGGCGCCCAGAGCCGTTTTCAATTTTCGACCATCCCGAAAGCACCTGATTTAGAGACTCCTTGTTCTTATTTAGTTTGCTTAGAGAGCATAATAGCTATCACTTTAGCCGCGGATAACTTTTTCGTTGATACTTTTTCCTGGAGGTCTTCATGCTTTTAAACATTTCTCGCATCCATTGTCTAACAATTTGATACGGTCTCCTGCTTCACATTCATTTTTTACATGCGCTGATGCACTTTGTTCATAGCCGAGTTGTCATACACTATCACAGCACCAGCTGGCAGTACGTCAATGCTTTCTGATATGGACGCAGTAGATTCACCTGGAACCAAATTTCAGATTAGTGCCCCTGATAGCTCCGAGAATAAGATCCATGTCCTGAGTTTTTGATCCAAATTGAAAATCAAATAAGCTATATTGCTTTTGTGAGATGTTGTTTTTTGAAAGTTCATCAATGAAAGCCCCGAGGGTTACAGGGTCTTTAACTCCTTCACGGTGTACGGCCTTGTTTTCTTCCAAAGTTACTGAATCATATTTGCCCGTGCGCGGCCCATTGGTAATCAGATATCTATTTTTAATAATGCTTGCAACAAAACGGGCTAGCTCGCGAGCATTTTCCTCTTTAAACAATAACATCTTGTTTTCCGGAGACAGGAGCATCACCGGCTAGAATTACCCCTAAGTAGTGTTCACTGGGAGAAATCCTGGCCTTATCGTCTTGATAAACACGTTCAATTACCGAGATTTGTCTGTTATGGGCAACCCCCACAGTTTCGATTAGCTTTGTGTTGGTGCCAGAAACAGCTTTTTCAAGCTCAGTTGCAGCATGAACCGGCACTGCAATAAAATCCACTTTTCCTATCATATCGGCATGAAGAGAAGTCACCATATGACACAAATGAACTGTTACAGCACCTTTAAAAGGCAAAGCTTCAGCAAAAGGAACTACAGTTTTTTCCCCAACTGCCAAAACAATAGGCTTCTTTTTATCTGTTTTTATGGCCTGTTCACAGCTGCTTTTAATTGGTTTTTATCTGCAAGACTAACCTCTACTTTAATTACGTCCGGGGCTATATGCTGATAAGCCTGAAAAACTCCAAGAGCTTGGTTTGTATCACCCATGTGGCCAGTGTCGCGGAAAATAATAAAAGATTGGGAACAGAATCCGATCGAGGTTGAAAAGACTAGGGATATAAACAACAGTGAGAAAAATATTTTGCGTTTAAAAATAAGGTTTTATTCTTTCCTCTAATTTCTAGTTAACATGGCCCATCATATGGCGTCTAAACAAGCTTTAATAACATAGCTAACCGAATTTTAGCAATAAAATTATTTTCTACAATCAGGTACGTGTGCTCAGTAACTAAAGTAAACAATGCCGACAAAGGCAGTCACTGGGGTAAATTAGGGCCACATTTTTATTTGTAAACCCGCTGCATTCTGTTACACCTATGACAGGGATATTCAAAATATAATACGCATAGGGATTTTTAATACATGAGCATGAAAACAATTTCAACATCAGCCTTTTTCATGGCCATAATTTTAGCATCAGTCGCGCTTGCGTCTGATGGTTCTGGAAATGAATCCCTAAGACGAACGATAAAGTCTTCAACAACCATCGCCGTTAGCCTAGAGACAACTCCAGCTATGTTTAGTTTAATGACGCCTAAATTCTGGCTGCTCAAGATGCGAAAAATAAGCAATATGAAGCCGAGGAACTCAAGGCATGTCTAAAAAGTCACCTATTACCACCAATAGGGATTTTATTTCGTGCGGTAAACTTTCATAGTGATGATCATCTGTTGCATCTTAGTGATGGCATGTTAACTGATTCTCCAAGCTCTATCTCTACAAAATCGCAGGCAGGTACAGATTCTTTTGATCCTAGTACTCAAAATCATTAATTTTTACCTCGCCTTCGCCACTAAAAAGGCCAAGGAACTTGGAATGAGCAATACGGTTTTCAAAAATGCCAGGGGTTGGTTTAATAAGGATCACAAAAATACAGCCCGTGACTTGGCTATTTTACTCAAGGCGCTTTATACGGATTATCCCTAGTATTATCAGTATCTTGGGAAAGTCATCATTTATTTTCAAGGGGCAAGAATATGAGAACCACAATAAGCTTTTGGGTAAATATCCGGGTATGGATGGAGGAAAAACAGGTTTTATATCGAAGGCGGGCTATTGCTTAGCGGCTTCGGCTAAGCGTTCAGGTCACAGACTTATTGCCGTTGTTTTGGGTGAGCCTAGCGAGGACAGTCGCAATAAACAGATGACCAAGTTGCTGGATGCGGCTTTCAGTAAAGTTGAACAGCGTTGATCATTCCTGGTAGAAATTTGGCATTTAGTTAATAGCAGTAAATTTTAAGGGGACATAAATGATACGTAAAACTACTTTACAAGCATTGATACTGATAGGTATTTCGACGACGGCTTGCGCTTCCGTTCCAATTGACACGGGCCTCGAAGAAAAGAGCCCTCCGGTTTTAAAGCAAACGGCTAATCACGAGGTACTTGGTGGCTTTTGGGCTACACGCCAGAAACCAGAGGTAATAGTAGGCGTTTATAATGGTATTGATGAACCTCAGCCCATTCTCCCATCTAGTTCATGTGGATTTCTATCTGCCTTAGAAGATTACCGAAGTGGCCGCGAAGGCTTAACACCACAGGATACAGAGGGGCTAAAAGAGGCTTGAAGTCCTTATGGCTACCGGCGGAATTTATTTTGATAAAAGCACAACAGGTTTAGAAGAACAACAAAAGCCTGAAGCGCTATTGGAAGTCGGAATCCATTCGGGTTTAAAAGACAATCATATACTTGTTGGGAGGGGGCGAAGTTCATATGTTGGTACACATCCTGAGACTGAACACTCCGGAGGATGCTTCTTTCTTTATCCGCTTGCTCTTAAAGAGGATCCTAGATTAAAGCCGCTTGGCACATCAATGGTTTACAGTGCCCCAGAAGACTGGCAGAATCTCGAAACTTCAAATTCTAACGATATAAATGAAACTCCATATACCATGGAAGATGTTGATTAATAGAATATGCAAGCTTATCAGCTCGGGCGTACCACTTTCATGCGGTATAGGTACTAGAGGTTATTTTTGACCAATTTTATGTGCATGTGAAAAAGTATGCTATTCACACTTTTTTATTGCTCTCCCGGCTATACCTGGATTCGGGATGCAACGGACTATACAATTGTGAAATTTGTGTTGGACTCACTGGCATTTCACCTTAAGGTTTGATACATTCTGCCCATATCATGTCCGGAGAAAAATAGATGTATATACCCAAACAATTCGAGCAAGAAAACAGTGCACTTATAGATGGCATCCGTGCCATTGAGTTTGGCGCATTGATCATTTTTGCTGACAACCGTTTTATCTCTTCGCACATACCCTTCATTGCAAAGCAAGACAATGGCATTTTAACACTTGAGGGACATGTTTCTCGAGCTAATGAGCTTTGGAAATTTGCCGATAAATGTAACAAAGCGATGGTGATCTTTCAAGGGCCTCACGCATACATCCATCCGGGCTGGTATCCAATGAAAGAGAAGACAGGAAAAGTGGTTCCTACCTGGAACTATCAGGTTATTCATTGTCAAGGGTATGCCGAAAGTGAACTATCCGAATCATGGATACTAGATCATGTTACAGAGCTCACAAATTTTAATGAGAAAGGTCAGCTAAATCCTTGGCACGTCAGAGATGCCCCGGAGGATTACATCCAAACGCTCATCAAGGGAATCGTCGGAATTAAGGTACATGTCGAACATATGGAGGGTTCGCTGAAGATGAATCAGCACCATCCTGAGGAGAATCGTATGGGTGTTATTGAGGGACTATCTCAATCACAAAAACCAAGCGAATGTGAAGTATCTAGAATTATGCTACAGCTTGAAGCCGATAGGAATAGAAAAGGATAAAAGATCATTAATCTTAGAAGAGCTGCAAATAGTTCCACTT
>CAWAEF010000022.1:0-13956 GCA_963780985.1 uncultured Alphaproteobacteria bacterium
ACTACATGAAAAAGAAGGATGAGTCGCGTCATAACGAGCTTATTGAAAGACTGGGTCTGCGTCGCTAATTAGAGAAAAAGATGAGGCCGGGGTTGTACCCGGCCTTTCAATATAAAAGGAATATATATGTTTAAAATTCATACAAAAACAATGGATTGGGGTGGGCGTACGCTGACGCTAGAGACTGGTAAGATAGCCCGTCAAGCAGATGGTGCGGTCCTTGCTACCTACGGAGAATCGGTGGTTTTGTGCACAGTGGTTGCAGCCAAGAAACCTAAGCCGGACGTAGACTTTTTTCCCCTCACTGTAAACTATCAAGAAAAAAGCTACGCAGCAGGTAAGATCCCCGGTGGTTTCTTCAAGCGCGAGGGCCGGCCTTCAGAGAATGAGACATTGGTGTCTCGTCTGATCGATCGTCCTATTCGCCCCCTGTTTGCCGATGGCTTTGTTAATGAAACACAAGTAATCTGCACCGTTCTAAGCCACGACATGGAAAACAATCCTGACGTGGTGTCTCTGATAGGTGCTTCAGCCGCTCTGGCAATTTCAGGTATTCCCTTCCAGGGCCCATTGGGTGCTGCTCGTGTGGGTTACAAGGATGGTGGCTACATTCTCAACCCAACGATCGATGAAGTGAAGGAATCAAACCTGGATCTGATCGTTGCAGGAACCGCTGAAGGCGTTCTGATGGTTGAATCTGAGGCTCATGAGCTCAGCGAAGAAGTAATGCTCGAGGCTGTGACTTTTGGTTTCGATCAATTCCAGCAGGTCATTAAGATGATCGAAGAGTTTGCAAAAGATGTAGGCAATTCTGCTTGGGCGGCTCCTGAGCCTTCACACTTGAAGGCTGATGTTTATGGCAAGCTAGCTTCTAGTTTTGAAAAGGAGCTGCGTCAGGCGTATCAAGAGACTGACAAACAGCAACGTCGCACCCTAATCGATGCGACAAAGGTAAAGGCCTTGGCTGCGCTTCTGTCCGATGAAGTTTCTGAGGACCTGGTCAGTGGTTGCTTTAAGATGCTTGAAAGCGATATCGTGCGCGGTGACATTCTTAAGACAGGCCGTCGTATCGATGGTCGTGATACTAAGACAGTGCGTCCGATTTTGGCTGAAGTTGGGACTTTCCCCCGGGTGCATGGCAGTGCCATCTTTACCCGCGGTGAGACTCAGGCTCTGGTGTTTACAACACTGGGTACGGCTCAAGACGAGCAGATCTTGGATTCACTTGAAGGCGAAAGCCGTTCACGATTCATGTTGCACTATAACTTCCCGCCGTATTCTGTGGGCGAGACCGGACGCACAGGTTCTCCTGGTCGTCGTGAAATCGGTCACGGCAAGCTGGCGTGGCGTGCGCTGAATCCTTTGATTCCAAGCAAGGAAGATTTCCCTTACACCATTCGTACGGTTTCGGAAATTACCGAGTCCAACGGATCTTCGTCTATGGCGACGGTTTGTGGTACATCTTTGTCCTTGATGGATTCAGGTGTTCCGCTGGCGCGTCCTGTAGCAGGTATTGCTATGGGTCTGATCCAAGAGGGCAAGGACTATGCGGTTCTGTCCGATATCTTGGGTGATGAAGATCACTTAGGTGATATGGACTTTAAGGTAGCTGGTACCGATCAGGGTATCACAGCTTTGCAGATGGACTTGAAGGTCACGAGCATTACCAAGGACATTATGTCTGTGGCGCTCCATCAAGCTAAGGAAGGCCGTATGCATATCCTGGGCGAGATGAACAAGGCGTTGCAGGCACCTCGCTCGGAAGTGAGTGAAAATGCGCCTCGTATGACAAGCATCATGATTCCTAAGTCAAAGATTGGTGAAGTCATTGGACCAGGCGGTAAGGTTATTCGCGAGATTTGTGAAAAGACCGGCGCTAAGATCGACATCGAGGAAGATGGTAAAGTGACTGTATCTGCGATCAGTGAATCATCGGTACAAGAAGCGATTCAATGGATCCAAGGAATTACTGCGGAACCAGAAATTGGCGCGATTTATCACGGCAAAGTGGTCAAGACCGTTGATTTTGGTGCTTTCGTAAGCGTCATTGGCAACAAGGAAGGCCTCGTGCATATCAGCGAATTGTCTGCTCAAAGGGTTCCTAACGTTGAATCCGTTGTGAAAGAAGGCGATTCGGTTTATGTTAAAGTCGTCGGCTTTGAAAAAGGCAAGATGAGATTAAGCATGAAAGTGGTTGACCAAGCTACTGGCCAGTCAATCGATAGCGCGAAACAACAGGAATCGTAAGTTAATCGAAAAGAAGTGTGACGAGCTACTGTGGTAGTTGGGTTGCACGAACTGGCAGCTGTCTCCCTTGCGCAAGCAGGGGCCAGCGCAAAATGCATTGCGAGGCGACTCTGTAATCGATACGGAGCTGCTTCGCGGCAGATTGTTTACTGGGTCCTTGCGTATCCAGGAAGCACAGTAGCAGATTATTGCGAAACTGATCGCCTGTTGTGAATAGATGAAAAGGTATAAAGTGAAGCCATTAAAGCCTTTGTTAATATCAGGAAAAGAGGTCTTGCCTCTCATTGAAGGGGGCAAGGGAATCTCCATTTCCAATGGAGCCAGCTCAGGCGCGTGGGCCGCGGCCGGCGGCGTGGGAACTTTCTCCGCCGTAAACGCCGATGCCCGCGATGAGCATGGCAATATCATCCCCGTGGTCTACCACGGTAAAACCAGGAAAGAACGCCACCGGGAGCTCGTTGATTATGCCATCAAGGGTGGTATCACCCAGGCCCGCATCGCTCACGAAACATCCAATGGCCAAGGCCGTATCCACATGAACGTATTGTGGGAGATGGCTGGTGTTGAAGAGATCCTTTATGGTGTTCTCGAAGGCGCCAGGGGTCTTATCCATGGGGTAACCTGTGGCGCAGGCATGCCTTATAAGGTCGCACAGATTTGTGCTGAACATGGCATCTACTATTATCCAATCGTATCTTCGGCCCGTGCGTTTAGCGCCTTGTGGAAGCGTGCTTACAAGAAGTTCCCCGAATGGCTTGGCGGCGTGGTCTATGAGGATCCATGGCTTGCTGGTGGCCATAACGGTATCAGCAACAGCGATGATCCCTTAAAACCAGAGGCACCATTGCCACGGGTGCAAGCGCTACGCGACGTTATGAACAGCTTTGGTCTCTACACAACGCCGATTGTTATGGCGGGTGGTGTCTGGGCTTTACGGGAGTGGCAGGACTGGATTGATAATCCTGTTTTGGGCCCCATTGCTTTCCAATTTGGAACGCGGCCGTTGTTGACCAAGGAAAGTCCGATTTCTGACGAATGGAAGAAAAAACTTGTGCAGCTGAAGGAGGGGGATATATACCTCAACAAATTCAGCCCCACTGGTTTTTATTCATCCGCTGTGAAGAACAATTTCTTGATAGAATTGACGGAAAGAAGCCAGCGACAGGTTGCCTACCAGACCTCGGCCGTAGGGGATCATGATTCTCCATTGCCCATAGGTCCGCGTCAGCGCATCGTATATCTAACGGCCCATGACCACGAACGGGCCACAGGCTGGATCGCTCAGGGCTTTACGGAAGCCATGCGCACACCTGATTCGACTTTGATATTTGTTGAGCCCACTAAGGCAACAGAAATCCACAAAGATCAAATCGACTGCATGGGTTGTTTGAGCGCCTGTATGTTCAGTAACTGGTCCCAGGACGAGTCTGGCGGTACCGGCAGGAAAGCAGATCCACGCTCATTTTGTATTCAAAAAACGCTCCAGGCTATTGGCCATGGCCATGGGCTTGAAAATGACCTCATGTTCTCAGGACATGCGGCCTATCGTTTCGGATCGGATCCATTCTATAAGGATGGGTTTGTCCCGACGGTAGGGGAACTGGTTGAAAGACTGGTTTCTGGGGATTAAAGGAGTAGGCGTTTGACCTATTTCCTTAGGTCGTTAGGGAACGAATGTCCGCCCAGTCGTCATCCCCGCGTAGGCGGGGATCCAGCAGAAAAAGTGCTGCAAAGCAGCTCCGTATTAGAACATTAGGAGTTCGCTTCGCTCACACTTTTGTGCTGGATCCCCGCCTACGCGGGGATGACAGACTGGGCGGACATCTGATCCTTAACAGCCTTTATTGATAATTTAAAAGGAGAAAAACATGTTAACTATCGGCGATCGTTTTCCAAATTTTACGGCTAAGTCTGTTGTGTCTAACGACCTTGAGACGGCGTTTAAAGAAGTAACCAACAACTCTGCCTCGGGCAAGTGGCAAGTGTACTTTTTCTACCCCAAGGACTTTACCTTTATCTGTCCGACGGAAATTGCTCAGTTCAACCAACTGAATGATCAGTTTGTGAAGAACAACGCCCAGCTTTATGGTGTCAGCACCGATTCGGATTACGTACATCTGGCATGGCGTCGCAGCCACCCGGACCTCAGCGATCTCAAGTTCCCGCTGATTTCCGATATCCGTCGTGATCTATCCATCGCCTTAGGCGTGCTAGACCGCCAAGCGGGCGTCTGCACCCGTGCGACTTTCATTGTGGACCCTGAAGGCGTTATCCGCTACGCAGCAGCTAATGACATAGGCGTAGGCCGTAACCCAGATGAAATCTTACGCACACTCGTCGCCCTACAAACTGGCGAGCTCTGCGCATGCAACTGGAACCCAGGCGATAAGTTCTTGAAGGCTTCCTAAAAACTTTGCCCTCGGGTGGTTTCAAGCACTTGGGGGCATTTTCTCGGCTCTTATCCAAAACGGATGGGTAATGGATAATCACTATCCTATACTGAATGTGAGTGAGGGTTATTGCAGGGAGAATATTCACACCTCCCGGTTCCCGTCATCCTGAACGGACGACCGAGAAGCGACTCTGCTGTAGATGGCCCTATTTTTAACATCATGTAGACAGCTGATTGTACCATTTGTATGTTGGGTATATTTATAAGCAGAATCGCTACGCGACACATTTATAACTGGATCCTTCACTACCTCCCGCTTCGCGGTCGTCCGTTCAGGATGACGGGAACTGGGGGCCGAATATTATATCCGACCCACCCGTTTTGCTTAAAAGCCATTTTCTAAGTTATTTTCTAAGTTCACAAACAGTATAGACCTGTTGTGTAAGTCAATATCCGTTATTTGAGGGCTGTGCGTCATTTATCTGAGCAGCATCTGGGGTCTGAGTAGCGCCATTTGTTTGAGCAGCATCTGGACTCGCGGGACTCGCAGGACGGGCGCAGTCTCCTACGCAAAGTAAAAAAGCAAATGACTTAGTTCCGAGGCAATTCAGCAGAGCTTCCTGTTGGGTTGACGTTTGGCTACAATTTGCTGGCTGATTTTTTTCACTCGCACAGGTACATACACAGCTTTCATCTCTCTGCCCATAGGCTTTCATAGATTCGTCAAAACCTTGTTTTATTCTGGGCAAGGAAGACAGATCATTTACAAGATCATTCATGCAAGATGGATATTGCGGCTGGTCTTGGCTCATGCCCGCATTTGTTAGACTGATGCTAGCAATTACGGCAATTGCTGCGATCTGGAGTAATTTCTTTAACATATTTCTGATCCATTCGTATGGCTTATAATACGTACTTTCTCATAATTCGGTTAATGCATGGTTAAGCCTTACCCCACCATGCAAAATCGAGCGACCCATGGGTTAATGAGAAAGGGAGACAAACTACATAAGATCTAAAAACTGCCTAATCACAAAATAATAAAAAGTCCATGTCCAACACACCATAATGAGTGGCAACTCATTTGCCACACGGGCCCAGCTCTGAGAGGCCACCTCATGCACGCTATAGGTGACAACTTCTTTGGCTGCATCCAAACCCCACGGCACAAAACATCCTGGCTGCACAAACTTGCCCACCATCATACAGCAGCCTTCCATCCATGAAGAATTCGTAGCGTTGGTCGTCAGTAACTGGGTAAAATTACCTAAACTTATAACGGGCCCTTTGAAAGGACCATTTAACGGTATAGCCCATTCTAGCAATCGCGGATGAATCATGAGCGAATAAACAGATGCAAGGTTCATCATGACAAACTCAATTCTCGGGCTATCTAGGGGTAGATGAGATTTCTTCCAGAACGGCCAACGCCCTTGCAGATGAAGAAGCTTATCTTTTTCGTTGAGCTTAGAGCCAACACCCGAGATCAGCATGTATAGGTCTTTAAAAAGCAACGCCATAAAAGGCATGTTCGCCGAGAGCTCACGATAAGGTTTGATCCAATTAAATGTAGTATGTCTAGCATCAATAGAAGGCATGAAAGAATCAGCAGCAAATGAATAAATATGATGACAAGTCTGAGGAACAACTGTTGGACGATTCAATTGGAAGTAAATATTTGCTGCAAACAAACCTGCATTTATCGTCATCTTCAGACCAAAATACATCAGATTACCCAGGTTATCACCACCATGGGTTGCCAAAATAATTTTTCTGGACCAAGGAGCAGCAGCCTTCTTCGGGCCATAATCTCGTTTCATGCGCCAGTAGCCTGGATCGAACAATACGCGTGGACACCATTCATAGTCCTCTAAACGATTAAACAGGGGCTCAAGATCCATAAGGGGATGTTGCTCCTTGAACCACCTAAGTGCCTTCAGCTGGGGCACAGCTTGCCAGAGAGTCAGATGTTGCCAGTGATTAAAAATACTAGGTAATTGATAGAGTGCAAAACAAGCATCTCGAGTTTTCATGGTTGCTCGAACAACCTTAAGGAAATAACCCGACGTCGCCTTATGGCGTAGCAGTTGCAGGTACATAGTTTTACAACATTGACGTAAGGTAAAAGCAGTTTCTTTGTCCACATAATACAAAAATAGTCCCAGAAAATAGTCTTTAGGCAGCTTGAGATACTCTGGAACACCAGGAAAATCGGCCATAGCTTCAGGCGCTAATAGGGGAGTAAGGTTGTATGGATTTTGAAAGTGGCGTTGTAACCTGTCTTCCTCTATCCACTGCCTCAGCTTCTTAGCTTCAGCTGCGCTTCTCTTCGCTTCAGCAACGCTTTCGGGGTAATACATGGCCATATCACCATGATTAATAGCCAGTAAGAGCTCGGGGGAGAAATTGCGATGGCCGGTGCCTATTTCTGGCGCATCACTTTCTTTATCAGGCATCTTAACGACAATATGGGGTGGCACAAGAGGGACCGAAAGCTCAGGAGGTAATTGACTGGCCACCAGCCTATGACGCAGCTGAGAATCCGTAGCCGCCGCCTGATCAAGTATGCTGAACAAACCTAGCACCAATAAATAGAGAATTTTTCGCATATCTACCCCACAAACTGAACATTTATGGGGGCATATTAGGGCAAATATTCTACCTTAACAAGAAGATAAAATCTCAATAAGGGCAGTAAAAACAACATTCATGCCCTCAACCCGACATTGCAATAAGTGGTGATCTAATTCCTAAAAATCACACCCACCAAAGCACTCTTCGCTTCGAAGTAATCTTGCGTAAATTTTGCGGCTTTCATCGGGTTATAGAGCTTACAACTGAAGATATCTATGAAGCCAGAATTGGTTTCATCGGCAAAGTGTCCGGAAATAAGAGAAGTTTCAATAAACTGAGTCATGGAATAGCCTAGCACCTCATCATGCTCACCAAATGTGATGATAGTCGGCTCACCAAATCTGGTCATATCAATAAAATCCGCCAGATCGTATAAGTATTTTTTCAGGTGATCATATGATTTTATTATTTCGGGATTGCACTTCTTAATATCAATGGAGGTAAGCATGCCCCAACTATTTAGATTATGATATTCTTGCTCGAAGGCTTTATAGTTAAATGTTTTTTCCGCTTCTGCTAATGAAAATAATGTGTTTCTCATGATGTCGGCCCCTCTGTTGAATTACCATTTTATTATTTTACCATGAATAGTCCTTTTATACTATGCTAAGAAATTTGTTTTTCAGATGGACAGCTTTTCATCTCGGAATCATGGGCTTTGGAATAGATTTGATTATAAACTGAGGGTTGCCCAGGAACCACCTGCGTAAAATCAGGGCAGGATTAGCTGAGGCAAAAGTTTCTTTCTTCATAGCTTCGTCAACGGACCTATTTATCCGCGGTTTTTAGCAAGTATTCAATTATTTCAATGTGACCCTGCTCGATCACTATATCATCGCCCCGGAAGAGGTCGCCCTTCCCCTCGAGCCATTTATCGGCTTTGTACCGCTCTAATTGGTCTCTGTCTTTACTATAGGTGTCGAAGTGGAGCCTTTCAGGAACCCCACCTGCTTTAAGGGCTTCCAGGGTGGATGCTAGAGTAGAGTAGTCCAACCTAAGTTGCTTCATTAACGGCTTTTCCGCCAGTTCCTGCTCTATCCCTGCCCGTTGACCGGCCCTTTCTCGCCCTGCGGTTAGATTGCTTGGCACCTGAGTAAAAGGATTGTTATAAATTTTTAGTTCCTTGACCTTCATGACATCCCAGATAGCAGGTAATCCTTCGAGCATATTGCCCTCTAAACTCAGATATCTCAGTTTCTGAAGAGCAGTTATACTTTCAGGCAAAGTTCGTAATACATTGCCCCCAAGGTCGAGCGCCATCAATTGAGCCATCTGCAAAACAGCACTCGGAAACTCTTCGAATCTACAAGAGCTTAAATCTAAACGTATCAGATGAACAAGACGGCCCCAGCTCATAGGTATTTCCTTGAGCTTTGTATATGAAAGATCGAGGAGTACTAGTGACGTGAGCCCCCCACATTCCTTAGGCAAAACTCTAACTTTCCTACACTGATTAAGCCATAAATCCTTGAGAGACTTTAAACGGACTACCTGCGGTGGAATAGATTTATAAAGATTTCTGCTCAAATCAAGTCTTTCCAGCGACTGCCATTTCCCAAAATCCTTCGGCAGACGCATTAATTGATTATGGCTGGGCCGAAATTCAGTAATGCTAGCCAGCTTAAACAAACCTGTGGGAAGGGATACCATACGATTGGCATCGATCGAGAGCTGGGTTAATTTTGTTAGCGTTGTAATCGCTTCTGGTAACCCGGTCAATTTATTATCACCTAACTCCAGCTCCCTAAGCGCTGTTAGCTGACCGATCTTGTCAGGCAAACGATTTAGCTTATTCCCATTAAGGTGCAATATCTGCAAATATGGGAGTTCAAAAAGTTCATCGGGAAGCTCTCTAATGCGATTACAAGTCAGGAACAATCTGCTCAATGCTCGAAAGAGGCCAACTTCCCGAGGTAAGGCTTGCAATTTATTACAAGAAACACATAGCATACTCAGGTCAGTAAGGTTACCTATACTCGGTGGCAGTGACTTCAGCTTATTGTCAGATAGATTAAGCAAAGTAAGTTGTGTCTGCGCGAGCACGTTAGCCGGAATTTCAGTCAGGCCAGAATTACATAAAAAGAGGGTGAGAACGGTAGGGGGAATTTCTATATCTGCGATGCCATCCTTGCCTTCAAGATCTAGACTTAGGACCGGTGCATTAGGGTCATCGATATCATCATCACTGGCCTGAAGGGGGGTGTTTAGTAAGAATATAAGAGCGAACAGCTTCAAGACATGTTGCATGGGGACCTCCCGGCAGTTATTCGTATTATTGTAGCAGTAGCGACCACAAATGAAAACCGGTAAACACTCACCAAGGCTAGCCAAAATGGTATATGCACCCTAGCCCATCATCGCGATGACGGGCTAGGGCAATATTCTTTGAACCTGTTAGTTCACCACCATCAACATGTGTTGATGGTGGTATTTGAGGCCGTCTCAATCCGACATGTCTGGATTAAGATCGCTTAACAACTGATCGAGACTCTTGATACTATCATACCTGTTAATGTCCATACGGCAGAGTTCGCTATACTTGACCTCACATTGCTTGAGCTTTTTACTGCGTAGAAATGCTTCTACAGCACCCAAAGTAACATTAGATGGGTTATCCAGCTTCAGCTTCAATTTCGTAGGCTCACTGCGGGCAATCCTGGTTAACAACGAAAATACAGCATCGTCATTCAAGCTATGCAGACATTCTAAGGAGGAAAAGCACACAGGAATCATGTCTTGGACGCGTTTAATATCTGGGGTGTTTATAATTACATGATCTTTTTCTACAAGAACTAAAGCGTCCGCAAGCTTATTCTCCTTTACCCACCCATTTGCATATTGTCTACCCCGATGCAAAGCATCGGATAACATCTTATTACGATCCTCATCAAAAAGGCATTCTATATCAGATAATACATTAGACGTATTCGATGATAAGCTTCTCATATCATTCTCATCTTCATTGTAGCTAGGCCTAATCATGCGAATACCAATCGTCTTAACCAGGGAATAATAATAGTCGAACAACGGATTCCTACCAGATGGAGACTTAAGCTGAGCATATGCCATCAACACGTAGGAGAATTCCTTGATAAGCATATGTCCCAATTGGGGACCCTTATCATATACCGTTTTCTTCATAGCTTCTTGAAATTTAGAAACGGTCTGGTATGTAGCCCGGAAATTTGCCAGCATCGCCTGGAGATCCGCATTCGTTTTGTCCGATTGCGCATAAACTTTTTCCATCAGTTCCAACTCAGTAACAACAGGTCGTTCCTGTTGAGGCAAAGCAAAACGGCTAACAGCGGCGATCGTGTCTCTATGTGCCTGTTTTATTTGCTCATCCCTATCCTCCCTAGATGCTTGAGCGCAAGTTGTCCAGATCGTCAAACAGCCTATTAATAAGTGTTTTGTAGTTTTAAGCATTATACCCTCCTTTTATTTCGTTGAATTATATAGCATTTATAAGAGCCGAGAAACACGAGTCATAAACCGGGTTCACTCATTCCATATCTTCCGGGGTAAGTTCGCTTATTAACTTATCCAGGGCTTTGATACTCTTATATCTACTTGGGTCCAAACGACAGTGCTCGCTAAAAAATATGGTAATATCTTTCAGCGCTTTTCTGCCCGTCATGAACCGGATAACAGCTTGCAAAGTCTCATTGGATGGGTTATCCAAGTGCAGTTTCAGGCCACACATCCGATCAGCAGGACTGAGATTTGATAACAACAAAACCGCAGCCTTATCGTCTAGTTTTTTCTTACATTCTAGGAAATGAAGAGTAGCCTTTATTGAATCGATTTGTGCGCAAATCATGGGCAGAATACTTTTAATATCTTGTGTATTTATAATAACTGCCCCGCCCCCTTCTACAAAGATGGGATTTCTTTTAATTGTCTTTCCGATTTCTTCTCGTCTAAATATTCGCGGCCACTATCCAAAAACCCTTCAAAACGCATGTATCGATCTGGTTCAAAAAGATGTTTAATAACAGATAATATTTCATCGCCCTCAGCTTTCAAGCAATCGTCAATTAAACTATCCTTAAGAATGTGTTTGCGTATTCCCGCAGCTTTAAACAGGTCAGAATAATACGTCCACAATAGATTAAAATCCGAACTCACTTAAAGATGGATATAAGGGTGGGTATAAACTAACCCCTCTGGATAATACTCTGCAGGAACCCGAAGGCTCTCATAGTCCATCAACACATAGCAAAATTCCATAATAAGTTCATGCCCGCCATAAGCCCATTATCGGATGTCCTTTCCAATGCTTCATTGAATCGGGAAGGTGTCTGGTATACGTCTCTGAATTTGGACAACACCGCTTGAAGTCTGGGTTAGCTTTATCAGATCCAGCATATACTTTTTCCATCAAGTCCAATTCGGTCAAAATTGCCCGCTCTCGCAGGGGCAGAGGAAAACGGCCAAACGAAGCTAGCGTTTCCAACTGCGCATGTTCTTCACCGGTTCTAAAACCAAACGCAGTTAGCCTTTCCATCTGCGCATGTTCTTCACCGTCTCTGAAATGAGATGCATTTACACATGTTGTCCAGATCGTCAAGCAGCTGAGAATAGGTATTTTGTTGGTTTAAGCATGATGTCCTCCCTTGATGTTAGTGAAGTATATACCATAGTTAAGTTGTGATAAACTCCCCACAGTCATTGACAATGAAACATCAAGAGCCAGATATGATTTTCCTATATTATCCACCACTGGAAACATTTGACTCACACTTGCTCGGTTTCTTCTTGCTCTTCAACATCCGGTCCCTCTACAGACCAGACAGCAAACCTCAGGCCCCTCTTCGTCAGGTATGGACTGGTGATAAACCTGCAACCAATCGCGCATTCCAGTGGTTCCAAAGAAGGAACATTTCATTATACAGCTCAAGAGTTGATTTAAGGGTCAAATCTCCTCCTCTGACAGAGCTATAAAATCGTCAAGAATCACTTTATCATTTCGCTGTACAGCCAGAGAAAAGGTTTGAAAAAGCAAATAAAGCTTAGGGATCAGGTTCGCTATGTCCCCAGGCGCTTGGAGTTTATGGAGCTCAAATCTTTGAACAGGAGGCTGCTCTCGGCTTCACAAGAGACAAAGAGCGTTCCCGGCATCTGCCATGACTTTTGCCAATCCCTCAGAAGTCGCTTTCTTTACGAGTTGTTCGACCCATTTATCGCGGCCTTCTTCAGTACCCGCTATCAGCCGATCGAATTTTGTTGGCCAAAAATTACCTTCAGAAATATCTTCTACACCAACGAGGCATTTAAATAATGCAGCCTTAGTCATAGGCTCACGGTGAACTGGGGGTGCATCAAGCTTGTCCTTGAATCAAACTTGGAGCTTGCTTCTTTGGTGTCATCTTCTGCCTTTTCTGAGTCAACTAATACAACTACGGGACTACTTGTTTATTTGCCCCTCATCGGCACCGTCTAGCAATCCATCACTAGCCCAGGCCTTAGCAAAAGGTGATTTCCGAAAATAGTTCGATAGAACCAAAATTTTTCTTACAATCATTTGCAACCTCCATAGTTCATCGTGAAATATATACCTTTGTGAAATTCGGAACCCCCAAAGCATATATTTAACGCACACTTGCCTGTTATTTTTCCTGCTCTCCAGTGTCTTGACCCTCTGGCTCGGGTTTAGAAGGTGGAAAAATATTCTTCCAATGAGGCCTTCCAAGAGCTACACAGCCAAACAAAGGACACTGAGTCAAGCCTCTCAAGGATTGTTTTGAACTCTCCAAAGCTCGTCCTCTGAAGGGGGAGGAAGATCCCTAAGATTGGCAACCTATTAAGCCCAGGACCGTCACATCGCCTATCAGCCAATTTAAATGTTCCGAAAAAGCAAATACATGTGAGTGACTGTGTCTGATAGGTCCACTGATTCATGGGGTTTGAAGCTACCAGGAGGAGACAACTCTCCTTTTTCGCCTGTCTTCTTTTTGCCTGAGAGAAAACTCTGCCCATCCATCTGCCGTGACTTTTTCCAGATCTCCCAGATGCCACCTTCTGTTTGAGATCTGCTAACATAGTAGAACATGCCGATTTTAATACCCTTAACTATAGATCGAATTTGGTCGGAAAAAAAGGATAACCGCTGTGGAAACGTCTTTATACCCAAAGAGGCGTTCATATAATTCAGCCTTCGTCATAGGTGCACGACCAACTTGGGGCTCGTCCGTTTGCATCTCAATTAAACTGGGCCTATTGTCACCTTCCGCCTTTTCTGTATCAACCACAACAGTCACTGGACTAACCGACCCATGCCCCTCAGCCCCGTCAAGAAACTCCTGAGTGGCCCAGGCAGCACCGAAAGGCGACGCCGCCATATAATCGACAGAACCAAGATTTTTCTTAAAGTCATTTGCAACCCCATTTTCATTGTTATGAAACCATAATAGCCAAGGTTATTAACCATTGTCACGCGCTAAGAAGAAATAATTGCGGCGGACGGATTACAATGGTAGCCTCTAAATAAAAGAGGTTCATAATCATGCGCAAAATCACGGCCTTTCTGTATTTATAGCTCTTACTCAGCCTGCGATTTCTTCTGCGGACAAGCGATACTTCCCTTTTCCTGAGACAGGCGTTTTGACAGAGGCGATGACCAAATTTATGACGATAATGGTTATGTGGTGTTGACCGATTATATCCCTCAGGAGCGTTGTTCG
>CAWAEF010000023.1:0-35438 GCA_963780985.1 uncultured Alphaproteobacteria bacterium
CAGTAGTCGAGTAAGCTGCGGCGTTGGCCGACCATCTTGATCAGGCCGCGACGAGAGTGCACATCCTTTTTGTGAGTGATCATGTGATCCGTCAAATTCTTGATTCTTTCAGTGAGAACGGCAACCTGAACTTCAGGTGAGCCCGTGTCAGATCCGGTTCTTCCGAAATCCTTCATAACTACTTGTTTACGTTCTGCTGTAATCGACATCGTATAACTCCTTCTCTTTAAAATATTTTGTTGAACACGCGGTTTGGTTTAACAAATCCGCTGTTATATGCGCCAATGGCGATAGACTTTCCCTGGTCTTGTTTACACAAAACAGTTCCAGGGGCTAATCCATCCGCCTGTTGCGGGGTCAAACCTATGGTATGACCATGCACTAAAAGTGCCTGTTGTTCCGCATTCACGCAGACAGCCGGGATGTCGTCCAGCACATCTGCAATCGAGTACACATAACCCATCGATAAAACTTTATGCCCTAATTCTTGAATTTTTTCCAGGGAAATCGCTTCAGTTAGCAAAAATTTTCCGACCCGTACCCTTTTCAGCTTAGAAATATGGCCCCTCGTACCCAAATATAGTGCCAGATCCCGGGCTAGGCTTCTTATATAAGTTCCTTTGCCGCAGGTAACCTCAAATAGAGCTCGATCTTTGTCCACTACCTTTACTAGTTGAAAAGCTTGTACGGACACCTGCCTGGACTTCAGTTCCATGGTTTTGTTGTTCCGGGCCAGCGCGTAAGCTCGCCTACCGTCCACCCACACAGCTGAATAATTGGGCGGCGTTTGCTCGATGGTGCCCGTAAAAGCAGGTAAGGCTTGTAGGATAGTATCTTGATCAGGCCGGTAATCTGACAGCTCGACCACTTCCCCTTCGGAATCGTCCGTTGCAGTCTGGGATCCCCACGTAATCTCAAATTCGTAAGTCTTGATTTTATCCATCAAATAGTTGGAAGTTTTTGTAGCCTCCCCCAACGCCAGCGGCAAAACACCTTCTGCAAGGGGATCCAACGTTCCCCCATGCCCTATCTTGATCTTACTCAAGGCATGACGAACAATCGTAACCACCCTGGTCGAGTTTATGCCTGAGGGCTTATAAACGTTCAACCAACCGTGGATCTGGAGTTCAGGAGGTCCGGAAAATTTCTTCATATAATGTTATTTTGCTTTTAAATCTTGAGCAACCTGCGGCAGTCGGAACAATCTTTCGAGGCGATCCACTTCATCAAAGGTTAAATCAGGCTCAAAGTGCAATATAGGCGCAGCGCGCAAACGCATAGACTTAGCCAGATGACTGCGCAGAAGCGGTGCAATCTGCTTGAGCGTTTCCAAAGTGGTGTCCATATTTTCGCCACCCAAAGGCATCACGAAAGCAAAAGCATGCCTCAAGTCAATGCTCATACGGACTTCCGTAATCGTTATCATTGTGCCATCAAAATCGGGGATATACAGATCGCCGCGCATTAAAGCACTTGATATTAACGCACGCACCTCTTCGCCAACACGACGTTGACGTTGGGTAGGGCCGGCCGCTTGAGGGTTTGTTTTTGCTTTGCTCATATTAATCACTGAAATACATTTTCATTACTTGTATAGAATGATTCCAAAAAAATAGCTAGTTTTTTGTAAATATCCATCTTCTTTTTCTCAACAACTCAGATAGTGCGTTAGTTAAGTGTGAAAGCCGAGCACCGGAGCACAGGCTTTCGCGCTTAGATAAACTGTACGGTGCCCCAAACAACTCAGATAGTGCGTTAGCTACGTGTGAAAGTCGAGCACCGGAGCGCAGCGTACTTTTGGGTACGTGAGCACCGGAGCACAGGCTTTCGCACGTAGATGACGTGCTAGCTGAGTTGTTAAGCGGACTCAACCATGGCGCCGATGATGGCGTTACGTGCCAGAAAGTCTGCGCGCTCGTTTCCTTCATGGCCATCATGCCCGCGGACCCAGATCCATTCAACATCATGCTTTTCATTCAAATCGAGAAGTTGCTGCCACAGATCTTGGTTCTTTACAGGCTTGTTATCAGCCGTTCGCCAGCCGGACCTTTTCCATTTATGAATCCAAAGGGTAATCCCATCCCGCAAATAACGGCTATCCGTGTGCAGGCGCACCTTGACGGTGCCTTGCAAAAAGTCCAGAGCCTGGATAGCGGCCATCACCTCCATACGATTGTTGGTGGTGTTTTGCTCGTACCCGGAGATTTCCTTTAGGGAGTCCTCGTACTTGACAATAGCACCCCATCCGCCTGGTCCGGGGTTGCCAGAACATGCGCCATCCGTATAAATTTCAACGATTTGATCACTCATGATTTGCGATTTATTCCTGTTCATGCTTATTATGTGGTGCTCATCGTATACTTTTTCAAGGGAAAATAAAGAGGATTTTATCATGGACTTACCTAAATGCGCACAAGCTGCACCTTATGAACTTCTGACCGAGGAAGGCAAATCCTACTATTGGTGCACCTGTGGCTTGAGTCAAGCACAACCGTTTTGCGATGGAACCCATAAAGGTTCGGGGATGAAGTCCCTATGTTTTGTGGCAGAAAAAGCAGAGCAGGTATTTTTATGTGGCTGTAAACAAACAAAAACACCACCGTTTTGTGATGGAAGTCATCAGGAGCTTGACGACAAGGTTAGTCGCTCGAGTTAGGGTCACTCTCTGGCGTCTCAGGCGCCTTTTCTGAGTTCTTCATAAACTTTGCTTTGATCATGAACGAAGTGATCATCTTGATCAGATAATCGCTATTCTCGAACATGTTTTTATCCAGGATAGCCATGGCGCCATGCTGGGTTGCTAGCTCTCCTAGGAGCTTCGTCTCAGCATCGCACAGCAATATGATAGGGATCTCTGGATTTTGCTTTAGGAACTGTTGGAAAGGCTCCATGGATGGGATTCCCTGCAGATTCATAGACAGCAAAATCAGATCCAGCTTTTCTTGTAGTGCTTCATGCAGACCTGAATCCACATCTTCTTCCCAGTATACGTTTCCAATTTGGTTCAAAGTTTTGCGGATAAGATAGGCATCTTGATGATTGTCCTCGACCAACAATATACCCAAAGCAGGTACACTGATGGAGAGCTTGGGCTCGGGTACTGTAATTTTCTTCAATAATACACTCAACTAAACCTCCGGACTTCTAATAGCAAAAGTCTTCTCATTTAAAATGATAGTACTTATACATTAATAATGTACTAATGAAAACCTAACGGCGCGTATTTAAACTTACGGCCGAATAAAATTGTCTGTATAGCTTTTTGGTTTTATTTGTTTAGTGTGGGGCTCGGTAACTACATACTTCCAGCCATTCTTTTCTGCAAAGCTGATGGCTTCTTCTTTGGTTGGAAACAGCAACCTCACCTGTGACTTGGTCGAGGTCGAGGCCGTCCATTGCATAATGGGTTCAACATATTGACTATTTTCTCGGTCATAGCGCAGGACCCAGTTGAGGGTATTTCCTCGCCCAGATTGCATGGCTGATTTAGCTGGCTTATAGATTTTTACGGATATCATAACTGTTCCTCTTTCCGCCTATTTTAGCATAAGTTTAGGCCTTTTATACTTTTTCTTCGGCCAGGCTTTGTCCCAGACCCTGAAGCGCCGCCTTCAGATCGGGATCTTTGACGCCTTCAATTTCCGGTAAGGGCTGCTGAGCCGATGTCTTTCGTTTGGCTGTCACGGGCACTATCACATGCCCATGCATAAGCTTCAAGCGGTTAACTGCCTCAAAACCAAAATGGGTATTCACGCGGTCAATGATCTGTTGTTCCACGTGCAGGAGCAACACATTTGCCCCGGGAGCCACCAGTATGTGAAGGGTGCCTGATCGTCGTGTATGCGCATTAAAGTTGAGTTTATGGGGCGAGGTCATCTTGGCCCACTGAGGCCCGACGATGTTCTCCCAATCGGCGATGATGTCCACATCATAAAAACCCCTTTTGCGCATGACAGGCCTTACCACCTGCGACACAAGCCGAGCAACATTGACGGACCGGGAATTTCTTTTACTGTACTCTTTCGACATTTTCGTATTACAACATGATAGCCATGGGGATTGCTACAATATTTTGAAGGACCAATGCATAAACATACACCCTTGATCATTGGCGGGGCGACCGCTAGCGGCAAATCAAATTACGCACTTGAACTTGCGGAAAAGCTGGCTGGTGCCATTATTAATGGCGACAGCATGCAAGTGTATCGGGAGTTGCCAATCCTAACCGCGCAACCCAGCTTGCAAGAGCGCGGGGCTGTCCATCACAGCCTATATGGTGTCCTGCCTGGAGATGACCTATGTTCCGCAGCCCGTTGGCGTTCGATGGCCTTAGAGCAATTGAAACACTGTGAAGCAATGAACCTCAAACCCATCCTTGTGGGCGGCACAGGCCTCTATTTTCTCGCCCTGACCCGAGGTTTGGCCTACATCCCAGACGTGGAGCCCGAAATCCGGCAAGCGGCTCGAGATTTATTCGCAGAAGGGGGCGCTGAGGCATTTTACCGCAGGGTTCTAGAATTAGATCCCCTGGTTCAGGATCGCCTTAATCCATCGGATCAACAGCGTTTAGTGCGGGCTTACGAGGTGAAACTGTCCACGGGAACTTCGATCTTTGAGTGGCAAAGCAATCCGCCCGTTGACCCAGGGCTAGAATGCGAGATGCTGGTTGTAGAACGGTCCCGCGAGAGCCTGCATCGCAGAGCCACCCTCAGGTTTGATCAAATGCTCGAGATGGGCGCCATTGAAGAAGTTCAAGCACTCCTAGAAAAGTCGTATCATCCCGATTTGCCCGTCATGAGAGCCTTAGGCGTGCGTGAGCTGGCGGCTTATACCAGTAATGAATTTACCCTCGACCAAGCGCGAGAGCTGGCGGTGACGGCCACTCGGCAATATATCAAACGGCAGTCCACCTTCTTTCGCAACCAGTTTCCGAAGGCAGAACGGGTTGCATTGCCTGATTAATTATAAACATTTACCTTCTTTCTTAACAACTCAGATAGTGCGTTAGCTACGTGTGAAAGCCGAGCACCGGAGCGCAGGTTTTCACACGTAGCTGACGTGCTAGGTGAGTTGTTACTACTCTTCAGGAAGATTAAGTTTGTGGATGGTATCATCCAATGAGCTTAAAATGTGTTGTTTCATGATGCGACTGGTGTTTTCAAAATCTCTTGCCATGACTGCATCCGCCAGGTCTTTATGCTCTTGATGGTTGACCTCAACCCAGTCGGGCAAGGCAAAGAGCATTCGGAAATACAGCTGTAGGCGTGTGATCAAGGAATCACGAATCTCCATTAACGCCGGCGAGCCACAGCCTTCCACCAATGCTTTGTGAAATGCGGTATTCAGTGGCAACCACTCTGCCCAGGATATTGGGCCATCCGACAACTCCATTTTGGCAAGCCGATAGTACTTTGCAGCTATATTGGCTTCCCATTCTTCTCCACCGTTTTTGATGGCCTGCTCAAGAGCTATGGTTTCTATGAGCGCGTAGGTCAACGACAGATCTCGCACACTCTTCTGCGTCAAGCGGACCACGCTGAAGCCCTTGTTTTTATCCAAGACTACAAGGCCAGAGCTGACCATTTTAGACAGTGCCTCCCGGATGGGGCTAAGCCCCACACCGAGATCCTGTTTGAGCCTCTCCATGCCTAGCTTTTCACCGGGACCATATTCCCCGCTAAGGATCTTAGTCTCGATCATTTCATAGCATTGTTGGCTTAAACTGCTCATGCACTGCCTTGTCTTTTAGGGATCTTAATCAACAGGAATGCCACGATCAGGGAGAATGCGGTCAAGACCGTCGAGATCAGCATGTTCCACCAATTCGCTTGAACGAACGACTCATTCATGAGCTTTACGGCCAAGTCCACATTCATACCTACCAGTAGGTCAAGCTCTCTATAAGCACTGCCAAACACTGCCATCAGGTTTTCCAGCTGTACACTTGAAAGATCCATATGATTTACCTGGGTCAAACTGGTCAGAACGGGCTCTCCCAGGCCGACCAAGAGACTGGTGCTAAAGACAACGCCCAAACTACCTCCGAGCGTTGCAAACATCACGAAGACGCCTGAAGCCGTGCTGAGGACAGTGTGATCCACTGTCTTCATCATCGCCGCGTTGAAAGATGGCAAAGATATACCCAGGCCGATACCTACAAGCGCCAGGGTTATGCAGATGAAGGTCAGATTCCCATGGGTCGTAAAGAACAGCGCTAGGCAAGTTCCAAGCAACAGGAAGATAAGCCCCAGACACGTAGGAATGCGTGCATCCATGCGATCCACCATCTTGCCCCCAAATGGTGACAGCAACCCAAAGGTAAGGGTCATGGGCAGAAAGATAAGGCCGCTTTCGTAAGCCGAATAACCGAGAACATTTTGCAGATACAGCCCAATTGTCACCAGTATGGCAGAGAACACCAGTTCCACCGCGGTGTATCCGATAACGCAGCCCATAAAGGCTTTGTTGTAGAACAAACCTTCGGGAATCAGCTTATTGGGCTTGTTGTGAGAGGTCCATATGAAGGTAAGCAGCATCAATACACCCACGCCTATCACCGACCATACAGTAAGTGATGTCAGGCCCCAGTTTTCCATCTCATTAATACCATAAACAATGGTCATGAGCGCTGAGCCTAGAAGCACGCTTCCCAACAGATCAAACTTCTCTTCTGATACCCGTGGCGGCTCCTTTTCTGTACACAAAAGAGTGACCACAAGCGTGAGCAAACATAAGGGTACGTTGATCAGGAAAATCCACCGCCAGCTCAGAACCTCTAGCAAGGCACCACCAAAAGTAGGACCCGCGGCAAGACCGATGCCGACACCAACGCCCAAGGCGCCAATGGCCATACCTTGTTTGTTTTCTGGAAACACCGAGAAAATCAATGTGTACAATGGCGGAACAAAGAGCGCTCCACCAAGACCTTGAACCAGGCGTCCAGCAATGAGCACGGGCTCAGATTGTGCTAACCCGCACCAAAGGGATGCGAAGGAAAACACAGCTATACCCAAGAGCAAAATCCGACGCTTACCAAAGATATCCGCCAGCTTACCCGCAGCAACAACGGCGGAAGACCAGGCCAAGATATATCCGCTGAGCAGCCACTGGAGTGTGTTCAGATCTGCTTCCAGATCTTTGGAAATCAGAATCAAAGCAATATTAACCGCCGTGTAGTCAATGTTGATCAACAACACCAAAAACACCATAGTCGAAAGCAGCGCCCACGGACGCAAAGCTTCAGGGATCATAAATCTAGTCATAACATCTACCTCATTTTCGATAAAAATAGAAAGTTTCGAAAATTTTGTCAAGAGTGATTTTTAAGATCGTAACCACATGCCAAGATGTTAGAAGGGCTAGCAAAAGGTCACCAGCTTGCCTCCCCCTGCAATATTTGGTGAGTGATTTTATGTAAAATCAATAATTTGTTAATACATTGCGTTCTACAATAGTATTGAGGGAATATACTCTCATTATAAGGAGAAAAATTATGAAAAACTCTATATACCTATTTCTGATGACCCTGTCCACAATCGTTTTGGCAGGATGTCACGCTTCTGGCGGCATCGGTTAATCTTAACTCTGAGCATTAAATCACATGCCTCAGGCATAGCCGAGAGGGTGTGGTTTGTTGCCCATCATATATTTAATATTGGAAGATTCAGGTGTGAAGATTACAATTCTTTTCAGCGGTTAATCCTTTTTTAATAAATATATCTGTATAATAACAATGTAAGCAGCCCATCATCATGCTACACGTTCGAACTGCATGTCTTTGGCTTAGTATTGAACTATTAAAGTAGGAGATGGAAAATGTCGTTAGGTGCAATTTTACTGATAATACTAGTTCTCGTTTTGATTGGCAGCCTGCCAACCTGGGGACATAGTATGAATTGGGGATATGGACCAAGTGGACTTATCGGAACTGTACTTATAGTCATTCTGATCCTTGTATTGATTGGAAGAATATAACACACCGCAAAGTACTTGATTCTTATTGTCTGTTGATAATCAAAAACACATCTCAGACTCTCCCAGCAGCCCCTGAAGGGGCGGGGGCGGCGCTTGGGGTGTGTTTTGCTATTTAATCCCTGGACTATAGCAAAGGGCCAGGTTCTGATTTATACTAACGACGCACGATCCCTGGATGAATCGGCGGACTTGGAAATGAAAAGCTACAACCTGAACCTCTTACTGATCCTTCTGGCAGGCAATTCAACAGCCTGGGCAAGCCTTCCTGAAATAGACACCGATGGAAGCAACTCACGTCCTTCCAGCTCGCGAGTATTGAGTCTGCGATATGATTACGAGCAATTAAAAAGTAGCGTTTCAAATCCACTTGGAATTCCGAAAGAACCTTTCACACTCGACAAGATCAAAGAGGAATTATTAAACAGGCAAATCTTACTTCCTACATTTTCTGGCCCCACGCTTTTTGATTCCTTTGTGGATGAGGATGTATCGGATCAGATTGGTGGTCATCACGCAATAGCTTGCATTGGTTTCATGAATTCGGATCACCTGCCTTGGTCGGAAATTGTCTCTGACATGCCTCTACATAGACCTGGTTAATCAGCCAATCTCCACACCGTAGACCTGTTTCTGAATCCCCTATAACACACCCCTGCGGACCTGGTCCAACTCCATGGCCTCAAACAACGCTTGAAAGTTCCCTTCGCCAAAACCCTGATGACCTTTGCGTTGGATGATTTCAAAGAAAATCGGTCCGATGACCGTGTTCGTGAAAATCTGTAGCAACAGCGGCTTGCCAGGTTTGTCCATTTCTCCATCGATCAGGATGCGGTTTTTCTGCAGACGGGTCATGTCCTCTCCGTGGCCTGGCATACGAGTCTCTAGCATCTCATAATACGTGTCAGGAAACTCGAGAAAGCCGATGCCCGACTCACGTAGTGTCTCGACGGTTTTATAGATGTCGTCGGTGCCAAAGGCGATGTGCTGGATGCCCTCACCGTTATACTCACGCAAATATTCCTCGATCTGGGATTCTTTTTCTGTTCCCTCGTTAATGGGAATGCGGATCTTGTTGCACGGACTCGTCATGGCCCGTGACACCAGACCTGTTTGTTGGCCCTTGATATCGAAATAGCGAATTTCACGGAAGTTAAACAGCTTCACATAAAATTCTGCCCATTTATCCATATTCCCCTGATGGACGTTGTGGGTCAGGTGATCAAGATAGGTAAAACCGACATCACCGCTGGACTGAACCGAGAGAGGCTCAAAGTCCTGGGCATAGGCTTTGTGATCGGCGTAGTCATCAATGAGGTAAATAATGCTACCTCCGATACCATATATGGCAGGAGCGTTGAAAGTAAGGTTCGTTCCCGTATAGGGTTCCGCCCCGCGATCAATCAATTTTTGAAAGGCTAACTTTGCATCCTTCACGCGAAAACCCATAGCGCAAGCGCAAGGGCCATGCAGGCTGGTGAACTGAGCGGCAAAACTGCCGGGCTCGCCATTGATTAGAAAATTGAGATCCCCTTGGCGATAGAGCATTACATTTAGTTTTTTATGGCGACCAACAGGCGTAAAACCAAGCTTGTCGAAGATGCCCTGCAACGCAGACGGGTCCGCGGCTGCGAACTCAACAAACTCGAAGCCATCTGTCCCGATGGGGTTGTCGTATACCTCTGTCTGTGGTGCAAATTGTGTGGCTGTCTGGTTCATTGTTGCTCTCCCGGTGATTTTATATAAGAATAAACGGCTTTTGGGTCGTTGCCAAGACAGATAGTTATACCACCTTCACACAACACTTGCGTTTATGGGTGAAGTTGGTATAACTGGCGAAGATAATATTAAAAATATAGAGACAGATACATGGCAGATAAGTTTACTTTTGATGCTGAGCTGGTAAGACAGCTGGCCGAGCTTTTGAACGAAACTGACTTGAACGAAATTGAATATGAAGTAAACGACCACCGCATTCGTGTCGTTCGTCACCGTCAAGAAACGGTGATCGCGCCTACCTACTATTCCGCGCCTGGGCAGACCCAGTCTGCACCAACGGCCGTGACTCCATTGAGTGTTGTGGAAGATTTCACTAAACATCCCGGTGCAATTAAGTCTCCTATGGTGGGTAACGCATACGCGTCCTCAGATCCTGCTTCGCCGCCTTTCGTAAAAGAAGGCGATAAGGTGACGGAAGGCCAGACCTTGCTGATCATTGAGGCGATGAAGGTGATGAACCCGATTAAGGCACCAAGGTCCGGCACGGTTAAGAAGATTATGTACCAAAATGGACACCCGGTGGAATTTGATGAACTACTCATGATTGTTGAGTGAGGGTATAATGAAGAAAGTTCTCATTGCTAACCGCGGCGAAATTGCGCTGCGTATACATCGTGCTTGTAAAGAGCTGGGCCTGCAGACCGTTGCGGTGCACTCCACTGCTGACGCCAAGGCCAAGCATGTGGTTCTGGCTGACGAAAGCGTTTGTATTGGGCCCAATTCGGCTAAAGATAGTTATCTGAACATTCCCTCAATTCTTTCCGCCGCCCACGTATCGGGCGCCGATGCTATTCATCCTGGCTATGGTTTCCTGTCGGAAAATGCTGATTTCGTAGCTATGAGCGAAGCACACGGCTTGACCTTTATTGGTCCAACGGCTCATCACATTAATATCATGGGCGACAAAATCACCGCCAAGGAAACTGTTAAAAGCCTGGGCATTCCCGTGGTTCCTGGCTCCGATGGTGCTGTCAATGATAGCATTGAGGCCAAGCGCGTAGCAAAAGAGATCGGTTATCCGATCATTATTAAGGCTACAAGCGGCGGCGGCGGTAAAGGCATGCAAGTGGTCCGTCAAGAAAAGGACCTGGAAGAAGCATTTCGTATTGCCCGTAATGAAGCCAAAGCCAACTTTGGCAATGATATGGTGTATTTTGAGAAATATCTGGGCAAGCCCCGCCACATCGAGATTCAGATCCTTGCGGACACCCACGGCAACGTGATTCACTTAGGTGAACGGGATTGCTCGATCCAACGTCGCCACCAGAAGATTTTTGAAGAAGCACCCTCACCGGTGCTCGATGATGCGTCTCGTGAAGAGCTAGGCGGAATCGTTTCGCGCGCCATTGCCAAGCTTGGCTATCGCGGTGCGGGTACGCTAGAGTTTCTCTGGGAAGACGGTAAGTTCTACTTTATCGAGATGAACACCCGTGTCCAGGTTGAGCATCCTATTACGGAAGCGGTCACCGGTGTGGATATCGTTCGTGAGCAGATCCTCATCGCCATGGGCCATAAGCTTTCCTACAAACAAGAAGACATCAAAATTCAAGGCCACGCCATCGAATGCCGCATCAACGCGGAGCATCCCGAGACGTTTGTGCCAAGCCCTGGAATGATCACGACCTATCACCCCCCAGGGGGACCCGGGGTACGCATCGACAGTGCCATTTATTCGGGCTATCAGATTCCACCCTATTACGACAGCCTAATCGCCAAGCTAATTGTTTACGGCAAGACCCGAGAAGACTGTATCCAACGCCTGAGAAGAAGCCTGGACGAATTCGTCATCCTGGGTATTGAAACCACAATTCCCCTGCACAAGCGCCTGGTCAATGAACCGGATATCATCTCCGGAAATTATGACATCCACTGGCTAGAAAATTTCCTAAAGGCACACAAAGAAGAGGCCGAGAAGAAGGCGGCGTAAAGCTGGTGGCCGTTGGGGCTAGAATCAAATTAGGTGGGGCTCTGCCCCACGCCCCGGGATATTTAAGGAAAGCCTAGTATTATCCAGTTGATTGCAGCATTAGACAAAGACTCTAGGCTTTCTATAAATATCCTGGGGTGTGGGGCAAAGCCCCACTAGATCTCTGTCACGCTAGTGACGCCTCAATTTGCATTATTCTACCACCCATCACCCCACTCAGCTTTGCGGGCTTGTTTATATAGCTCTTTTTGACGTTTCGAAACTTTAACGCGGGACAGACCATTCTGGTCACAGAGCTCCAGCTCGACCAAGCCGGTAGATGTGAGGGGGCGCTTGACGATGCGGGCACTTGGGCGGTTATCAATGGGAGACTTTGAAACTACCAGATAGCTATATTTTTCATCCTCATAAGGAAGCGTGCCTTTGATATCCTTATGCGCCTTAGATCTTTGGACCCGCACGCTAAAGTGGCACCAGTCATCCCCTGCCATAGGACAAGCTCGTTCGTGGGTGCAGGGAGCAACAATGTGGGCGCCCTGCTGAATTAAATAATCTCGGGCCTGGCGGATGTTTGAGAACCCTTTGGGTGTGCCAGGCTCAACCAAAACCACAAACTCTCGCGTGACTTCCCAGGCTTTCTGCAAGACCTGCTTTTGCCCGTCCTGGTCCAATTCGTTCAGCACGTATGACATAGTTACAAGATCAGGTGATGTATCGGTCTTATAACGAAGTATGTCAGCTTGATGCCACGTCACTTCACACGTCATATCCGATAGCTGGAGCAGCTTTTGCCCGAAATTTAACAGACCCGCAGACTGGTCGATACACGTGGCCTGGTCTATCCCCAGGCCAGCCTCATGGGCAGCCCACAGCACGCTGCCCGGACCGGAGCCTAGGTCCAATAGGGCTTGAATTTTGGTAATGGGAAGGTGCCGCAATACACGCGTCAGCACACCAACGGTAGCCGGCATGCGTGCTTGTAGGTATGCTAGTTGCATGGCTGGAGAGTTTAAAACGATTTTGCCGTCCGTACGATAGGCCTGGCTAAGCTTCTCATAGGCGAGCTTTAACGACGCGGCTGGGATCTCGTTGGCGAGGTCGACTAACACATTACTCAGCTGCAACACTAGAAATAAACCCGCACAAAACTAATCTTCAATACCGTCGTCCGTATCATCGGCATCGACGACAACCACCGAGTCGTCAGGTTCATCGGAATCATCTGACACAACGACATCTTCGTCCACATCATCATCAGAATCATCTGAATTGTCTTGCTCTTCCTCTTTGGTCTCTTTCTTATCTTCTGCAGCCACAGGATTTGGTGTTGGCAGCGGTGCTTCTGCGGCCGGCGGTATAAAGGATACCTCTTTCACCCATATATCGTACACGGGGTGCTCAAGGGCAGATAAGGCGGGGTTGGAAGAAAACATCCAACCGGAAAACACTTTTTGCCGTTGCTGGCCGGACTTGTTATCGAAAATCTCAAGGAAGGCAACGGATTCAGGCTTATCTTCGGGGGGTGAGCGACTAGCGCTGCGCACGTAAATTTCAAGGCTGCCGAAATGGATCTTTTGGTTAACGAAAACCTCAGTGGTAAAAACCCGAGCGCTGATCTTGTCCAGCCCCTGCAGGACAACCTTATCGGATTCAATCCAGTTGGACGTTGGGTGCAGAACCTCTTCTTTACCAGGCGTTACTACATGCAGTGCAGCTTCCTCCGCATGGGCCAAAGAACAGGTCAAAAAGAGTGCCAGGGTTGCGAAAAACCTCATTTCTTATTCTCTTCGTCCTTTTTATCTTTTTTGCTGAATATAACCTGGCCGATCATGGCCTCTAAGCTAACCGCAGCCTGGGTGAAACTGATTTCATCTCCTGCTTTGAGGAAAGCATCATCGCCACCGGGGACCAGGGCAATATATTTTGAGCCTAACAATCCACTGCTCAGAATCTCTGCGGAGCTGTCTTTGGGAAGTTGAATGCTACGCTGCACGTCCATTTTCAGGACTGCTTGATAGGTTTCCGGATCAATTTTCACATCGGAAACCTTACCCACAGCCACGCCACTCAAGCGCACATCGGAACCTACCTGCACGCCATCAATGCGAGCAAATTTCGCCGATAGACTATAACCATCGGTAGTATCCAGCTGGCTGCTCAGGTAAGCAAACGTGAGAAAAAAACCTGCGATAGATAGGACAAAGAATCCCATTATTGTTTCGATGACGTTGTGTCTCATACTCTTAACTCCTCATACTATTCTTTATGGCCAGGCTGCCACGCCTGGTAATAGGTAGCTGCACGGTTTACGGGGGGCTCGTAGGCCTCCTTTGTTCCAGTCAGGTTCGGCATATGGGGTTTCATCCAACTATATTCAACAGGTTTGGCTTGTTCAGGCGTCTCATTGCTGGTAAAGTGCAGCCAAGCATGCCAATCAGCAGGGACCTTAGAAGCTTCCACCAGGCCATGGTAGACCACCCAGCGCTTTGGCTTCCTGTCCGAGGGACGACCGAAAAAGAATCGTTCCTCATAGTACTTGTTGCCAAAACTGTCTGTTCCTATATGGTTACCTTTGAACCATGTTCGAAGTGCAATGCCGCCCACTTAAGACTCTCCTTATGCAACCGTTAGTATACCCTATATCATAAAATTCTTGCAATGTAAGAATTAATGAGTATTATTGGGCTTAAATAGTGACTAATCTGCGGTGGCGGGCTATGATAGGCTCGCCTTTTCCATAGGTTAGGGTTTCCATGGATTGATAGAATACCAATGAGTGTTGAACAAAAAATTGAAGCGATGCTGACTGCGCCCTTTCAGGAGCTTGGTTTGTCCATCGTGCGGGTGCAGATTTCTGGCTCCCAACGTAAGGTCTTGGAGCTCATGATTGAGCGCCTGGATGGCGATGCTGTGAAAATGCAGGACTGCGTGAGAGCGAGCCGTGAAGCGTCAGCGTTTCTGGATGTGGACGATCCCATACAAGGGGCCTACTCCCTTGAAGTGACCTCGCCGGGCTTGGATAGGCCCTTGGTCAAGCGCGAGGATTATAAACGCTTTGAGGGAAGTGAGATAAAACTGGAAACTTATGTCGTCAAGGACGGCAGAAAGCGGTTTTCCGGTATATTACGGGACGTTGACGAAAATAAATTTGTGCTGTCAACGACCGATGCAAAAGAAAGCACAAACGTAGAGTTTGAGTATTCAGAGATAAAGAAGGCACGATTAGTTCCTGATTTAGACTTTTAAGGAGAGAACCAACAATGATGATACATTCACAAGAGTTGCTGCATATCGCGGATACAGTTGCTCGCGAAAAGGGAATCGAGCGAGAAGAAGTAATTGTAGCCATGGAAATGGCCATACAAAAAGCCGGCCGTACGAAGTATGGCTATGAGCATGATATCCGAGCACACATCGATAGGTCCTCAGGTGAAATTGATCTCTCCCGCTATCGTGAGGTTGTGGAAACCGTTGAAGATGAAATGACACAGCTGATGCTGGATGATGCCAGAAAAATTAAGGCGAACGTTGAGATTGGCGAGTTTATCATCGATGCGTTGCCGCCCATTGATTTTGGTCGCGTGGCTGCCCAAACGGCCCGCCAAGTGATCATTCAGAAGGTCCGAGAAGCCGAGCGCGAGCGCCAGTTCAAGGAATACAAGAATCGCCAGGGCGAGCTTATCAATGGTTTGGTCAAGCGCGTTGAGTTTGGTAACGTGTTTGTGGACCTGGGACGTGCAGAAGGTTTGCTGCGCCGTGAAGAGACAATCCCACGGGAAACCATTAAAGTGGGTGATCGTATCCGTGCCTTGATTATGGATGTTCGCAATGAGGCTCACGGATCCCAGATCTTCTTGTCCAGAACCCATCCCCAATTTATGGTGGAGCTGTTCAAGGGTGAAGTGCCTGAGATTTATGATGGCGTAATTGAGATTAAGTCTGCTGCCCGGGATCCTGGTAGCCGTGCGAAGATCGCCGTATACAGCCATGATTCCAGCCTGGATCCAGTGGGTGCCTGCGTCGGTATGCGGGGCAGCCGTGTTCAAGCAGTCGTCGGCGAAATGCAAGGCGAAAAGATTGATATTATCCTATGGTCCAGTGACATTGCTACCTTCACAGTCAACGCTCTGGCGCCAGCTGAGGTATCAAGGGTTGTGGTCGAGGAAGAGGAAAACCGCATTCAGGTGATTGTTCCCGATGATCAACAGAGCTTGGCAATCGGTCGCCGCGGCCAGAACGTGCGCCTTGCCGCACAACTGACGGGCTGGCAGATTGATATCAGCACCGAAACCAGCGATTCTGAGCGTCGGACAAATCAGATGGAGAGCTTGGTCGCCCTCTTTACCAAAGCCTTGGATGTGGACGAAGTTATCGCCCGCCTGCTGGCAACAGAAGGATTTTCTTCTGTAGAAGAAATTGCCTATGTGGAGCAAGATGAGTTAACATCCATTGAAGGCTTTGATGAAGATGTTGCTTCTGAGCTACAAAAACGTGCTCGGGACTTCCTGGACGAGCAAGAAAAGACGGACACCGAGCATTACAAAGATCTCGGCGTGTCGGAAGAACTTGCGGCCTTGGAGGGTCTGACGCCTAAGATGCTCAGCATTCTTGGCGAAAACAACATCAAGACCTTGGATGACTTTGCGGATCTGGCAGGCGATGAAGCTATTGAATTGCTTGTCGATTGTGATTTAACTTTGGATGAGGCAAATGGTATGATCATGTCAGCCCGTGCGCACTGGTTCGAAGATGACCACAAGCCTATTACCGATGAAGTCCAAGAAATAGAGGAGTAGGCCCCGGGCCTGCAACAATCTTACAAGGGCCACCTTTTTGGTGGCCTGGTGAGATTATAGAGAATTGAGAGCGTAGATACATGAGTGATGATAAAAACGATAATGGCAAGAAGACGCTAAGTCTTTCTACCAAATTAGATCCAGCGAAAGTCGGAGCCGGTCAGGTTCGGCAAAACTTCTCTCATGGCCGCTCTAAGCAAGTGCAGGTCGAAGTCAAAAAGAAGCGCATCATTAAAAAGCCTCACGAAGAGCATATGGATGCGACAACAGCCAAGATAAACCAGGCCATGGCCGCGGTCCCTAAAGGATTGACGGAAAAGGAATGGCACGCTCGACTGAACGCTGTTAAAGCGGAGGCTGAGCGTAGTAAGCTCGCCGATGAGCAGGCAAGAAAAGACGCTGAAGAAGCGGCTCTCCGTGCTATTGAGGAAGAAAAACGTAAAGCGGAAGAAGAAGCCTTAGCGGCGGAAACAGCTGTGGAAGCTGAAGAGACTGCGGTTGAAGAAGGTATCGAGCCTGAAATCACAGCCACAGAAGCTCCGGCCCCGGTTTCGGTTGCTCCTGAATTTGTGAAAAAGCCTGTTGCAGACGAAGAAGATGAGTTTGATGAACACGGCGTCTCGAAGAAAAAAGTCAAACACGAAGCCGTTAAGGCCAAGGTTGAGAAGAAAGACATTGTCGTCCGCCGCGAAGCAAAGCTGACCCTTGAAAAAGCGCTGATTGTAAGCGAAGACGACGAAGAGTTCGGACACCGTACCCGTAGCCAGGCCGCCGCACGACGCGCGCGTGAAAAAGAAAGAAAGAAATCCAACGTCCAAGCATTCGAGCCTAAAAAGGTCGTTCGTGAAGTGACGATTCCTGAGACCATTTCCGTGCAAGAATTGGCCAACCGTATGGCTGTTCGGACCGCAGAAGTGATCAAAGCCCTCATGAAAATGGGTGTGATGGCAACAATCAATCAGCCCCTCGACGCAGACACTGCTGAGCTGGTGGTTGAAGAGTTCGGTCACACTGTAAAACGTGTTTCTGAGTCCGACGTGGAACTGGGTCTGGGCACTGAAAAGGACACCCACGACACCCTCCTTTCCCGTGCGCCAGTCGTGACCGTTATGGGTCACGTTGACCATGGTAAGACATCGCTTCTGGATGCAATCCGTACCACAGATGTGGTCGCCAAAGAGGCTGGCGGTATTACCCAGCATATTGGTGCTTATCAGGTACATTTGCCTGGTAACGACCATGCCATCACCTTCATCGACACACCGGGTCACTCAGCGTTTACAGAAATGCGTGCGCGCGGTGCGAAGGTGACAGACATCGTTATTTTGGTAGTTGCTGCCGACGACGGCATTAAAGAGCAAACCGTCGAAGCTATCAGCCACGTTAAGGCTGCTGGTGTTCCGATGATCGTCGCCATCAACAAGATTGATAAACCCGGTGCTGACCCGAATCGCGTTCGCACTGAATTGCTGAGCCATGACATTGTTGTGGAAAGCATGGGCGGTGATGTCATGGATGTGGAAATATCTGCAAAGCAGAAGCTCAACATCGACAAACTGTTAGAGACCGTACTGATCCAGGCGGAAATACTCGAGCTGAAAGCAAACCCAAATCGGGCTGCCCAGGGTACGGTTATTGAAGCCAAGATGGAAAAAGGTCGTGGTTCTATCGCGACAGTCTTGGTACAACACGGCACACTCCATGTGGGTGACGTATTCGTAGCCGGTGCGCAAGTTGGTAAAGTGCGTGCCCTGGTGGACGAGCATGGCACCAATGTTGAAACGGCTGGACCTTCCATGCCCGTTGAGGTGCTCGGCTTTAATGACACCCCATCGGCTGGAGATGACTTCCACGTGGTGAACAACGAAGCTCGCGCCCGTGAAATTGCCCAGTATCGTGCACACCGAGATAAGACCCTACAGGCAGCGCGTTCAAAGATGTCTCTGGAAGACATGTTTGCACAACAGTCCAACAAGGACATGAAAGAACTTGCCGTGGTTATCAAAGGTGACGTGGGTGGTTCCGTGGAAGCCTTGGTGAGCAGTCTCAGCAAGTTTAACAGCAATGAAATTAACGTTCGCGTCCTGCACTCAGGCGTGGGCGGTATTACGGAACGCGATGTGATTCTGGCGGCTGCGTCCAACGGTCTTATCATCGGCTTTAACGTCCGTGCCAATCCACAAGCCCGTGATCTGGCGCGACGGGACAATGTATCCATCCGTTATTATTCCATCATTTACGATGTGATCGACGATGTGAAGGCAGCTCTTACGGGTATGCTTTCACCGACCTTACGTGAGAAGTATTTGGGTCAGGCGGAAATCCGTCAGATTTATAACATTACCAAGGTTGGCAAGGTTGCAGGCTGTATGATCACCGAAGGCATCGTCAAGCGCGGCGCCAAGGTCAGATTGCTCCGTGAGGACGTTGTTATCCACGAGGGTACCCTCAAGACCCTACGTCGCTTCAAGGATGAAGTGAAGGAAGTGAAAGAAGGCTTTGAATGTGGTATGGCGTTCGAAAATTACCATGACATCAAAGAGGGTGATAAAATCGAATGTTTCGAAATCGAAGAAATCGCGAGGACCCTATAACGGGTCCCGCACCTCATCCTTCGGGCGTACCGTTATGGCTGGCGGGCGTTCGCTCGGCCGTGTTCAATGTGGCTTTCTTTACGGTGCTGCCCTTGTTGATGGTCCTCAACATACCGGCGTTACTATTCAAAACGCCGCCCTATTACCTATCTAAGATCTGCAGTACCATTGCCCTATGGTTTTCCAGGGTTATCTGCGGCCTCGATTACAAGATCATCGGCCTCGAAAACGTACCCGCGGGCGCTTGTGTGCTTGCCAGCAAACATCAATCCGCCTGGGATACGATCGTGTTTTCGACCCTTTATCCCGACTGCTCCTACGTTCTCAAACATGAGCTAACCAAGGTGCCCATTTATGGGACCTTTATCCGCAAGTTGGGCATGATTTCCATCGACCGCAACCGGGGCCGCAAAGCGATCCTCGACCTGCGTGAACAAGCCCATAAGATAGTCAACCAAGACCGCAAAATAATTATCTTCCCCGAGGGCACCCGCACCACACCAGATGATCCCAAACCCTATCAAAAAGGCGTGCTGTCTCTCTACAAAGATTTCAATTGCCCTGTCATCCCCGTCGCCCTCAACTCAGGCCTTTTCTGGGGCCGCCGAAGCTGGATCAAATGGCCCGGCGAAATCACCCTAGAATTCCTCCCCCCATGCCCACCGGCCTAAGCAGCGATGAGTTCATGCACTTGCTGGAAACCCGCATCGAGACAGCATCGGATAAGCTGCTCAAGGCGGCTTAAAAGTTAGATCGCAGGAATTTTAAGTGCTGCGACTTACGTAACATGGAAAATAAGAGCGGTACCTGCCTAGAAGAGCATGCAAAGTTTTCTTGTCCGCATTGTCATATAAAATACCCCAAAAACCTAAATGCATAGCCAGTTTTGGGACAAGAGCAATTGGGATAGGTTCTGGGACACGTTCAGGCGTATATCGTCAGATCCCATAGAAGCCCCGGCCACAGATTTTCTTATGTCCCATATCTACCTGGTTTACAGACAAGACTAGCATATCTCTTAAAATTACTTCGAGTAGAGATTCGAATTTAGATCAGCATAAAAATGTATGATCCATGAAATGTGATTAATATACTTGATGTTTATTAACTTACACATTATAACTATTGATTAGAAATCATTGATAGGTGATTTCTTATTGTAGTTTTATAAAAGGATTTAATTGTTATGAATAAAATATTTGCCACCCTATTGTGCTTTCTCTCTCTTAGCACATCATCGTACGCCATTACCTTTTTTCACGAAGATGGCACGCCTGTCACGATAGAAGAACTTCGAGATGGCCAGAAAATACATCCGGACGTATGTTTGGTTGAGTTGAATGGCGATAAAGCCGCATCTGGTACTGGCGTTTTCCTGTCACCCAATGTTGTTATGACGGCACGACATGTAGTTTGTTCTGCGACGCCATTAGATAATAATGGTTATAAAATTTACCCAGAATCATATCAAGACTCAATTCAGTCGGTAGGACAAATGTTCATAAAAATACAAAATCAAACACTTCTGGTTGATAAGGTTGAGCTATTTGAAGATGGTCACGAAGATATTGCTCTGATAATTCTAAAAAGCAAATTTGAAGGTTTAGCTAAATTCAGAACCGTAAAAGCCAGCAGTGAAGGAGATGATATCTCTGAAGTATCTGTCATGGGATATGGCAACGGTCGTGTGATCAGTGAGGGCGCGCGAGTATTTGCTGAGCTGGATGATTTACACCAGACAACTCCGCAATTGAGATTCAGAAACCACATCAAGCCTCCAGTAGATGAAAAATTTACAATCAATAGAGACTATTTTATGTCTTTAAACAAAGATAAAGCAAAAACATACTCTGATAGCAGAGAGTACCCGACTATAAGAATAACATCTAGAAATGTAAGGATTTTGAATGGAGATAGCGGCGGTCCATTATTTGATAGCGCGGGTGATATAATAGGCGTAGCAAGCCATGGCCCTAAGCACTTTATAGAAGCTGAGCAGGAGTTTTATGACAAATATCATAAATTCTTAGATGTAAGGCCCTACGCTTTTAAGGCTATAATGGTATTGTCATCAGTAACCGTCAGCCTTGGTGCATTGGCAGCAAACTATTATGCAGGTTCCTTGCCTATTGTTAATACCATAGCGGCCGCTTATGTGTTTCCAACCATTTTTATGGAAGACAGCCCTTTACCAGATTACCTGAAAACTATTTTCGATAAGCATCTTGTAAGTAAGAACTATGAAAAAATCTGGACAAAAAGAAACGCTGAAATAATAAAATCTTTAAAAGAAGAAAAGAAAGTTTTCGGCAGTACATATGTTTGTTTTAGACAGGACACCGTTGATTGGATTAACAGTGTATTATCGGCAAACACAGATCATCGAGGCTAGTTTAGAGAACAAGTACCAAATTCATGTCTTTGTGGGACATGGGACAGTTTCTGACCAATTTTTTATTGATATGAAAGAGGTATGCTTTTCATTCCATCTTCACTATCCCAGATCTGCCTGGATTCGGGACGGGGTGGTCAAGAGAATGACTTTCGGATTTACAGAATACTGCCAACTAAGACGTCATTATAAATAATGCTTATTATTCAAAATAATACTATAATAAACATTACATTCATGATAGCATTTGTGCTAGTTAATTGAAAACACTGAGTACAGTCTGGCCTATTTAACTTACGACAGAAGATGGGGTTCAATTGACGCTTACAGTGGCCAAGTGATATAGAGGTAAAAGTATGGAGCTCATATTTTTCATTTTAGGAACTTTGCTAGTGGCTTCCACTGTCGGCCTATTATTAGGGGCGATAAACTACTTAGCTGTTGGATTCTTTAATATGGATCTGGTTTCTAAGATCTTCGGTAAGAGGAGTTTTGCTTCTAGACTCACGTTTGTATTATTAGGATCATCCATCATTATACTGATACTTTGGTTTAGCAGGTTCTGGATACCTATTTTATGGGGTTCGGAGCTGGGCAAGTACTTTTTTACAGCCCTTTTTTTAACGGTAGTTGGTGCTGTAAATTGGGCATTGATTGGATTATTTGACAGAGATATTCTATCTGGCATCTTTGGTGTAAAAAGTATTGCATCTAGGATAATATCTGTTGTTATTGGACTTTTCAGCATGACCTTCCTCTTATTTCATATTATGTTGCTTTGGGCTGCTTTGAGCTTTGTTCGTGGATAATTATGAAAAATCTTTAATTCGAACATGTTTTGAAATTGACAAAAAGTGCCCAATGCAAATGCATTTTCATCCCCTTATCATGTATTATCGGTACATGAGGCTGCTTCGGCCCGTTTTTAGTGGATTTTGATTAAGGGATTTTGTTGACCTTGCTTCCTCTATCCCAGATCTAACAGTTTTTTGGAATAAATGCTAAATGCAAATTAACTAAGGCAATCGACAGCTGATAATAAGTGTGAAAAGACCTTGAAAAGAACATTTAATCACATTATAGCTATGGAACAGGCATTCAACATTTCTGAAAACAGTAAGGCGAGGCGTTCATATGGATTTCATTTTGTATAGTTCTTTATCGATATTAATAATTGCAGCACTCGTCATAATCATAGTTAAGCTTGTTGGTTCTAACTCACAAAAAAATGAGTTAATAAGAACGGCAGAGGATGATGGTAATGCGGAAAACCAGTTTAATCTTGGGTTAAAGTATCTGTATGGCGATAGTGTCCAACAGGATTCTCATAAAGCACTTGAATGGTTTACAAAGGCTGCTGAGAAAGGCGATGCAAGGGCGCAACTTGAGCTTGGCGCTATGTATGCCCGTGGCGATGGTTTGCCACAGGATCTAACTAGAGGCATCCATTGGTATACAAAGGCCGCTGAACAGGGAGAAGTCGAGAGCCAGTTTCGCCTGGGTTGTATGTATCAAAATGGTGAAGGGGTCGAGCGTAACCTGCTTAAGGCCTTGGACTGGTTTATGAAAGCTGCAGAACAAGGCGATGCAAGGTCACAATGTAATATTGGGTTTATCTATGAAGGTGAAGGCCCTGAAAGGGATCTAGATAAGGCAATAAAGTGGTATACGAAAGCTGCCGATCAGGGCGATGCCTTAGCGCAAAACAATCTAGCAGGGCTCATTTATGATCAGGGGCCAGCCGATCAGAAGAATTTAGAAAAGGCTATGGAATATTATAGGAAGGCCGCTGAGCAAGGTTTTGCAGACGCACAATATCACCTTGGGCTCATTTACTTTGAGGGCCTTCCGGCTCGTTTTGAAGGCTCCCCACCTGAACCTGGTTATCTTCAAGGCATCGATTGGATGAAACTAGCTGCAGCACAGGACCACCAAGGGGCAATTAAATTTTTAGAAGAAAAAAGTAAGCATATGTATTGGGATTAGCCATTTACCTTTATTTCTTAGGGTTTGGCAATCGGTCTAGTCCTTATCTCCGGTCACGCCTTTAAACTTTATGTTTGGTTTAACAGTCGGGCTTTTGCATTCTTCTAAGTCTTTTTGGAGTTCTTCTATTTTTTTTGTGAGTTCTTTTACTTCGCACTCCGACATACAAAGATTTCTGATAGATTTAGCCCTATCTTCACACGTTCCGGCTGTTTTTGGGTCTTTACAAATTCCGTGGGCACTATCGTAATTTGGCTGACATTCAGTACTACACGCCTCGCTGGCAGCCCACGCGTTCGTGCTTCCGAGAGCTACGAGACAAGTTGCGATTAATGGTATGTTGAGGCGTATTTTCTTTTGCATAACTTCTTATCCTTGTCTTTATAGACCATGGGCCCCCTGCCTACCTAACCCGTGGTAGGTGTCATAATCACATTCTCCCAAAGGAAAGTTATCGTATCGTTAACATCCAGACCTTTTTCGGATAGGTCAGCATGCACCCAAGTCCTCCAAGGCTTTTAATACTCATGAGGAGACTTCACGCTTCCTTTGGTGTTTCAAAGATATCGAAGCTGTTCTTTTATCTGCCCTCATCTCACCCCATTCAAGAATCTCTAGCCGAGTTCAATCGAATATGTACGGAGTTTTATATGGGCATTTGGGAGTTTCTTACTCAAGAGAGCGACTTTGAATCGCTGATTACCATCCTTCCAGAAGTGGAACACGAAGATGTTCGACATTTCGGACGATGGCCATCTAAAATCGAATCCTCTATATATGGACGCTGTCTTAAAATGCTTCTATCTGTTACAAGGCGATTAGATAGCTGGACATTGCCCCTCCGGTTTGTCTATCATATATGAAAAGCTAGGGAACACATTGATGCGAAATAATAAGGTTGCTGCTAAAAGCATTGGGAAAAGTTATGCAAGCATTCCTGACGACACAATCACGCTCAATCTGTTATCAACCTTACTTGAATATGCGGGAAGCACAGCTACGGCTTATGATAAGGCCGCCGCTCTCCTAACGAAATTTGATAATCTTAAAGCCATACTATCTGCAGATACAGGTGAATACAACAAGCTGGGGCTGGATGGCAGAGAAGCTGCCTTTCTTAAATTATTAAACACATTTGTAAGGTCCTATTATCTTTCCCTTATAGACCAATCCGGTTCAAGATATAACACTTTAGCTATGAAGAAATATCTTATTTCACATTATAGCTCTCTGCCAAAGGAAAGAGCCGTTATCATAATGTATGACGCCCGGGGAGCCTTGATCAAAGACACGGTATTGTCTATCGGAACCACTAATAGCGTGCAGATAAATCTCAGAAAACTATTTGAAGAGTTACTCAAGTATCAGGCAACATCAGTTGTCATTGCCCATAATCATCCAAGCGGCACGCCTGAACCCTCCCAACAAGATAGGGATGGTACTGTAGCCTTAAGGCAGGATCTGGCCCGAGTAGAAATCAATCTATTGGACCATTTTGTAATCGGTGAAAATCAACTCTATTCGTTAGCCTCTTCCACGTATATCTAGCGATCCGATCCTTAATACATTGAATTTTAATAAAAATGAAAACGATTTTTCTTGACAGGTAGGCATCATAATTTGTTATCTTAGCCATGCAATTTGGTAATGTATGGCATAAGGAATTTGCATGATAAGAATTATCAATCCTGACAACAGGGACGCACATTGGGATCTGTTGGATAGGACTTTTTTGTTAAGAGACGAGATTTTCAATGGGAGACTAGAATGGGATCTCCCAACTATAATGGGAAGAGAAATAGATCAGTACGATAGGGATGACACTTACTATCTTATCGCCTATGAAAAAGAATTGGGTGTATATGGTGGTTGTAGGTTATTGCCTACCACCACCCCTTATATGCTGGAAAAAACCTTCGAACAGATAGATTGTGGACCTTTACCGAAGCGAGATGATGTATGGGAATGCAGCCGTTTTTTTATCGATAATAGAGCGTTCAAGGACGCAAGTTCGAACCTTGTTAAAAGGGCGACCTATGAGTTGATGATCGGATTGCTTGAGTTTGGATTTTATAAGAACCTTAAAGACATCATAACTCCCTCAGATATCCGGGTAGAGAGGATTTTTAGAATGGCGGGTTGTCCCATGGAACGGTTAAGCAAACCTGTTGAAATTGGAAATACCCTGGCTATTGGCGCCAATGTTAACGTCTTGCCCGAATACCTCGATAATCTACAACAAAAATCGGGAATCGAGGATAGTGTCCTACTTGAAGTTTGAGTAAGCGCTTTCGATGAGAGACTCTATATCTCTGCTCAACTCCGATGGCAGTGTTTTACAGGCAAGGGATGCGGATAGCAAAGCGCTGTGCCCGATTAAAATGCGGTTATTTTCCTCATGGAGTTCCTTTTCTTGTTTTGCAAGATGGACGCAGAGCGCCTCATTCTGAGGGTTAACCACCTTGGGCTGTAGACAACTTATTAAGGAAAGGGTATTTGCAAAACTCTGATACAGGATTCTTTGGCGAGATATATTCTGTCTTGCCCTAGTAGGGCTCCCCCCGCATGAAAATGTCAGATAGGCTAGCTCATTGTCGAACAATATGGGCATAGTATATCCCGCGTTGATATTAAAATCGGCAGCCCTTTCGAAGAGCTCGCGGGTTTTATCTTGTCTTTCGGGCATATATTCTGTATCCCACAAGACCGGAAGATACTGGGAGGAATGAGCCTGGTCACATTTATGGTATTGATTCGACAGGTATATATCAACCCACGCGTTGGGGTATGAATGAATGACTACCGGATCCGCAAATGGGTGAAGAAACAAAGCATAGTAATTCAGCCCATAGACTTGGGTGGCCTTCGCGAGAATGTGATCAATTTCCTGGGTATTAAGCATAAAGAATTTATTTCCCATCTTTCACAAACTATTATAAACAGATATTGTTAGAAAAGATATACGCCCCTTAGCCTAGGAAAGAAGCCATGGAAGACATCCTTTTTCAAACAGATGAAATACTGCTATTTGAGCGGGATTTTCTGCCCAAGGACCGTAAGTGGTTTAACGTTTTGGTTAGAAAAGATAAGCAGGCAGCATATGAAGCGTTCCTCACGGAGTGGGACGCGATGACCGATATCACCTGTACCAGATATCACGGTTCTTTTAACTCGCAGGTTGAAGCCGAAGAAAAATGCCTAGTTCTTGCTAGAACTCTGAACCGGATCAATACCGAAAAAGACGACGAATCTATGTGAGCGTGTCTGATTTATAGAGCATCTTCTTGCCCACATACCTTTCTCAGTCCGATCAATGCCTTGTGATAAATCTATCTAGATAATACGGCAAAAAATATCTGACTAGGATGAGTTTTATCTAAAGCACGCTGGTGCGAGTCCCTAATTTATTTGTTTTCAGGATGGGCAATTAATTTTGTACCTACTGAAAAAATTAGGCTACCTAAAACCGGTATCCATACCTAACCCCAAGGCCTGTCAGGCCGGGGTTGCATTTGCCTAAGGAGGCGTTGGAGGTGTGGTCGAGCATCACGGACAGCGAGTGGTGTTCGGCAAATTGTACGCCCAGGCTGACGGCTTCTCGGAACATCAGTTTTGAGCCCAGGGCTTGTTTGCGAGAGCTTTTCTTGTGTTTTCTGCCGCTGTTGACGTCGCCGCCAAAGACGCCTTCTATAAAGAGGTAGGTGAGAAAATCAAAGCGCCAGGTTATGCCGAAATAGAACTGGTTGGTGCCGCCGTGGGTGTTTAGGCTGGTGCCGATGTGGGGGCGGGGTGCGAAAATGAACTTCAATATGTCATAGTCAGGGCTGGCCCACAGGATTTCTGCATTTATGTCATAGCCTTTCTCGTGATTATGATGACAGCCTGAGCGTATGTCATGCTTGATAGGGCCCAGCCGGATTTCCTCCGGTAGGAAGCTAGCCTGACAGACGTTTACTAGGTTCGAGCTGAGAAGGCTCACGAGAGCGAGTTTGCGGATCATTATTGTTTTTATTCGTTGAATCCTCATAAGACTGTTGCACACCTTGGCCTTCATTGCACGTTATTTTTTTATGGGCATAAAACAACGGGTTTGTGAAAAACTTATCACTTCGCCTCGTATGATATCTTGACCAAACCCTTCGAAATTTATACTCTGTAGGAACGGGTGAGTGACACTCTTTCCAGTTTGAGAAAAGTGTCGCTAGGAATCATAAGTCCCTTCTGTTTCAATAGACAGGTTTTATGGTTCCCGGCCAAATTCCCAATAAAAACAATATACTAAATTTGCGTTGGAAGACGTGGCTGCGACATAGGTCGTGAGTCAATAGGGGATTCTCCCCTCAATTTTAGGTAACTTAAGTCCAGAAGTCTGGATGGAGATTGAATACAAATGTTAAATACGGTGCAACTGCAAGGCGGCTCTCCAGTTACGATTGATCGCAGTCGTGACCAGTTTATTACCGGTTACGGTAAGGCGACATTGGAAGATCGCTATTTGATGCCGGGTGAGTCTTATCAAGACTTATTTGCCCGAGTCGCCAGCTATTATGGTGATGATGCGGGTCATGCACAGCGTATCTATGATTACATGAGCCGGCTATGGTTTATGCCCGCAACTCCCATTCTCAGCAATGGTGGTACTAGCCGTGGCTTGCCTATTTCCTGCTTCCTCAATGAGGCCCAGGATAGCCTAGAAGGTATCGTCAATATATGGACTGAAAACGTTTGGCTTGCAGCCCGTGGTGGTGGTATTGGCAGCTATTGGGGGAACTTGCGCTCTATCGGTGAGAAGATTTCAGCCAATGGTAAAACCAGTGGTGTGATTCCTTTCATCCGGGTGATGGACACTTTAACTCTAGCTATCAGCCAGGGCTCTTTGCGACGGGGTAACGCGGCTGTGTATTTGCCTATCTCCCATCCGGAAATTGAAGAATTTATTGAGCTCCGCCGCCCCACGGGGGGCGATCCTAACCGTAAGACACCCAACTTGCACCATGGTGTTTTGGTGTCGGACGCATTTATGAGAGCGGTTGAAAAGAATGAAGAATGGGCGCTCACCAGTCCAAAAGATGGCGTAGTGATACGCACCATTTCGGCCCGTGCCCTGTGGATCCGGTTGCTGACAGCGCGGGTGGAAACCGGTGAGCCTTATATCATCTTTATTGATCACGTGAACAGGGCCATTCCTGAGCACCATAAATTGGCGGGCTTGGCGGTGAAAATGTCGAACCTGTGCAGCGAGATTACCTTGCCTACAGGTATTGACCATTTGGGTAAGATGCGTACGGCCGTGTGCTGTTTGTCGTCGGTTAACCTGGAATATTACCACCAGTGGAAGGATGATCCTCAATTTTTGGAAGACATCATGCGTTTTCTCGATAACGTTATTGAGGATTTTATTAGCAAAGCACCTGATTCTATGGCGCATGCCAAGTATTCCGCTATGCGTGAACGCAGTGTTGGTCTCGGGGTTATGGGCTTCCACTCATTCCTACAAGCCTACAACATTCCCTTTGAATCGGTGATGGCCAAGGTCTGGAACAAGAAGATGTTTGAGCACATCCAAAAGGGTGTAGATGCGGCATCCAAAGTGTTGGCCAAAGAGCGTGGATCTTGCCCCGATGCGGCAGATTTTGGCTATGAGGAGCGTTTTTCCAACAAAACGGCCATTGCACCGACGGCATCCATATCTACCCTTTGCGGCGGCGCATCGCCTGGTATTGAGCCCATTGCGGCTAACAGCTATACCCACAAGACCCTGTCAGGCTCATTTAACGTGCGGAACAAGTATCTTGAGGCTGTGCTTGAGAAATATGGTCATAATGATGAAGATACCTGGTCCTCCATTACGGTTAACGAGGGGTCTGTGCAGCATTTGGACTTCCTGACCGACGATGAGCGGGACGTTTTCAAAACGGCTCTCGAGATCGATCAGCGCTGGATTATTGAGCATGCGGCCGACAGAACACCATTTATCAGCCAGTCGCAATCATTGAACGTGTTTATCCCTTCGGACATCCACAAGAGAGACTTGCATCAAATCCATTTCCAGGCTTGGAAAAAAGGTGTAAAAAGCATGTATTATTGCCGGTCCAGGTCGGTTCAGCGTGCTGAAATTGTTGCCGTGCAGACCAAGCATGGAAGCGTGAGTAAAAAAGCTACCAAGCTTAATGATAAGAGTACCACCACCGCGGCGAATCAAACAGATTACGAGGAATGCCTAGCATGTCAGTAAAGAATAAGAAATTAACGTTGTTGGATGAGCATCACGTCTATAAGCCATTTCGCTATCCCTGGTGCTATGATGCATGGCTTACCCAGCAACAGGTTCACTGGCTGCCCGAGGAAGTTCCGTTGGCCGATGATGTTTTGTGCTGGCATAACAAGCTTTCCCTATCCGAGCGTAACCTTTTGACCCAGATTTTCAGGTTCTTCACTCAAGCGGATATCGAGGTGAATAACTGCTACATGAAGCACTATTCCCGGGTATTTAAGCCCACGGAAGTGCAAATGATGTTGGCGGCTTTTTCCAATATGGAGACTATTCATATTGCGGCTTACTCGCACCTATTGGACACCATTGGCATGCCTGAGGTTGAGTACTCAGCTTTCCTTCGTTACAAGGAAATGAAGGACAAGTACGATTACATGCAGCAATTCGGTACCGACACCAAGGCAGATATCGCCAAAACACTGGCGGTCTTTGGTGCCTTTACTGAGGGTCTGCAATTGTTTGCCAGCTTTGCTATCCTCATGAACTTCCCTCGTTATAATAAGATGAAGGGAATGGGTCAAATTGTGTCTTGGTCCGTGCGAGATGAAACCCTGCACACCCAATCGATCATCAAACTGTTCCATACATTCTTGAGTGAGAATCCCGAAATTCGCACCAAAGAGTTTGAGCAGGAACTTTATACTGCATGCAAGACTATTATCGAGCATGAGGATGCGTTCATTGATTTGGCCTTTGAGATGGGCTCCATTGAAGGGCTGACATCCGATGAAGTGAAGAGCTATATTCGCTATATTGCGGACAGACGTTTGACCCAGCTGGATTTGCAGCCTATCTATCACACCCAGAAGAACCCGCTCCCCTGGTTGGATGCGATTTTGAACGGTGTAGAACATACCAACTTCTTCGAAAACCGCGCCACCGAGTACTCCAAGGCTGCTACACAAGGCACATGGGAAGAGGCGTTTGAAGAATAATTTTAGTTTAAGGAATTAAAAATGGACGTCAAAGACAGCAACGGCAATACTCTTATTGATGGGGATTCCGTGTCGCTCATTAAAGATCTGAAAGTGAAGGGCTCTTCAATTACCCTGAAACGCGGGACCGTCATGAAAGGTGTTCGCCTGACCGATAACGAAGACGAAGTGGAGTGCCGCCAGGGTAAGACCACGATTGTTCTAAAGACGATGTTTCTGAAGAAGATGTAGGCTGAAACGGCCTGTTTCCGACCCTATTTTCCAATCGATCTCTTGTCCGCAAAAAAGTTTTTTAGCAGTTCCGTGCATTCTTTTTCCTTAATGCCACCATAGACTTCTGGTTTGTGGTTGCAGGTGGTTTGTTCGAAAATACGTGGACCGTGGTCAACGCCGCCGCCTTTGGGGTCGTAGGCGCCGAAATAGAGTCTGCGGATTCGGGCGAAAGCGATGGCTTGGGCGCACATGGGGCAGGGCTCGAGGGTAACGTAGAGGTCGCAGTCAACTAATCGGGGCGATGCTATTAGAGTTGTTGCCCAACGGATGGCGATGAGTTCTGCGTGAGCGGTGGGGTCATTAAGATACTCCACCTCGTTGCCTGTGGCCGCGATGACTTTGCCATCTTGCACGATAACTGCGCCAATGGGTACATCCCCCTTCTCGCGAGCTTTTTCCGCCTGCTCTATGGCCCTGTCCATCCAGTTAGTATCGACTGTTTCCTGAGTCATTCGAGTTCCTCGGTATGGGCGGGGCTGTCTTCAGCTAACGGTATTATTTCTACATCCAATAGGGAACGTAGCTTTTCATTATACCTCAATGAACAGAGTAAGTCATAAAGGATTTGGCTATTTATAAAAGTCATCGACGTGAGCAAGTCCGTCATTATGTTAGGTGCTGTCATGCCTAGGTCTTGCATCGCATCTCGCACGAACATGGCGGTAGGTAAACTTTTGATGAGATCCTGGCGCATTTCGAGTCCGTGAGGAATGTGATATTTGGAGGAAGCGAGCCTGTCGCGTAATAACTCTCTCTCCGCAGGCTCAATGCCCGCCAGGGTTGTAACCTTGTCGAGTATAAACTCTTCAAAGCCCTTTGTCTGAGTTGAAGGAAGTAGCAGTTTCATTAATTTATCGTTGATGCTCTCACACAAGGCTTCTTGTGCGGCTGCCAGTGTTAGCTCCTCGGCGTTGCCTGGCGAAACTAGGGCAAAGTCGGGTTCTGCAACCATACGAGAAATAAAGTAGTCAACGTCAAGAACGCCTTCTACTTCCTCGGATTGGATGAGATTGTCCAGCGTCTCCGTTTTAACCATAGCGGGCATGGGTATATCAAGGCATTTCTGCAGTATGATTTTAGCACGGAGGTGTTGACTAATTTTGTAAAGGTAAATGAAACAGTTTTCTTGCCCTTTAATGGCCTTTTCGGCATTCAGTGCCGTAAACCTGATCAGGTCTACGATGCTGCATGGCATTGGACAGGGATCCATTAGCAGAACAGAGTTGTCTATCATATTGCAGTAAGTAAGTTGCACTAAGGGCAGCAGTTTTATTAAACTCAAGCGATCCTCAGAATTTGACATCTCGTCCATGCTTGATTTCAAACGGCCAATCTCTGACGCGGATAAGTTAAACTGTACTGATTTTGCGTAAGCAACCATGAATGATGAAAAGCCTCCTTGTTCAGCTTTTTGAAGGATTCTATTGCAGAGATGGAGCTCTTTTTGCGCAATCTTAGGAAGTACCCAGCAGGTAAATCCGGAGACCAGTCCAGAATTACCTGCGGCCGGATCTGGGGAGAAAGGGACCTCGTATCGATCAGCCCAATTTACGAGTGCGCTTCGTAGAAAAACCCAGTGCTCAAAGCTTGCTGGCGTGGTTGAGGAGACGGCTGCAGAGCCGGACAGAAGTGCCAGAATGAAAGTGTTCGAAAGAAGCCAAGTTCTTATCAATTTGCTGTTCCTATTAGGGTAAATGTTACCAAAACCACCATCTACGGCTCGACCAAAGGTTCAATATATTGTTGAGGGTATAGTTCGTATACATCTCCTTGCAGACGTGAGAAAACAGTTCAAGATCATTCATGAACAGAAAATAGGTGTACAAATTGGGGCAGGTCCTGCCCATGGCGCTGAGCATGGATGTGCATTGCCAAGCCATATGCATGTTGGATATTACATCTTGTCTTTCCTTAAGTGTATCGTCGGGGCCAGTGGGATCCGGAATATTTTCAAGTTTTGAGCGAAGCAGCCCTTCCTCCGTGGCATCAATGGCTAATCTGGTCTTACCAAAATTTACGATGGCTTCCTTCCAACCATGCATTTTGTCATGGCGATTGATTTGACCCTCTAATCCGGTGTTTCTTTCTTTTAGAAGTTCTAGTTGATCCATGGCCCTGGTAGGTTCCCATGTCCAACTTTTGAAGAGCATGAGTATCTCGGATCGGGGAATGAGGCTCCTCATATAACAATGACATGTAACATAGTAATCGACCATGCGAGAACATGGCTTGGTCAGGTTACTATTCTTGGGAGGACTCCATGATTTTTCTTTAGCCGCAACTTCCTCTAAGTATTGTCTTCTTATGTCATCTCTGCGCTGTAACATAATTTCAGGGACGTCAGGTGTCCGCCCCAGAGCGATTTGCAGGGAAGTGTACATTTCAAGCTCCTTACAAACCCCATAAATCAAGGAAAAATTGTTAGGGAGTTCGGGGTCACCAACGGCAAGAAGGTTGAGGTTATTTATGGCTAACAGGAAGGTATCGCACAAAGTGAGATCGGCTTTTGGATTAATACGTTTGGTGGCTTCCCACATGTATTTTATCTTCGGTAGTGTCTTAATCAGGGTTATTTGAGCGGTCGGGTCATTAAGGTCCAGTGCTTGCTTTAGTTGATCAACTTCCTCATCGCTTAATGGAGCAAGGGTCTTGGCGAAGGAGAGGATGCAATCGGGCCAGCCTTTTTCCAAAGTCTTGATGAACATCTTTGAATATGTAGTATTCCTGACATGCGGGGCGATTTTAGAAAGGGGTTGTAAAAGTCCAGTAGTGCTGATCATATCCTCAGTTAGTTCGCGTAAGGGTATGTTGCGATGGCTTGTTTCAACCCATTCGAAAATGGTATGCCTCAGAAATCGGTTCGTAGACGCTAGAGGATCTTGTTGGTCCGTGGCTTGCAGATTGGCTGTCAGATTGATGCTGATGGCACAGAATAGTGCCCACACACTTATTTTCATGATGCCCCCCGATGCTTATTCTTATTATGTTGATATGGTAGCTTTCAAAATCAGGGATGTCAAAGCATCCTGCAATTTTAATCTCCAATATTGAAGTCTAATGCTTGACCTTCTTGGCCAGCACGTTAATATCTTTAGGAGACTAAATGGATGAAGGTTCTGAATGCATAAAATTTATACGCTTGATGATGTGAATGTTGAAGGCAAGAGGGTCTTGCTGCGGGTGGATTTAAACGTCCCGTTGAAGGACGGCGCTATTCTTGATGATGAGCGTATCCAAAAGATATTGCCGACGGTAAATGAGCTTGTAGCCAAGCAAGCCAAGGTTATTGTTTGTGCTCATTTGGGGCGGCCGAAGGGGGTTGATGGGGCTTTGTCCTTGCAGCCCATTGCGGATGCTTTGGGTAAGTTGATCAAGCAGAAGATTGCCCTGGTGGCGGATTATCATGCGGCTGCCGCGACGATTGCTCGTATGCAAGGTGGGCAGGTGCTAATGCTGGAAAACTCGCGTTTTCATATAAGGGTGAAGAAAAGAATGACCCTGCGTTTGCGGCGATGCTTGCGAGTTTTGCGGACATTTATGTGAATGATGGTTTTTCCGTATCCCACCGGGCCCATGCATCTGTGGAGGCTATTACCCACTTGCTGCCCAGTTTTGCGGGCCGGTTGATGAGCCAGGAAATTAAGGCTTTGACTCAAGCTTTTGACCATCCAAAACTTCCTATAATGGCAGTGGTTGGCGGTTCAAAGGTATCAACTAAGCTGAGCATACTGAAGAGTTTGGCTAAGAAGGCTATGTACATTATTCCTGCCGGGGGTATCGCTAATACATTTGTTCTGGCCCGGAAGCAACAGGTGGAAAGTCTTTGTGCGAGCCCGATATGGTCGATATGGTGCTGGAAATGGAGAATATTGCCGCCCAATCGGGATGTACGATTATTCCGCCGAGCGATGTGGTTGTAACGCAAAAGCTAGAGGCGGGACTCTGTTCCCGAACTTGTACGACTCAGGAACTTCTTTATAACGATATGATCGTTGATTTCGGGCCCCGCACGGTTGCCGATATCTTTAAGATTGCGCAGTTGTGCCGCACATTCATTTGGAACGGGCCTTTGGGCGTGTTTGAGATACCCCCTTACGACGTGGGTAGCGTGACATTGGCACAAAAGATCGCCGGTCTTACGACGAACCATGGTCTTTATTCCATCGCGGGTGGTGGGGAGACTATTGCAGTGCTGAATCGGGCTGGGGTTATGGATAGTTTCAGTTATGTATCCACGGCTGGGGGCGCTTTCCTTGAGTGGATTGAAGGTAAGAGTTTGCCTGGCGTAGAAGCATTAAAGCGGGCCATTCACATCGTTAAAACCAAAAATGGGAAAGTAGCTAATGGAACTTAAACGCGTAACAGAAGATGCTTGGGAAAGGCGCGCCGAGCTTGGGCCTGGGGACATTGATGGTATCCAGGATGTTGTCCGGGAAGTATTTGCTGACCTGGATTCAGGTAAGCGCCGGATCTCGGAAAAGACCGATGGTGAGTGGCAGGTGCAAACTTGG
>CAWAEF010000024.1:0-108282 GCA_963780985.1 uncultured Alphaproteobacteria bacterium
ATATGCCCTGTTCTTGGCTCAGTTGGTGTTTGCTAAGGTCATAGGCGCCGCCGGATTGTTAGGAATCATCTTACATATCCGATCCACCAACCCCAAAGGCATCTGCAGCACACGCCCCACATCCCGCAGCACCGCCCGCGCCTGCATCTTACCAAAGGTAATAATCTGCGCCACCCGGTCAGCCCCATAGCGACGAGACACATACTCAATAACCTCATCCCGCCGATCCTGGCAGAAGTCAATGTCAAAGTCCGGCATAGACACCCGTTCAGGGTTCAAAAACCGCTCAAAGATCAGGTTAAACCGAATAGGATCAATGTCCGTAATCGTCAAAGACCAGGCCACCAAAGACCCCGCTCCCGATCCACGACCAGGCCCCACAGGAATCTTCTCTTGCTTAGCCCATTTAATAAAGTCCGATACGATCAAGAAGTAACCCGCAAACCCCATGCGTGTGATGACACCCAACTCCGAATGCAACCGAGCGAAGTACTGCTCGGTAATCAGCTGCTTCTCTTCATCGGTCTGATCCGCCGTAAACACTTGAGTTTCCAGACGCCCACGCAACCCTATTTCCGCTTGCTCCAGCAACTCTTGCTCCTCACCCTTTTCCGTGGGAAAGGGCGGCAGATGGGATTACGCGTCGTCACCATAAACCCACAGCGCTGGGCAATCACTAAGGTATTCGAGATCGCTTCAGGAATATCCTCAAACAAATCCTGCATCTCTTGAGGCGACTTAAGCCGCCAGTTAGCCGTAACCGCCCGCCGCTCCTCCTGGCCCATAACAACCGCATCGGCAATACACAACAAAGCATCATGAGCCTCATGCATATCCGGATCCAAGAAAAACGCCTCATTCGTCGCCACCAGAGGCAGCCCGCGCTCATAAGCCAAATTAATCAAATCTTCTTCAATAGCACGCTCTTGAGGATAGCCCAGCCGTGTCAGCTCTATATACAAACGATGAGGAAACAAAGCCTCCAACTTACTCAAATCATCGCCCAGCCGAATCCTTCTGCTTATCCACCAACAACTGCCCAACACCACCCTGATACCCCCCCGCAAGCGCCAAGGACCACCCGAGCCCACATGAAGATCCTCAAACGAAATATACGGCTTCCCATACACCTTATTATTGCGCCAAGTCTGACTCACCAAACGCATAAGATTAAGGTATCCCTCCTCGTTCTGAACCAACACAGTCAAGTGATCCAAAGCGATCCGATTCATATGCAAATGCATCTGCTGATGCCGAGGATCATCACGATCCACCAAAATATTAAGCTGGCACCCAATAATAGGTTGCAGACCTTCTTTAGCAGCCTTGAGGGAAAACTCCATAGAGCCAAACAGATTACAAGTATCGGTCACCGCAACCGCATTCATATGCATAGCCCGGCAACGATCAATCAACGGCGGGATCTTAATAGCCCCTTCCGCTAATGAATAGGTCGAATGCACGCGTAGGTGTACAAAACTCAATGCTTTATCCTTTAGTTTAATTAAGCGGTGAAGAAACAACATAACGCCCAGCTTGTCATCCCCGCAAGGGCGCTGGGCAAGAAGGCAAGCAATCACCCCAGCTTGTCATCCCCGCGAAGGCGGGGATCCAGCGCAAAATGCGTCGCGCAGCGACCCTGCACTTTCTATACAGAGCTGCTTCGCAGCGCATTATCAGGACTGGATCCCCACCCTCCGCGGGGATGACAAGCTTGGGGGCTTGTGCCATCCTACCCACCATTTATGGGAAGTGGTTGCCCTCAGACCTCTTAATCTTTATGAGAGATTTACGCAGGTTTTACCCCAATTGTAAATGGGAGAAATCAGATTTCAAAAGACCAAAAAGCTAAAACATCCGAAACCCTAAGACCACAAATACCCTCGCACAATCCAGCGTTATCCACAAGTCCACAGCCAACTCAGATCAGCTGCCGTGCACCTTAGCTGGCTGTGGACCCTGTGGGGAACGGCGGCCAGCACGACGGGTCTTTTCCACAGCATACTTAACGACCAAGCCCACCTCTTGATAGACGACAGACAGTAATACTCAGAATATTTTCTATATATATCTATATTTTGTATTGACTAATTAAATCTGCTCTGTTATTGTACCAGGCAGTAAAATATGTATATTATACTTTAGTTATAGGAGTAAATAGTATGAATAGACTTATCGCCGCCACGGCAATAATAGCACTAACAGCAAGCACCGCGTATGCCAGCAATCGCCCCGCAACCCCTTACGAAGATGATGATAGCTCTGAACACGAGTCGGTTAAACTCTCTCCCGCTGAGAAGATAGAACAGCAAAAGAAAGATTTTCAATCCAGCCTGTACTGCCTAGCCGTAGACTATGCTAATTATATAAACACACCTACGGCAAATAGAAGCCGTCAATTAGCCTTCCAGACCAAGGCCGTAATGGAAGAATATTTCTTTGCCCATGATAGCTATCTCCAGGAATTTCGGGACCAGGTAGAATCATGGAAGACCAAGCTTGAAAGCAATGCCATAGCCACAAAGCTCATAGAGAAAATGGAAAGCATCTATCAGGCTTGGAAAGATGATACCAGCGATAATAACTTCGCTACTTTACAGCTCTATTTTAGCACCCTTCATGAGCAATCGGACAGACTGACCAGCATTAAACAACAAATAGCCGATTGGCAAACACGCCTAATCCGCAAACAGATTATTGCCAAACCTAAGAAGGACTCAGCGCAGGAGGACGAACAGGCTATTCCATTCCTTTACTTCCCTGAAGGCAACCCGACCCCAGGTAAATAAGCCCGATTAAGAAGAAGCAAACAGAACTCACCAAACAACGCAAGGGGGCTAAGCATAAGCCCCCTTATCCACTAATAAACCCCACACACAAAAAACAACCGAAAGATCTCTAGGCGTTTCTCAAAATCCTGGGGTTTGGGGCAAAGCCCCATCCTAATAAAAAGCCACGTTCAACATCTCCAAATCTACCCCTAAATCTTAGAAGAAAGAAATCGAAAAAACTAAAAAAGACCTTGACCAGGAACACAGTATCTGCGCGGAGCCGCGTTCTGGATGACGGTCGTCGGGGCTTGTGCTGAAGCTGTTTAATAGATACCTATTTCGAGCAAAAAAGATGTGTCATAGAATAGCCACACAAGGGGAGAGGTGAAAGTGGGTTCTGTAATGGCTCTTATGCAAAATGGGTGGGTAGCGGCAAATCAGTATTCTAGGCTGATCAAGAGTGAGGTTAATTGCAAAGCGAATATTCCCAGCTCACGGTTCCCGTCATCCTGAACGGACGACCGCGAAGCGGGCTGTAGTGAAGGATCCAGTCAAACATGCGTCGCGAAGCGACTCTGCTCAACATGGCACCAATCATCTTGTTTGCCATCATTTAGACGGCTGGTTGTTTCACTTACTTGTTTGATATATTTATAAGCAGAGTCGCTTCGCGACACATGTCTAACTGGATCCTTCACTGCCGCCCGCTTCGCGGTCGTCCGTTCAGGATGACGTCTGCCGGGGGAGCAGAAGATTACATCCAACCCACCCGTTTTGCATAAGAGCCTTTGAAATGTCCTCATAGAGTTTTTAGATTAGGAAATAACTTTTTCAATGGTGCCATTATTGTCATATCTTCTATTTGATTCCCGCCTATCAGTGTTACTACCTTTAAGCGACGTATCTTCGCTAGTTCCCTGACTATATCTTCGGCGCCCGCATCTCCGATTAAGTTTTGATGTAATAATATTACTTCCAGAGCCCTAAGGTTGCCGAACCTAGGTGCCGCGGCGCTTGCTCCCTTGCTGGTGATCTGGTTTCCGCTCAAGTCTAGTTTTTGTAGGTTGGTTTTTTGTTCAAGTGCTGAAGCAATGGCTATGGCGCCTTCGTCTCCTATGGAATTTTGGCCTAAAGATAGTTTTCTCAAGCATGCTAATTTGGTAAGTTGTCTGGCTAGTTTTCTAGACCCTTTATCCTTTATTCCCAACGCCCTCGATTCATACTCTCTATTCCAGCTTAAGTCCAGTTCTTCCAGCAGATGAAGTTCTCCAATTGCTGGGGCCAGAGTTTTCATATCAGGATCTAGAATATTGTTGTTGCCCAGACCAAGATTTTTTAAACATTTGAGCTTAGAAAGAGCTTGGCTAAATATATTAATGCCTATGTATAATTGGCACGAAGTAAGATCTAAGCTACTAAGGTATTTAAGGTTGCCCAAAGCATTGGTAAATTCAGTTATGCTTTTTATGTATGGCTCCACTATTTCTGGATGATTTTCAGGTTTGATGTGTATTCTTGCTTGTTCAGCCTCAAGTTTTGGCGCTAGTCCCAATCTGAATCGGTCACATAGGGTCAAAGATGTTAGGTTTCGGCATGGGGTAATTGCCCTAACAATTGATTTACTCGCAAGTCCTATTTTGCGTTCATTATTAATATTTGGCAGGGGCTGAATTCCTGATGGGTTATTCTGGTAGTAATTACCGAGATCCAGATGCCTAATCGTTTGCCAAATACCAAGTTCTGTTGCTTCTTCCACTAAAGTAATTAGGTGCTCATCGGTTAAGATCTGTTGTTTTTCAGGAATCGGCCTTGTTACTCCGTTGAGTGTTCTAGTTAATTTAGAATCGTACGGAGATAAAATTGGTGCCTTGAAGAATCTTCTCTTATCGGCCCAGTTTAGGCAGCCTCGGCTGACTAAAGCTAGAGAGTTGATATCTTTAACGCTGGTTATGTAAATAAGAATATTAAAGCTAACATCCTTTGAAAGCGGATAAGAAATCTCTCCTTGAACCAAATGGAAACATGGCAGCGGAACTGGAACTTTGCCCATATGACACCGCTCAAGGGACTTTTTCCTCTCGATTAGCCCACCCTCTTCAAAATTTGTAAATGCATCTAGGCCCTGTTGTAATTCCCGGACTTTGCGTCTAATTTGCTCTATTTCTTTGGATATTGGTGTAATAAATACAACTGTTCCGGTTTCTTCATGAACTAGAAACCTGGCTTCAGGTGGTTCGTCTATAAAGCTGCTAGAGTGTGTTGTGGTCAAAGATAACAGGCAAATTGCAGCGGTCAGTAATAACTTCTTAAACATGAGACACCCTGAATAAAAAAAGTTTAAATATAATTGTTGTGTTTATATACCAAATGCTTATGTTTTGTCAAATTTTATGTGGAAAATTTGTAACTGCTCACTTCTTCCCTTGTGGGCTAATCGGTGCACACATTTTTTAAAAGGTAACAAGCCCCGACATCCGTCACTCAGAGCGCAGCTCCGCGCAAGCGGAGTAAGCGTGGAGTCCAGGCGCAAGAGTACAGCGAAGCAGCTTTCTTTTTAATTAAGCTTTGCCACAAAGGGATTGGGTGTTATCGCATAAATATCCCGAAACATTTCTTATGCACAAGCAATTTAGATACGGAAGCTGCTTCGCAGCCCTCTTGCGCCTGGATCCCACACCAACTCCGCTTGTACGTTGATTTTATCCCGATTATGTTGTAGCTCAATATGACGGGGGAAGAGGTGAACCAGTACAGTGGTCCGGGCCACCGCACTGGGTTGCCACGAAGCTGCGCTTCTCGCAATGACGGGCTGGGGGGCATTCGTTACCCCCTTCACCCTATTGGTATTGAAGGCACTTCCCTTGGACCTTGCGGTTTTGCCATCTATCAATCCAACAAACCCTGATAAGTTTGCGAAGAAAGAAGGCCATAACATATACTCGCAAAGCAACCAAAGACCTGCTCTTCCATAAACAACAAGTCAGAAAATGCATTAGGCGTCGCTATCTTCAAGCTCCTTAAAAAGCCAAGAACTGCAAAAGGAGTATTTGGGTTGCTGGGCCTAAACATTCGACGCACTAAATCTTCCCGTTGCGATAACCCATCTTCATCAGCACCCATAACCTGATCAAGCTTTGTAGACAATAATGCAAGTGGCACACCATCAAGACCAACTCCTTGCTTTGCAAAATCGACTATGAATTCCTTAAACCCTTTCAGCTTAGCAACTTGACTAACTACCGGATTTAAGCTGTGCCAGGTATTATAACTTTGCATTTGCTCGTCTAGAAACGCTTTGTATCTATTGCCACCGCCCTCCATTAGAAGCATATTAGCCCGAGGAACGATCTTTTGCACACACGAAAGAAGGTCATGAGTTTCTGATGACTGACTCACATCCTTGACAAAAAAAGTAGTCCAGGAAAATGGATTGGAAACATTTGACATTAGAAGTTGGTATTTGGTCGTTAAAAGATTCTGACAAATATATTCTAGCCCAGCAATACCTTCTTGATCTTGACCAACTGGCATATTTATAACTGCCTGAAACAAGTCACTGACTTGAAGCGCTGATCTGCTATCAAGTTCTTGAGAGCTAAGCCAAATCCTTCTTATAATATTTATGCTATGCCTCATTAATTCTTGAACATCAGGATTATGATCGAAGGGCTCAAGGCATTGCCTTATTCTGCCTTCTTCTCCGGGAGTTAGGTCTGCCCCATACAAATACTTAGCAAATTGGAGCATCGAGGCGGTCAAGCCTACCTCCTGAATTCGGACTTTCACTTCTTCGCCAAGCTGCCTCGTTTGGTCGTTGACCTGGTCAAGCACCTTCCTAAGAAGTTCAATAAATCTGTCGTCCTCGAGCTGGGCAGAAGCCACAGCATCCAGCTCACACCAACCTCTCAATCGCGCCGTAGCAAGCGTTGCGTCTATTAACTCCGAAGATTCCAGCGACGAAGCTTCAGCATTTGACACAGGGTTTAAAGTCATTGCCAACCCACCCATAACCACAAGAGCAAAAAGTCTGATTTTTAGCATATGCCTCTCCTTTTATATTGTTATGTATCTATTTGTAATGATTTTATATTATGGCGTCAAGCTGCAAAGCTGTTATTTTTTGTAACCACTCACCATAGTAAACGTTCACCATAATGTCGGATAGAATGACACAAGGCCTCCAGCTTGTCATGCCCGCGAAGGCGCCAACTTAAGGGCGAGATCGATGTAAACTGAGGAGAAATCACCATCCAAACAACATTCCGGCCATTTTATAAATTCGCCCCCCACAGAGTTGTCGGTTTCTCACATTGATTCTATCTATCCAACAATATCTGATAAGTTTGCAAAGAAAGAAGGCCATAACATATACTCGAAAAGTAAGCAAAGGCCTGCTCATCCATAAACAACAAGCCAGTAAATGCATTAGGCGTCATAATTTTCAAGCTCTTCAAAATGGCAAGAACTGCAAAAGGAGTCCCTGATTTGCGGGGCTTAAACATTCTATCCACCAATTTTATTCGTCCCAATAGATCCTCTTTGCTATTGCCCATAAATTGATCTGCAAATAAAAATGCAAGCGGCTCATGATCAAGACCACATCCTTGTTTTAAAAAACTAGTGATGAAAGTTTTAAAGCCGTTCAATTCAGGAAGCATTCCAATCAATAGATTGAGGCTTTCCCTCTGAGCAGAAACATACATCTCCTGCTTGCAAAGCACTCCATACCCGCCAGTATCCGGCTCTGGTATAACCATGTTACCCTTAGGCATGACCTTTTTCACACATAAAAGAAAGTCATGCTCGGTCAATGCATGATTTGCCTCCGTAGCGGGAGCCATGGAAACAGGAACCATGGCAACCGGAAATGGACTGGAAATATTTGCCAATAGCGTCTGGTATTTTACCGTTAAAAGCATCTGACAGATAGATTCCATCTCAACGATGCCAGAGGATTCAGCCTTTTGCGTGTTTATAACCGCCTCGAACAGGTCACTGACTTTAAGCGCTGAGTCGTTATTAAGCTCTTGAGAGCTAAGCCAGATACCCCTTATAGGAATTATACTTTGCCACATTAATTCTTGCGCTTCAGGATTCTGATCGTAGGGCTCGAGACATTGCCTTATTCTGCCTTCTTCTCCTGGAGCTAGCTCCGCCCCATACAAATACTTGGCAAATTCGAGCATCTTGCTCGTCAAGCCTACCCACTGAATCCGCATTTTCACATCACCACCAAGCCGCCTCGTTTTGTCGTTGACCTGGTTAAGTACTTTCTCAAGCAGCGCAATAAATCTAACCTCATTGGGCTGGGCAGAAGCCGTTACGTCCCGCTCACACCACCCTCTCGACTGCGCCGCAGCGAGCGTTGCGTCTATTAACTCCGAAGATTCCAGCGACGAAGCTTGAGCATTTGACACAGGGTTTAAAGTCATTGCCAACCCACCCATAACCACAAGAGCAAAAAGTCTGATTTTTAGCATATGCCTCTCCTTTTATATTGTTATGTATCTATTTGTAATGATTTTATATTATGTCGTCAATGTGCAGAGCTGTTATTTTTTACTTCACCCACAATTAGTTGGCTCTTATGCAAAGCTTGTTGGCTCTTATGCAAAGCGGCCGAGTTGGATGTAATCATCTACCCCCAGCTCCAGTCATCCTGAACGGAGGACCGCGAAGCGGGCGGGAGTGAAGGATCCAGTGAAACATGCGTCGCGAAGCGACTCTACTTATAAATATACCAAACATAAAAATAAAACAACCAGCTGTATACATCGCTTTAAACAAGATGATCAGGACTTTAAACAAGTTGATCAGGGCCATCTACAGCAGAGTCGCTTCGCGACACATCTATGACTTGATCCTTCCTTCCTTCCTTCCTTCCTTCCTTCCTTCCTTCCTTCCTTCCTTCCTTCCTTCCTTCCTTCCTTCCTTCCTTCCTTCCTTCCTTCCTTCCTTCCTTCCTTCCTTCCTTCCTTCCTTCCTTCCTTCCTTCCTTCCTTCCTTCCTTCCTTCCTTCCTTCCTTCCTTCCCGCCCACTTCGCGGTCGTCCGTTCAGGATGACGGGATCCGGCAACATTCGCCTCCCAATTAGCTTCACTTAGGTTAGCTTCACATACCGGATACCCACTCGATTTACATAAGAGCCATTTTTTATATTTTTCTTCAAAAAATTTCCCAAAAATTACCACACTCTTCCATTCACAGAATATACCACCCACTCTGTAAGCCGCCTGCACGCTTAGTTTTCACAATATTTACCCAGACAAGACGATTTAGTAATTTTTTTTGCACTTTTGTTCTTTTTTATCTTGACATATAGTCAAGAACCTCCTATATTAAGATCAGTGGCAGGAGAGTATACTCCTAACCCTCGGTACCGGAAATACGGATACCCGCAGCCTGGAGGCCCACATCGTCCAGGCATATGTGGGATAAGTAGCGATGTGGTGAAGTTAGAATATCTACCCCGCAAGGGGTAGGTTCCAGCTGGTTTATGTAAAGCTCGGCGAAGCGCTTAGACGCAACCTGCTTAGTGAAAAGAATGCCCAACAAACCCCGGCGCGGGATCGAAAGGTAAAACTAAAGATCCCTGCCGGGACTTGTTAAAGCAGATGAAAGGAAAGGTTAGAGAGAGAGAGAGAGAGAGTAATATTAAAAAATATTAAAAGAATAGATAATTGGTCACATCAGAGTCAGGCAACAGTCGCCTGAAGGTGAAAGCATATGCTCACAGCAAGCCCACCTATGATGACATCCAAGCACATCTAATATGACAAGACTTCCAACCGCATGTTTGAGGTGGCAAAAACCATTTCAGCAGCAATCAACCTTGTTCAAACAATTTCACAAAGCACAGGCCTAAGCCACACCTAAACTACCCTCACGAGCCACCCCCACAGCCTCCCGGACACACGCAATAATCCCGTCCTGACTAGCCTCATCCAAATACGCATGGATAGGCAAGCTCAACACCTGTACCGACAAATTCCTCGACACGTTGACAAAGTTCGGCGTCACCGGATACCGTCGATAAGCCGGCTGCTCATTCAGGGGCTTATGATAATACACCCGATTAGGAATCCCCTTAGCATTCAAATGGGCCGCCACCTCATCGCGATTTTCGACCAAAACCGTATACTGAGACCAGGAAGACGCACATTCAGGCGCCACAAAAGGCGTAACGACAACATCCCCCAGACCAGCCGTATACCGCGCAGCCACCCGCCTACGGGCCTCCAGCTCCTCCTCAAACAACGTCAATTTTTCAAGCAGAATCGCTGCCTGTATAGACGACAAATGGCCATTAAACCCAAGCCTCACCGCGTCATCACGGGTACTGCCCTGACCATGGTTCCGACAAGAAGCAACCTTCTCGTAAAGGGCATCATCATTCAAAAAGATGGCCCCACCCTCCCCATAACAACCCAAAGGCTTCGCCGGCGAAAAGCTGGTACAACTAATCTCAGCCAGCTGTCCCACGGATTTTCCCTTATAGCTAGCACCAAAGCTCTGGGAGGCATCGCCCATCAACCACAGGTTATATTTATCCGCAACCGCCTTCAAAGCCTCATAAGGCGCGGGCTGGCCGAACAGATCCACCGCCAACACCCCAGCCGGCTTCAGGTCTGTACTTTTTATCTTAACAATAGCCTCCGCCAGGCTTTGGGGGTCCATATTAAAGGTCTTCGGGTCCACATCCACAAACACTGGGTTAGCCCCCAAAAGCGCCACAGCCTCCGCCGTTGCAAAGTAACTAAACGCAGGCACAAACACCGCATCCGCCTTTTGCACACCCTTAGCCAACAACCCCAACATCAACGCATCGGTGCCACTAGAACAAGTCACCGCATACCGCGCCCCCGTCATCTGGCACAGCTGCCGCTCCAGCTCCTTAATCTCTGGCCCCATGATAAAATCACCATGGTCCACAACCCGCTCAATAGCGGCCATAATACCCGGCTTTAGCCGATCTTTCTGAGTCTTCAAATCCACAAAAGGCATGGAATCTTGATGTGTCATAGGTACCTCATATTACTTCGGCAAGAGCACAAACAGCTCGCCCTTGGATTTCATCATTCCGGCGTGCTCACCAGCGTGCTCGCCTACGCCCCAATAAAAGTCACCGCGGATGGGCCCCTTAATGGCTCCACCGGTATCTTGAGCAACCATCAACCTGCGCAACGGCGGGCCATTCAAAGGGTGAGGCGCGGACAACCACAAGGGCGTACCCAACGATATATAAGACCGATCCACAGCCATACTCCGCGCAGGCGTCAACGGCACATTATGACTCCCCACCACATCACCCGTCCATGGGTCTTCCCTAAAGAATATGTAAGATGGGTTCATATTCATAATCGCTTGAGCCTGCCCAGGATGGGTCAAGAGCCACTTACGGATCCCCTGAAGAGAAGCCTCCTCAAGCTTCAAATCCCCCCTGTCCACCAGCACCTTGCCGATGCCCACGTAAGGAAACCCGTTCTGCCCTGCCACATTGAGGCGCAATTCTTGGCCATTTTCCAGCCGTATCCGGCCTGTACCTTGAATCTCCATAAAGAAGGCCCCTATGGGATCATCCACATAAAGAATCTCCATGCCCTTGCCCTTAAAGGCCCCTGCGACAATCTGGCTGCGGGGGATTTTGCGATTCACTCCTGCAGGTGGCATGCGATAAAGCGGCGTCTGATAACGCCCATGGCGCTTGCGCGAACCCCGCAGCTGCGGCACGAAATAACCTGTAAACGTGCCCGTATCCTTGCCCTCAGTGATGATTTGGTAAGGCGTCAGATGAGTCTCGATAAAGTGCTTCACCTCGTGGTGATGCTTAGGATTAACTTGCTTCAACCGATGACAAACCGGCTTCCAGTCAGCCACCTGCCCATCCCCATTAGCACGGGTCAACATCTTGGTAGAATCGGGCTTCTTAGCTATAGCCTTACATGTATGATGCAGCGCCGGCAACACTTCCGCATGGCTGTCATGTTCCCAGCCCGGAAGATGATGATAAGCAGTCGGCACGAGCTCCATATTGGCTTTGTCGGCACATCCCGTAAGTACCGTGAGAGCGCCTAATGCTATAATTAGTCTAGTATATACCATATTAATAATCCCTGTTACTTGGCTGAATCTGTTCCAAAACCTTCATTACCCGCAAGGCCTCAACGGGGCCCGTAAGCGGCTCTTCATTATTAGCAATACAATCCAAGAAATGCTGACACTCCACCTTCAAAGGCTCCTCAAGCTCTACCGGCAAAGGTATGACCGGTTGCATCTGAGTCATATAGTCGATCTCCGTCAACTTAAGGGCCACATGGTGATAAGCCACCAGCTTGTTCTCCCACGGCTGACAGTCGTCAAAAACCAGCATCCCAGCCGTACCGATGACCACAAATCGATGTTCCTTAAAGGGGTGCATCCAGGAATTGAAGATATGCCCCTTAATCCCATTAGCAAAGGTCAAATGCACCATGGCCGTATCCACCAAACCACCCCCAAGACACCCGCTGGCATTGGTTGAATGGGAGGAAGGCTCTTGATCCGTAATGGCCATAATCATAGACAAATCATGGGGCGCCAAATCCCAAAGGCAGTTCTCATCACCCCGAATCCGCCCCAGACCTAATCGATGAGAGTATATGTACCGCACATCCCCGACCTCGCCCATATTTACAAGAGCAACCAGCCGCTGAAACGCAGGGTGATAACGGGGAAGATGCCCCACCATGAAAGTGCAATGCCTCTGATCCGCCAGATTAACAAGCTCCTGCGCCTGCGCTAAGTCAAGGGTCATAGGCTTTTCCAGAAAAAGGTGTTTGCCCGCTTCTAGAATCTGCTTGGCAACTTCATAATGCTGACGCGCCGCCAAAGCACACACCACACCCGTGATCTCAGGATCGGCCAATACAGCCTCCAAAGGCAAGGAAACAACCCCATACTCGGTGGTTATAGACTCAGCAATGACAGGATCTTTCTCGACAATAGCCCTCAAAGCCCCCAGTTCATAAAAGTTACGAACCAGATTCCGGCCCCAGGCTCCACAGCCGATAACGGCGATATTTTTAGACATAAATTCCCTGTCGAGTTGATTAATTCTACCTAAACTTATAACCTCTGGGACTCATTTTCAAATTCTTTCTGTTAATTCTTGACATTTCCTTCAGGGATTGGCATCTTAGGCTCATGAGAATTCTTATAGAGGTTAGAAATGGCTAAAAAAGGCGGATCGTTAACGATCAAGTTAGAAAGCACTGCAGGCACGGGCTACTACTACGTGACCAAGAAAAACCCCCGTACACAAGTGGAAAAACTAGAATTCCGCAAGTACGACCCCGTGGTTCGCAAGCACGTTATTTTCAAAGAAAAGAAGATCAAGTAAAGATTTTCCAATCCACAATAAAAAACCCCCTGAGGACATTTCTCAGGGGGTTTTTGTTTATCCGGAATGCACTCTGAATATCAATCCAGCAGCGCACTTAGTGGCGGTTATTACTAATCCTGTACTTTAGACTTTGCATCATTGAGTGCCTTATTTTCCTTTTCGAGCGCAGCTTTACAGGCTTTTACCCCCTTCATATCATCTTGCTCCCGGCAGGCAGCTTCCCGGGCTTCAGTGGCCTGCGTAAGTAGGCTTTGCTCGTCAGGACTGGCTTTACTCAATTTCCCTGAGTTCTTAAATATTACAACTTCTCTGGCTACTTTCGTTTCTGCCGCTTTGTTCTCTGACTGCACGGCCTCGATAGTCAAGGGATCCACTGCCTTTTGGGCTTCAGCTAATGCATCTTTACAGGGCTTCTGGCCCGTCTTGTCATCAGCGTCTTTCGGCTTATAGTTCCCCTCTTCCGCAGCAGCCTGATCCGCCCCACATGCGGCAATTAGCCCAGTAATAGCAATCGCTCCCTTTGGTGTAGTGACTCCTTTATCAAGTGCATGCCAATCCTTAAGAATTTCCTCTATCTCGGCCTTGGTGTCTGTTGCATTGACTTCAGCAAAGCTCATTGTAAATAGCAGCATTACCGCAGTTATAAGATATCTGTACATTTGGTTCCCCCTGTTTACAGTTTTCATTAGCTTAATTATATCATGCCTATGTGGTGTTGAAATAGTCTTTTATTCTAATTCTTAAGAGGCGTGTATCTCTTATAGACTATAGCTCGGAAGAGCGCTTCTATACAACTTGTTGTTGTTGAGATTTTGCCATTTGCATGAGTTCATCATACCAGGCAGAATCATGGATTTGGATAGACGCACCTTTGCTTTTAGAGGCAATTAAGACAGGTATTTCGTTGGCCTGGAAGAGCTCGAACTCATCAACGGATGCTGTATAGACGGGTAGGTTCTGGAGCCCCCGGCTGTAACGACGCTTGATATCTTTCTCAGGGATGTTGTGACCTCCCAAGGCGACTCGACCTTTGACGCGGAAATCGCACAACCATGGGGTGCTAATCATTAGAAAAATTAGCCTCACAAGAAATCCATTTTCTCTAGCCTTCTGAATTTTTTTGAGGAGACTCTTTCCCGATAGAGTCGTTTCTATAATGAATGAATCCCCTTCTGAAGACGGGCATCGAACTCGGCTAAAAACCATTTTCCCGCGGAAACAGCAACGTTGCCCACATCACCTGAGTTCATTTCCTCCGCATAAATATCCGCATTGAGAAAATGGCCTCGCTCGAGATATTCTGGATATGTATTTTTAACGAAAGTGGTTTTGCCGGCGCCGTTTGGGCCTGAGACTATGGTAAGTGTTTTACTAGCTTTTATATTCATTTAAAAGGCGCTTAAATCACATCCTTCTGTAACTTAACCTCACGGCCGCCGGGATAGATGGCGACGATATAGCCACCCTTGCTTTGGTACACAGGGAATCCTCTGGCATGGCTTTCAGCTATGGCTTCTAGCACTGCTTTTGTATAAAGCTCTAATGTACTTTTCATGATGCAATTCCTTACTTCTTACGTTCTGTCATTGTACCATTTAATGGGGATTTCACAATCTTATTTTGGGGATAGGCCGCTAGCACATTGGGCTGCGGCCTTTATAGACTCAAGTTTCCTGTTCTGGTGCGAGGAAGAATAGTTTGCCCTCACACAAGGGAATGCTCAGTTCCCTGCCGAATGTTGGCAAATCACTTTCTGCAAGATCTAGGATCGCAAGTATATCCCGACGCACGCTGAGGATACAGTCTTCATAATGAGCCAGAGTCATCGCTTTGCTGTCATAACCCTTTTGCCTGACGAGGGCCTGATAGAGTCTATCGCCCTCTATGAGTCGCTCACCTTCGCTTAGGCTGTGCAGTTTTCCATAGCGGAGCTGATTCAAGATCAGAAGCCAAAGTGTCGTATTGCCGGCCAGTCTGTGTATGTCATTGGTCTGTCGAATAAATGCACTGTCGGTATTAAGGATCATATAGAGGGATGCGTCCGGGATCATGTTATTCACAGGATCCAGCTGGCATGGCTTGGAAACGAAGTCGTGCTTTCCTAAAACGGACTCTCTCATATTGAAGATCCGGCAACGGCCCATGAGGTTGTTGGGGTTTAATATTTTATAGGAAGGATCTAGCTGCAAACCCACGGGAAAACATATGGCACCCGCGTAACCGGCCATTGTATATAAAGAGCCATAACTACTTGTATATTCGTATATACCATTAATTACGTTATCTTTCACTTCAACCACGCCTGTAAACGTGATCTTGTCAGCGTATTTAGCTGCTGTACCTGTCAGCATCTGAACCCTATACGGCATGACCTTCTTATAAAATTCCTCGCCGGCTGTCAGCTGACCTATAACTAGACGCACATCATCACCGTAAGGATTCGGCAAGATTCGCTCATGGGTGACGGGTTTATTTGCAAAAAAGCATCCCATCTGCTCGGATGTGAACTGGCTTGGGAAAAGGCTTTCCATGTGGGTGTTTACTTTTTGGACACAGACAAATCCATCTTCGTCCACACGGGGCGAAGATGAACTTGCAAGACCACTATCCATACAAAGTATGGTACTAAATAAAACAAACAAATACTTTTTAATCATTCAAATCACTCTAATCACATTAAGAAAAACTACTACTTCTAATAGATATATAGGGTGTTTCTTAGAAAATGCAATGTTTGTTGGGAATAGCAGGTATGCGGTAATCTTGAGATCCTGAACGGGCGACCGCTCCCCCCTCGCCCCAAACAAGCTGATTTCGAGTTCGCTACGCGAACGCATTCACAACTGGATCCTTCACTCCCTCCCGCTTCGCGGTCGTCCGTTCAGGATGACGGCCGGGGGAAAGGTTCATGAATTAATCAGCAGCTCAGATCGCCAGGACCTGGCGGAACGCCTCTAGTCGGGGTTGGTTTTCGGCTAGGCCCGTTGGGTCGTCGCCTGTGTAGTGGAAGAAGGAGCCGCGGTAGTGCATGCTCATGTATTCGGCTGTGCCTTTGATGGGGGCTTCGAAGCCATCGGTGCCTCCGGGGTAGGTGCCGTATGGAGCAATGACGAGTAAATTCCTGCCTTCTAGCTTGCGGGCTATATCCTTGCGGCCATCCAGGAGGTCGCTCCAGCGGTCAATGAATCTTTTCATCAACGCGGGCACGCTGTACCAATAGACGGGACACGCCAAAATTAGGGTACTATGCTGGACCATCTGCTCGGCTATTTCTAGGAAATCGTCGCCGCTGTTTCGGCGTAAGGGATCGAAATCAGTGAAATTCTTGGTGGTGAGATCTACCATATCGTATTTATACCCATCCAGCGCCATTTTCAGTGCGCGGTGAGTACCCGAGCCCTCCCAGGGGCTCGAGGTAAACACAATCGGATTTTGCATAATTCGCGACAAAGCTTAGCCCACAACCTGCAGCGCGGGGCGTGCTTCATCTTCTTCACTACCACGCTCGCGCCAGATCTTGGCGCCGCATGCGGACAGTTTTTCCTCAATCGCCTCGTACCCACGATCCAGGTGATATACACGATGAATGATACTTTCACCATGGGCAGCTAGAGCCGCCAACACCAAAGAAACAGAGGCTCTGAGATCGGTTGCCATGACGGGCGCGCCATTAATGTGCTCGGTGCCGTGAACGTTCGCATATGAACCTTCAACCTCGATATGAGCCCCAAAACGCGTCAGTTCAGACACGTGCATGAACCGGTTTTCAAAGATAGTCTCATGGATCTTTGACTCCCCATCGCTCAACACCATCAATGCCATATATTGGGCTTGCAAGTCCGTGGGAAAGCCTGGGAAAGGACTTGTTTCCACATCCACCGCTCGGATGCCGCCCTCAACAGCCCGCGCCCGGATACCACCGGGGATGGGAGTCAGCTCAACACCAGCTTTTCTGAGGGTTTCAGCAAATGTGGGTAGTAAACTGAGATCCGTACCCATGAGCTGTATGTCACCGCCGGTGATACCAGCCGCAATGGCGTAAGTGCCCGTTTCGATACGGTCGGGAAGCACCCGATGGGTCGCTCCGTGCAAACTTTCCACGCCTTCAATTTCAATCACTGGCGAACCAATGCCAGAGATCTTCGCACCCATGGCGACCAAACAGTTGGCCAGATCTATTACTTCAGGCTCCATAGCAGCATTGATAAGCCGCGTGGTTCCCTTAGCAAGGCAGGCTGCCATCATCAGGTTTTCTGTACCTGTCACGGACACCAACGGAAATTCGAAATCAGCACCTTTCAGACCTCCAGGCGCACTGGCATGGATGTAGCCTTCTTGTATGGTGATTTGCGCACCCATGGCCTCGAGGCCCTTGATATGAAGGTCTACGGGACGTGTACCAATGGCGCAACCGCCCGGCAAAGACACCACAGCCTCATGACAACGAGCAACCAGAGGACCCAGCACCAATATAGCCGCCCGCATCTTGCGGACAATTTCGTATGGTGCTGTTACACTGGAGATATGGTGACCGTTCAGCTTTAAGGTATGATCCTCCCGGGTGTGACTCACACCATGCTGGTCCAGCAGCTCAATCATGCAGTCGATGTCTGCAAGTCCTGGCACATTGGTCAGCTCTAAAGGCTCATTGGAAAGCAAAGCCGCTGCCATCAAGGGCAGCGCTGCATTCTTGGCACCACTGATGTTAATGATGCCTTTGAGGGCAATACCGCCCACTACATGAATTCTATCCATTTATCACCTGCGGCAATGTAACACCCATCTGTCCCATGTATTTTCCTTTTCTATCTTTATATGAAACCTCGCAAGCCCCCTCCCCCTTCAGGAATAGGAACTGGCAAGCACCTTCGTTAGCGTAAATCTTTGCTGGCAGTGGTGTCGTATTGGAAAACTCCAAAGTCACGTGCCCTTCCCATTCGGGCTCCAGCGGGGTCACGTTCACAATAATGCCACAGCGGGCATAGGTTGACTTGCCTAAGCAGATCACCATCACATCCCGGGGAATACGGAAATACTCCACGGTGCGCGCCAAAGCAAAGCTGTTGGGTGGAATGATACACACATCTGCGTTCCGCTCAACAAAACCCGCTTGGGAGAAGTTTTTGGGATCCACAACCGCGCTATCCACATTGGTAAATATCTTAAACTCAGGCGCCACCCGCGCATCATACCCATAGGAGGATAAGCCATAAGAAATCACGCCCGTATGGTTTTGGCGATCCACAAAAGGATCGATCATCCCCTTTTTGAGGGCCGTTTCACGTATCCAAAAATCAGGCAAAATAGGCATGGGTTTTTCCTCCGAGTAGATTGTTGAAGAAATATGCCTGGAAATGATCCCAGATGCAATAGCTTAGAGATAAACACCCAAAAACCAAGCAATTGCGATGCCGGGCGCAAAGGGGAAATAGCCCCGGGTGAATAGGGCCAGAATGAGGCCACAAATGCCAGCTATGATTAAAAACATGGGAAGCTGAGGTAGATCAAGCCAGATAAACGATGCAACCATCAGCTGCATGTCTCCGTAGCCCAGCATAGTCTTGCCGTGCATAACGCCTAAGAGGCGCGCTACCAGCCAGACCAGAACACCCATGGCGAGGGCTATGATCAGGACCCTTCCCAGGGAAGAGCCCATATGGTATCTGACGAGAAGCCCTAAAATCGCGACACCAATGATGGACGAATAGGGTATGGTATAGCTGCGCCAATCGACCCATGCGGCCCGTATCATCAAAAGGGTTGCAGCCATAAAACAAAGGGTTGTAAATCTGTCCATCTTTTCGTTTGCATCTGAGTTTGTGAGCGGCCATAATACGACGAAATTTGACGAATGTCACATACTTGATAACCGATCTAGGCAGGGGCGAAGATGCAAACCACATTGAAAATACTCGATGATATAGCAAAGGTCGGTGCCAGCTTACTGGGCCTAGCCATGGGCGTTAAGAAAGAGCTCAAGCACAAGCTGAAAGCCAATGCGGAAAACGTTGCCCGCGAGATGAACCTGGTGACCCGCGATGAATTCGAGGTGGTTCGTGCCATGGCACAAAAGGCTCGGGAAGAGAATGAGATATTGAAGGCACAGATTGAGAAAGATGGGAAGAAAGTGAAGTAAAGTGGGGCTTTGCCCCACGCCCCAGGATATTTGTAGAAAGCCTAGAATTATTTGTGTCACTGGTTTTGCTAAAGTTTAATACAAATTTGTTCGGTATTTTAAGAAAGAGAGATTGTAGGCTTTCCTCAATAATCCTGGGGTGTGGGGCAGAGCCCCATAAGCGCTAACTTAAGGGCAGAATCGTTGCAAATAGGGCGTTTGAGCGTCCCAGCTTGCCTCCCTGGATGCGCAGGGGAGGCAAGCTGGCTGTGCATACTGACTCCGGGAAGTATGTTGAGGTTTGCATCAATTGCGACTCTACCCTCACCCACGATCACTTCACAATCGCATCGTACACCAGTTTTCTAAACTGTACATCCGTGTCAAACATCATCTGGGGGAACACGGCGGTTAGGAAAATGCCGATCAATTCCTCTTTCGGATCCACAAAGAATGTTGTGTGAGCGGCGCCTCCCCATTGAAAGGTGCCTTTGTTGCCTACGTTTCCGGCTTTGGATGGGTCCATCACTGTGCCGACACCGAACCCATACCCGATGCCTGGTAGCGCAAGTGGTGCTAGCTCGGGGATTGCGCACTGTGCTAGATCGCCTGGTAATTGATTGCTGGTCATCATAGCGACTGTTTCTGGCCTTACTATATAACCCTCACCTACCCGGCCCTTATGCATCAGCATGGTTGCGAACTTTAGGTAATCACTGGCCGTGGAAACAAGCCCTCCGCCGCCGGACAGCATGGTGGGGCGCTCGTGATATTTTCCCCAGGGTCCTTCGATGCGATCTACTAGCGTCTGCCCTGGATAGAGATCGCGTACTTCTTTTGGCAGGCCGTTGCGGTGCATGTACAACTTCTTAAATCGCGACAGCTTATGCTCGGGCACGAAGAATCCTGTATCTACCATGCCTAGGGGCTCGAATATATTTGTTGCCATAAACTGGTCAAGGGGTTGGCCGGATATTACCTGGATTGCTGCGCCCAGGACATCAGATGACATGCCATAGCACCACTTCTCGCCTGGCGAGAACAGCAGGGGCATCTGGGTGATCATATCCACAATCTCAGCAATGGGCTTGTCCGCAATAACCATGGGCTGTACATACTGTAGGTACAGCCGATCCACTGGGGTGTCGGCAATGATCCCGTAAGGGATGCCTGACGTATGGGTCAGCAGATCCCGCATCGTGATTTCCCGGTTGGGTTTACGGGTTGTGAAATCAGCTTCCGTCCCCTGATCAAAGACTTCCATATATTTGAACCCAGGGATAAACGCTGAAACGGGGGTGTCCAACTCGAATAACCCTCGTTCATAAAGAATCATAGCCGCCAATGCCGTTACGGGCTTGGTCATGGAGTATATGCGGAAAATGGTGTCTTCGCGCATGTCCTGGCCTGTCTCTAAACTTGACTTTCCCTGACATTGAAAATGCACGAGCTTATCATGCCGCGCCACCAAAGTTATGGTGCCGGCCAAATGCCCCTCGTCAATGTAAGACGATGACAGGTCATTGATAAGGTTGAGCTTTGACCGACTTAGCCCAACGGTTTCAGGATTTGTTGTTATCATCTGTATCCTAATCCATAGGTTTCCCCGCAATTAGGATGTCATGAAATCGTTGAAGAAGAGTTAATGGCTATCTGGCAGCAATGGTAGACACTTACCAGGAATTGCCATTGTATCGTAAAAGCTCCCCAGCTTGTCATCCCCGCGAAGGCGGGGATGACAAGCTGGGGAGGTTGTGCTATCCCTTTTTACCACCTTGGTGAGCTGTTCCCAGCCATTTTAACATGATTTGATTAACCGCATCCGGGTCCTCTTCGGGAACGAAGTGACCCACCTCGGGTAGATAGCTTATAGTCAGGTTATCCACGTATTTCTCAGTTCCTTGTACCGTTTGAATCCCAAGGGCAACGTCCTTTTCTCCCCAGATAATCAATGTCGGCACAGAGATTTTCTTGGGCTTTGCTTGCTCCCCCTTATGTCGAACAAAACGCTTACGTAAGGCCGCTCGATACCAGTTGAGCATGGCCTTCATGCCACCGGGGCGCAAAGCATTGGCGCGATAGACTTCGTAATCTTGCTTTGTAAAATGGCCGTGATCTACGGCCGCTTTCCTCAAGATACTCAATACAGAACGAGCATTATGGCGGGTCAGATACCATTCAGGGAGCTTGGGCACATAAAACGCAAAGATATACCAGGACTTCTTCAGCTGCCGCCATTTTTGCAGCTCTCGCGCCATCATGGCCGGATGGGGACAATTCATGACCACGAGTTTTTCCACAAGCTCAGGGTGATTTTGTGCCAGCTGCCAGGCCACTACCCCACCCCAGTCGTGAGCTATCACTAGAACCGAGTCACAGCCCGCCTTTTGGATGAGCTGTACCATGTCCTCAACGAGCAATTCCATGTCATAGTCGGGTATCTCTGAGGGCGAATAGGAATTCCCATATCCTCTTTGATTAGGAGCCCAGCATTTATAGCCGGCTTCAGCCAGGGCGGGCATCTGATGGCGCCAGGCATGGGCGCATTCTGGAAAACCATGGAGAAATAGGGCAAGCTTCTTGCTGCTTTGATCCCCGGAGGTTAGGACCTCGAAGTCTTTGCCGTTTAAAGTTATGACCTGTGTCGATAGCTGAGAACCCATGTTTTTAATCCTTTTTACAGGAGTATAGCAAAGAATAAAACCAGTCACCACGCATTCTTCTATCGCCCTTGCGTTTCGTATATTGCGTTGTTAAACTATAGGAAATGTAACAATTCACTAAAGGCAGCTAAAACAGTCTTGCTCCCCCAGCCCTGCTACTTATGGTGAGAGGTTATAAGAAAATAAAAAAAGAGGTCACAAATGAATTGCTCCGTCATGAAGTACTTCCTCGCAACTCTGATGCTTTCATGCTTTTCTACCCAGGGATTTGCTTCTGAGCAAGAAGATATAGATGAAAAAAGATTTAGGGCAGGCATCTTTGAAAATTGTGCTCTACCACTTGGCACACGCACACATCATCACGCAACATTAGCCTGGGAACATCAAAAGTTGATCCGCAAGATGCTCAACGACAACCGAGATCTGTTTCCTGAAGTGTTACCTGATGGCGAAGTGAAAACCGCTAATAACATGGGCTTTCACTGGGGATTGGCACCATCCGTAAGGATTGCTATTGATACTTGCCTAGATTACCCAAATAGGGAATCACACATACTGGAGGTTGGCTCATGCTATGGGTTTGATGCGATCGCCTTGATTATGAAATTCCGCCTTCTCAGAATCACCTGCATCGAGATGGATGCAGCCCATACGGATAAGATGGAACAGCTGATGGAGAGAGTTCTGACCCAAGAACAACGGGCGCGGATTAAAGTATGTATAGGCGATATCCTCGATGAAGAGGACTATGGATTGACTAGTCATCTTGAGAGAGTTCTGATCCAAGAACAACGGGCGCGGATTAAAGTATGTATGGGCGATATCCTCGATGAAGAGGACTATGGATTGACTAGTCATCTTGATGATGTGAGCTATGATCTGGCCATTGTCTCTAAGGTTCTGCATTTTTATGACGTAGAAGATGTTGTTAAGATCTTGAGACATGTGTATTACAGGCTCCAACCAGAGGGCTCTGTGGTTATGTCGAATATGTCCAACAAATGCCATAAAGTAGTTGAAGTTGCCTCCTCCATATGTGGTGGGTTTATGCCAAAACCTGAAACGATTATTCCTGCCATGACCTGCCGTGGATCCTTGGGGTGGATGCACTTTTTCAGTAAGGAAAGCATGAAAGAACTGGCAGAGCAAGCCGATTATGAGGTCATTGAAAACAGTTATGTGGGAACCGTTTATCACAACAGTGCCGCTTCCTATAGCAGCTGGCTGCTAGGTGCCGTAAACGCTAAGGAATGTATCTTGCATACGGTCTTGCAAAAAAGGAAGCAACCATGAACAGCTGCCCAATAAAGTGGGCGATCTCATTTCTGGTTCTGACAAGCTTTTGCCATGCCGGGTCAGCGGAAGAGACCGCATTTAAGACAAACGCTACGGAGAATGAGGCGTTCCAGAAAGGTACCTTTTCTCCGCAGAACCTAGAAAAAGCTTGGCAGCATCAGGCTTTTGCTTATGAGACTGCTGCGAAGCATCCTGATCTTTTTCCCACTATTTTAGCCTATGGGGAGGTCGCTACAGCCAACAACATGGGCCTGAGTTCGGGATATGCGCCGGCTGTTACCATTGCTGTTGAAGATATTGTTGATGATAGCAAGCCTATGAGATTGCTTGAGATCGGCTCGGGGTATGGGTTTGATGCTATGTCGTTGATAAAGCGTCATCCCCAACTTCAGATCACTACCATCGAGCTCGACCCTACCCATGTTGAGAAGATGAAGGTCCTCATGGGTAGAGCTTTGAATGAGGATGAACAGACAAGATTAGAGCCCTTGCAGGGGGATTTTCTACATCCAGATGGGTCTTTGGCCGATAAACAGTATGATGTTGCGGTGGTGTCTAAGGTGCTTCACTTTTACGACGAGGGCGATATTCATTTGTTTCTGACAAACCTATACCCGTTGCTTAAGCCTGGAGCAAAAGTTGTCATGTCTCACATATCTAATCGGGTGGCTAAGGTTATAGAGGTTGCGAGCTCCTTCTATGGCGGATATATGACCCAACCAAAAAGTCTGTGGGACCTGCTGCCCACTAGTCAGAATGTGGGGAAGCTGTATTACTTCAGCCCGGAAGATATGAGCAGACTTGCCAAAGATGCTGGCTATAACGTCATTGCTAACGAATATGTCGGGACGGCTCAGGAGAAAAAATCCACATCCTCCGGGTGGCTTGGCGGGCCTAATACAGCGGAGTGTATTCTGCATACGGTGTTGGAAAAGCCCGAGAGACCCTGAATAGCAGCTATCTCAGCCGCAACTTGAAGCGATATTGCTGATTAGGAAGCGCCTTTTCGGCGTTAGCAAGGTTACTGTTTAGGCTGGAGATTACAGCATCCCTATCTGCCTTTTCACCAGAGATATAGGCCGTATTGGCTATAGTGATATGAGGGATATAGTTCTGCGGCTGCAAGTCATTTTCAAACTGGGTATATTTCTTACCACTGGGAGAATTAAAGTTCTGCAAAGCCTGTAATAAAAAGACATTGGCATCTTTCAGCATAGCTTGGTCATGGGGCGTGAAATAAAACACGATTGGGCATTTATCCTGCGTACGCCTACCCACCAAATAGCGATCAGCCTTTTTTAATCCCACAGGGATCGCCAACTGTCCCGCTTTACTCCCTTTAGAGATAACAAACTTTGAATATTGCTTTTTAAGCTGATTCTTTAAATATGATTTCAGCGCGCTCCCGTCTATAGGATCCACATTTTGGATCACGGCAAGAGTCACATGATAGTTATCATGTTTTTTTCTTATGCAACCCCGTCTTTGTCACCAGATCCTTGTGAATAGAGGCCTTTCGGGTCTCTTCTAGATCTAATTTCAGAACGATATCACTGGCATACGCTGTATTGGGAAATAATACCAGGATGCTAAGAAAGACTTGGGATAAGAGTTTGCTCATTATCATCTATCCTTGTAACCTTAAAAATACTGTTCAGAGTAATTGATATATGATTAATATGTCAACTTATATTGAAAAGCTTCTTATAGTGAATCATCATTCCGCGGCGCGTTTGAGGCGGTCGTTGATGGCAACGCCTAGGCCGGTGTTGGGTATGGGCGTTACGGCGATGCCGGTGCTCTCGATGGCGTCTAGTTGATGGAGCATGGCGAATAGGTTAGCGGCTGCTTCTCTAGGTCCCCTGTGGGACTGAGGTTGAGGGTGTGATGGGCGCCCGTTGGGGTGTCTGGGCCGAATTCGAGGAGTACTTCTTGGGGGTCAACATCCGTTGCGTTTATCCGGATTTTATGTTTGGGGGAATAGTGTTTGGCCAGCATGCCTGGTGAGGAGATTTCGCTTTTTTCTTTCACGTATTCTGCGGGGCATATGGTTTGTAGGGCCTCTAAGGATAGTCCTCCGGGCCGCAGTATGATGGCTGTTTCTCCCCTGGCATCTACGACCGTGGACTCAAGACCGACACTGGCTGAGCCACCGTCTAGTATGAGGGCTGGCTCGGTTTGTTGGGCAAAGCCATCGTGTACGTGTTGGGCGGTGGTGGGACTCATCCATCCTGAGGGATTGGCACTGGGTGCGGCTAGGGGATGGCCTGCGGCTTCAATGAGCTCGCGAATTACGGGGTGTGCGGGGCACCTAACCGCAATGGTGTTCAGGCCTGCGCCGACCAACTGGGAAATGCCTGAATCTGGGATGCGCGGCAAAACTAACGTCAATGGACCTGGCCAAAAGGCCGCGGCTAGGCGCTCCGCCAGGAGAGTGAATTGGACGTAATGCTTGGCTTGCTCTAGGGATGACACATGAACAATCAGGGGATTAAACGAGGGGCGTCCTTTGGTCTCGAATATCAACGCCACGGCCCGATCGTTGGTCGCATCGGCCGCCAGGCCATATACTGTCTCGGTCGTAACGCCTACTAAATGACCCTCCTGCAATAGCTTTGCGGCCTTGTGGATAGTTTCTGAGTTTGCTATTATTACTTCCATAAAATAACCCGTATGTTTTCGACAGAAAGAATATATACACGATAAATAGCCAACGAGCCAGGAGAACAATCATGTCAAGTCAAGTAGAAGCGCGCATCACAGAAAATAATATCGTACTGCCTCCGGCTCCAGAGCCCGCGGCAACTTACCTGCCCTACCGTGTGCACAACAACGTTGTCTACATTTCCGGCCAGCTGCCTATTTGGAACGGCGAGCCCAAATATGTAGGAAAACTAGGTAAGGGATTTGACGTTATGACGGGGCAGGCTGCGGCTCGTTTGTGCGGAATGAATGTACTGGCACAGCTGAAAGATGCTTGTGACGGGGATTTGGATCGCGTTGAGGCGTGCTTGCGTTTGGGCGGGTTCGTAAATTGTACGGAAGAGTTTACTGAAATGTCGGGCGTTATGAATGGCGCTTCCGAGCTTATGACTCAAGTATTTGGTGATGAATTTGGAATGCACGCCCGCGCAGCCGTAGGTGTCAGCTCCCTGCCCTTTGGTGTTACCGTTGAAGTCGATGCGGTGTTCGCATTGAAAGCGTAGACTTTTTTGTAAATACAGGCTATATGATGGAGGAAACATAGTCATTGAGACCATTTCAAAACACTCCGTTTGGCGGTTTAGAATCACCTCTCCCCTTGTGGGAGAGGTCGGCCAAAGGCCGGGTGAGGGGTAGAAATATTGCTTGTTGGTACCCCTCACCCCTTCGCTTCGCTCCGGACCTCTCCCACAAGGGGAGAGGTGAAATTGGGTTTTGAAATGGTCTCTCATTAGTTTAGAGATACATTTGTAAAATGAAGTTCCTCGATCAGGTTAAAATATTTTTAAAAAGCGGCGATGGCGGCAATGGTTGTGTCAGCTTTCGTCGTGAGAAGTTCATTGAATTTGGGGGACCCAACGGTGGAGATGGTGGTCGCGGTGGCGACATTATCATCGAGGCCGTTGATAACCTGAACACCCTTATAGATTACCGCTATCAGCAACACTTTCGTGCCCAGAAGGGCCACGGCGGTCAGGGTCGTGACCGCTTTGGGGCTAAGGGTGAAAGTTTGACTCTTAAGGTCCCTGCGGGGACTCAAGTCTATAGTGACGATAAATCATGCGTGCTGGCTGATCTGACCCTGCCGGGGCAGACCGTTGTGCTGCTTAAAGGCGGTGATGGTGGCCATGGTAACATGCATTTTAAGTCTTCTACCAATCGCGCACCACGACGCGCCGATCCCGGTTGGCCGGGGGAAGAGATGTGGGTGTGGCTGCGGCTGAAACTAATAGCTGATGCGGGCTTGATCGGCATGCCCAATGCGGGTAAATCTACTTTTCTATCCATTGTTTCAAGAGCTAAGCCCAAGATTGCGGACTATCCCTTTACCACGCTGGTGCCCCAATTAGGTGTGGTCTATATCGATGGCAAGGAATTCACCATGGCTGATACGCCTGGTCTTATTGCAGGGGCTCACGAGGGCGTTGGCTTGGGGCATCGATTCTTAGGGCACGTGGAACGCTGTCGGGTGCTGTTGCACTTGGTGGATGGCACCGATGAGAACTTTGTGAAGAATTACAAGACCATTCGTAATGAGCTGCAACTCTATGATCCGATGCTCAGCGAAAAAGTGGAGATTGTGGCTCTCAATAAGTGTGATGCTCTTACGGAAGATGTGATTAAAAAACGTAAAAAAGCTCTGGAAAAGGCCGTGGGCCATGAAGTTTATTGTATTTCGGGCATTAGCCACAGCGGGGTAGAAGGTGTTTTAAGACAATTACTTCAACATATACAGGTTGAGAAACAGGAGGAAGATATTATTTGACAGATCGTCATGATTTAGTAGACTCGCAACATACTCACTAGGAGCTTGAATGTTATGACAATACTAGCAGCGGCCTCCGCCGCATTTGTTCTGCTGACAGCCAATGCGTGCGCAAGCAACAGTAATACTCAACCACAGGAACTCACTTCTCCCAATGGCACACCACGCGTCTTGATTCTGGATGACGAAGCGATTTCTTTGGGCCTAGCAGTACGAGCCGTTCGTAAAAAATCCCAGGACATGAATATCGAACTGGATATCCGATCTACACTCAGCGCCGAAGAAGCATTGAGATTACATGGGGAGGAAGCTTTTGATATAGTTGTCACCGACCGCAACATGCCTGAGATGCAGGGCGAAGAATTTGCTCAACGCATCAGGAAGTTATCTCTTGATAGCTTAAGCACCACATCGCCCCGTATCATCCTCAACTCAACTGACAAAGTAGCTAATGATGGCAACCTTTTCGATGCAATTGTTCAAAAAAAGCCTCCTGAAGTCGCAGAGCAGGTTATGGAGATGGTACGAGTTGGCTCTCGCAAAAACTCATTAGAGGGTGCCAGCAAGTAATCTATCTTAAGCTACATCAACGTTGACCACTGTATAAGAGGCCAATTCGGGATGGTACTCAAATTTGGATATAGTGTGCGTCAAGCACATATGCTGGTATTTTCCATCCGTACTCGCGGTTCTCTTGATAGCGCTGTCCACATATTGTCGGCCCAGATTGATGGCGTCCTCTAAGGAGAACTTCTGCCCCAAAGCCGTCGCGATAGCCGTTGCAAGAATCCATGCGCCACCAAATCGGAAAGGATTTTCTAAGTGTGCTTCATGCTTATGGAACGTCATGATTTTTAGACCACTATCATCCATGAGGACATCGTAGAGTTCCTTACCCTCTAGCAAACCTCCCGTGATGAGAACGGTCTTAGCTCCAAACTCCCTTAGTTTGATGGCAGCCTGTTCCATTTCATCTACGCCGGGAATGCTAATTCCCGATAAAATCTCTGCGTCATATACATTAAGAACGAGAACGTCTACGACGGGAATCAAACGCTTTTGAACTGTTTGAATACCGGCCACGTCAAGCAGTGGTGCTCCCATGTCCGATACCACGATGGGGCAGTAGACAATGGGCACATCTACTTTCCGCTCGTTTATATAATCGGCGATGGCAATGACCATCTCCTGGCTACAGAGTGCCCCTATTTTGACACTGTTAAAGCCTGGCCTTGCTTGGCAGTCTTCAATCTGGCGAATGATATATTCCGTATCAACGACCCGAAAGGAACGGTTGAGAGGATTGTGAATAGTCGACATAATGGCAACAGCCAACAGCGGATTCGACCCCAACGACGTCACGGTAATTAAATCCCCTTGAAGCCCCAAACCACCGTTGGAGACAAGTTCCCCAATTAAAAGAACGTTACCGCTCATGTCAATGACCCTTTCTTATCGTGATAAATCATTTAGATGATAACAGATAAAGTATTTATAGATTATTAATGGCGAGAGGGCCATTACTGTTTATGATAAGGATGGCCCGCGAGTATTTGTTCGGCTCGGTAGAGTTGTTCTACCAGCATGACGCGTACGAACATGTGGGGCCAGGTTTGTATGCCGAAGGCGAGCTTTTTATGGGCATGGGCGTAGAAGTCTTGTGCGTAACCTTCCGCACCGCCGATAACAAAGGTTAGACGCGGTTTTCCGCTCAGCTGGATTTTCTCGATAAATTGCGAGAAGTCTTGGCTGGCAAGGCTTTCACCTCGTTCATCCATGACCACTACGAAATCATCGGGTGTTAGGTGGGAAAGAAGTTGGGCGCATTCCGAGGATTTAGTGCCATGGTCGATTTCCGTGATCTGCACGGTCCAACGCATGCGCTTTTCATACTCATCGATGAGCTCAGTCAACGGTCCGCGTTTGATTTTGCCCACGGCAATGATGCGTATTTTCAATTAGGCAGCCTTCTTCATGGGCTCTTGCTCTTCGGACTCAAGCACAACAACCTTTGCCTTCCTGATGGAAGAGATTTGATTGATGAGCAGGCCTGAGATAATGATGGCACTGGCAATGATATCTAGCCAGCCAACCTGCTCGGCCATCATATAATGTCCGGCCGTTAAGGCCACCACGGGAACCAACAAGGTAAAAGGCAAAGCCTTTACAGACTCAGGGGACTGCATCAGCTTGGCCCAGGTCACGATACCCACCATAGTGGAGATGAAGACCGTATATAGTATAGCTATAATCGTCGGCATGGTGATGCTGGTAAGGGAGGCCGTAATCGCGTCCCACCCTTCCAACGAGAGACTAAGAACCGCTGCTTGGGGAACGGCAAAGGCCGATGACCAAACAATCATGGACGGCATGTTCACATCCTTGGGCAGGGTTTTGTAGAGAATGTTGCTGACGGCAACCGCAAAAGCACCCGCTATAACAAGCAGAATTCCAAGCCAGTTGGCACTGCAATCCCCATGGGTGGTGAGCAGAACGAGACCAGAAAAGGACACGGCTAAGCCCAGCATCTGTAGGGCTGTAGGCTTTACCTTGAAATAGATCACGGTCATAATAATAGTAAAGATCACATGACATTGCATGATAAGCGCTGTAATTCCACCAGAAAGACCTATATACATGCCAGTAAATAGCAGGGAGAAGTGGAACGTCCACTGGAACAGGCCTATCCACAACATAGAGGACAAGGGCACGTTGGGTTTAGGTAGGAACAGAATCAACGGAAAGGCCGTCAAAGCCAAGCGTAGAAAGAGGAACAGAAAAGGCGGCACCTCCACAAATGCGGTTTTCATGGCGACAAAGTTAAGTCCCCAGACCATGACTACCATTAGGGCAGCTAAAATATTCTTCGGTTCCATTTTTTTTACCTAACAAATAAAGACAACAATTGCATCTGAACTATAAATAGGCGTTCTCAGTCAAATATGCAAGGGGTGGTTGAAAATAAATTATTACCGTGGCAGCAATATAGCGCCCGGGGCCGTTATGGACTCCCAGCTTGCCTCCCCTGGGATGTGATGTAGGGTACGTGCTTACCGCTCATGTGTGGTACCTCTGCAACCGCGGCATAAAAAAAGCAAGTTTCTCAACGACGTGCCCTTGACAGCGTCGCACAGGTCTTCTAGGTTTTACGATGTATAGGTGCCCTAAGGCACTTGAGGATGATAAAACACGGAATTCGAAGGGGTTAGATATGCATAAACTGGTTACGATATTATTGGGATCAACAACGCTGTTAGCGGGATGCGCTGACAATGTCGATCAGACTAAGGACTGGAGACTCGATGGTGGCTGTGAGAAGTATTTCACGGTAACGACAAGGGAATATGCGGATTGCATGGCTTTTGTAAAGTCTCAAGAAAATAAGAACAAGCCAAAGACAGCCGATGCCAAGGGCAGCGTTTCACTGGACCCTCAAGGCGCCTACTTCAAGGAAGATCAAGACGAAAAGATCAACCGCGATACGGATCATACGCTGACGGAGTAAGGGTTTGAGGACGTAAAGACTTAGCTGGAGGGACAGGTGCTTCGCATGAACTTAGATGCGAACCTGGCCCCAAGCATGTCATCGCCCTATAGATTTGGGGCTCTTATGCATAACGGGTGGGTACTGGGTATTCAGTGCTCTAATCTGTAGATGAGTGAGGGTAATTGCAATGCGAATATTCCCGGCTCCCGTCATTTTGAACGGACGGCCGCGCAGAGGGCGGTAGTGAAGGATTCAGTCAGACATACGTCGCGAAGTGACTCTTCTGTAAATGGCCCCATTTTTAACGTCTTGTAGACAGCTGGTTGGTTCATTTGTATGTTGGGTATATTTATAAACAGAGTCGCTACGCGACACATGTCTGACTGGATCCTTCTCTCCCGCCCGCTGCGCGGTCGTTCGTTCAGGATGACGGGAACCGGGGGCAGAAGATTGCACCTAACCCGCCCGTTTTGCGTAAAAGCTAGATTTGATTTTGTTGCTTAGGCCCCCTGTCAATTACTGGATGTTGCCTCACTGATATGTACTACGGAGCAGCACTATCTTTAAGGAAATAAGCAGTCGCTGCTCTACACACATCTTGTGGGGCTTTGCCCCACGCCCCAGGATATTTATAGAAAGCCTAGAATTACGCAGGCTTTCTGCTCTTCCCAGACTTAACATGCTATTCTATGCAAAATTATCATAGGGAGAGCTAGGCTTTCCGCAAATATCCTGGGGTGTGGGGCAAAGCCCCACCATTTAAGGCGCGTGTGAATCACGGCCTATATTTTCTGAATAGATTCTTTCGCGAGGAAGGCAGGCTGGTAGCTATTACTTGACTTGGCTCTTATACAGAACGCTTGGGTTAGATGTAATCTTCAACTCCCCGGCAGACGTCATCCTGAACGGACGACCGCGCAGCGGGCGGGAGAGCAGGATCCAGTGGGATACGTGTCGCGTAGCGACTCTGCTGTAGTTGGTCACGCTCATCTTGTTTGGCCTCATATAGGAGATAGGCAGCTGGATGTTTCTTTTACATTTTTGTAATATTTATTAACAGAGTCGCTTCGCGACACATGTCTTACTGGATCCTTCTCTCCCGCCCGCTGCGCGGTCGTCCGTTCAGGATTACGGAACCGGGGGCAGAAGATTGCATCTAACTTGCCCTTCTTGAACTTCTTGAATATGGGCCTGTTTTTAGGCCTGCTCTCAACTGGCTATTTAGCCTATATTTGCTAAGTATTAATACAGTATTGCCTATATTTGCTAAGCATTAACAGATTTTTAATAAATATTAGTTATCATAATTACATAGTTTATTGATAGCGGAATATTATAATGAATTATCTAAGCATATCTCTAATCGCATGTGTTTTAGCTGCCACAATCAGTGCGCCCGTGTTGAGTTCAGCGCCTCAAGGGCACGCGGAACCTGGTCCTGGTCAGCGGACTCCAGCTGGTGGGATTGTCAATAATAATAACGAGCCAGTAGTGCCCCACAGGCCAGCGGCGGTTCCTGCTGGACCGCAAGCTCAGAAGGCAGTTGATGAGAAACTAATTCTGACTCTTAAGAGACCAGATTTGGCTCCCGATATGAGAAGGATGATATTACATAAGATCATCGATAATCCGGCTATGTCAAAGGAACAGGTTTTCGCTGTGGTTAAAGGACTGGGATTCGCGGATCGAAACTGGGATTTAATCGAACATGATTATTTCAACGATCGGCAGATCACTGCATTTGCAAATCAGGCCGTGGCACCTGATATGCGAGGAAGATTTACTACGCAAGATGTCATAAACTATTTTGGATTAGACACACCAAACGGTAAGTTATATTTCCTGCAAAATTACGGCAAGGGTTTACCCGAAGCCACTGAATCTAGAAGATTCGAAGGCGCCTTTAATACTGCTTTTCTTCGGGCCAGGGATGAGATTAATAAATTAAGTGAACAGGGTTTTTGGGGTTCCATTGCTGCATCGGTAAGTAAAATAGCTCTTGGGGAGGGTAGTGGCGCAGGTGTTTTGGACTTGCACGCCAGGGGACTTATATTGCTCCCAAGAGAAATAGGTAAGCTGGGGAATATACATGAACTTAATCTGTCCAATAACCGCCTGTATGCATTGCCTGCTGAAATAGGGGGACTGGTTGGACTGAAGACCCTCAATGTGATGAACAACCGATTAACAGTGCTTCCTCCACAAATAGGGAGGCTGGTTGGGCTGGATAGCCTCGAGCTGGTGGAGAATCGATTAACAGCGCTTCCTCCACAAATAGGGGATCTGAAAAATCTACGCTTTCTATTCCTGCAGAATAACCTTCTCAGCGAACTACCTCCCCAAATGGGGAAATTGAGTGAGCTCTTGCATCTTCATTTGGAAGGAAATAGGTTAACATCGCTGCCGAACAGCCTGGGAAATCTTCCTAAATTAAGAGAAATAGATTTAAATAGAAACCGTTTGAGTAACCTGCCTGCGACCTTTTACAAAGGTAATCAACCTAAATTTAAAATTGTCGGGATGAATGACTAGAACCTCCGGTGGCCCTAATCAACAAGAAAAACCTTCGGCAGCGATTCGCTCTCGGGGGTTTATCTTTTTGTATTACCTACGCAACCACCCACAATAATGGTAGATAGGATGGCACAGGATCGCCAACTTGTCATCCCCGGACAGGCGGGGACCCAGGTCTGCGAATGCGCTGTGCAGCAGCCCAGATAGAAAGTACAGAGTCACTACGCGACACATATGGCGCTGGATCCCCGCCTCCGCGGGGATGACAAGCTGGTGGCTGTTACCATCCTTGGCAATAGTTGCTGAGTGTTTACTCATCCACCGAAACAACACACCCCCTACTTCCAGTTCGTACTATGCCCCGGAAAAAACTTCGCCTTTGGGTCGATACGGGTTTTGGCTGCGTTTACGGCTATGGTGGCTTGGCCGAAGCCTATAGCGATTAATTTTGAGTTGCCCAGGCCTGGGGTGTGGGCTACGTCGCCAGCGGCGAAGATGCCGGGGATGTTGGTTTCCATGGTGTTGTCTACGACGACGCCGCTCTGCTCTATTGTGAGGCCCCAGTTCTCGAGGCCGCCCAATTGGATCTTGAAGCCGAAGGATACGACCAGGACATCGCAGGGGATGTGTTTGAGTTGGCTGTCTTTGTGTTGTATGTCGACGCCTTTGAGTTGATCATCTCCGTGAAGAGCTGCTACTTGGCCATTGAGGTGCAGATTGACGTTGGACGCCATGAGCCGGCGGACGCTTTGTTCTTGGGCACGGAATTCGTCGCGGCGATGGACCAGGTGAGTCTCCGATGCAACACCGTCGGCAAAGTCAGCCCAGTCGAGGGCGCTGTCGCCGCCACCTAAGACTACGACTTTCTTTCCCGTTATTATAGATTTGGATTGTAGATAGTAGTGCACGCCTTTGAGTGTGTCCTCGCGGGGGAGGCCTATACGTTGGGGGGTTATTTCACCCACACCTGTGGCGATTAGGACACTGCTGGCAAGTATATTGTCTTGGACATTTTGGCAGGTGATAGTGAAACCTTGTTCTAATGAGCCCTGGCAGGAGATGACTTTTGTGTTCAGAAGCGTCGTCAGATAAGGCGATTGCGCCTGCTCTATGAGACGCTTTGTCAGATCATAGCCGGTTACCCGCAGCTGGCCAGGGATATCGAGAATCCACTTTTCTGAATAAATCGTATTAGGTTGACCGCCCAGGGTATCGCTGGCTTCTATTATAAGGGTCGACATGCCCCGTCGGCCGGCATAAAAGGCGGCGAAAAGACCTACTGGGCCGCCACCTATAATAACGATGTCATATTTTTTCATAAAACCCTCTTGCCCTTCGGCTCCGCTTATACCATACTGAGTGTATGTTTAGGATGCATCTGGCAAAAAGTAAAACGAATTTATGTTGCATTTTAGACACAACTTCGAAAAATATTTCCTATAACTTTAAGCAAATTTTGAAGACTCCCCAAAACGGTGATACTGTTAAATCGTTAACGTACAACTTTAACGGAGAAACTAAAAATGAAGAAACTTTTAAGCATATTGGCGCTATCAACTGCGCTAACAGTACCAGCTCTTTCTAACGCTGGCCCAGCTGCAGCTCCTTGCCCAGCTTGTCCTGAAATGCCTGCTCCAAAGTGGGGTGGTTTCAAGCTCGGTGTGGAATTGGGTTACGGCCACGGCTATGCGAAGGTAAAGCCAGGCGATATCAACGACAGCAGCAGCAGCTCAGCTCATGCCTTTAGTCACAGCGAAGAAGTTGAAGCTCACGAGCTCGGCGAAAGCATCAATTTCGGTGCTAAGGGTGTTCTAGGTGGTGTTCATGCTGCTTGGGACTTCCAATTCGCTCGCAACTGGATCGTTGGTGCGGAAGCATCTTTCGACTTCGTACAGAACAGCCTAGGTAAGTATACTGTAGCTGTTGTTCCACGCGTTGGTTACGGCCTGAACGACTCATTGTTCTACGTTGGTGCTGGTTGGGCTGGATCTAAGTTCAGTCATCACGGCAGCGACTTCAACAGTGCGTTCCGTTTGGCTCTAGGCGCTGCTCAGAAGATGGGCCGTGTTCTTCTTGGTGTTGAAGGCGATTACGACTTCTACCAGAAAAACATGCGCGTTCTTTCAGCTAAGCTGAAGTTGAGCTTCATGCTCTAATCCGACTTCTAAAGTCTGATGAATTGCGAGCGTCCCTAACGGGGCGCTCGCTTTTTTTTGTGGGGGTGGGGGTGGAGAAGCCGGAGTTTAGAATCCAGAAGCTAGAATCCAGAATCCAGAATCCAGAATCCAGAAAATAGCGTCCGAAATCCAGGAGCTAGAAGCTAGACCCCCGAATCTGGAATCAAGTTATTGGTTTTAAGCCATTAAGTTTGTGCCTCAGGCTGTCAGAGTAATCCTTAACCCTAAGAGGGGTCAATTTTTCGGGCAGACCTATAATTTTAGGGGCAATGCCCCCTTGCCCGTCATTGCGAGGTGCTGCGCGAAGCGCGGCGCCTTGGCAATCCAGTATGGTGGTCAGGAGCACCGTACTGGATTGCCACGGAGCTACGCTTCTTGCAATGACGGGCTAGGTGTTGCTTTTGCCGCGCCTTTCACCCTCATGGTTATCATAAGAAGCGTGGCTTAGTGGCGATGCAGTCGCGTTTCTGCAGACGGATACTAATCTGGAGCACCGTACAGGGTTGCTACGGAGCTTCGCTCCTCGCAATGACGGGCTGGGGGTTGCCTTTGCCGCGCCTTTCACCCTCATGGTCATCATAAGAAGCGTGGCTTAGTGGCGATGCAGTCGCGTTTATGCAGACGGATACTAATCTGGAGCACCGGACAGGGTTGCTACGGAGCTTCGCTCCTCGCAATGACGGGCTGGGGGTTGCCTTTGCCGCGCCTTTCACCCTCATGGTCATCATAAGAAGCATGGCTTCGTGGCAATGCAGTGGCGTGTTTGCAGACGTTTACTGATCTGGATCACCGTACTGGGTTGCCACGGAGCTTCGCTCCTCGCAATGACGGGCTGGGGGTTGCTTTTGCCGCGCCTTTCACCCTCATGGTCATCATGAGAAGCGTGGCTTCGTGGCGATGCAGTAGCGTGTCTGCAGACGGATACTAATCTGGATCACCGACTGGGTTGCCACGGAGCTTCGCTCGTCGCAATGACGGGCTGGGGGTTGCTTTTGCCACGCCTTTCACCCTCATGGTCATCATGAGAAGCGTGGCTTCGTGGCGATGCAGTAGCGTGTCTGCAGACGGATACTAATCTGGAGCACCGTACTGGGTTGCCACGGAGCTTCGCTCCTCGTAATGACGGGCTGGGGTTGCTTTTGTTGCGCCTTTCACCCTCATGGTCATCATAAGAAGCGTGGCTTCATGGCGATGTAGTCGCATACTTGAAGACGGATACTAGTCTGGATCACCGTACTTGGTTGCCACGGAGCTTCGCTCCTCGCAATGACGGGCTGGGGTTGCCATTGCCGCGCCTTTCACCCTCATGGTCATCATAAGAAGCGTGGCTTCATGGCGACGTAGTAGCATGCTTGAAGACGGATACTAGTCTGGATCACCGTATTTGGTTGCCACGGAGCTTCGCTCCTCGCAATGACGGGCTGGGGGTGGGTTTTGCTGTCCCTACTGTCATCTATTTGTCCGAAGAATGAGCCCTTCTGCGGGGTATAGGTTACTCTGAATGATGGTATGGAACTAGAGTTAATGATTTACAACACTAAATACTGAATTCTGAGTCATGGTTTTCAAGCTCAGTATTCTGCGTTCAGAATATGAATTCCGGATTCTAGATTCTAGACTCTAGACTCTGGATTCTGGATTCTGGATTCTGGATTCAAGTTGTGCCCATGTCACTTATTAAGTAAATTTTTACTAAAATTCAAAATCTCTGCTTACGTTTCTACTTTTTTGATGATAGCATTAACGTGCAATAACTAATAACAATGTCATGGGGAGAAATATCATGAAAAAAATAATAGGTGGATTGCTGCTTTCAACACTGTTGGCTGTGCCTTCTTTTGCCAATGCTGGACCGGTTGCAAAGCCATGCCCTACTTGTCCTGCGATGCCGCTGGTTAAATGGGGCGGATTTAAAGGGGGCATACAATTTGGTTGGGGTGTGGGAAAAAATAGGGTTAACGTAAAGTCTACAAATGATACCTCAGGCCTCGTTGATTTTACCGCAAACACCCATGTCGGATTTAATGGGCCCATAGGCGGCTTTCACGCTATTTATGACTTCCAATTCTTGAAATACTGGATTGTCGGCGTGGATACATCTATCGATTTTAAACACTATAAGACACATTCGCGTTTCAAAGATAGTAACGGTAACCTTTGGCTTTCTGAACCTAAGTCTAAGTGGACATTGGCTGTTATGCCTCGCGTCGGCTTTGCCTTGAAAGACTCCCTATTCTATATAGGTGTTGGCTGGGCGACCACAGTCTGGCATGTGCAAGGCACTGCCTTCAACAATCCGATTGGTTTCAAAAAAGGCCTCAACGGTATCCGCTATGCGGTAGGTGCGGCTCAAAGATACAATCGAATCCTTATGGGCCTTGAAGCGGATTATGATGTATACGAAGGAGCCGGAAGAACCCATGATACGGGCACGGATAAGATCAAGGTAAACTTGAAACCACAAGAGCTCTCGTTCAAGATGAGATTGAGCTACTTGATGTAGTTGAGAAGGGTTTAGAATCCAGAATCCGGAATCCAGAATCCGGAATCCAGAATCCAGAATCCAGAATTCAGAATCCGGAATCCAGAATCCAGAATCCGGAATCCAGCTTTTTTAGCTTGGGTTGTTGGTTCTCGGTTCTGGATTTTTTTTTGTTCTAAATTCTGGGCACTCGGGCTCAAATCATTAATACAGCACACCCGCAGCCGTCATCCTGAACGGACGACCGCGCAGCGGGCGGTAGGGAAGGATCCAGTTAGACATGTGTCGCGCAGCGACTCTGCTGTAGGTGGCCCCATTCATCTTGTTTGATATCATCTAGACGAGCGGTTGTTTCATTAGTTTACTTGATATATTTATTAGCAGAGTCGCTTCGCGACACATGTTTAACTGGATCCTTCCCTACCGCCCGCTGCGCGGTCGTCCGTTCAGGATGACGGCTGGGAGCATGACTCTAGACTCTAGTTTCTGGTTTCTGGTTTCTGGTTTCTGGTTTCTGGTTTCTGGTTTCTAGATTCTGGTTTCTAGTTTCTGGTTTCTAGATTCTGGTTTCTAGACTCTAGTTTCTAGATTCTGGTTTCTAGATTCTGGTTTCTAGATTCTGGTTTCTAGATTCTGGTTTCTAGATTCTGGTTTCTAGATTCTGGTTTCTGGATTCTATCTTCCGGTTTCTGATTTCTAGATCCTAGCTTCTGCCCCCTCAACCAACCCAAAACTGTCCGTAACCATATTATAGCTCGATCCTTTAAGGTCGTGAGCCAGGGGTTCGCAGCTGCCGCCGATGTTGCGGGCTAGGAAGGCTTCTGTGATGGCAAAGAAAGCTTGGCGGTTTTCGGGGCGGACGAAGCCGTGGCCTTCGTCGGGGAATAGGACATAGGTGTGGGGGATGTCTTTTTCCTGCATGGCATGAACGATCTGGTCCGATTCGGCTTGCTTCACACGGGGGTCATTGGCACCCTGCCCTATGAGTAGCGGTTTCGTGATGTTGGCCACATGGGTCAAGGGCGAGCGTGATTTGAGAAACGCGCGGCCTTCTTCTGTTTCGGAATCGGCACCTAAACGTAGCTTAAACATATCCAGGATTGGCTTCCAATAAGGAGGAACCGATTCAATCAAGGTTACCAGATTGGACGGGCCGACGATATCCACGCCGCAGGCAAACACATCGGGCGTACCGGTCAAGGCATGTAAAACCGCGTAGCCGCCGTAGCTGGCGCCAAAAATGGCAATCTTGTCTGGATCAGCGATCTTTTGATCGATGGCCCATTGTACCGCATCTAGCAGGTCGTCGTGCATCTTGGCACCCCACTCGCCATTGCCGGCGTTGGCCAGGTTTTTACCCATGCCGGTGGACCCTCGGAAATTCACGCTTAAAACAGCATACCCACGGTTGGCTAGCCATTGGTGCGTACCATTGTATCCCCAGCTGTCACGGGCCCAGGGGCCTCCGTGGACGTCCAGAACCATGGGAAGCGGAGAGCTAGGCCTTCCGGTGTTGTCCGGCTGTGGCAGAGAATAGTAACACACCAGCTCCATGCCGTCCCGGGCCTTAATCACAGTCGAATGCATCGGCACTAGGGGCAGCCCTTCTAAACGGGGGGCGGAGGTGAAAAGGTAGGTCGCCAAATGGGCTTTTCGATCATAGAGATAATATTTAACAGGGCCATTATCCACCAAATAAGCAGCAATCCAGAAATCGTCCGCTTCTGTGCGGCTGGTCACTTCAAGCTCGCCGGCCTCTAGCCCGCGGAGGTAGGTTAGATCCTGCTCGATTTTCGAGTCCAAAATGGTCCATTTTTTGCGCTCGTAGGTGGAGGCTGCCGCCTCGATGGTCTTTTCTCGGGGCTGGATCATAATGTCGTTGATATCAGCGCGATCGTCCTCATAAAGGACTTTGGACTCATCGGTATTCAAGTCAATGGCCATTAAAGCCGCCGTGTTGCGGTTGCGGCTGTCGATCATGTACAGAACTTGGCCGGACTTGTCAAAACCGATAGGATTACAGCTCGTCACATCGTCGGGATCTATATCCATCCAGAGCTGCCATTGGTCATTATTATGCTTGAGGATCTGCATACCGCCATCGGGACGGGGGCACATAGCAAAGCGAATATTGAGATTGTCATCGGTGACGAAGCCTGAGAACTTAGTGTTCTCGAAGATCTGCTCCTTATTCCCGCTGACGACGTTGATTCGGTATATATCGTGATAGGCAGGATCACGATCGTTTATGGCAACTAGAATTTCATCGGGGAACGCGTCGGAGGTCTCGATAACCCGCGCCTGAATGCCTTTGATAGGGGTCAGATCCTGCGTTGCAAGGGTCTCAAGATTGACGCAGTATATGTGCCAATCCTCGCTGCCGACCCGGTCTTGGATGTAGATAATATGGGTGTTATTATGGGCCCAGAAATAAGAACGGATGCCCCGTTGAGTATCATCGGTCACGGGACGCGCTTGGGTGAGATCATGACGAGGCGCCACCCAGACGTTAAGGACGCCCTCTTTGGGAGCAATATAGCTGATGTGCTGGCCATCGGGGCTCAGACGCACAGCCACGCGATCCGGGTTGCCGAAGAGGATGTCTCTAGGAATAAGGGGGGCTTGAGAAAGGGTCATGATTCATCACATTCTGGTTAGGTTGCTCGTATATGCATGGGAAATACGCTCGTCAAAGCTAGCGTTCTCTCAAGCTTATTGCAAGTCCTAAATTGCCATGGCTATGGGGAGGCTTTAAGCGTTACTTATGTCCAGAACAAGTAAGGTCCTGGGCGTATGGATTTACGCGATAATGGGCGTTGGCAATCGATGCTACAGCCAGCAAAGAAAACAGAACGACGATGATAGCCCTATGATTTTTTTCCATGGTTGTAAGCTCCCTGTATTATTACAAACCAATCTCAAAATACGCGCGCATACAATCGATGTCAATGGCGATAATTCACATGCAGGCCATTATTTTTGGCTGCCCTGGGCGGCCTCAAAAATCTCCATATTCTAGAAGATATAAACCATTCGATAACATTCATTGCATTGTTTTGTAACTTCTAAGGCAGTATAATTAAGTATACCACTGGAGATAGTTTATGGGTCTTAAGCATATTGCTTTCGATATAATGATCAGCAACATCAGGCATAGATGTGGCCTGCATCTTAATGCTCTGACTAATTTAGGGGCCTAGGAATGTCTATTTTTAAGCGTTTTATAATCTATATATTGCTGAAAATCAGTCGCAGAAGGCAAAAGCGCGGCTCGTCTATTTATAACACGAGATTTGGTTATAAACTGTATTCTAACATCGTTTTTCGTCTTAGCAATGTTCCGGCGGATGTCAATGTGGAATTCGTGACGATCGGCGATGTCTATGGTCTTCGCGCTACCCCTCCCAACAAAAGTTCAAAGGTTATTATGTATATTTACGGGGGATCTTTCGTTTTGGGACTTGAACATGTTAAAGGTGCTTATATACCTTTTGCCGCAAGACTTGCAAAGGCTTCAGGCGCTGAAGTCTGGATTCCCAGCTATCGGATGGCACCTGAGTTTGCTTTTCCTGCGCAAGGAGAGGATTGTCTTAACAGTTACGTGGGCCTACTCAGGCGCGGTGTGAAACCCCAAGACATCTCCGTCATGGGGGCAGGATCTGGCGCATCACTGGCGCTTGCGCTTATCATGGATTTACGTGATCGCGGACTTCCCCTGCCAGAGTCTGTTGCTACGATTTCAGCCTGGACGGATCTAAGCCTGACCGCAAATTCACTTTACACCCGAGCAGATCGCGACCCCATGTTTAATTCGGATACGGTGCATGGATATTTTAACCACTATTTGCAAGGCTCTTCACCCAAAGAGCCTCTGGCTTCTCCCCTATATGGCGATTTTAAAGGATTTCCACGTCTGTACATGATCGTAGGGGGACGTGAAATGTTCTACGATGATACCATAAGAGTCGCCGAAAAAGCTAAGGAAGCCGGTGTTGACGTGACCTTGGATGCCAATGAAAAGATGGTGTATGGATATCCCATATATTTTGATATTTATACCGAAGGCAGAGCTGCCGTTGACAGGCTGGCAGCGTTTGTTAACGAGACACCGACGTTGACGCTGCAGGATAAAAAGCCGTCAAAACGTAAGAATGTGTCGTGAGGCGGGTGCGCGGGATGCAAAAACCGCCGGGTGGTTGCCGGCGGTTTTCTATGTTAGAAGTCTATCAATGTTAGAAGCCTAAGGGATCGGTAATCTCGTCCAGTAGCCCTTCTCTTCCCATAAGCCGAACGATAGCTCGCGGCGTAAACTCGGAACGACCGAATACGTCATCTTCATTAGCGAAGTTCTGTTTGACCCAGGGATATTGGGCTTTATTGTCACTGGTAAAGACTTCAGCCGGATTACTTTTCTTGTGTACTTCAAAGATGTGCAGCACGCTTTGGTAAATAGAAGGCTCGCCCTCCTGTTTCTCTTCCGACCGACGACGGGCCTCAGCTTTGGCAAATAGTTGGTTGAACGCGGTATGCATCAAGGTCACAATCGGCTGCAGCTCAAGACGTTGATAGTACATCTCCATCACTTGTTGAAGAGGTCGCTCTCGGATGAGCTTGTTCAGGGTGCCCACATGGATATCAAAACGCGGGCCTTCGCTGAGACCAACCCTATCACCGATAAGACCCTTCATCCAATTGATCTGGTGTGCAGCATAGTCGAATTCTGAATCGAATATTTGAACCCCACAAACCTCCTTCATGAACCCACTTTCTGGTGAAAACTGCATGGAGACGACTGACTGCATAGCGCTGAATAATGCGGCCATAGCTGGCGCCTCGCGCTTGTCATGGTCAAAGGTTTTATTCGTGCCCATAGTCTTCAGGCGGAATTGAGCAGGAAGTCCGATATAGTAGTCTTGAATAGCCGTGTCACGACCATATAGACATCCACGGACACCAGCAATGAACTGGCACAATCTCAACCACTTTGCCTCGCCATCGTCCATATGGATAAAGTAGTTCGTGACGCAACGCATCTTGGCACCTTCCAGGTTGTGCCAACTGGATTCCAATAGAAGACAGTAATGGTCCTTCGGGTCTGTGGACTGCTGCACAATTTTCACAATCGCGGTGCGATGGTCCTGATTCGTTTGTTCGGGAACAGTATCCGTCACAGTATCATAGCCCGGTTGTGTTGTACGATAGACGCGTGCGGCCATATCAAGTAGCAGACCATTCGCCTCAAGGGTCAGAGCCGTTTTCAGATTCTGAATCATCTCGATCCACACCGGCGACTTGAGCTGAGGAACTGAGGAAAGATCCATCTTCTGGGACATACCAAATTCAGCGATTTTCTCTGGATTTAACCGCCAGTTTACGCCAGCAATCTGGGCTTGTGGTCGCTTAATCGTTGCCCAATCAACGGGAACTAATCTTTTCTCTTTCATCCTCTCAAAGATCGTATGCGCACCGTTTTCATCACCGTCCTCTAGGACAGATTGAACGCGACGAACTTGTTGTATGAATTGATCTTCCTCATCGTAGCCTAATTCTAGTGCATGGCGTTCAATGAACGCGCATACGGCTTCTGCCGAAAAGTGATCTTGAGCTGTCATGATCTGCCGCCAATGATTTTCAATAGCTTGGAAACGGCCCTTATCGGCAATCGCTATTGTTAGAATATGCCGTAGAACAGGTCCTTCAGCGTCATTTTCACCAAAAATTCGCCCTGATTGGATAAATTCGGGGTCCTCTTTATATAACTTAATATACTGCTGCAGATATTCTTGGAATTCTGCCTCTGGAAGGACATCTAGGCCACAAAGTAAGATTGTCCTTAGATTGTAGAGAATTTCTTCTCCGCCTAATAAGCTATCAACTGAGTTGAGAAGACCTATAGTAGAGTCCCAATTATCGATGTTAGTTCTAGTTAACACCCTCACCAGCAAGGCCGTTCCTACTTCACTAAGCTGATGCTCACTTCCGAAAGCAATTATTGTTTTCGTCACAGCCGTAAGATTGGCTGCACCAGGTGAAATACATAGGCTGCCAAAAAGCGTTGTATGCGTTGTTTCGCCAGACTTTAGCAGCGGTTCACGGAGGGCTTTATAGCAATCAATGATTTCGGACACACTCTCCTCACGGGCAGTAAGAAGGGACGAAAGGATTAAATTCGGTCCTTCTTCTGTCGATTCACTACTCGAATCCTCGCCAACTTGGATCAGTTCGTTGTTCGGGCCTTCATGATCATTTTTCTCTGAGTCACTAATTGAATCTTCATCCTCTTTCATTGAGTCAAGACTTAACTCTTCGTCCTCTTGCGTCTGTTCGTCGCCTAAGTTGTCATCTTTTTCCTTAGATAGAGGAGACACAACCAGCGGTAACGTCTTAAACGCAAATTCGATTTTTTTCTTTGACGAACGACCGAATGCTTCCACTAAGTCTGCAGCGGTCTCAGTATTTAGACCATACATACGACCATATTGCAGAACGTAGGCTACAACTTCATCGAAACGCTTCGGTGACAGTTCATCTAGAAAACTAAGGAGCATATCCACATCCTCAGGATCAGGCGTGCCTACTGGGCCCAGGATCAACTCGAGAGCATTCACGAGCGGAACCCATCTATCTTTGTGTACGCCTGTTGCCATCATGGCAAGTATTGCTCCGTAGGCTTCTTCACGGATTTTCTTGCCCTGAACCAGCTCAATAAGGTCATCGGCCAGAACAGTAACTCGTTCTAAAGGTGCTCGCGCTAATACGTGCATCAAGCTTGGGATTGCCCTTGCTGAATTTAATGGCAAGCGCTTATTTAGATGGAGTAGCCCTACAATCGCTTGCGGCAAGTTAGTTGGGTCAATATACAGCAGCCCTATCAATAAGTTTTGATCGTTACCAGGCTCACCAAGTCCTGTTGTGTCAGCAAGGCCTGTAATGAGAGAGACAACCTGGGGCAAGTGTTCACGACGTTCAGCTTCTGTCCAACTAGCTGCTACGGACGTGAGTAAGTTACAGTACTCTAAGCTTAATCCATGCTCCTTGAGGCACTTTAAAGTATCGCCAAATGCGGACCTCAGGTTTGCTTCTGGTATGTCAAACAATCTCCGCAATGCTGCTGCCTTAAGCATGACCATAATTTCATCAGGTTCGGCAAATTCTACCAAAATGCCAGCGACTCGAACAAAGCCCTCTATATCATCATTAAGGGGCAGAGTATGAATGAAATCGTTCACTTCGTGGGTTTGCTGCCACTTAGCACAGGGAGCCATTTTTTGTAACAATGGCAGTAGTTTACCTAAATGGGGAACAAATTTCTCAGGTAAATTCCTCACAAAATAGTTTATTTCATTTTCTGACCAACCAAGCTGTTTGCCCATCTCTGAGACGCCGTTCAAAGTATCTATAATCTCTATCATAGTATTAAACTTGAGAGCCCTAATAACAAATGGTATCTGACCCTCTGTGATTTGCTTTGCCTGTATTCTACCACAAACTTCATCAATAACCTGTTTGGGATTCTCATGAGGTGTAGTTGCTAAGCCGAATAGAAAATCAATAACTCTTTGATCATCCAATCCTGTAGCGAGCACCTTTGGGCAGATGGGTGGTAATGCTGCAATAGCTTCAGCATCCGCGCTTAAGAGATTAAGGAACAAAGAAGTGTAGTATTGGTTCCAGCGGCCGGATTGCCCTACTAAATAGGTCATGAAATCAGCTGCCGCAGTTAAAGAACCTTGTTTAAAAGTTGAAATGGACCTGATCAGACATCCATATTCTGTTTCTGAAAGTTTGGCATCACGAGTAAGCTCAGAAAGCTTGCGCATACCGAGAATCAACTCATTGCGATCACAAGTCGTTTCAAGGCGGACAAGAGTATCTATACATAAACCAGGTAGTTTTTCTTGCTCGGCAGTTTCAATGGCCCTAAAGAATGCCTCAACCTTCTGGTCTGTCAAAAGCGATCCGTCATTCGATATGAGATTCATGAGCCCATCCAGAGTAAAGGCGTTAAGTTCGCGAGATTGCCCAATCTGGACAACCTGAGTAACTTGTTGATGATTCCGACGCGTTAGACCTGCAATCACATCCAAAAAACGCTGAGCGGGAAAATCGGGTTCCACGCGCAGAGCCTGCACAGCTAGTTTAAGCTGTTGAATCTCTTCAGCTGATTTTTTCTTCAGATCGCTGAGGATATGATAGATACCGCACTGTTTCACAGATAGCTTTTGATCTAATGCTTCAAGGAAATCCACGGCAGCTGCGGGCGCAGCTAATTCACTAGTATTCTCGACTAAAGTCTCTAAGTTCCCACAGACAAGATCGTATCCCTTATTGAAGGCTCCTAAGCGTAAGCTTAAGTCTATAAGTTCATCCTCAAGCTCACTAGAGATTACTTTCTGTAACAACAATGAAATATAAAGATTTTCTAGATCCAAACGCTTTATTGTTCGAGACAACATTTCTGCCCTTCGCATCACCCTACCTATGGGATGCTGCATACATGTCTTTATTGCCCCTGTTATGAAGCTCTCATAGCGCTCTGTTGCGAGCAGCGGGACTAGTGTACCTCTGACGAAGGTAGCAATTTCAACAGCCTCTTCTCTTGTCTTAGGTAGCTGCTCTATCATGGTGGCAATGAGCTGAATGTTCTCTGAGGAATGATTTTTGAGATTGCGAATAAGAGTTATTAAATCACCTTCATCAACGTGGACGCCGCCTGTCATTACTAAGGCTTTGCTCCAGACAAGTTCCCTATGGGCTTCATCGGGAATGCTGCTCAACTCAGCAGCAATCGATTGATCCTCGCGGCTTATGGCTGGCTTGGCAGCTTCAGAACTGATAGCGTATTCGCTACCGAAGGTTGTCAATAATATAGCGGCAGAAAGTACACGAGATTTCATTTTCTAACATCCTTAAATCATTAATCTAGCCTTGAACCACAGGGAGGCCTTGCCTACGTAGAGAACAGTTCTACTTTATAAGCAGAATTATGTCAAAGTTATTCAGTTCACGAGTCCTTCTCTATAAAATAGATTACCATAAACAAGACGATGGCGCATTTTCCGCCTCACTTAGAAACACCGAATCACCCCATCCTCCCCCACAGCATTTACCCATACCTCCCGCACGCAGCACCGGACTTTTTTTTATTTTTTTACAAATGGATGAAATTTGGCTATAAAGGTCTTGGAAGGTGCGAAAGTGCCTGGCCGCTGTATTGATGAATTTAAGGAGATGCGACTTTGAAGGCGCCCACAACCAAGAAAGATTTAAACAGAGCTTACGACGTTCGGCAGATGGACCCAAAAACTGTGCCGGTTGAAGAGCTGCTAAAATATTATCGCGATATGTTACTTATCCGCCGGTTTGAGGAAAAATCAGGTCAGGTTTATGGAATGGGTAAAATCGCAGGATTCTGTCACTTGTATATTGGCCAGGAAGCTGTTGTGGTTGGTATGCAGTCGGCTTTATCTCCGGAGGATACCGTTATCACTGCTTATCGTGACCATGGGCATATGTTGGCTTGTGGAATGGATGCAAAAGGTGTGATGGCTGAGCTCATGGGGCGGGCTACCGGTTACTCTAAGGGTAAAGGTGGGTCTATGCATATGTTCTCTCGAGAGAAGAACTTTATGGGTGGCCATGGTATTGTTGGGGCCAATGTGTCATTGGGTACGGGTATTGCCTTTGCTCACAAGTATCGCAAGAATAAAGCGGTGAGTGTGACCTACTATGGCGATGGCGCTGGTAACCAGGGACAGGTGTATGAGTCCTTTAATATGGCAGCTCTGTGGAAATTGCCGGTGATCTTTGTGCTGGAGAATAACAAGTACAGTATGGGCACATCGGTGGAGCGACATGCAGCTATGCCGGATCAACTCTATAACCGAGGTAGTGTTTTCGGCATCCCGGGCTTTGTGGTGGATGGGATGGACATCCTGGCGGTAAAAGCGGCCAGTGAGATGGCCGTGAATTATGTACGCGAGGGTAATGGGCCGATCATCTTGGAGATGAAAACCTACCGCTATCGGGGACACTCAATGTCGGACCCTGCGAAATATCGCAGTAAAGACGAGGTTGAATCCGTTAAAGAGGCAGCTGACCCTATCCAGCACCTGCTAGGTATACTGCAAGGCCGCAAGGTGAGCGAAGAACAGATCAAAGAGATCGATAAAGAAATTAAGGAAATTGTCAACGAATCCGTGGAGTTTGCCGATGCCAGCCCAGAGCCAGATGCATCAGAGCTATTCACAGACATACTCGTTGTTTAAGGAGTGAATATGACCAATACAATTACTGTACGCGAAGCACTGCGTGACGCCATGGCTGAGGAAATGCGCCTGGATAAGGATGTGTTTTTGCTGGGCGAGGAAGTGGCTCAGTATAATGGTGCCTATAAGGTCAGCCAGGGTATGCTAGATGAATTTGGGCCTGATCGGGTGATTGATAGCCCCATTACGGAGCATGGTTTTGCCGGCCTGGGAGCGGGTGCTGCGTTTATGGGACTGAAGCCCATCATTGAGTTTATGACTTTTAACTTTGCTATGCAGGCGATCGATCAGATTATTAACTCGGCGGCTAAGACGTTGTATATGTCCGGCGGTCAGATCAACTGTCCGATCGTGTTCCGCGGCCCCAACGGTGCGGCGATGCGCGTGGGTGCGCAGCACTCCCAGTGCTTTGCTAGCTGGTATGCTCATTGTCCGGGACTTAAGGTGGTCGCTCCTTATGATGCTATTTCGGCAAAGGGCTTGTTGAAGGCTGCTATTCGGGATCCTAATCCCGTGGTCTTTCTTGAGAACGAAATGATGTACGGCGAACATTTCCCTGTGCCTGAGGTCGTGGATGAGATTGTTGAGCTGGGTAAGGCTGCGGTGATTCGTGAAGGTACGGATGTCACGGTGGTTAGTTTCTCTTATATGCTGGGCAAATGCCTGCAGGCGGCTGAGATTCTGGCTGAGCAAGGCATCAGTGTGGAAGTCATTGACTTAAGGACGCTGAGGCCGCTAGATAAGGATACGATTGTACAATCGGTTCGCAAAACCAACCGCCTGGTCAGCGTGGAAGAAGGCTGGACCGTGGCAGGTATTGGCTCGGAAATCGCGGCTATTGCTATGGAAGAAGCGTTTGATGACCTGGACGCACCCGTGGTGCGTGTGACCGGTGCGGATGTGCCTATGCCTTATGCGGCGAACTTGGTCAATTTGACGATTCCGAACGTGGACCATATTATTGAAGCTGTGAAAAAAGTAACATACAAAAGCTAACCGGGAGACAGTTATGCCAGTTAAAATCTTAATGCCAGCCCTATCGCCGACCATGTCCGAGGGCAATCTTGTGAAGTGGCATAAAAAAGAGGGTGATGTGATCAAGGCTGGGCAAGTTCTGGCTGAGATCGAAACCGACAAGGCAACCATGGAAGTGGAAGCGGTCGACGAGGGGATTTTGGGCAAGATTGTCGTTCCAGATGGTACGGACAACGTTCAGGTGAACGAGCTGATCGGGCTGATATTGGAAGAAGGCGAAGACAAGTCTGCGCTGAAGGATTTCAAGGTGGAAGCACCTGTGAAGAAGGAAGAAAAGCCGGCTGTGGTCGAGGTTGCTGAGCCGGTGGTGGCGCCTGTGGTGATGGCGGCGGCCCCTGCTCCTCAAACGAAAGTGTCTTCTGGTGGACGCGTTGTGGCTAGCCCTCTGGCTAAGAGGGTTGCGGAACAATCTGGTGTGAATTTATCTCTGGTTCAAGGATCAGGCCCAAATGGTAGAATCATTAAGGCTGACGTAGAACAAGCCCTGACACGGGGCCCAAGTGTGGCCAGAGCTTACGTTTCGACCCGTACGGAAGGCGATATGCCATCCTTTGATGCGGTCAAGGTTACCAATGTGAAGAAGATCACGGCCAAGCGCTTGACCGAAGCCAAGCAGCAGGTGCCGCACTTTTATTTGACTATTGAATGTGAAGTCTCGAAGATCCTGGAGCTGCGTCAGGATATTAATGATACCCTGGGCGAAAAGCTGGTGAGCGTCAATGACCTGGTCATCCGGGCATGTGCGCTGGCGTTGAGGAAAGTGCCCGAGGCCAATGCTTCTTGGGCTGAGGATCATATTCGCCTGTATCATGCGTCGGATATATCCGTGGCGGTGGCAACGCCCAATGGTTTGATCACTCCGATTATTCGGGATGCGGACCAGAAGTCTGTTGTGGAAATCGCTCGGGAAGGACGTGAACTGTTTACCAAAGCTCGGGAAGGCAAGCTGAAGCCTCATGAGTTCCAAGGGGGTACGTTTAGTTTGTCGAACTTGGGTATGTTTGGTGTCCAACACTTTGGTGCTATTATTAATCCTCCTCAGGGCTGTATCTTAGCCGTGGGTGCGGCTGAGCAGCGGCCCATTGTTCGCGATGGCCAGATTACGATTGGTAATGTGATGAACTGTACCTTGTCCGTCGACCACCGGGTGGTGGATGGGGCTATTGGTGCGCATTTCTTGGCGGCGTTTAAGGAGTTGGTGAGTAAGCCTGTGGCTTTGGTGATGTAGGGGAGGCTAACTCCCTTCCTGCATCGGTTTTGCTCTTAAGTAAGCGCTTATGGGGCTTTGCCCCAGACCCCAGGATATTTGAGAGAAACCCAGATATCCGAAACATTAATTCTGCCCCAGGGGCCGTCATCCTTCGCTAACTCCGCTACGCGGAGCCGCACTCGAGGATGACGGCCCCGGGGGGACAGGAATAATTTAGACCTCTAAATGTTTGTCAAATATCCGGGGGTGCAGGGCAATGCTCTCGCGCTTGTCATTATTCCTCATCAACATACTAGCTATGACTTCTTTTTTACTTGCCTTATCTACCGCATTCTATTACGTTAACCTACATTTATTATATTTATTAGGAATTTTAACATGAAATTATCTTTGCTTATTACAACATCTGCTGTCGCTATAAGTTTGCTCAGCACACCAGAATCGTCCGCATCTTTAGCACGCACTCAAGCTGCGATTGAAGCTCGTAAACAGCGTGTACAGGCCCCCTCGCCCGTCGAGATCGCGCCAGTCCAGCTTGTGGAGAAGGCTCCGCCTGTGCCTATAGAGAAGGCTCCGCTTACACCGAAAGCTCCCCTTAAAATCAAAACTCATGAATGGGGATCCAAGTTTGATGTTGTGAAGAACCTCATTGGGCAGACGAGCAATGATAAAGCTAACCTTGCGGCTATACGCAAGAAGTATAGCGACGAGTTCATGAGACTCTCCGCCAAGGGTACGGTGGATATGGAATCATTTCTCAAAGCCGTCGACGCGGAAAACAAGGCATACATTTCCAACATCATTGATGAAGAAGTCAGAGCGATGGGCATTGACCCGGCGACTTTTTCGGTGTTTACCATGGGATCCATGGCTCGCGCTGAAAGTGGTCTTTATACGGACTTGGAAATTTTCTTTGTGGTTAAAGAAAAGAACATTCTGGTGCAGTATCAGATGGAAAAATTAGCCCAACGGATGTCAGATCGTTTCTTTCGTTTGGGTGAGCATCCTTATGTAGGCGGTAAAGGCCTGCGCTTGGATGAGGCTGGAAACTCTCCGGCTCACCCGCAGCACTTTGCTAGCGGCTTGTCGCCGGAGGAACAGAAGAAAATTCTGCGTAAAGCCATCGCCGAAAGAGATTTTAAGAGCATTCCGTTTGAAGGCAGTCAGATGATGCTGGTTACGCCTGAGGAGCTAGCGTCTTATCACGACAAAAAGTTCACAGACAAGCTGCTGGCTGTGGAAACGGATACGGATAAAGAATCGCGCAAGCTGCTGCGTCGACAGGACTTCCTTAAGGCCTACGATATCCTGCGGGCCGATCCAGCTCACAAACATAAGTCCAACGAAGAGCTGCGCCAACAGCTAGGCGAGGCTGGACATCACCTCTATGGACGCCCCAGCCCGAAGGAAGCTCAACACGCCGTTGAGTTGGGCACGAGGTTGATGAGAAACTGTGAAGCGCTATATGATAAGGCCGGCATGTTTACAGATTATTGGACCATGCGCGAGACCATCATGAATGGACCGACCGTTGAGGATAATACAGGCAAGTATGTTAGCCGTCGCCAGGAACTCGCCGGAAAGCTTATGATCAAGGACGGCGTTGAGTATGCGTCGGATCCTAAGTTCAACATGAGTACCGGTAAACTGGGCGATATGATTGACCTGAAGCGTGAGCTCTATCGCATACCGGAGCAGGTTCTGACGAACCTGGGCCTCTACTTTAATGTCGGCGTGCAAAATGGCTTTGATATCATCAAACAGCTGGTAGCTAAAGGCGTTATGGACGATGCCTTTGCGGCCGATGCGAAAGAGTTGATGAACTTTGCTATGCAGATGAACGTGAAGCAACAGGCCGTCATGAAGAAGCAAGGGTTTGCGATCTATATCAATCAGGAAAAGTATGAAAAAGATTTGGCTGATCTGAAGGTTTTGGAAGCAGGTGCTCAGAAAAAGATCGATATCTTGAACAAGATAAAGGCCCCAAGCAAGGAGCTCAATAAAGCTCGTGAGAAGCTGATCGAAATTCAGTACAAGATCCACGATATTGAATCGGTTACTCCTGGTAAGATCTTGTCGAATAAAGAGGTCGAGCAGATCAGGAATCGCTACCTGCCCTTGCTGGCAGCGTTTTATGACCGGGTGTTTGAATTCTTGGGAGACAAGGGTGTTGGTGCTCTTAAGGGTCGGATACTGAATACGCCAGGCGCGCCGGTTTAAGGGCATGCTTTGGGACTTAATTAGCCTTCAATCCTTATAATATATATAAGCAACTGAAGGCTAATTGGTGCCTATATGATCAGCCATACCAAATCACGTATAATACCCCCAATACCAGACGAATAAGGGTCCAGTAGGTAGTGATTACCACGACGGATTGAGGGTTATGTCGGTCCAGAACGGCGTGGCCTTCGTAGTTGTCAAGTTTACTACTGTTTTCTTGCCGTATGTGATCAGGATATTCTCGCCATTGTGCGTAGAGCTTTTCGTCCTGTTTTCTATCGCATTCTTCCACTATGCGATCAATCTCTTCTTTTCCGAATTCAGGATATATTTCCCAGTCTTTTTTAGTTTGAAAATGATCAAGAATATCATATGCGATTGGTGATTTAAGATCCCGATAGAGTTCATGCGCATGCTTGAGATCAACCAAAGTATTAGTAACTAAGGCAAGCACGTAGTAAGCTGCAGCCTTATCTGAGCTGTCCTGCCAAGAGTTTACTACAACCCGTCTTTTGGTGATACGTTCATCGCGATGACTTATCACAGCAGAATGTGCGGGATTCCCCGACCTCCGTGAAAATGCATCTTGTAAATCATGGAGTTGCCTCAGCTGAATAAAAATGTCGTTTTTAAAATCTTTTAAAGGACCATTCTCGAGTACTTGCGTTTCGTATTGGACTATGCGTTCAAGAAATTTTAGGGAATTGCGTGGTTTAATATATAGATCTAGCAGAGGGCCTGCCCATACTACTCTTTCGTGGCCCTTTCTAGAATACAAGTAAAAACTAATATTAGACGAGCCTCGCACAATCTCAGCAGTGGTGATGAAATATGGGTGGAGGTTTTTGGGCATGCCATTGGCGACTTCGTTCCATTTTCTACAGACCTCGTGCACTTTACTGGCAGATACTACGTCGAGGCGAGTAAATACGAGGGATAACGTGTCTTTGCTGAAAAGGACAGAGCGGACAGGGTCTTGAGCGTCATTGGTGGCGTGCACTGATTTGTTGAGAGACAAAGTGGCAATGAGGATAAGTGACAGTCGTAGTAGGATATTCATTATGTAACAGGCCTATTCTTAACTATATATTTGGCTAACATAACATTCTAGCTTTACGTGTCAATACAATGCTAGAGACAAATTCGCACATCTGCCACCTATCAATAGGTTCTGTCTAGACCACTCCTTATGCCTTCATCGCCTCCTGCAGCAAGATAAACGCCAGCCGCAAAATAGCGAAGGTGCCGCCGTCGGCGAAGTATTTTGAGGGATGGGTGTCTTGGAGGGCCGGTAGCTGGGTGATTTCGTCTACGTCGGGCAGCTCATGGCCTTGTTGCTGGGCTAGCATAATCATTACCAAGGCATAATAGATCAGGGTGAGTTGTTTTACTTTGTAGTATTTCTGTATATCCTGAGCCGATGGCTCATGGTCTAGGTAGGCCTTTAGGAAGGTTCGCTCTTGGGCTGGCGTCATGGCGGCGTAGAGGGCATAGGTGGCCAGGTCGCGGAATGGATCTCCGGGGCCGGCCTCTTCCCAATCGATGAAATAGATCTGATCGCCCACATCGATGGTATTGTCTGGATGTAGGTCGTTATGACAAGGTTTGGACAACAGTTTTTCTTGAAGTTCTTCCTCGAGCTTGGTGTTGAGAGCCAGCGCGCGCTGGATTAGATCCAGGCGATCGCCCTTTAACGTCGCGCTTACCTCTCGGATGCTATCAAAAATTGACCCATAAGGCTTAAAAGCGGGGCCATCGTGGAGATGGCGCATGCGCTTGGCGACACGGTTAATGTACGCGTCCGTGAGATTGAGCCATGGGGCGGGGGTTTCCTTGTCCAGGTAAGCCATCAGGATGACGCCATCACGGGCATCCTCATAGAGCAGCTTGGGCGCTAATCCGAGATCTGAGCCTATCTTCATAGCATGAATCTCACGCTCGCGATCATTCTTTGTCCACTGGTCATTGCTGAAACGAACAACGTAAGACTGGCCCTTGACGGAAATCTTATACATCCCCGGGGAGGAAAAACCGCCGGATAAAGGAGTGATGGAATCGGCCTTGTCTCCGTGCAGGATTGTTTTCACCAGGAATGAAATCCGGGCGAGATGGGCATCAGGTATGCCGTTGGCAGTAGCCGGGGCTAAGGAGATGTTTACTAGCATGAGGATAATGTAGCATATTTTCATGATGGCGTGCTTTAGTGAAATTTTTTTAATTAAGCCGACCTTAGTCCTCTTTCTCGCCTGTCTCCATGGCTTTTTTGCGGCGGGCACGGTATTCCTCGATGGTTAGAAGTTTGTCTTTGGGGACCAGGTCGATGCATAGGCGGCCGTTTAGGTGGTCGACTTCGTGCTGGATGACGCGGGCTAGCATGCCCTCGGCTTCGCCTTCGATGAGGTCGCCGTCTATGGTGTAGGCGGAGTAGTGGACTTTTTTATAGCGGGCTACGGGGCCCGCTAAGTTGTATACGGAAAAACAGCCCTCGTAGTCTGTGTGCTTGTCGTGACCTATGCCCTTGTATCTGGGATTGAGCCAGATTACTTTTGGCATGGTTTGGGTCAGGTCTGGCCGCCATCTTTTCAGGATAGGGTCATCCTTTACTTCAAAAATAATCGCTCGGATGTCGAAACCGATTTGAGGGGCAGCTAGGCCCGCCATGTTTTCTTCTTGGTCGAATTTGGCCTCCAAGACCTGGATCGCAGCCATGTCCTTGGGAGATAGAGGGAAGGTCAACTCGCGAGCCGGTGTGCGTAAGACGGACTTGCGAGGCTCATCAGGGTTGTTGATCACAACGTATGTAGGTAGGTCGGTCATGGAAGCACATCCATTTAGAAATAGGGTTAAGAGAACGAATGATAGTGTTCTCAGATTTAGTATAATGTTTTTAGTACATCGAGTCATCAATTCTGCTCCCCTGCCCGTCATCTTGAGCAGCATAAGCGAAGCGTTTCTGGGAAGGATCCAGCGCAATAGTGTGAGCGTAGCGAACTCGAAACTGTCCTGCTTGGGGTGAGCGTTTTGATAAGGAGTTCGCTTCGCTCACACATGTCTAACTGGATCCTTCACTACCTCCCGCTTCGCGGTCGTCCGTTCAGGATGACGGCGGCGGGGACGCATTCAATGACTTAAGTTTCTAAACCTGCAACATCCTTTGCAAGATCTCCACGTCTTCGGCGACCGAATGTTCAGTTTCCATCAGTTCTGCTACCTTCTTTACCGCGTGCATCACCGTGGTGTGGTCGCGTCCGCCGAATTTTCGGCCGATTTCTGGTAGCGAATTCGTGGTGAACTGCTTGGCTAGGTACATGGCGATCTGGCGGGGTCTGGCGATTGTGCGCAAGCGCTTGGTGGATTGCATGTCGGAAAGGCGCAGGTTGAAGTGTTCTGCTACTTTTCGTTGGATGTCATCTACACTGACGCGACGGTCATTGGCCCGCAGCAGGTCTCGGAGCACATCTTGAGCCATATCGATGGTCACTTCTCGGCCAACGAGCATACTGTGGGCGACGATACGGTTGAGGGCGCCTTCTAGTTCACGTACGTTGGAGACGATCTTGTGGGCCAGGAACTCTAGTACTTTGTCCGGCATAGGGGCATTGAGATGGTCCGCTTTGGCCTGTAGAATGCCTAAGCGCAGCTCGTAGGTGGTGGGATGAATATCTGCCACCAGTCCCCAGCCTAGGCGCGAGCGCAAACGCTCTTCCATGCCTTCCAGGTCTGAGGGCGACTTGTCTGCGGATACGATCACCTGGCGGTTTTGGTCTACCAGGGCGTTGAATGTGTGGAAGAATTCTTCCTGGGTCGAATCTTTACCGCTGATGAACTGAACGTCGTCAATCATCAATACATCGACAGAACGGAACTGGTCCTTAAAGGCGACTGTGTCCCGGAACCGCAATGCGCGGATGAACTGGTACATGAACTTTTCGGCAGATATGTAAATGACCTTGCGCTTAGGGTGGCACTTTTTAATGTGCCACGCAATGGCGTGCATCAGGTGGGTTTTACCCAAGCCAACACCGCCATAAAGGAACAATGGGTTAAAGCTGACGTTTTCAGCCTCAGCCACACGCAAGGCGGCTGCATGGGCGAGCTCGTTTGGCTTGCCTACAACGAAGTTCTCGAAAGTGTAACGGGCATCCAGTGATGCACTGACTTTTTCCAAGAAGTTAGGGGAATTGGGATCGGGGCCTTCTGATGAGTACGGAACTTCCGGTTCAGAGATGCTCACCTTGGAGGACGTCGAACTGGCAGATTCAGGCTTATTGGGCGATGCGGCAACTACGATTTCAACGGCAAAAATCTTAGAATTTTCTTCGCGACAGCTTTGGTGGATTTGACTCAAGTAATTGGTGGTCACCCAATCGCGCATAAAGCGCGTAGGAATACCCAGCACAAGTGTGCCCGCATCCATGTTGATGGGGAATAATGGTTCAATCCAGCTTTTGAATGTGCTCTCAGGCAAACTCTGGCTTAGACGTGCTTGTGCACGCGCCCAGTCATCCGCAAAAGCAGATTGTGCATCCTGAGTTAGCTGTTGTTCGTCGTTATATTTTTTTGCAACCGCAGTCATGCTTCAGCCTTTCAGAGCAAAAGACTCTCCCATACCCGATACGTGCCGGCTGACACGCATCAAAGCCACCTGTTTGTAACTCCCCAGCTAGCACGCCATCTGCGTCGTCAGATCTGCGCTCCGGTGCTCACGTATGAAGAATACGCTCCGCTCCGGTGCTCGATCTTCCTAGCATCTAGGGCACTATCTGAAGAGTTACACGTAACTACCTGGGTAGTTACGTATATTTGCCATTCCCCAATTCGTCATCCCCACGTAGGCGGGGATCCAGCACAAATGTGCGCGAAGCGCTCTGTTTTTACTATACGGAGCTGCTGCGCAGCACATATCAGCTGGATCCCCGCCTTCGCGGGGATGACAAACTGGGTAGCTTTTAGCCACCCCCACCATATTGGTGAGTGTTTACCTAAAATTCAACAACGCACACAGCAACCAATATAAAAAACCACAGGAATCTTGCGCGCAAAGCGCACGCAAGTACCTATTGATAATTTCCCCGCAATTAATACACTAGCCTCAGACTAGCTAAAAATCGCGAAAGGCAATTAACCCTGTATTGATTTGATTCTCGCAGAAAGGCGAGAAAGTTTGCGAGATGCTGTGTTCATACGGAACAAGCTACGGCGGACGCCGCGCATCAGTTCTGATTGCATCTCACGGAAGCGCTCTTGCGCATCCTTTTTGTTGCCACCTTGAATGGCCTCTTCGACATTACGCAAATGCGTACGAATACGAGACAAACGCGACTTGTTTAGAGCCGTACGTTTTTCTGTCTGACGAATCGTTTTTAGTGCAGACTTATGACTTGCCATGTGCTTTTAACCCACCTTGTTCAATAATCAATAGACTTGTTTATACACCAGTAATCACGCAGCAGTCAAACGAAAAGAGCGCTCGAAAATCAATATCATGCTAATTTGCGTTGCATTATCTCTTCCAAGATTCGGATCGGGGCCTGATCTGGGTATTTCATCGCTTCAACAGGCAGGTAAAAGGTTTGCTCTAGCACGTATTGCCCACTCATGGCGGCATGAGACACCAGATCCGTGAAAACCACCCATGTGGTCTGGGGCGGAAAATGGAATTCGCTCTGCTCGACACCCTTTTGATAATTCATGTCTGCTTTCATGCGGTTGTGCATTTGGAGCATATAGTGATCGTAATCGCTGCGCGCTGTTTTGGTTACACCGAACGCCTTCAATAGGGCATGCTTACCTGGAAAAGGCTTGGAGATCGTCGGCAGGAAACGACTAGCTACACTGGCAAAAGGCTCCCCTACCCGCCAATGGCGTGATTGGTTGTTGGGGTTTATATTACAAAACACGCGCAACAGCCGCATCCCGTGATTTGGATTGGATGGAAACGCGTCTACATGCAACCGTGTGTCGTCCTTACGATAAGACGTCTGTCGACCTCGAATCTCCACGGGGCGCAAACTGGCCTTGCCTATTTCATAGTGACCTTTATAATGAGGGAAGAGCGAATCAACCAGATCCTTGGCATAGGCCACATATCGCTCTAACATGGCTTGTGCCTGGTCAAGGTGAGGCGAGTCGTCCTGCAGGCCGCGTACGAGCTTTTTATCGGGCACGTAGCTGATATTTTTCGAGCCGGGCTTGAGTAAATCTGGCGAAAGCAAGACTTTATCCGCATCTAGGAGATTAAATGTCAGCTTAGGCAAATAAACGACGGAACCAACCTCGAGAGCCAACGTAGACTCATTGCAGGTGTCATTGGAGAAATTTATATTTGCTTCATCTAGTGTATGAATAAGGCGCATAAGTCACCCAGTTATTAGATTGTGGCGCACCCGAGGGGATTCGAACCTCTGACCTTTGCCTCCGGAGGGCAACGCTCTATCCAGCTGAGCTACGGGTGCTTTGTGGATGATATATAAACTATTTTTGCTTTGGTGGAAAGAGGTGAATTGAACGGCACGCGTTTATTGACAACCTTGAACAAATAGGTAGTCTGGACCGTTAATGAATGGGGAAGATAGATCTATGACAAAGATGCTTACTTTGAGCCTTATATTATTGGCCGCTCCGGCTATTGCCTGCGAGGATCCTAGCGCTGGTGATGAATTTAACATCCTTAGGCAATCGATGGATGGCATAAATCTGGATGTAAATCCCAGAAAGCGGGCTTTGATTGGCCAAACCGATGAGGCCACCATTTCTCATTCCGGTGACACGAGCTTGCATACCCGGAACACAGAACTCCTCGATCAAGCGGACCGACTTCAAACGGAAAATTTTCAATTAAAAAAGAGAATTGAAGATTTGGAACTGCTCAATAAACATCTTGAAGGAATGTATAAACAGAGCAACGGATGGTTAGAAGGGGCCTTACAGCGATGGGGACAGGTCAACCGTGAGAATGAATCATTGCGTACCCAACTGCATGCGGTTCAAAAATGGAACCGGAAACTGGCAAAGGCCAATTTAGCTGGCAAGGATGGCAAGAACAAATAAGATTCATAAATTGTTTGACGGTAATTGTAGTTTTGACTATATATGTGAATGATGTTTAATTTATTAAGGAGAATGACATGTTAAACAGGGCTTTGCCTTTAGCTTTATGTTTGAGTATAGTGGGAGCCGGTGCTGCGCTGGCCTCAACCGTGAGTTTAGAAGATGATATGGCTCCTATAAGGGGACTCATTGGCCAAAAAGTAAGCGCCATTAACCAGGCCCGCACGAACGGCACCCTCACTTATGATAGCCTTGCAAACGTACATGCAGATGCAGCTGCGATGCTTAGCAAAGCCACGTCGGATGCCGCTGAGCTCGAGAGGCGCATCAGTGTACTTGAGGGGGATGCGTCACCTGCGGCTCAGGAGGAGCTTGCTCGTTTGAACAGTGAGTCGGGCTATAGCGCTTACGAAATGGAAGCAGCTCGCATACTGCAACGCTTGGCGCTCGTTGACATGAGTAACATGTAATCGATTGATTATTTGAATTATTGGAGACCATTTCAAAACACCCCATTTGGCCGTTTAGAATCACCTCTCCCACAAGGGGAGAGGTGAAATGAGGTCTTGAAATGGTCTCTATTGCATTAAAGACTCAGCCCCTTATCGGATCTGGGTCTTTTTTTTGGCCGCAGACTTAGCAAAAATAACCCTCGCTTTTTTAAGCAATCAACATTATGTTTATTATGTAAAAAATGTGAGATAGCATGAATACGACAAACCCCGAACTTAAGTCACAGATGCTTGGTGCCCTTTGGAAAGTGGCGTCGTGCTTTTGCTTTGCGGCCATTAATGGCATTGTGCGCTATATTAGTGGTGGCTCAGGCCACGAGGATATGGGCTTGCCCATTTATGTGATCATTTTTTTCCAAAACTTGGTGGGTACCTTGTTTATGCTGCCTTTTATTTATAATGGCGGCTGGAAAGGTTTATATACGGAGCGCCCCCTCCTCCATACCATGCGCGTGATTTCCGCCGTTGCGGGTGTTGGATTGTGGTACTGGGGTGTGTATTACCTGCCCCTGGCTCACGCTGTTGCATTGAGTTTTACCGGACCTATCTTTACAGTTATAGGAGCGCACTTTTTCCTTAAGGAGAAAATCACTGTCAACCGTGCGATGGCAATCCTGGTTTGCTTTGTGGGAGCCTTTATCGTCAGCCGTCCTGACCGCATCCTTATGGGCGCTGAGGATTCCTTAGGCATGGCGGCTTTGCTGCCCTTTGGTGCGGCCATTGCTTTTGCCGTATCTAAGCTGCTGTCGCGGGTTTTGGCGAGCCAGGGTGAATCTGCGGAATCCATGACTTTCTACCTTTTGGTGCTGATGGCGCCATTATCTCTGGTTCCTGCCAGCTATGCTTGGGTCATGCCGTCCACAGAATATTGGCCGTGGCTGGCGGCTATGGGCATCTTTGCCGCTGGTGCTCACTACGCCTTAACCAAGGCCTTAGCAGCCGCAGAAGTCAGTTTTGTCATGCCTTTCGGCTATAGCAAGATTATCATGAGTGCTATGATTGGCTATGTAGCATTTGGAGAGACTCCCAAATCCATGACCATATGGATTGGCTCACTTATTATATTCCTCAGCGTAACCATACTAAGTTTCCCCGAAAAGAAAATTAAATTACAAACAGCATAAGGTGGCAAAATGACCCAAATAACAATCGCAATCGGCTCAGATCACGCAGGTTATGAACTGAAGCAACAACTGATAGAGTTTGCCATAAGCAAGGGCTATAAGACACTAGACTTCGGCACCGACGACACCGAGCCATGCGACTATCCAGTGGTGGTTCCCCCCGTCGTCGAGGCTTTGCGGCACAATGCGGCACAATATGGCGTACTTGTTTGTGGAAGTGGTATTGGCGTCGATATCGTCGCCAACCGACACCGCGGCATGCGCTCAGCCTTGTGCCATACGGCAGAAATGGCCGCTATATCCCGGGAACACAACGATGCTAACATCTTGAGCCTAGGTTCTAAGTACATCAGTGCCCATGAAGCGAAAGAAGCACTGGTGAAGTTTGTGACGACCCCCTTTAGTAAGGAAGAACGCCATGCACGTCGGGTTGGAATGATGGATACGTTTATGTGAGGTTGGGGGGCAGAATCCAGAAGCGGGAAGCGGGAATCCAGAATCCAGAATCTAGAATCCAGAATCCAGAATCTAGAATCCAGAATCTAGAATCTAGAATCCAGAATCCAGAATCGAGAACACCAACACCGATTCTGCCCTTCAATACCGTCATTCAGAGCGCGGTACCGCGTAGCGGAGGAAGTGTGGAATCCTGCGCATATGTGTGAGTGTAGCGAACTCTCTATTAAAAATGCGCCACTGTAAAGTAGTTACGAGTCCGCTCCGCTCACACTATTGTGCTGGATTCCACGCAGCAACGCTTCGCTTTTGCTGCTCTGAATGACGGGCTTGAGGGCAGAATCGGTGTTGGTGTTCTCGATTCTGGTTTCTGGATTCTGGTTTCTGGATTCTGGTTTCTGGATTCTGGTTTCTGGATTCTGGATTCCGGTTTCTGGATTCTGGATTCTGGTTTCAGCCCTTCCCTAGCACAGTTTCCGCCCATTGGGTGCCTTTGGGTCGGCGGTTGCCAGGCAGATGTCGCCGTTGTCGTCGGCAAAGCCTAGCAACAGGAACTGGGAGAGAAAACCTGCGATGTTTTTCTCGCCTAGGTTCACGCAGCCCAACACGGGGCGGCCCACGAGGCCTTCGGTGGTGTAGTGTTTCGTAATTTGCGCCGAGGTTTGTAATGTGCCGATCTCCGGCCCGAAATCTACCCATACTTTATAAGCCGGCTTCTTAGCTCGAGGGAATTCCTCGGCCTTAACAATCGTTCCGGAACGAATGTTGATACTTTCAAACTGATCATAAGTTATAGTAGTCATCTTGCATACCTCTTCATTGGAAATCAACAACACGAACATCATATCAATTTTTTGTATGTTTTCAATCCCGTATAAAATGAGACTATTTCAAGACCCCATTTCACCTCTCCCCTTGTGGGAGAGGTCCGGAGCGAAGCGTAGGGGTGAGGGGTACCAACTAGCAATATCGATACCCCTCACCCGGCCTACGGCCGACCTCTCCCACAAGGGGAGAGGTGATTGTAAACGACCAAATGGATTGTTTTGAAAAAGTCTCCAAATGTTATTCCAACCCAGCCTATAGCAGAACCAAAACAGCATCTGTTGTTTACGATTTATTCAGAATATACTGCTTATATAAGAGTACCTAATCTTAAACAGGGAGCTCGCCAATGCACTTACCTCAAAAGTTACTTACCTGTATTATGTTCATAAGCCTGTTGGCAGCTGCAAACGATGCAAACAGTTCCAGCAAATCAAAGTTTGCGGGCATGGTAGAAGACAACTTGGGTGAAGAAAGACTCACATCTGCTTCTTCAGAAATTAAGCTGATGTCAAAGGATGAAGAAGCCGTTTTTAGCAAGCTGATAAATCAATTATCGGCCGATCACCTTAACAGACTTGCCTCTATGTATATCGAGCAGAATGCTGTACTGATCGATTCAATCAACAAATCAACAAACGCCATATCCCAACGGAATACCTGGAGATCTAGATTCCATGACCGTTTCTCAGGAGTGGCCAAAGCACTCGGGATGACACTTGGTGCCAGCGGAGCGGCTTCACAAATCGCCTCGGCGATGCCCGTACCATGTGAAGTTGCGGGGTATCTGACCATAACCAGCCTCGCATGCTATGCCGTTGGTGGCGCTTTATACTTCTTGGGTGGTCAATCAGAAGATGCACTGCACCGCATATCCGACAAACAATATGAGCTCTTGGGTAAAAATCAACATCGTCTCAGTATGATAGACCAGCTGTCGCTCAAGTCACTGAAAGATGCTTCTAATCAAAATGAGGCCCGCACGTTAGCCAAAACAAATACTCTACAGTCCCTTACCCATGAGCCTTTGGTTAACAAAGATAAGGGTGAAATGCATGGCGATAGCCCGACGGCTATTGAGCAACTCAAGCCAATGTTTGAGCTGATAAAAAGAAATACAGAAGCCCTTCAGTCCTTTGTGACTGCTATGAAACAAAAGGAACTCCTGGGTGAGGGCAACGTAGACGATGCTGCAGCAGAACTTGAAAAAATCACCATAGGATCCACAAGCCAAAGACGTTCGGCCAACGAGATGGAAGCTGTTATTATAGGCAGGGAGGAAACAATTGCAGAACCCCCACGCGACTAATATTTTGCCAAATGCCAAGCACTGGAAATCCTGCCTAATGTTGTAAGCCAGCACATGATGCCGTAGACGAGGCATACCTCTGGCAGCCAGTGGGGTTTGAAGCACAGGAGAACCATCACAAAAGCAGTTTCGGCGCCTTCGCAAATGCCGCCTAAGTAGTAGAAGGATTTGCGGCCTCGAACCTGGGTTGTGACCTGCTTTTTCTCCGCCATAATGGCATAGGCCAGGAATGTGGTGATGGTGCCAATATAGCTGAAGATCAAGAAAGCCGGCCAGATGGCATTTTGATGGTCGGCGATGGCAAAGGCAAAGATCACCCCTGCGTAAATAATAAAATCCGCTGAAATATCCAGAAAGCCACCCAAGTCCGTTAATCCAGTTACCCGGGCTACAGCCCCATCCAGGCCGTCGCATAATCGATTCACTAGAATGAACGCCGCGGCTGTCATATACATGTGATTGGCGATGAATAGGATTGAGACCAAACCAGCTATGAAACCTAGTGCGGTCAGAGCGTTTGCTGATACCCCTGCCCTGGCCAGGCGTTTTCCGGCGCGATTCAAGAGGGGATCCATATGGGGACGTAAATAGGCGTCAATCATGGAATGTCTTCGTGGGTGTCGTCACCTTCGTGGGTGTCATCTTCCAGGGAATCTGATAACCAAGTTTCCTCAGCTTCAATAAAGCTTGACTCATCTCCCGCTGCAGAGCTTGGCTCATCAAGCGATTCCGTATGTAAGACGGCTCCTACCTCAGCAGCTGCCAGTAGAAGCTTTGCATTGACGCGGGCCATAAAGTCCTCCAGTTTAGGGTCAGGATGAGACTGTTTACTGTTGGGGCCGTTGTACGACACCATTGCACTATCAGATTTTTTCTCAGGCAGAAAATAGAATTCGTCACCATCCGTCGCGCCATCATACAAAGATGGCTCCTTATACAGGTACCACTCACCATCCTCACTTAGCCAAGTGTATGATTCATCGGCGGGAGAATCCAATAGACAATGCCTATCGGAGCTTTCTTCATAAAACGCAGAATACTCAACACTAGTTCTCAAAATGAAATCAGTCGCCATGGCAGTTAAAGCCTCTCCCTTGGGCATATCAGATAGATAGAACTTCTTAAGATGCCGAGCAAACCAGGAGCTCGCCATAACATTAAGCCCCGCAAAAGTAATAGATCCAGTCACCTTCTCATTCCAGAGACAAAGCTCCCTCAAACCAGCTAGCCTCTCTGAGCTAAGCATAGCAATTAGGCCAGTATCAGTTATCTTGCTCTCACCCAGCTCTAGAAAAAACAGGCATTTAGGCACAGCATTCAGCAAACGCACTATCGTGGCGTCATCTAGCCCCGCACGACAGATTTTAAGGTATCGCAGTCTTGGAAATAACTTCAGGTCATCCATATCGGACGCGGTGAGTACCCCACAATGATTTAGGTACAGCATCGTTACATCTGGATGTACCCCGGCAAAGGAAGGAAGCGCTCCCGTAAGATCGTAACCCTCAACGCGCAGGAGATAAGGATTATGAAAGTAGCTCGATGATTTATTCGGTTCGGGCGCGACCACACCTTCGGGGGGCAATTCGTAGTAAACTCTTGGAGAGTGAGTTTCAGGCAGATCACTAGCATAGGATGAATAGCCAGCTAGCAAGAGTAAAGACAGGAACAAGATAGCTTTAGTCATGATATTGTCTCTTCTTTAGTGCGTTCATCAAGGGAGCAAAGGTCCTATAAAGCCCCTAGCCTCCATATATTGACACAGAAATGACCCTTTTAGTCAATAATCATCTTACCTCGTAATGTAAACACTTACAAAAAAAATGGGGAATACGCGAAGAACCCCCGCAACCGTCATTCAGAGCGCGCCTCCGCGAAGCGGAGGAAGCGTGGAATTCAGCATATATGCTTGAGCGCGGCGAACTCTCTATTAAAAATGCGCCACTGTAAAGTCGTTTCGAGTTCGCTACGCTCACACTATTGTGCTGGATTCGTTGCCTCAACGCTGCGCTTATGCTGCTCTGAATGACGGCCAAGGGGGTAAAAATTCAAAAATTCGCAGCCCCTATTTCTCAGCTTCATCTTTCCCGTCTTCGTGCACACCCAATTCGTAAGTAGCGGATTGCTTACAAGCTTCACAGGCAAATTCAGCAATGCAATCTACCTGCTTTTTTACACCATCCAGATAAAGTAGGAGAACTTTTTTATGGAGCGCCAAAGTCTTATCGAGTTCAGCCCTTTGCCCTTCAAATCGCTCCGCTTCAATCTCTTCGAGTTTAGCCTTTCGCTTTACAAGTCGTTGCGCCTCAGTCAATTCGAGTTCAGCCACCAGTTGCCCTTCAAATAGTTCCGTTTTAGTATTTGCGTGAGTATTTATATCCTTCAGCCGATCGTAAAGACAATTAAATCCCTTGAGGATAGTCTTCAAGGAATGGACAGGAGCAGGAAAATCTTCGCGGAACATAATTTCGAAGAAACCTTTGAACTGACTCAAAACTACTGGGTGCATAACGGTCTGGAAGGGTCGAGGCTCGACTTGATTATAGCTGCCATCCAACAACTGGTTGAGACCAAAAGGTAAACGTTGCACCGGCGCAGGACCACCCTCCAACCCCGCGTCACTCGCCAGACCTAAACCTGACGTAAGCACAAATACTGTTGAAACCGCGGTGAGAAAGTTACGAAAATTCATGGATACCCTCTTAAATTTATATAGTGCCATTATCTTTAAATCTGCCCCAATGTCAATACCGGATGTCTGATTTAGAGACATGATTTTATTCGATATCTCGTTCGGTAAAAGTCCGCTCGCAGCCCCATGAAAAAGCCCGCCTGAATAAAGCTTACCTCACCATCAAGACTGATGTAAGCGTTGATCTGCCCACGCAAGTCTCCCGGTCATAGCCCGGAGCCTCTTTATCGAGTATAGATTTAACCTGCAGAAACCCGCTCTTAAGAAACACTTTGCGAGAAGGAATGTTGTCCTCTGCCACCGACGCGGCGATAAAATCAGCCGATGTAGACTGAAATGCGAACTCCATGAGCTCATCGACAAAGGCCGTACCCAGGCCCATGTTCCGATACGCTTCCGCAACCGTATAATGACTCAAATAGCAATAAATGAACGGCGCCAATGCTGTTGATGCAGGATAATAACCAACTTTTGGGATATAACACATTCGTTGATTTTCATTAGCATGGTTAAATGAATAAGTAAGACTGCCTAACCGCTTGTCACCATTATAGTGACTAAATGATCCGGTTTTATACATAAGCTGATCGATTACACGGTAGTTGTTTCTCGCGGTTTTAGAGACATCCCAACGGAAAAATATGATGGTCCCTGCCATTCTATTCGTCACGTTAAGCACGAGAAAAGGAAACACACCCCCTTGAGGCGTCTTAACAGATCTTGCATGAAGAGTCACTCGACTAGCGGACTCCATTGAGGCACGTTCGCCGCTCTTACGTAAAGGCGCCAGGTAGTCTTCGTTAGAAGAACACCCACGACTATACGCCGCCAACCCTTCCGAGATCATCTCATCGGTGATGGGATCCTGACTTGCATAAGCGGATAAATTACAGAAAAGAGCAGAGATAACTACGAACAGATTGCGCATGCGATACCTTTGGTTGGACTGGTTATTCCAACATTATGAATAGCCGTTTCGTTTGTCAACCAATAGATTAAGTTTTTGAAACTGCCCTTCTGGGGAGGGACAGTTTTTGGGTAAACTGTCCCTCTATAGGCGGCAAGACTCGCTGTCCACAAGCAACGGTAAGTTCTGATAATCACCCCCTACTTCTTCGCCTTTTTCATTTCTGAGATCATCGCGTTCAGGTTTTCAATGGTTTCTATTTGCGCAGCAATCTTACCCTTTAGCTTTGTGATCTTGTCCGAAAGGGCCTGGTCGTTGCTGGGTGCGACGGCCGCTGGCGCTTGTGCGGGGACAGTTTGCGCTTCTACTAGCTTAGCTTCCGCAGCGATCTTGGCATCATACAGCGCCTGGCATTGCTGTTTAAGTCCTTCGCAACCTTGGTAGAATTGAAGATTAACCTGCCTGATTTCTGCATTCACGCGCTCAAGCGCTTCAACCCGAGTGGCAAGATCGCGTGCGTTGGATGCCTCTTGTTGAGCGGTCGTCAGCTGCTGTTTCAGACTTTCTGATTCTTCAGATTTTTTCATGGCTAAACCTGCAATCTCCTTCAGCTCTTCTTGAACCCTCACGAGTTCTTTTTGCAGACTTTCTGATTCTCTTTCCATTTCTAACATTTTATCTACAGCGCCCTCTAACTCTTTATTGAGCCTAGCTATAGTCGCGTCGTCTTTAGCTATTATTTTTTGCTGTTGTTGCTTTTGCTCCCAAATGTCGACTAAAGCTGTTTTCACCTGAGTGTGATCACTGATTTCAATTTCTAGAAGGCGCGCGGTCTCTCTAGATCCAGCCTCAAGACTGCTGTATGCTTGTTTCAGACTTTGGACTTCTAGTCGCAACTTATCAAGGGCGCTCTGTTGCTGGCCAAAGCTTGATTTGGTTCTCTGGTGTTCCGCCTTCTCAGCGTCTAGAAGACGTTTAGTCTCTTTCGATTCCACCTCGAGTTTGCTGCTGCTTTGTTTCAGCCTATCAATCTCTGGCCGCAACTCTTCAAGGGTGCGCTGTTGCTGGGCAATGGATGCCTTCTGCGTCTGGCCTACTTCAGCTGCACCACGTAACTCACCTTCTAATTGGGCGAGTCGCGCATCTTTTTCAGCTAGAGCTTTATCGTTGGCGGACTTGGCTTTTTCTGCTGCCTTAACTTTCTTGGTCAATTCACCCTTTTGAGCCACGGCATCATCGTGCTTCTTTTGTAAAGCAGCCAACTGGCTTTTCAACTGAGCTATTTCCGCATCTGCTTTTGCCTGATTCTGGGTCATCAACCGGGTCGTTTCTGCAAGAAGTTCACGACTCTTTTGTGCATCCCCCAGGAGAGCGTCATTTTGTTTTTTTTCGGTTATATACAGACCCAGATTTTTCTTTGCGAATTCCTTGACTAGATTTACTTCATCTTCTCTTTCCTGATAGATCTCACGAGCAGTTGAATAAGATAGATATACTGGGCTCATTTCCTTATTAGAAAATGTCAGCATTCTCGCTTCGCTCGCAGGGTTAAAATGCGCCGGAAAGGCGGGGCTGCATAATGTCTGGATAAGCTTCTCGAGCAAACTGGCATATTTAAAATAGACCTTGTCGGAGAATTTTACTTTAACCGCACTCTCATCACGGTCGAGTCCGGGAATAAAAACTGAAATATCCAAAAAATCTGCAACTGGTCCGTCTACTCTAAAACCACCTATGTTTCCTGGGCCTTCCAAATACTGCGTAAGGATCCCCCTGTAGCACGTCCATAGGTGAGTGGACAGACCCGATATTCTTAAGAGTTCCCCGGCGAGTTCATCGTCAGAGATATTATCTGAGGGAGACTTAAAACACGATGCGTCTAGTTTTCCTACATGCTTCAGTAATATCAAGGATAACTGACTCAAATAGATTCTGATAATTAGATCTTTTCGAGATTTTAACAGAGCATGCATACGTGTCTCAGACCCCTTGCTCCATTCGACCAGCTCTTCATGAAGACTCGAGTTTGAAGCAGTGAAATTAAGAGGCACGACGAAGGAACCCTCGCCAGCGGCGTAGACTCTGTCGCCTCGCTCAAAGATTGAGACGAAATACTCAGAATCACTATCAAAGGTTACTGGGATGCCTACCCTCTTCAAGAGAGCATCCGCTTCAGCTTTGCGGTATTTGGCAAAGTACTGGATTAGGTCCGCCACTTGTTTAACGAGCTCTTCATTGGTAAGGGGTTTGTCGGCAGGGCGGTTCATGAATTCCGGCAAGATTTCCTCTGCCATGGGCAAGTCTTGAATGGTGTAAACCGGTTGAGTCGCTAAAGGCTGCGGGGCCGGCTCAGCCGCTGGAGCAGGCTTGGGAGCAACTGCAGCTTCTGGTCCGATCCTAAATGCTTCTGGGACCTGGGCATCCTGTGGTGCCGCAGGTTTGCCCTTTACGGGTTGCGACCTTGCCGGCCCAGCCATGGCCTTCGACTCACTTGCGGGTGCAACTGCCGAACTGCCAGAATTTCCGGCCCTAGCACTCGCCAACCTCAGAAGCATATTGGCCTTACGGTCAAAAACTTTACCACTATCAGTGCTTCGGTTGACCACAACAAAACGCGGCTTGGGAACATCAAAAATTGTACTCAGATTAGCTGCAATTTCTATCAAGGCCCTACTGCGACAATACAGGTACGTGGCCATCAGCAGATTCCACTTTTGGAACTTGTCCGCTTGTTGCCTATTCCGAGAAACGCTTTCAAGACAGGTAAGATCATCAAAGCCGCTGATAAAACGAAACTCCATCGTCGTAAATCGCTTTTTGCCGCGCTTGCTAGGCACGGGGATTTCTCGCATCCAAGGCTCATTCATCTTTTTTTGAGTCTTTGCAAACAGTTTCCTTAAGTCGTCGTAAGCTGTCTTCTCCTCGTCCTGTTTGCTCTTCCAAAGGGTCAGAAGCTTGTCCGCAGTGGAATTACCTTCAAGTTGAAAGGCGCTAAATAGATCGAACTTCTCCAGCAAAAATTCTTCTACAGTGGCGGTTGTTATACAATCCCTGATTCCAGACAGGAGGTCATAAGCATCAACCTTATCCTTTTCTAGCGCTTGTATCAGGTATTGATTATCCATAGCTTCTTGTCGCGGTTCTACCGGACATAGAATATCCTTAGAGCCCCCCACTCTTGTCATAACAGAGCGCACAAATACTCTTCCATTGTAAGTAGAATAACTTATATCCCTTCGGAATAATTCGTCCGGGATTTCGGCTTGGTCCACTATTCCTTTATCGAGCATAAATCTCCTAAACAGCTCTTCCCTCTTTTCAAACAGGCGCTTGCTCACAGCCAGGAAATGCGTGATGGCTTCACCACCCGACAGGGTATGGTAGTTCGCAAATAATCCGTTTACCCAAGACTCCCATACGGCTTTAACCAACACGGGAGGGGGAGATGAGACCTCCATAGCCTTGAATTTACTCAGAATCCGCCAATCATGGTCCTGCTTGAAGACTTTTATATCAAACTTACTTCTGAAAAGTTCATCGATAGCATAAGCTGAACAAACTTCTTGGTATCCTAGGATGAACTTAAATAAATACATGTACCTCTGCCAGTCTACGCCATCAAGAGCACTAACGATGCCCGCGCGGCCGGCATTTTCATACCCACAATCTATTGTAGATTCTATACGCAAAACACCCCCATCTCGCACAGGACACGGAAGGTTACTAACAAAAACCGACCGTAAATGCTGGCGAAGAGTTCTGTCGACATATGAAATCAGACTGTCGTTTGCCTTGACAACTAGAGGGTTGAGGGCCACGAGCGTCGCCCCAATATCTTCCCTTTCTCCTTCAGCGGCCATAATGTCTGGTTGAGTTTTATCGAGTTCCTGCTTCAAAATAGTAACCGTATATAGGGCATTAAAGGCCCCTTGAAGAATCACCAGAAGCTCAGCGCGATTAATTTGATGCTCCTGACAAAGGGTTTTGAGCTCACCCTTGACCCTTTGAGGATGCCTCATGTCAAAAAGTTGGGGGATCGACTTCCCATCGGGAAAGGCCAGACCTAGAGTCCACTCGCGGGTAAGCAGACCTTGGGGGATTTTCACTGCTGGCAGCTTCCTAAACATACCCACAAACATGTCTTCCCGTCGTTGGTAGCAAAGATCCAGAAAGTCTACCAAGGTTTCCTGAAAAGCTTCTATGGGTTGAGACTCTAGGTTATTAAAAAATTGGCCATGCTTAATGAAAACCGTGTCCTTCATATCATCGATCCAGAGATCGCGATCGATATCATTAGATGCCATGGAAACTTGAATTGACAGGACATTCAGGAAAATTGCCAGGATTAAGCGCTTCATACTACTCTCTCTATAGTTAAATCAGGGGCCCATTATGGTGGAAACATGAAAGGATGGGAAGAAAAATTTTCAATGTTATGAGCTACCTATCATAATTCAGAGGTAAGGGGTTACAGATCATAAGGCATGAAAAAAATGCCCGCACAATGGCGGGCATTCTTGTTGTGTTAAGAAAATTAAAGCTTACGCCTCAACCATCCCGATAACCCGGGAGATACTAGCTATATCGCTGTGGTTGAGCAAAACCTGACCCAAAGGGGCATCGCCTTCACGGCGTGCATAGTCACTAGGGTTTTCGTTTTTATAGCGCTTCAACTCGAGTACGTATTCGTCCTCAGCTTGAGGATCCGTATCGTTAGCAGCAGCTAACCTGCCATCTATTTCTGACTGATGACGCCAAGCAACGAACTCACCTAAGATCACACGATTGTCCGTGGTGACGACCATGGCTGTCGCGCGAGGGGAAAGAGGCTTGCCTGGGTGTACCAGTAAGCGGTCTCCTCTGTAAAAGCGAGGCTCCATGGTGTGATCAGCGACTGTATATGCAAATGCTCCGGGCACGCCAGCTATTTCTGATGGTGCCGGAATCTGGCAAACGGGCGCCGAAAAGTCTACAAGACCAGTCTTAATATCCGTTTCATAAAGAGGTATCTGTTGATTCGTCAACGCCGCAAATGTTGATGCGTTCTGCGTCATGGCTGATCGATACTGGCCGCCACGGGCATGCATCAGATTCTGAGCCGATTGCAGACTGTAACCTGCCACCCCACCTTTGTTAATCCAACTATCTGTAGGCGACAACAAATCGCTTGGCTCACAACGCAAGGCATCGGATAAGCGATTGATCGTATCCACATTTAGTCGGCGCGAACCAGATTCTAATCGGGAAAGATAGGATGGAGAAAGCCCCGATACTTCTGCCAGTTCTTCCAGAGTCATATCCCTGGATAATCTTATATCACGCAACGGATGAGAGCCAACACGACTACCCTTGCGACCACGCCTATTCCTAGTGGGGACCGGTATCACATTACCCTCAGGCGTTTTAATCATCCCTTCAGGGATAACCGTACGCGTGACAGTTTCCAATATGTCCGCACGCTGATAAGCTTTTACTGATTCCTTCATATTTTACGCACTCCTATAGTACCTCCTGTTAAGCATCTCGCAATTGCAGCGAGACATCCTGTTCATGATCGAGATAACTTGACCATACTTTGCTTAATAGTCTTTCAGTTTGCCAATGTCAAGCATTTTAGATAAATTTGCAACAAACTTATATGGACTTATGCAACACAGCCATTGGCAATTAAAAGGTTAATATTTGGTTAATTGTATACGGCCCGCAGAGGGGTCCTTGGGGGGCATACATCTTTTAGGCCTTTGCATGGCGTCGCTGAAGAATGGTACTTTCCCTGACTAAATATGCTTATTTAATATATTTTAGTTTTTTATATGTTTTTTTTGTGAATTAGTACTAAAAAAGTTCTTGGCTTGCTGCCTAAATATGTTTATATAGTTCTTTATAAGTAAGGAGCATATATGTTATTAAAATCGAGCAGAAGATGGACGGACCTTGATAAATACCAGCTTTGGCTAGCTTATGAGCTAAAAACGCCTCTCCTGGTTTTGGAGGAACATTTCAAAAGAACAGTGTCTTCAATCAATAAATTTTTGATTGTATCGACGATTAGGGATAAATCGGACAGATATTTGAAGGGAGGAACACCCCCTGTAAAAATAAGAACTCTAGAGGATTTGACCAAAGTCCTTGTGGAGTGTGGCCTTGACAAAGACACCGTAGGGATCGAACGCGAAATAACCCGATGTTGGAAACCTAGCGGCTTTACGATGAAAAAACTGGCCCATTATGGCCTTCACCTGCCCTGCCCCTGGGGATCAATGCAGCAGGTGGCGGATTTGCCTATAAAATCAGGAATCGGACGCCGATCAACTCGCCAGGTATGGGTGTATGTATCTATGGAAGTGGTGATAAACTACCTCCAGCGAATCGGCATCGACATCAGACGACTTGATTACCGGAACCCGTTCGGGTGGCAATATTTAGTAGATAACAAACCCGCCACAGATTTTATATGCCTGATGAAAGCTAACTGGGAACGAGAGAAGCGAAGGGAGCCGATATTTTTGGTGAAGGGTGTGACGGTTGAGTGAAGCCCTTATGGAGCATGCTATGCACGCAACCTATTATAAGGCGGGGCAGAGCCCCATAGGCGCTAACTTATGGGCAGATAGTTGCAATGACGGGTTGTAGGGGGAGATTGATAAAGAAAAATGGTGCCTGGGAAGGGAATCGAACCCCCGACACAAGGATTTTCAATCCTTTGCTCTACCGACTGAGCTACCCAGGCTTGTTTGAGTGACTTTATGGTTGTAATAACTTTTAAGCGACTTGTCTAGTAGGATTCTTCATTATCATCATAATTTTCTTGTAACTCTCCAGCTAGCACGTCATCTATGTGTGAAAGCCTGCGCTCCGGTGCTCACGTACCCAAAAGTACGCTCCGCTCCGGTGCTCGGCTTTCACACATAGCTAACGCACTATCTGAAGAGTTACCCGTAACTACCTGGGCAGTTAGATTTTCTTAGGAATGCCTCTGAAATAACTTCACGTTAATACAAATGCTGCCTGAAGTTAATCATTCATAAACTTGTTTATGTAATAATTAAATAGTAGGCATATATTCATTCACAAGCCTGTTTATATGATAATTAGATATTGAGCATATAAAAGGGTCTATTACAGCTAAGCTATTAAACTGTTTTTTTGGGAGAGCAATAATGGCAACTTACACTGATACCAGCAAACTTACAATAAACAACAGCACGAGTTCCTTAACCAGCAACACCGTAGGTATGGGAAATGGCACAATATCCCTCACCATATCTGGAGATACCAGCGACCTCATTGATGAGGCCTCGTCGGGAAACTCCGGCAATTATACTATAACACTCACGGAAGACACCAGCGGTTCCATTCTGAATGGGGCAGCACCTGTTAATACCATGCTTCTGAATGCCGGCAGTGACACAATTAATATCACTGGCTATAGCAGCAATAACATTACATTAGGCGCTGGTAATGAGACTATACATATCTATGCCACCACCAATGCTGCTGTAAACGGTTCAGATTTTGCTAATCTCACCAGCAACACCATACTTTTGGGCTCGGGGACTGACGTCCTCACGATTGCAGGCAACAGTAGCAACACCATTCAAGATTTAGTTGGCTCAACAGGCAGCTTCACTGCCAACTTAACGGGGCAGATCGCCGGAGATTCCGACCACTTCAATTTTGGCAACAGCACTAACTCCGTAAGCGTCACCGGTGGCAGTAACAACGACATCGCAATGGGCGCAAGCACGGCTGCTACCAGCAACAGTGTTACCATCAGCGGCGGAAGCAATCTCGCCAGCAACTACATTTTCCTACAAGCGGCCACCAATACGGTTACCATCTCGGGTAACGAAAGCGATATAATTAATATGGCCAGCACCGGCAAGGAAACCTTGAATATTTCTGGGGGAACCACCTCGGACGTTAACACTATTTATTTTGGATCAGGCACTGCTACTGTCAATGCATCCAGCTCGGCTGGTCATGACACAGTCATGGCAGGTTCTGGAGCTGACTCCATCACCTTGGGCTCAGGGGGAAATACAGTCTTGTACAACGCTAGCATTAGCGGCAGCTATACTTCCACAGCCAATGGCGGAAGTGGCACTAACGTTCTTGATCTTGCTTTTGCCTCCACGGCTCAACTTACTGCCTTTGAACACGCCTTAGGATCGATCTATACTAGCTTTGGCTCCCATGATCATGGCACATCTTTTAACTTCGCTACGTACAACAGCGCTATGGGATTCTCGATGGACTTAACCGTCACCAACTTCAATAGTATCGTTGTGGATGTGAATCCTACGAATGTGGCGGAAACTTCTAACAATTATATCGCCAGCTCGCAAGCAACTATCAATGGCGCAACCAACTTGCTGGCTGGAGATGCTGGCTATTCAGGCCATGCCTTGAGCATGGAGGCAATATCCAATTTAACCGTTACAGGAACTTCTTCATTGGCTGTCGCCGTTGATGTTAGAGACTTCAACCCAGCGTTGAATGAAATTGCTGTTTATGATTTAACGCCATCGGGCTCGACGTCCCCGGCCATTCTTACCTTCTTTAATAATGGCACCTATACAATTACCAATGCGGCGGCCAGCGGGCTGGATGCATTAGTCGCTTCCAATAACATTCACCTAAACTTTAATTACACAGACGTAGACGGCTTTGGCGGCCAAGGAACCAACACAGGCACCATTAATCTGGCCCCCGCTATTGCAGCCGCATCCATCACCTCTTCATCCTTAGCCTTTGGCACCGTCACATTGGGAAACTCTGTAACCCTTACGGAAACGATTATGGACTCGGGCACTGCACCGCTAGTTTTGGCATCCCTGGCCGTCCCAGCGGGGTACACAGATACATTTGTTGCTGAAACTTTAAACCCAGGGCAAAGCGAGACGTTTAACGTCACATTTAAACCAACCGCCACAGGCCTTGATGCTGGCAATATGGTATTTACGGATAACGCAGGTAACATCGTAGGTAGCACGCAATCTGTCGCCTTAAGCGGCACCGGTTACGCACCCGTGGCCACCACGACTACTGAGAACATTAGCCTGGATAGCACTTCCCAACAGTTTAATATTTCATCTTTAGTTGCTAACCCAAATGGCGATACCCTCACATTTACAACCCCAACGGGCGCAGCCTTTACCACCACTCAAGGATTCACTGGAACCATATCTGCTGTGGGCGTTGTAACCATTAACACGACTGGTGCTAATTTAGCGGAATATGATACCGCAGGAGGCGGCCATATCAGTGACTCCTTTACCTATAAGGTAACGGATGCCTTTGGCAACGTATCCACCGCCACAATCAACCTTTCGGAACTCGTCGTAACCGAGCTACCTGTTGCCGTGGCTGATTCGGCATCAACATCATCTACTAGTCCACTCGTTATAAACGTGTGGCCAATGACACCATGCCAAACGACATGCCTGCTGGTGTTCTACCAACCGTACACATAGTCAGCGGCCCAGCGGATGGTACTGTAATGGTAAACGCAAATGAAACCGTTACATACACACCCAACGCTGCTATTTTTAATGCCTTAAACGTTGGTCAGCAGTTAACTGATTCTTTTGTTTACGATCTGATTACCCCACAAGGCACATCAAACACTGCCACGGCTATTGTTCATATAAATGGAATAGGCGTACCAGAAATATCATTTTCTGCGTCTCAACTTAACTTTGGAACGGTTACGGATGGCAATGCAACTTCCCTGCAGGAGACCGTCACCAATTCAGGCACAGGTACCCTTGTTATTTCGGGCGTCAACAATGTTGGCTTGGGCTTTAGCACGAACTTCACACCCGTCAGCTTAACCCAGGGTCAAAGCGAGACATTTAATGTCACTTTAGACCCCAGCGCAGGCTCACTAGGTGCCTACCCTGCCCTTAATCTAACATTCTCCGATAATGCAGGCAATGTAAGTGGCAGCAGTCAATCGGTTGCTTTAACTGCTGCATCATACACACCCATTGCCACAGGCGGCGAACAGAATATTAGTCTGGACAGCGCTTCTCAGCAATTTAACATTTCATCTCTGGTGAATGCTGATCCCAATGGGGATGTCATTACATTTACCACGCCAACCGGGGCGAACTTCACCACGGCTCAGGGCTTCAGCGGAACTATTTCTGCTGCAGGTGTTGTAACCATCAATACCACTGGCCCCAACGCTGCTGAATATAATGCAGCTGTTGGTAGTAGCTTGAACGATTCGTTTAATTACGAAGTAACCGATGCTTACGGTAATGTTTCAACCAACAGTGTTCAACTCAGCGAACTGGTAGTGGCTGAATCTTTAGTCGCAGTTGCCGACACGGTCACAACCCCGGTCACATCGCCTCTGAACATCAATGTGCTTGCTAATGACACCTTACCTAACGATCTGCCCATAGGGGTACATCCCACCGTAAACATCGTGACCGCCCCAACGTTTGGTTCTGTGGTCGTGAACGCCGATGGATCGGTTACATATACGGCTAACGGTCAATTGGCCGATGCTTTGGCCTTGGGACAGAACTTAGTAGATACATTCCAATATGATCTGGTAACACCTCAAGGAACTTCTAATGTGGTAACAGATCAGGTCACTCTTACGGGTAGCATGGCAGCGTTGTCATCGGCAGGAACGATGAGCAATGACATCTTGGGGGCCAATGAAAGAACGTTTTTGAATAACACCAATCTCATAACCTCTACTTTATTAAGTGGCATTTTTGCCGACGCAGCTGCTTCAACATCTGCGTTACTTAACTATCAATTCAGCCTTGTAAACACTGGTGCACAAGCCACTTCCGGAATCAATATCGTGGACACAGGTAATACGGCAATAGTTGATCCAACCCAATTGTTTGAGGCTAATGTACTATCCCTAACTCAAACCCCTGACATTGCTAATTTCATGTTCGCTGGTAATAGTTATAACTTGTTCAACGGGCCAATCGCGACCGATTCGTCTGGCAATATAGTGATTTCAGCCCTACCCGGCAACGCGATTGTTGTGGGTGGAAATTTAACAGGTAACACGGCAGGTGATAGTGGAAGCTTATCCCGACCGGGTATTCCGGTGAAGAGATACCCATAGGCGGAAACCTTCTAGGAGCTGCAGCCTCTGGATACAGCTATACCTTGAATGGTGGTTCAGGAAACAATGTGCTCATCGGTGGAAACAGCTTTGGAAACTATACCATTGCCGCCGCGGAAGCTTGAGCACCTTTGGTATCTACCGCATTGGCCCCATCACCACCAGTCTTGATATCATAGATGGAGGACAAAACGAAGGAACGAAATTTACGCCATTAACGTAGGAACTGGTATTAATATAATTATAGCGGGTGCTAATGTCTCAAATGGAAATTATGCTATTAATACAGGCACGGGGTTCAACGTTATCACAGCTGGTGACAATGACGGGGCCGGCAGCTATACTATTTACGATAACACTAAGGGATATTTTACCGGCTATGGATAGATAAAGTCACAGGTGGTGATAACCTCGGAGGGGCACTTATACGATCAGTGAGGCTTCTATAGGCGCAACAATCGCTGGTGGTACGAACGAATCCTCCGGAACATATACTATCATTGGTCACTTTATTGACACTCTAATTGGAAGTAACAATACCGGTTCAGGTACTTACAACATAACTACTGACATTTATGGAGTAAATACTGAAATTGGTGGTGACAACACTGGTTCTGGCCTAGTTATTTTAACAAACAACACCGCCAGCTTTTTTGCTATGACAAATTACTCAATTGCCGGATCTAATGCTGGGGCAGCAGACAGATACGAACTTCTTAGCGGTACTGCAGGTTCTACCTATTTTTCAATCCAATCAGGCCTCTCAAACCCAGGCGCTCACGTTTTTGAAGGAAGGGGCTCCTCAGTTGATACGGCACTCTTTCAACATGATGTTATGGGTGCGGATGCTAGAACGTTTATTGCGGAATCCGCAGCATCGGCAACTCTGGCACATATGGATGCTATTGCTTCCGATGCCACGCACGGAACACTGATGGACTATAGCTTTAGTTTGGCAACCGTCAATGCATTTGCCGGTATCAATGTGGTCGATGATGGGCTTACCCCGACTTCCAGTGATGGCGCGAATCTGCTTGTGTCGAACATTAGCTCATCCGTAAATGGCGTTGCTGCATCCGTGCAAAATGGTGACTTTGGTTCGTCAACCGATGCTTACAGCTTCTTCAATTCAGAGGCAGCTGCGACCACCGCCGCTCAAGCAAATGCTGGTACCAGTGCATCTATAGTCGTAGGTGGAGACGAGGATGGTACAGGCGTGAGTTACGTACTGGCCGCCAGTGGAGCCGGCAACGACATCTTAATCGGTGGCAATACCAATAATGGTGGAGACTATTTCCTCAACCCAGGTGCCGGCAATGACATCTTAATCGGCGGCAATAATAATAGCACTGGCGTTTATCAAGAAGGAGCTGTCGGCACAATCGCAACGAATGACATCATGCTCGGTGGCGATAACAATGGTTCTGGCCAGTATATTATGACCGGCGCACTGGGAAATGATGTGCTGGTAGCGGGAGCTAATAATGGCACCGGCTCATATGTGCTTCAGGACGCCAATCTACCAGGAACGGAAAATGATACATTCGTCTTCAACCTAGGCACAGCCCCTGGCGAGCATACCGCCTTGGGCACCCACGAAATTCAAGGATTCAACCTGGCAACCGATGTTCTCGATTTCGAGGGCGAGCAGGCGCCACCCCAGGCAATGGAGTTAACCTGGGCAACGTTAACAACCCCGCAGATATCGCACAGCTAGACTTGCAGCTGGGCTCAATTATAGACGATGGCACTAAAACAACCATTACCTTTGCGGGCACCAATGGGCCAAGTGTACAGCTGGACAATGTCACTACGCATATTGCTCAGAGCTTCAGTAGTATTGAGACCCTGGAAACAGCTTTGGGTAATAACTTGCATATTATCGTGCATTCTTGATGAGAGTGGAGCACGACTTACCCATGAAAGTTATTTGCTTGAGTGATACAGACTCATTCGTTCATGGTGAAACAGGCTTGTCTACCTCGTTTTTTTCCCGTGCAAGAAATGCTGCTCTCCTGCCGGGGAGGCCGACTCTTCCAAGCCCTGTTCCATAATTTCAAGGGCTTGGTTTATGGGATCGATTGCTTTGAAACATTGTACCCATAAGTTATAGTTATCTAAGTGGGGAAACATATCCTTTATGGTCATCAGCTTTTCTTCAGACTCGTTTAGAGCATCATTCAATCCAATTTCCCACCTTCTAATACGTGACATTTGAACAGATGTCATTTCCCCCACATCATGGTCCTTCTTAGCTATCGCAACCTTTTGGCCAACGCGTGCTTTGCAAACTGTCATTCTTTTTAAGAAGCTACAGATCAAGGCATCGGTATAGCACGTCAGTAAATCGTCTAAACTAGGGCCTGCTGTCGTAACACGCACATCGGAGAAAGATTTAAACTTCTCAAGCAGATTTTCCTCTTCCTCAGGTGAAGTCTCTTTACTAATGAAGCCCTTCAATTTAATCTGAGCCATTCTATAACAAGACCATAGGTCGGCTACGGTATAAGACTTCCTGGTTAGGGCAGACTCTACCATTGGCTTTATTTTGTGAAGAACTGAAAGAAGCGCCGGCTCTTCAAAATACAATTGCCCCGCTGCATCGAAATTAGGAGTCAGGCTAATTATAGGTAGAACTCTCAACCACAAATTGGGATCATCGCAAACTATTTTGAATCGCCTTGAAATTAGGCGACATTTCTGCAATTCCTTCAAACTCACATAAGAATCCTGACCAGCGATCACATGAGTTATGACGAGCGTTCTTACTTCGCAAGAAAGTTGAGTTTCATAATCTTCTTCAGAAGCCCAAGAACCTTGGGCTAACAATATTATTGCAAAAAATGCCAATACATAATTCATATGTTTATTCATCGAAACAACCTCACTAATGTACACAGGCTCTTACATTAGAGCCTAGATATTAAATTTAACCTATTACTCAGCTAACAAAATAGTTTACTTAACTGTAATCAATCACCCGTCATTGCAGCAGTTTTCACCTTAACTTACTCGCTAGGCTTTTCCGGGAATTCTTCAGCTTCTTCCCCGCCATCTTCTTCCACCACAGGAATAGCATAGGCGCCCGTCAGCCACTTTTGCAGGTCGAGCAGCTTGCAGCGATCAGAACAAAAAGGCCGATAGGCGTGAGCCGTCGGCTTTTTACATATGGGACAGGATTCCGTAGACATCAGCCTACTTATGCCGGAATGTGATACGACCCTTGGTTAAGTCGTATGGTGTCATCTCCCCGAGTAACCTTGTCTCCCACCAGTACGCGAATACGGTTTTTACGCATTCTGCCCGATGTGTGAGCCAGGATCACGTGCCCGTTTTCCAACTCCACGCGAAACATAGCGTTGGGTAACAGCTCGGTCACTGTACCGGAAAATTCAATGAGTTCTTCTTTTGCGATATATAATGAGCCTATCCTTGTTGAATGGTGGGCGCTACTGGGATTGAACCAGTGACCTCTACGATGTCAACGTAGCGCTCTCCCGCTGAGCTAAGCGCCCCTTCATACATAAGCAATGCTATACTATATAGTCCCACCATAAAGCAAGTCTTTAAAATTCTAACGGACGAGGATCCCTCGTAAACTTTTCATACACCCGTTTGTCCGCCTGGTCAATTTGGGGTATTTGACTGACCGTGGCCCGTAAGAAAATCACCAATTCATTCACATGCCGGTTTTGATGGCGGCCGCTGAACAACAGCCCCAGACCCGGCACGTCCTTAATGCCTGGCACACCCGAGTTTTTTCGTCATCGGAGCGATCCTCCATCAGGCCGCCCATTACGACAGTGTCACCGGACTCCATTTGTAGGACCGAGTCCAATTCACGCACCTGAACCTCCGGCACTAGCGAGACTTGCCGATTGTTGGACATGATTGCCACGGCGGGGTCTTCTTCTTCACCTATAATCCGGGAGATGGTCGGCCGAAGGGTCATGGTGATACGTCCGGTTTCCACATCGATTGAGGGCTGCACCACCATCACAAGGCCAATAGGCACCGTCTGAATCTGGCTGGAGGCTCTCTCGAAGCCTGGGTTGTCGTCGGTGGGGATTTCCCGGAAATAGTTAACCTTAAAAAATACGCGATTGGTGGCTACCTTCAGAACGGAGGTTTGGTTATTCAACACCGTCACCCGTGGGCTAGAAAGGGTTCGGACCGTTCCAAACTTGCTCAGCACACTCGCCAGAGCTGTCAGGTCCTCACCGCGGGTACCTATGGTGAATACCTCCCGCAAAGGGTGGTGTCCATGGCGATTCAGCTTGGGATCGAAAACCAGAGGCCGGGCGAGTTGCCCCAAGTGTCCTTGCAAGAAGAAATCGCCGCTCATGGAGGCCCAGTTGATACCGCTCTGGAATTCGTCATTGAGGTTTACTTCCACGATCTTGGCCTCGATCACCACCTGCAGCTGTGCGCTGTAGAGCAACTCTTTGATATACTTTTGCACCTGTTCTTGTTGGGCTTGGGTCCCGTGATGGTTAGAATACCAGTTTGTTTATGGATCGTATAACCTCCCCCTTGCCCATCGTCACCGGGATCGAGGAGGTTGCCCAAGCTATTTTCAAGCTCGCTCCAAAAATCCACATGAGAATCTCCTGTTAAAAGCGTGCTGGAGCCATTATCGAAATCGCGGACACTGCCCTCGATGGCCGTAAACACATCGGTTGTCATGGAGATGCGGTTTTCTTCTTGCGGCTAACGGCGAGAAATTGCAGGTTGTAGGTCTTTGTATAAGGCTCATCGGGCTCAATCCGTACAGTATTGTTGCCAAGGGTATAGCGCAGGCCCGCTGTGCGGCAGATTTCGCGAATGACATCTATGGCAGGCTGTTTATGGGCCTGGTAAAACACTGCGCCGTCGACCTTGGGTGAAAGTGAGATATTGATTTTCGCCTGCCGTGCCAGCTCCATAAACACATCATTTAATGACAGCTGGTCCGTGACCGATAAACTGACCAGGGTTTTCATGGATGCGGGAATCTCTTCGGAAAACTTGGGAGGATAATAGGCAGGTGGCATTTGAGGTTTATGGGCATATTCCCCCTGCCCTGTTAAGAGCTCCATATACTCTTTCTTCGTGTATTTGAGCTCAGGATCGTGTTCATCGATGCGGTTGAATTCCTCGCAACCTGTGACAAAAATGCATAACAATACAACAGAAATAACCTGAGCTCTTAACATGCCTACCCCTTATGTCTTACTATATTAACGAGGGTCACACGTATGTTGCCGACCCATTTGGAATATTTTATTACAACAAATTTGAAGGGGATACCACCCTTAAGTAGTTACAATCCCAGGAAAATTATGTTAGTGAGCAAGATAGTTAAAATTTTAGATAAGTGGAGAACACACCGTGAAGAAAATTTTGATCCTGATCAGCGTCATGTACACTGATCCCGCTGGCGCTTGTGAGCCATGGGATTTTATACCTGAAGATCAGAGAAATCGATTGTACCAGTTGATTGATAAGTATGATAGAGCTGCAGAATCCGAGAGTGTTGCAGGAAATGTCCAAAAAGAGAGAAAACCACCCTCCAGGGCCTCAACGATCAGTCCGCAGAATTTCAATTCCAGGAAATCATTAATATTATCCTGCTGAACCAGAAGAAATTCAGCGAGAGTATGCGTGAGGAAAACTTGGTTCAGTTTCTGATAAAGAGCTTTAATGAACGGAGTATCATCCCTCAGAAAATTAGACCCCGATCGCATCCAACTGTATTTGGATATCCTCATTGACGAGCAATTGGTTCTATGGGGGGAGGTTCGATCGCGGGAGAAAGAAATGAGGAGTTTTTCTAGAAGTAAACCCCAAATCCTTACTGGATAAAGCATATGAGAGCTATTTGAAACACAGCGATCCAGCTCCGAGGGTAATATGTCAAAAAACGAACTACGCAGAAGCTACATTGGCCAGATTTGAAGACGAGCGCAGCAGATTAAGAGATCTTTTGTACAAACGGGAATTTATGCCCCTTGATGAGCAAGCGCAAAGCGATTGGGAAGAAGTGCAAAATAGATACGACGACCTCAATGACCTTCTTGGTCCCGTCAGCGGGTTGCCAGCATCTATGCAAATAGAAGAAATTTTAGATCCACAGAATCGAGGCAGGAGAGGACGACTCTGCTAATGAGGAACCCACTCCATCTAAAAAACACAGGACTGAGGATGGGAATATGGATAACTAGTGCATTAGATCATAAATTTTGCCCCCGCAGCCGTCATATATGGACGGGCATGGGGGCAGAATTAATAAAATCGGATACGAGTAACAAAAATCCATCACCTTCACTAACTTTAGGCTGACCAGGCTCAAGAATTCGTTATGTTGGAGGAAAGTGGGCCTGTAGTTCAGCTGGTTAGAACACTCCGCTCATAACGGAGGAGTCGTAGGTTCGAGTCCTACCAGGCCCACCACTTTTGCCGCAACTCCGGTCCTTTACTTTTCCATAACCATTTTATGACATCCTTAAGTGTCCAACAAAGGATGGTTATCATGTTTCATAAATTCTCGTTACTCACACTATTGCTTACACTCACCTGCACCGCACAAGCTAGCAATCCTTTGGGATGCTTGGAGCCTGAGCTTGAGAAGTTTTCTCGCGTCCTATCAACGCAGATTGGGCTTAATAATGACGGCCAGGATGTACACATCCTTAACACCAAGCTTAAAGAGTTTGCCCCCCTGATTAGGAAGTGTAACGCGCTGCTCTTGCTTGATCAAAAGCAGGATTCAAACAAAGTTCTAGATGATTTCTCACGCATGGAGATAGAGCACGGCTTTGGGGATGGCCTGGGTAATAAAGTAAAGTTGGATGATGTATTAAATGAACTAAGGATTCACCTAGCCAAAGGCTCTGACTATGACAAAGAGACCGATATGCACGTATCACACCTGCTTTCAGCCACAAGGAACTATTTTGCAATCGCCTACTTCCATAATCCAGAGACCATCTTGAGCGTCATATCTTTCTACTTTAAACAAAACCGCCTTGAGCAAGGACAATGTTTTCCCGGCTATGCGGGAAGACTGATGGTGGCCAATGGGCTCTTTATTTTAGAGATGCGCGAAATATTAAAATTGTCCCGATTATATAAACGATATTAAGAATCGCACCAATTGCTTAACAAGACTTAATTTGTTATAATAGAAAAATTACTGTGGCATTTGGAATATACAGGGATTCAAACCTTAAAACGGGGAATGGAAAATGAAAAAGATCATTATTTTAGGCGCCTTTGTAGTTGTGCTTGGAGGCGCATACGCGGCTCTTTGGCATCATAATGATGGCCGCTTGGTAAAAGATGCAGAAACAGCGCTGGCCAAAGCCAGAGGCATTGTTGGACCAGATGCAATTACTTATTCTAGCATACAAGGGCACGGCTTCCCAGGAGGACCTGAGGTTACAGTTAAGGACCTAAAACTTCAGCGTTCCGGGTCTTTTAGAGGTAAAAACCGATGCACTCACACTTAAAAGGGGTTTGTTTAGCAATAGCCTCACCGAAAAAATCCCTAGCGATATAAATTTCTCGGTTAGTCCCGTGCTTACGCATGGCGAACCCATGGAATTTGATTTCGTAACCAAGGATGGCTCGGCTGAGATCACTTTTAAGGGCAATGAGTTCTTTAATTTCTTGATGGGAAGGCTGAATCTGAATCCGCTGAAAGGCGAGCATGATACGGTTGAGAAATTCCGTGACATCATGCTGAATGATTTTGAGTCGTTTGAAGCCAAATCATCTTCTTCTCAGATTGTGGATAAAAAGTCTGGCAAGAACTATATTCAGAGCGGACCTTCACAATCTAAGGTCACAATGGCACGAATAGATGAGGATTCTCACAAAATTTCAGTCAGTTATTCACTTAAGGACATGGAGTTCAGCCCCTATCTCGACCAGGCACTTGTAACGCTTGCGGACAAGATACATGCTACGACTGGCGCGGACACTACTGTCCTAAAGTTCATGCATCTTAGTGCCTATGGCAAGAGCTCGCAAGAATTGGATATGACCTATAAGGGCCCCACCAATTTTGCGCCTCTCGCTACGAAGGGCGGTACTTTCGATATTGACATCAGCAAGTATGAGTCTACCAACGACATGCAAAAAGCTAGCATGAAGGGTAAGGTACTTGTAAAGCTTGGCAAGAACAACGTTGCTGAGGAAGTGAACGTTAACGTTGACGGCACCTTCCAGGCCACAAAGGCATTCCAAGACTACTTTAAGACCATGTACAAGGAAATAGCCCGTGCCGAGCTGGATAGGATGGCAGAAGGTCATAGCGCCCCAGCGGATGCGCAACAACAGGCTCAAGCGGCCCAAATGATCGAGCATGTCTTTACTATGTATGGAGACCGTATCTTCCCGGATATCGCTGCTCTGGGTGAAATCAAATCTCACGTTGACGTCTTCTATAAGCACGAGTCCAAGAGCTTTAAGCTAGATACATCCTTTGTGACAGACAAGTTCGGATTTATGGTCAAAGGTGATGGAACAATGGATAAAAGTCTGGATCTTGAGCTGACCATCAAAAACTATAAGGAATTCTTGGATGCTTTATATGCTTATTCCAAGGACATGCTTGATATCGCTAATGAAGTTACTCAAGGTGGCGTCAAGTTTGAGCTTAAAGATGAGATGAAACTCCACGTGATTGAGCTCCTTCAGAAAATGGCTGAACCTATGGCTGCAGACGCCAAGGATATGGTCATAAAGATCCACGTTGAGGGCAACGAGGTCAAGGTCGGTAAGATGAATGCCCCTGAACTTTTCATGGCGTTTATGATGCTGATGCCTCAACTCCAACAGGGACTTCAAGGTCAGGAAGGCCCGTCGGCACTGACTGAGCAACAGATTGAGGAAATGAAGCGACAAGACGGTATTCACTAATAGACAGCGCTTCTGTCGTTATTCAGCCCATGGGTACGCCCCATGGGCTGTTTTTATGTAACAACTCATCTAGCACGCCATCTACGCGCTAAACCCTAAGCTCCGGCGCTCAGCTTTTACACGTAGCTAACGCACTATCTGAGTTATTAAGAAGAAAGGAACATTAACCTTTCTTTTACCTAAAATCCTTCATAATATTCTCATGAACCTAGATAAAAGATTTACAACTTATTCAGACTATCTCTCGGACGTTGTCGGAAGCCCACGTACGTTCTTTCTCGCCGTGGCGTTGGTTTCGGGCTGGCTGGCCATCGGGCCTTTTTTTGGATTCTCGGATACATGGCAGTTGGTGATCAACTCATTCACCAATACCATGGAGTTTCTGATGTTGTTTTTGATCCAGAACACCCAAAACCGGGACAACTCTGCCATGCAAATCAAGGTGGATGAGTTGATTCGCGCAAACAAGGCGGCTCACAATGCATTACTGGACATCGAGAGCCTTACAGAAACGCAACTCATTAAAATACGAGAACAATACACAGAACTCGCCAAGCTCGCCCGTCGAGAACTCGGAGAAGGCAGACTGCCTAGTCCTGGGAAGAAACAGGCGCGCTAAACCACTCCACATGACTGCTTCCAGGAAAAAACTAAGGGGTAGTGATTGCGGGCTGTTTTTCAGCCGATTTCGTGCCTTGTCGTCTTTTTGAGTATTTTGTGAGAATAAAGCGTGAAAATCTTTTCTAGATCTTCACGCTTTATTCTCACAAAATACTCATTGCTACCCGAAGGTAAGTCCTGTGGCGGTCACATCAAAGGTTGTTTCGCGTAGTTGTTCTAATAGAATTGATGGCTGCTGGAATAGCTTTACCACCGAGACCTGCGTTGCTGCGTAGCAAATTTATCTTATGTGAAACTTGCTGCCTACCCTATAAGACGTTAAATGCTACAAAATGTTACACAAGCTGGTATCAGGACTTCTTCTTTTCCTCAGGAAGCTTTTGTGGCCATTCCTCGTTGTGAGGGGGGCCCAAGACCTTGGGTGCCATTCCCTTATCTGTCAGGATATTGCCAGTGGTTTTGGCTTGCTGTTCTGCCTCTTCCAACTTTTTTTCCTCTAAGGGACGCCTATTTTATCATCGGGATGGGCGAGTATCGTTGTGCTGTTGCTTTTAGGGGCATTTTCCTCTGCCTCAACTTGATTGGTTACGGCAAGAATGCCGCACGCAACAAGGATGAAAGCTATAGTTACTAGTGTTTGAGCTCTTACATTATGATCCATGACAACCCCTCTTCTTAACTACATTATGGGGCTCAAGTTCTAAAAATTTATTAATGACCAGAAGTTTTTTGAGGGGAAAGAAAAAACCAGCCACCTTTCGGTGACTGGCTTTTCGTTTTTCTGAACAGCTTCGGTGCTTATGGCACCTTAGTCTTGATCAAAGACGCTGATTAGCTCTTTGGAGCTTCAGCAGCTTTGTCCGTGCCCATGTCTTTACCAGCGTTCATGCCCGCATCTTTACCAGCGTTCATGCCTGCATCTTTACCAGCGTTCATGCCAGCATCTTTACCAGCGTCCATGCCTGCATCTTTACCAGCATCTTTACCAGCGTTCATGCCAGCTTCTTTTCCAGCCTTCATGCCTGCTTCTTTTCCAGCTTCTTTTCCAGCTTCCATGCCAGCTTTTTTACCAGCTTCCATACCGGCTTCTTCACCAGTCTTTGCGTGGTGCTTGTGGTGGTGCTTGTGATGATGCTTGTGATGATGCTTGCCTTTATGCTTTTCGTCACAAGCAGCTTCATCATGAGCAGCGCCGTCTTTCTTCATACCGGCATCTTTTTTATCATCTTTCTTCATACCAGCATCTTTTTTATCATCCTTCTTCATGCCAGCGTCTTTCTTGTCGGCCATGTCAGCTTGCTTGTCGCCAGCAACCTTAGCCTGGTCAGCTGTCATTTGGGTGCTGTCTGTGCTTGAAGAGGAATTATAATTGGTACCCTGAGTAGAAGCAGTACCAGTAGCATCCGTAGTACCAGTAGTACCTGAAGTAGAAGTAGTATTGGAAGTTGAATCGCCACTAGTGGCAGCATCAACTGGGCTGCAAAGAAGGCTCAAAGCCACACCTGCAGATAGTGCGAATAAAGTCTTAGACATTATAGTTCTCCTTGTATTAGGTATCTCACCTGTTGTTAGTCCCTGCGAATATCTTTGTGAAAAATTTATTCAACATTGTAAGTATTATAACCCATATCAATATAAGCTTGCAATCCCTTAAATTTTGCTTTAAACAGGTAGGTGTTTGGCACACTTTAGAGAGGATCACCATGTTCATCCAAACTGAGGCTACTCCAAATCCTGCAACGATTAAGTTCATTCCAGGTCGCGTGGTTTTGATTGAAGGCACGTTGAATTGTACAAGCGCAGATGACGCAAAGCAAGCACCTCTTGCGAAGCGTTTGTTTGATATAGATGGTATCAATGGCGTTTTTTTCGGATCAGACTTTATTTCAGTCACCAAGGCTGAATCCAAAGAATGGTTCGCATTAAAGCCTTTGATTCTGGAAACACTTGTGCATTATTTTGTGACGCATGAAGCCGTTGAAGTTTACCCCCGCAATGAGGCAGGGGCTAATGAGGCTGATGATGACATCGCATGCGAAATTAAGGAACTCCTAAACAGCCGCATTCGACCAGCGGTGGCTATGGACGGCGGCGACATCGTTTTCGATCGTTTCGAAGACGGCGTTGTTTATCTGCACATGCAAGGTTCATGTTCAGGCTGCCCTAGCTCAACAATTACTTTGAAATCAGGAATCGAAAATATGCTTCGATATTATATCCCTGAAGTCAAAGAAGTCAGATCCTCTGACGCTTCCCATATCTGATATCGTCTAAAGACGCGAGGACACTGCCAATGGTGGCAATGACCCGTAATTTCTTTATTTGTTATCTTATATGGTTTTAATGAAAGGAAACTATTCAAATGATTACGTTTAAAATGTTTACGCTTTGGACCAGAAGGATTGTCCTTGTTACACTACTCGCCATGGTTGGCAGCTTATATATTGTTGCGGGCGCAAAAAGTGCCGCCCCTGAGGAGAACAAAACCTCTTCCGTAAAAAAGAAGACGAAAGCTGCAACGAAAAAGACTCCGGCTAAGAAAAAGAAGACTGAGACTCCTGCAAAGGCCCCTCAGGCTGAAAAAAAGACTGAAACTCTTACGGAAGCCCCTAAAGCTGAGGAAAAAAAGGCTGAAGCTCCTGTGGAAACTCCTAAGGCTGAAGAGAAGACTGAGGCTGCTGCGGAAGCTCCTAAGACTGAGACTCCTGTAGAAGCCCCTAAAGCCGAGGAAAAGAAGGCTGAGGCTACCGCGGAAGCTCCTAAGGCTGAGGCAGAAGGCACCATTCAGATTTCCGATGCCAATCACCTGAAGAAGGTCTTGAAGGAAAATGACTTTGACTTGAACCGTGCACGTTCTGAGGACACGGGGATCCCTCGTACATACATGGCCAACTTCCCGCAAGACATGCCTAAGATCAAGGACCACAAAACAAAGAAGGATCTTTTCATCAGTACACTGCTGCCCATGATCTTGCGTGAAAATGAAACGATCTTGAGAGAACGGAAGCACCTGCTGGAGTTAAAGAAAGCTGCAGATACAGGACGTAGCCTTAAGCCTTACGAACAATTCTGGCTGAACAAGATCTGTCAGAAGTATAAGATGAGTAAGTTGGATTTTGATGAGTTGGTACGCCGAGTCGACATCATTCCTCCATCATTGGCTTTGGGTCAAGCGGTCATCGAAAGCGGCACAGGTACTTCCTATGCGGCCGTCAAGAAACACTCGCCTTTTGGTATAACTGTGAAGAAGTCTGTACTCAAGTACAAGGATCTGTCAGAAAGCACATGCGCTTACATGCGAAATCTGAACAGCCACGCAGCTTACAGAACCATGCGCAAAACCCGCGAGAAGCTGCGCAAGGAAAATAAGGCCATAGACGGTAATGCTCTGATTGGTGACATGGTCGCCTATTGTGAGTTCAAGAACTACATCGGCAAGGTCCGCAGCGCTATTAAGCATAATGACCTGGTGAAGTATGATGGTTTGAACCTTGCACCGAAGAGTGCGGCATAACTCTCCAATGGGAAGCACATGGCCCCAGGTTTGTCATCCCCGCGAAAGCGGGGATCCAGCTGACATGTGCTGCAGAGCAGCTCCGTATAAAAAATCAGGAGTCGCTATGCGACACATTTAGCGCTGGATCCCCGCCTTCGCGGGGATGACGAGCCTGGGGCCTCCCACTCTTCTAGTTTTCATGCGCCAGCCCTGAATACCCCTTCCCTTTTCTTTCAAAATTTTCTATAAACGATCTATGACCTATTCATTTACAAAAATGCATGGATTAGGGAATGACTTCGTCATTTTCGATGCCAGGAAAGAGCCCATTCAACTGTCGCCGAAGCTGATTCAACGGGTTAGCGATAGACGGTTTGGTATTGGTTGCGATCAGGTTTTGCTGATGCGCTTGCCTCATGATAAAACTGCTGATTTGTCTTTGGAAATATACAACGCAGACGGCTCTCCCGCGGGGGCCTGTGGTAATGGAACCAGGTGTATCGCCTGGTTAAACTCCAACGGAAAGCCTCATATCAGCATAGCTACTGCTGACCGTATTGTGCGGGCAAAGGTCACTTCCATTGAGGCTATCTCCGTGGATATGGGCAAGGCGAGTTGTCAGGACATTGATCTGAAGATTCCGGGTATCGGGCAAGCCTTTGCGGTAAATGTGGGAAATCCTCATGTGGTATTGTTTCCTGAGGCAGGGGCAAAAATCAATCTGGAGGATGTCGCCAAGAACCTGCAACATCACCTGCTGTTTCCGCAAGGTACTAACGTCGAATTGGTCGAAGTCGTGAACTCTAAACGCATTAAAATGGATGTGTGGGAGCGTGGTGTAGGCCCAACGGCAGCTTGTGGAACGGGGGCATGTGCTTCGGCGGTTGCGGCTTATTCCGCAGGAAAAATTGAGAATCACTGTAAGGTCTCTATGTCGGGCGGTCATTTAAATATTGATGTAAGCCCGGATCTGCAGGTTCAGATGACCGGAAGCGTTTGTTTAAGTTATACGGGAACCCTTGACCCGTCTTTGTTTGAATAGAGTGATATGAGTCAGAATAGTATTGAAGTTGTAACCTTCGGATGCCGACTCAACACCTACGAGTCGGAAGTCATCCGCAGCCACGCCCAAAGCAAGGGCCTAGAAAACACGATTATATTTAACACCTGCGCCGTCACCAACGAAGCGGAACGGCAAGCACGTCAGGCCATTCGCCGAGCACGGCGAGAGAATCCTGATGCCAAGATCATCGTAACCGGATGCGCAGCGCAAATTAATCCCGATAAATACAGCCAGATGGCCGAGGTAGACCAGGTCCTGGGAAACCAGGAAAAGATGGCGGTGGAAAGCTACGCGAGCCCCCATCCCATTGTGGTCAGCGACATCATGCTGGCTCGAGAAACGGCCCATCATTTGATTTCCGGATTTGAAAGCCATGTGCGGGCTTTTATTGAGATCCAAAACGGGTGCGATCACCGTTGTACTTTCTGTCGTATTCCTTATGGACGCGGCAACAACCGCAGTGTGCCTCTAGGCGAGATTGCCAATCAAGTTCGGCACCTGGTTGAGCAGGGTTGCAAAGAAGTTGTCTTTACGGGTGTGGATATCACCGGGTACGGTCAGGACTTACCCGGACAGCCGACCTTAGGGCAAATGATCAAGCGCGTGTTGGCACAAGTGCCCGATCTTCCGCGCCTTCGTCTGTCCTCTTTGGATCCTGCGGAAGTGGATGGGGATGTATTCTCCCTCATCGCTAATGAGCCGCGCCTGATGCCCCATTTCCACATCAGCCTACAGGCGGGTGATGACATGATCTTAAAACGTATGAAACGCCGCCATTTGCGGGCCGATATTCTTGAGTTTTGCCGAAAAGTACGAGAGCTGAGGCCTGATGCGGTATTTGGCGCGGATATCATCGCAGGCTTTCCGACCGAGACCGATGAAATGCATGTTAATTCGGCCCAGCTGGTGGAGGATTGTTTTATCCCCTACCTGCATGTATTCCCCTATTCCGCAGTATCGGGAACGCCTGCGGCTCGCATGCCTCAAGTTAACGGGAATAATATTAAACAAAGGGCCGAGCTGTTACGCAGCATTGCGAAGAAACAAAAGGCTGAACTCTACAAGAGCTGGGTCGGAAAAACGGTTCCCATTTTGGTTGAACGCAACCAGATGGGACATAGCGAGCACTATTTGCCGGTTAAGTTAAAGGGCTCTGATGACGGCCAGCTGGGTGAAATTCATTTGTTCACATTAGAGGGCTATACGGACGAGCATCTTGTAGGTACAATAGTGCAAAAGGAAACACAATGACCGAAGAAAAGAAGAGCTGGCTAAAACGACTTACTGAAGGACTTAAAAAGTCCTCATCGGCCATTTCTGATGGTATTACCTCAATTATTTTTAAGCGCAAACTCGACGCAGAAGTTCTTGAAGAACTAGAAGAGCTACTTATCCAGACGGACCTGGGCGTGCATGTGTCTTCGAAGTTTATTCAAGACTTCGCCAATAGCCGGTTTAATCAGGAAGTAAGCGACAAAGAAATCAAAGAAGCGCTCGTCGGCGTGATTAGCCCTATTCTAGCAAATGTTGCCAAAGAGCTCGTTATTGATCGGAATCACAAACCGCATGTAATCCTCGTCGTTGGCGTCAATGGCAGTGGTAAGACGACTACCATTGGCAAGCTGGCCAAACACTGGACTGATCAGGGTCTCAAAGTAAGGCTCGTGGCAGCCGATACCTTTAGAGCCGCGGCGGTGGAACAACTGCAAAGTTGGGGATCTCGGGCAAATGTTCCTGTGGAATTGGCTCCGGCCCAGTCGGATGCAGCGGGACTTGTTTATGACGCTATGGAAACATCTATCGCAGCAGGCGATGATGTTCTGGTCATCGATACAGCAGGCCGTTTGCAGAATAAGAGCAATCTGATGGATGAGCTAGGCAAAATCCGCAGAGTCATCCAGAAACTGAGGCCTGATGCGCCTCATCACTGCCTACTGGTGCTGGATGCTACCACGGGGCAGAATGCTCACTCTCAAGTGAAGCTGTTCCAGGAGGCTGCGCAGATTGACGGATTAATCATGACGAAGTTGGATGGTACTGCAAAAGGTGGCGTCCTGGTGAGTCTTGCAGACAAATATAAGATCCCAATTTACGCGATTGGCGTCGGCGAATCGGCGGACGATTTAAATCCCTTTAAAGCGGATGAATTTGCGCGTAAACTGGTGGGGTTGTAGGTTATAAAGGGGTAATGACTGACCGTTGGCGGTTGGGATAGCACGGACCTACCCGCTTGTCATCCCCGCGATGCGGGGATCCAGCTGATAGGTGCTGCGGAACAGTTCAGTATAGAGTTCGCTTCGCTCACGCATTTTGCGCTAGATCCCCGCCATAGTGGGGATGACAAGCGGGAAGACCTTTATGCTCCTGGTCAGACTTGGCGAAAGTTAAAAACAAAAAACAGAAAAGGGAAACATGTCCCATAGAAAGCTCTTTCCTAAAGCTAAGAACCTCGTAGAGTGCACCAGCGGCGCGGAGGCTCTTGAGCATATCAAACGGGTTTATGAAGATAGTAAGCGACAGATCGACGATTTCTTCAAGGCCCTGCAGAAAGCGGATGATGCGGATTTGAAAAACCTGCACTTCACAGGGGCCTGCTATCCGTATGTAGGCATCCACATTCCACCCTCTCACATGCATATTGATGCCAGGCTGTCCTATGGGGTTGCTATTGATCCAGGGACTTACGGGACGTCCGTAACGAAGCCGGACCTTTTTGCCCGTTATTATGTGGAACAGATTGATCTATTGATTCAGCACCACAGAGTTCCCGTTTATGTGGGCGAAAGTGAAGATCCTATCCCCCTGCCCTTTGCGGAAGAAATTCTGATCAGCAGCGAAATTCATGAAAAGCTGTGGCAGATGGATGTGGGGTTCGCTTTGCCTAATCTCAGCCGGGTGGATGATAAAATTGCCAACAACACTGCATGGCCTCATAAGGGGGGGATCCTACCATTGGCCCTCTTTACGGCCGAGCGGGCGGACTATTCCCTGCACCGGCTACACCACTATACAGGCACATCGCCCCAGCATTTCCAGAACTTTATTCTCCTGACCAACTATCAGCGCTATGTGAAAGAATTTATTCAATACGCTTATAACGAAATCGAGAACGGTGAAGAGTATAGTCAATTTGTCGGCCCCGGGAATACGATTATCTATAACCACCGATTTGAGAAACGAGAGCCCGAAGGATCCCATCCGGAACATCTGCCTCAGATGCCGGCCTATCATTTGAAACGGCCCGATGGGGATGGTATTACCTTTATTAACATTGGCGTTGGACCTAGCAATGCTAAGAACATTACCGACCACCTGGCGGTCCTGCGGCCGCACTGTTGGCTGATGGTAGGGCATTGCGCCGGCCTGCGCAGGTCACAGCTGTTGGGAGATTATGTGCTGGCTCATGCTTATGTCCGGGAAGACCACGTGCTCGATCAAGACCTACCTTTGTCTGTGCCCATACCGGCTCTGGCCGAGGTGCAGGTGGCCCTGCAGGATGCGGTGACGAACCTGACCGGCCAAAGCGGCCTGGACGTCAAGACTCGCATGCGTACGGGTACCGTGTTAACCACGGACAACCGCAACTGGGAACTTTTGTCGGATACCCTGTTTGGCGTCTTTAAGCAGACACGCGCCATTGCGGTAGATATGGAGTCCGCAACCATTGCTGCCAACGGCTTCCGGTTCCGGGTGCCTTACGGTACGCTTCTTTGCGTGTCCGATAAGCCCATCCATGGGGAATTGAAGCTGAAGACCTCCGCCAGCAGCTTTTATAATCAACGGGTAAAACAGCACTTACTCATCGGGATTGAAGCGGTACGCCTTCTGCGCGAGCGGGGGGTCATGAGCTTGCATTCCCGGAAACTGCGCGGATTTGAAGAACCTCCATTTAGATAGGAACATGAAATGAGCATCTGGTACAAACCACTGACTCTAGCTGATTTGCTAGCTAGGTATAAAATAAAGACAATTCACGACGTTCTGGGTATCAAGATTACGGAGCTGGGAGAAGATTACTTGAGGGGCACCATGCCTGTGGACTCGAGGACCCACCAGCCTCTCGGCATTATGCATGGGGGAGCTTCCTGCGTGCTGGCCGAGACATTGGGCAGTTTGGGTGCGAACTTTTGTCTGGATCCTGCACTGAAGTATGCCGTGGGCCTGGATATTCATACCACCCACATCCGCAGTGTCAGCTCCGGCATCGTTACCGGCACGGGCAAGCCCATTCATATTGGCAGGTCTACTCAGATCTGGGAAATAAATATCGTTAATGAGCAAGGAAAGCTAGTATCGGTGACGAGGCTGACGCTGTTTGTGAAGGATCGGGAAACGAAGGAATAGAGGGGGTCTAGTTTATCAACCCCACCCGGGCCTCGCCGTCATTCTTAGCTTCCTCAGCGCAGCTGAAGAAGCTAAGAATCCAGCAAGTTTTAGCCTTGGCAGTACTTATTGTGCAGCTTCTTTGACGGCATACAATCCCCAGAATTGTAAGAATTCATCATTGCGCGCACTCTGGGTCGATGACATGAGCGTTGTCAGATCTTCAAGTATTGGCTCCAGCATGGCTATGAAACCGGTTAGGATATCAATCTCTACCTGATTGATGGCGGCCACTCTTTCATACTTTTCCTTTTTCCTATTGAAAGTACGAACTGCATCTTGCAGCCTGAACTTTGCTTCTTGGTTGTCAGGAAATTCAGTGACCTCTCTTTGCACTGAGAATAATTCTTGTTGAGAAGCATGCAGAGAGGCAATTGATGGTCGAAGCAGATCTCGCAGATCTGATAAACATCTCATAGACAACCTGATTTCGGCGCTCATCACTTTGCTATATTCAATCCATTTCTTAGCGAGAACAATAATTCCCATGCCGACGGTGATGTGCCCTTGAAATCATCTTTTTGAATAAGGATTGGGTTTATTATGATAATCATAATCAAATACAGATCCATCCCGACGCATGAGACACTTCCATCAAGACAACTTAGCATGAAGCCACACTTAGCATTACCAAGCTCCAATAAAAGGGGGCACAACTTATCACCCAGGAATTTTTCCACCGCCTTATAAGGTCCTTTAAGGCGATCGATAGAGTAAGCTGCTGGATCTAATCCACACAGGCTGCCTTCTGTCGTTGATTTTTCTTGGCAGTGAGCGATTATCTCCGACAACTTTCCACGGAGCTGGTTTGCTTTACTGGACAAAGCTTCAGATTTTTCATGCACATATGGTTTTAATTTTAGGTAAAAGCGTAAGTCCAATTGAGCTGCAATAATCTCCTTCTGCGCCGACTTGTTCATCATTACAGATGCGGCAAAAAAGTCTTTTTCTACACCGATGCCTTGGCTGAAACAATTAGCCAGATGATATAGTGCAGCTCCGTTACCTTTGTCGGAAGCATTACGGTACAATTGCGCTGCCTGCACCGGATCTTTTTCGACGCCAATACCATGCTCGTAATAGGCCCCAAGAACGCATTGGGCAAAAGCATTGTCCGCATCAGCCCGAGCTCTGAGATTAGTAACGACCAAAGGATTGACTTCACTGACAATCTTGTGCTCGACCATCAGACCAGTAGATAACAGTAATGGTCAGAGAAAACCGCCTTGTCCTTGATATGAGGCCAGGAACTTGTATCAATCGATTCGCTAGTTGAAAAATACCTGAAGAGAAAACTTAAATAAGGCGACGCCTCTTGACGCTGGGTATACACAGCTTTGAAAGCATTAAATCCTATATAGACAGCCAGCTGGTCTTGTGCATTCTCGTCTCCCTCATAGGCCAGAACTATTAGGCTTTGGCGCTCCGTGTATTTTAGATCTCGATACTCCGGCATTTGGTATGCTGCAATGGGCTGTAACTCTTCTCCGACATTTGAACTATGAGCTGGCATTAAAGCCACCCCAGACAATAAAATCGATACGATTAAGCGATAGAGCATAACAGGCAACCTCCTTTTTGTTTTTATAGGACATTATGTAGCCAATCCAACTCTGGCTGTCAATGCTCTTCCACCAACCACACCATTTTATCTATACAAAATGACTCAGTATGTTATGTTATCGCAAATGTGAGTACAAGAATAGGAAGGTCAAGCATTGACGTTAATCTCGGTATTCAGACGTAAGACCCTTATCGTCCAGACACTGGCATTCTTTGCGTTCAGCTGTCATGGGTACTCGCTCGACATTACTATGCCCCAATTCCCTGTGCCTGTTGACTTGAGAGATGCGTTCAGAGCCCCCACCTATAAACTGGGTGGGTATGATCGCGCCGATCACCTGTACTTATCAGAGCCGTTTATTTTGATGGATGACGAGGAGCATGTCCACGTCAGCAATTTCTTGAAGTTCGAACAGGATGCTCTGCTGCGGATGATTGATTTGAGCTATAGACTGGTCCGACCGTCGGAAACTCAAGTCAGACTGACCATTGCCGAGCTGGAGCAGCTCAAAGCCACTGGCTGGATTATTACCGGGTTCAGAGGCCTGGAGGGCAGGCGTAATACCTATCCCGACATGTCGGGTCTTGTGTGCTTTCACCCCAAGGATCATCTGATCGTCGTCGTTTATCGCGGCACCGCTGGCAATAAGGATGGCTGGGATACGAATTTTGATGCAACCAAAACTAACGCCAGAAAGGTTCAGAAAGAGTTCTGTAAGGATCTTTTTGATGAGGTCGTGGAACTCATCAAAAACTCGGAAGTCCCTCGAAGATTGAAGGCCATCAAGGTAGTTATCCGCGAGGCTCAAAAGGACGAGCCCAGCTATGTGTGCGCAAGGAATACTTTTGCGAAAGTACAGAAAGTAGCGGAAGCGGAGAATATGGACCCAGACCTAACCGACGATATTTTCGATGCATTTCGCATGAAGCTGGAACTCATGGCGGCTGTTGACAAGTTGGGATCGGAGATTGAAGGCGAGGTTCATAAGGGGTTTTTGAAGAAATATCTCAGCACCAAACGGGAGGTACTTTCTCTTCTGAAAGAACACGTGAAAAGTTTGTCCAAGGAAGATCGGCGTAAACTGAAGATCGTCTTTACAGGCCACAGTCAGGCGGGTGCGACGGGTAACTTGGCGTTGGCGGATATCTGCGCGAACCACGGCCAGGAGATTTTTGGCGCGAGCTTTAGTAATAAGAAAGACTCGAAGTTTTATGGATATTTCCTGTCCGCGGCCAGGGCTGGTGATAAGGAATACCGCAAGTGGGTTCACGAACATGTGGGGCACGCCTTTGTCGTCCGCCAGAATGTGGAAGGAGACCCTGCTCCCATATCGGCTGGGGATGCTCGCATGCACAATTTGGTCTCGCAAGTACCGGTAGTGGGTGAGATTCTGTCAAAGCGGTTTACTATGTATGATGATACCGGGTATCTGCTGCTGGATGATGGCCACAAGGTATGGAAGCGAGCGCGGGATCTTTATGAGCGGGAAGGTTTTGATATGAACCGCTTTGAGGAGATCGAAGACCTGGTTCGCTATGTGGCCAGCTGGATTGTGGAAGACGAAGAGGCCGTGCCGAAGTACCTAGCGCCGAAAGGATCTAGTACCAGCTTTTTATGGTCGCCAATCAAGTGGACCCGTAATCGGATCCATACGGCAAAAACCATTAACCTCCTACGTCGAGCACTTATGGGGGACCAGGAAGCCATGAAGGAACTTGAACAGTTTTCAGAAATTGTGATGACCCGCTATGCCCATTTGCATTATGGGCACTTCCGAGAAGACACCGGCGCAGCCTTCGACCCAGCCGTCGTCGGCCGAGACCTAGACGCCATGGCTGATCGCGGCCATGTGCATGAGATTAAGCGCAAGGCGCGGATGGAGAAGGGGTAGTTTTAGTTAGAATCCAGAAACCAGAAACCAGAATCCGGAATCTAGAATCCAGAAACCGGAAACTAGAATCTGGATTCTGGATTCTGCTTTCCGGATTCTGGATTCTGGTTTCTAGTTTCTGGTTTCTGGATTCTGGTTTCTAGTTTCTGGATTCTGGTTTCTGGATTCTGGTTTCTGGTTTCTGGTTTCTAAAAAACGAGCCCGGGATAACCTCCCGGGCTCGTTCAGGTGAGAACCTTTACTTATAAGAGATATTATTCCCCTTCAGCAGTAGGTGCACTGTCTGTATCAGTGGCAGCCTCAACGGGGGTAGCTGGGGATTCTGCTGGACCTTCTACAGGGGCATCTACAGTTGCAATTGCAGCTTCCGGTGCAGCTTGAGCAGCTGGAGCAGCAGCTGCAGCCGGCACAAGATACGTAGCCTTGCCTTCTAATACTGGCTCATACTGTGCCCACATTTTAGATTTCGTACCGTTCTCAGGCCAAACCGCATCTAGCTCAGCCTTAACTTTTACGGACAGATCCTCAACTTCTCTTTTCAGCTTAGCCAAGTCCTTGACCTCTTTGGACAATGCAATAGCATCTTCCATTGGATAGTTGACGTCAACGACAATGGGTACAGCTTTCACGTCTTTCAATAGACCAACGGTAATTAAATCACCGTATTCGAGAACTGTAAGATTGCCCTTTGTCACCTCTTGACGGCCTAAAGCCTCTTTTGGAGAGAAGGTAGGTATTGCTGCAGCTGCGATTTGACCAGCATAGAAAGATACCTGCTCTGTCTTCCCTTTTAGAAGAACCACCTCGAGTACAACTGGTTTCTCGGCATCAATCTTATCCTTGGAAGCCTTCAAAGCTGTCCAGTATTCCTCATTGGTAGCGCCCCATACTTTATGGCCGGCCTTGTAAACGGCAGTATAAGTCTCCTGAAGAGCCTTCAATGAGGCACTGATCCACTCGAGATCTTTCTTGGCGTCTAAAAGGTCAGACTTGCGAGACTCGTTCAGTCTAGCTTGCTTGACAGCTGAGACCAGATCAAACTGGCGCGTAATATCTTCTTGCGCAAGTTTCTCCTTAGTCACGGCCTTCAAGTCACCCTCCCAAAGCGGATCGGCCACACGAATTGTGTTCGCACCTTCCTCATCAAGATTAGTAGCAATCTTATAGTACTCAACCAGGTGAGGTTTTTTTGTATCGATGGTATAAGTTACAGTCGTGCCATCTTTTTTTGTAATTTCAACAGCCTTGCGAGAACCGAAATCTACTGCTGGCAGCGCAACATTCATTGGCAACTTTGCCTTTACTTTTGCACGCTCTGCATCTGAATAAGTGGTCTTGCCAGTTGTTGAAGGTGCGATACCAGCTTTAGCCTTATTCGTTAAATCATTCGCATTAATTTTGAGGGTTATAGACTGTAAATCATTAGTCACGAAAACCTTCGCTGGGGAAACTTTTTGCCGCTCCCTTGTGGTAACCTCGATTCGGCCGAGGTCATCTTCTGCTTCATATGATGCACTCGCAGAAAAAGCTATAACTGATGTAGCCAATAGGGTAGACGTTAGAACTTTTGAGTATTTGGTCATTGTATCCTCCCATGGAGTTAGTCGTTTTTACGATTATTGGAGATCTGATGTCTCCTAACTGATCATGAATGACAGTCTTATAAGACTACACCCTAGCGCAGCATTAGTAAATTTTTAATTACTATTTACTTAACAGATTTTTAGATTTTTTAATGGGGGGATTAATACTTAGGCTAAGTGTTTGATTTTATTGGATTGTTACGGTTTGAAAAGGGCTGTCTAAAGAAAAGCAGGGTATCGCCACCTCAAAAGTTTCATCAAATTCGGAGATCACAACGTAGACTCCCTTCATGAATCCACAGGGTGTGGCGAGGGGAACCGCGCTGGTATATTCATAATGGTCACCGGGGTCTAAATCGGGCTGCTCACCGACGACGCCCTCGCCTAGTACCTCGCGCACATCGCCGGTTGCATCAGTTATGATCCACTTGCGTGAGAGCAGCTTTACTTTTTCGGTGCCCTGGTTTTCGATGATGACATGGTAGGCCCAAACATACCGCATTTCCTCGGGATTGGTTTCATCCTCGAGGAAAAACGGTGTTACAGTTACCATGATTCCCCTTGTTATTTTTGTGTACATAAGCCCCTACTCCTTAGGCGATTATGCGCTCATCAGGGGCAAATGTCTATGCCGCGTTCTGTACGTTTTGTGCGGATACCAAAGCCGCCCATCTGTTTAAGACGGCTGCGTTCTGCGCTAGCATGGCATTTCCATCCTTTTGCAGGGCAGCTAAGTTTTTACCGACTGCATCAAGTTGACTTTTTGCAAAGACCAGCTGAGTAGTTACTCGGTCATAGCGATCATCAAGTAAGCCCTTCAGATCATCATCTATAGATGTACTATCGCCGTTTGGAAATATGTCTAGAAACGGCTCCAACCAACTCACTGCTCCCCAGTACTTAGCCCTACGGGTATTGTACTTTACCGGACTAAAGCCTGTTCCCAGGGAAAGCAAGTCTATGTTGGCACGTTCCACATTTGGATAAAGGGTCATTGCATAGTTCAATGCTATATTAGCTGGGTCATTGGCAAACATACCGCCATCAAGGAATGTATAGGTTTGTTTGGAGCTCTGCCCATTGACGGATAAAGGCTGAACTGTTGCGGGGGCAAAATAAGTCGGTGCTGCGCTGGTGGCAAGGGCTGCGTCGCTCATAGTCATATCTAAATTATCGTGACCAAAGATGTTATCCGTGGGCCACTTACTATAAAGGTGATAGGCCTCGTCACCTCCCAAATTCCAAGCCGTCACGATGGTCGGCACAGCTGCCTGGCTGAGTTTTTGCTCACCAAAAAATTGCTTAAAGAATTGTGCGCGCTTGTCAAATGGATACTTAGGCCCCACCAATCCGTAAAAGATGTTTAAGGGGCCGAAAAGGCTATTCCCATGATTGAGATAAAGGGCCAGAATATCCTTTGCAGGCGCAAGGCTCAAAGCCATCGCAATCATACCGCCCGTGGATGTTCCCGCAATCACGTCAAACATTTCAGTGGACCGCTTGCCGGTTTGCTCTTCTAACTTCGCTAAGAACATCAATGGAATAATACCCCTGATCCCTCCTCCATCGATGGATAATATCCGTAAAGATTTCTGTTGGAGACTCTTTTCAGAGATCTGCCTGAGGGGGACCTCTTCTTTTAGAAGGGAAGCAATAGCAGTTAACTTTACGACGGGAGCTGCCGGATCTAGAGTTTTTGTTACAGCCGCCAAACCACCCGTAGAACCGGTGGTCAGTGCATCGGCTTCAGCGACTCTCGACATCACCACTGGTCAATTTCTGGATCAATCCGAGGATGGAAAAACTAATGTCCTTGGTCATTTAGTACGGCGAAAAAACTTGAGGGAAAGCAAAAGTGAATATGCCATCTTTTTCATAGCTCGACTTTGATATTATCAATATCGAGTATCGGCGAGTCAGAACAAGAAACCTTTAAGGAAGCATGAATGAATCGTTAAATAGGGAGGATTAGAGCTATCACAAAATGCGGGAAATTTGGTTTAATGGAGGAGATAGCGATTAAAAATAATCGCACAAAAATAAGGATAAACAATGTCCGAAAAACAGGAACACATTCAAATGGCCCTTAACCACTGGGAAGACTATTTTGAACTCATTTTTAAATCAGCCCTCATGCATTCTTCCCTAACGAGCCTAAATGGCCCGGAAAGGACAGAGTCTAGTGAGCAATAAGAAAACCACCTTCCCTTACGAATTCTTCGAACAATTTGCTAATCTTATGAACCAAACGGCAGGCCAACAAAGCGGCATGGTGGAAACAAGCCGGACTCAGCGCCCAATATAAGAACCAGTATGAGGAATTTCTCAAAGAAAGTGGCGCTCGCACTCAAGACTTTATGGATGGGATTAAGCTGTATCAACAGCTCGATTTTAAGCGGACAGTGAAGAACCCACCTGTGATCTGGGCTATGGGCAGCTCCAAAGTGTTGGACTATTCTCAAACCCAGGCATGGGGGACGCACCGTTCTTTTTGTGGTTCCTTCTCTCATCAATCGAGCTTACGTACTAGATCTTTCCGAAAAGTCTAGCTTCCTGCGCCAATTGGCACAAGCGGTATATGGCCTTTTGTGCTGGACTGGACTAACCTCTCAGTATGCGGAACGACAGAGTCTTCGATGGAAGATCTCGATCACCCGCCGCCGCCGCCTGCTATGGATCACGCCAGCGCCTTCCATGCGCTGCCCCATCCGCAGTCATGGGATATTGCGGACCGGGGCGGGCACGTCGGCTATGGCTGTAAAGTTGTTTGGGGACCTGAGACTGAAAAACTGATATTGTTGGCCTCACCTTGGGATTTTTCACTCAGGCCGAAGAACGGCTGATTCCCTGGCTCTATGCCTCTTCCGCTTACCTGAAGACCATGATTGATCAGTCAGCGGAGCTCCCCGTGGAGGTCATCCAATACATGTTCGCCATATTAAACCCCGTTGGTGTGATTCTGAAAATTCCGAGAACTGCCCCAGTTTGCGGATAACCTCGAGAAATCTGCAAGAGTTTGCGAGCGTTGAAGACTGGCTTAACGATTGCACACCCGTCGCGCCAAAGGCAGCTAAAAGGCAAGCTTGTTGTTCGATTCGGTATCGGGAGATAAACCCTAGCTGGGCCAATGGAAAGTTAATAACTGGGTAATCGACCCCAAAGATATCCACCAATAGATGCTGGTGATCATCCCCCAGAAAGATAAAATCGTTTCACCAAAATCTGCAGTATCGTGAATGAAGAATTTACCACTGAGCTCAAGACCATTCGAACTTGATAGGGGAGATATCGGGGTGATCATCGGAAAAAACGCTGATCCAGAAGTTATGCAGCCGATCGTAAATTTTTTTCAAGAACAATAAAAAGGATAAAGAAAGATGAAACGAACGGCTTTGGGCAACCTGGGGGATCAAAGGTGTATCGGCGCAGCCGTCGCACGAGAATTCAAACAGGCCGGATATACAGTTGCCATCACCTATCACGGGAAGCGATGATGTTGCAAACACCTTTACCAAAGAAACAGGAAACCCGAACTTTAAATGGGAAGACGCCGCCGATTACAACCAGTCTGTAAAAGGGGTCTAAAAAAGTTCAAAGAAAGTTTGGGACCGATCGATATCCTAGTCAACAATGCAGGCATGACTAAGGACCGCATGATGCATCGTATGTCCTTTGAAGACTGGCATGAGGTCATTAACACAAACCTGAATTCTGTTTTTAATGTCACAAAACAAGTTCTAGATATGCATGTGTGAAAACAACCCCAAAACCCCAAAACCCCAAAACCCCATATTCGTTAAATTATTGTATTTAAAATGACATTTGATTAATTTAATAAATCAAATAATTTAGTGTTCGACCCTATATTCTTTAGGTAGTTTTGGATATTGCATCACGTTACGCATTTCTGCTATTTTTATAAAATCTGTTGAATTTTCTGGCATTAAATCCAGCCTTAGGATTTGCCAAAATTTCTATTTAATATTTTTATATGATGAGACATTACTTTTCTACATAAATGACAGACTTGGTTTTGCTCGGCTATTGTATTTGCACACTCAAAGCAAATGCCTCCATGATTGCATGGCAGTAGGACGGCATCTGCATTTTTGACACAACAAACTACGCAACCTAGTTCCCCACTCGCATCTCCATTTCCAAATTTTATTTGCTTTTTCTTTTTGGTTTTGTAATCTCTTTCTGAAATTGCACATTTATTATCATCCTGTTTACTTTCTTTGATAGTTTCTGTTGCTGCCACTTGCAAATCCATTTCGATTGGCTCTTTTGGTATTTCAGGGAAAATGTCATTTTGATTTTTAGTAACTGTGTTAGCTTGAATAAAATCCTGTTTGCTAGAAGAGATGTTGCAAAAAGGCATTGCAAAATTCTTTGTATCAATTATTGGGTTTTTTCTGCCAACCGATTTAAATAATGAACTAGTGATTCGGATCTATGAAAAGATTAAATGTATAGTACTATGATAGAAGGCATTGTTCTGTGTACTTGTTCTGTAGTCCCTTGATCAATTTCGTCTGGATTTAATCGAGATACTGACCTATCTGCAGTCGCATTATTTGCTGCAATTTGATTTATTTCGTTTCTGTCTTTCCAATCCTAATTGCGAACTCACTTATAAATTATTTTATTTAGTTTCATCTTACACAATCTTTGGGAAAGCCAGAGCCGTAAAAAGCGTTAACACGAAGAGGTACATTGCAAAAATATAAAGCCCTGGAAGACATTCCGTAATATTAGTATCCAGCCGAAATAGCTAATAAATAAGCTAATGCAAAAGTTGATATAGAAAATCCAACGAATAAGTATGAAGCCCATATAGTTGCTATAACTATTGATGTGTTAGTGAATTATTATTATATACTGTCATTGAAATTTGCTTGCTGGCCTACACTTTGGCATAGACAAGCATTACAAGACATTATCATTGAGCCAACGGAAAATATTGAAAGGATACTAAAAAGAAGCCAATAAGGCCTAATTTTCTATAGTTAAATATGTATTACCACAATGTCGTCCCCAAGAAATTTCTACCCAGCCATCAAGTTTAGCACTCATCATAATGACCATCAACAATAAAAAAATTCTAAATATCGTGCGACACTATAAGTTATTTGAAATATAAATTTACCAAGTTATAAATGCCAACGAATTCAGATTTCAAGCCCATAGAAATAACAATCCTTATAGTAATGATCAAAGATATGGGAATAATTAAATATGAGCAACTTGCATTGGGAATAGTGATTATTACAATAATTCCGACCTGAAGATTTTATATAATTTTACCTTAAAAGCAATCGTTAATATGCTTTCAATTATATCTTTCACATATTCTTTCGAGTTAGCTAATTGTGTGTGTGACATATGCCAAATGAAGAAAGCAATTTTGATTAAATTGTAAATTATCATTGGAGCAAGGATTATGTAAATCAATTGTTTATAACTTGAAGCAGCAATTAATAAAATAAGAAAGAGGAAATAGCTTCCAGCAGTTCCTAAAAGTGTATATAGTTGAAAGCAAATTTCATTCCTTATTGTATCTCCGTTATTTTCTGGCTCGGAATTTTCATTTCTATTCAACATTTTAATTATCAATCACTATTTCGGGTTTAATTAATTTAAAAAAAAATTGTATGATGGTTTTGGGGTTTTGGGGTTTTGGGGTTTTGGGTAAAAACAGATGAGAA
>CAWAEF010000025.1:0-5580 GCA_963780985.1 uncultured Alphaproteobacteria bacterium
GTTATGTTTTTTAACTTACTGGTTTCGTTTACGTATTGCTGTATCGGGGGTGTGCTAGAGCCTTTGCAGGCGAATCCGGTGATTATCGAGGATAACTGCTTTATCGGTGCGCGTTCAGAGGTGGTTGAAGGCATGATCGTTGAGGAAGGTGCTGTTATTGGTATGGGCGTTTTCTTGGGTGCATCCGACCCCTATCATAAACCGCGACACCGGTGATATTACCTACGGTCGGGTGCCGGCTTACTCCGTGGTTATCTCGGGTACGTTGCCTGGCAAGCCTTTAAAAGATGGGCGTCCTGGACCAAATCTTTCCTGTGCGGTGATCGTCAAGCAAGTGGACGAGAGAACTCGTTCGAAAACATCCATCAATGAGTTATTGAGGCCCTTGTAACATGGAAATAAACGATGCTGTGAGCCTTGCTCAAACGCTTATTCGGTATCCTTCGGTAACGCCAGAGTCCGGCCATCTCATCCAGTTCTTGGAAAAGCTGCTTACATCCTTAGGCTTTGATTGTCAGATCATGACTTTTCAATCGGAGGGTAGGCCAGCGGTGGCTAACCTGTTTGCTCGGTTTGGCAAGGAAGGTCCTCACCTTTGTTATGCCGGACACGCTGATGTGGTGCCCGTTGGTATAGAAAGCAGATGGGCTCATAATCCTTTTGCGGCGGTCATTGAGAATGATATTCTCTATGGCCGTGGTGCGGTGGATATGAAAGGATCTATTGCTGCTTTCATATCTGCAGTCTCGTGTCGTATTGGGTCCCGTTCGCTCAAGGGTAGTGTTAGCTTGCTTATCACGGGCGATGAAGAAGGGGATGCTGTTGATGGCACTGTGCGCGTCTTAGAAGAGCTCGAAAAACAGGGCCAAATTCCAGATGTTTGTGTTGTTGGTGAGCCGAGCTCAGAGGACTGGGTGGGGGATACGATTAAAGTCGGGCGTCGAGGGTCTCTTTCGGGACATATCGTTGTTGAGGGAAGGCAGGGTCATGTGGCCTATCCAATACGTGCGGATAACCCCGTAGGGCGTATTGTGCGGTTCTTGAATGAGCTGCAAGCCTATCAATGGGATCAGGGCAGTGATGTATTTGATCCTTCAAACCTGGAAGTCACGTCTTTGAATACCGAAAATAGAACGGTCAATATGATACCCCAAAGAGCCGAGGCGCAGTTTAACATACGCTACAATGATCATCATACCGTTGAGGAACTAAAAGCGGTCATCAATGGGATTGCGACAAATCATAGTAATAACTATGAGCTAGACTTTAGGCCTGGGGCTACGCCTTTTACGAATGGTTCGAAAAAGTGGGCAGAGCAGATCATTGTTGCCGTTGAAGCTATAACTGGCACCAAACCCAATGTCAGCACTAGCGGCGGCACATCGGATGCGCGGTTTATTCATGCATATTGTCCGGTGGTGGAGTTGGGGCTGTCGAACCATACGGCACATCAGGTAGACGAGAATGTACCTGTCGCGGATCTGAAGATGCTTGAGCAGATTTATGGGGAAGTGCTGGATCGGTATCTTGAGCTGGTTAGGGTTTGCTAGAATCGTTTGCCAAATGGTTGGGGTTACTCTGGTGGCGTTCGTGGGCTTGTTGGAACATCGTTGATTTATGCTGAAATGGTTTTTGCCACCCCAAACATCTTTTGGAAGTCATATAAAGCCGTCTTTGGCTGGGATTTTCTATAATTGGGTTTGCTGTGAGCTTTGAGCGAGACTCACCCGAAGCATGCATACCTTCACCGTCAGGCTATTGGGCCTGAGTCGGATGTTACCAATTATCTATTTTTACTCTTTTAATTTTACTATTTCTAACCTTTCCTTTCATCTGCATTAACAAGTCCCGGCGGGGGTTTCTGGGTTTTATCCCGTCGCCCACACCGGGGTTTGTTGGGCATTTTTTTCACTAAGCAGGTTGCGTCTAAGCGCTTCGCCGAGCTTTACATAAACCAGCTGGAACCTACCCCTTACGAGGTAGATATTCTAACTTCACCACATCGCTACTTATCCCACAATTGCCTGGACGATGTGGGCCTCCAGGCTGCGGGTATCCGTATTTCCGGTACCGAGGGTTAGGAGTATACTCTCCTGCCACTGATCTTAATATATGGGTTTCTTGACTGTATGTCAAGATAAAAAAGCACAAAAGAACAAAAAATATTACTAAAAAGAATGTTCATGGTAAATATGGCTCAAACTTAGTCTGTAGGCGGCTTGTGTAGTATGTGGTTTAATGTGTGAGTGGGCGCATGTAGCAATAAGTAGGAAATTTCTTTTAAAAAAATGAAAAAAAGTTTGTGGGGTGTGTGAAATAATACTGCATCGCTTCGCGATACTTTCTAAGGCGAGGCTCTGCCCCGCGCCCCGGGATATTTGAGAGAAACCCAGAGATCTTTGATTTAGGCTCTAGTGCAAAACGGGTGCAGTACATTATATGTAGTCTTCTGCCCCCGGCTCCCGTCATCCTTCACTACCGCCCGCTTCGCGGTCGTCCGTTCAGGATGACGGGAGCCGGGGTATTCGCCTAGCTAATTACCATCACGTGTGTTCAGCTTGGCATAATCATCACCCACCCGTTTTGCATGAGAGCATATGTATATGGCATTACAGACATAACTCATGCCTTTTTGGCATTTGCCAAAGCTTTGCTCTGGCCCCTTTTCATGAATACGTATACGGGAAATCCTGAGAAGACGAATAGCATGCCCAGAAATGTTGCTCGTTCGCCCGAGCCTATGAGGATGAGCATCATATAGCCATAGGCCAGCAGGCTGATGGTCATAATTCGGAAGAACTTTCTCTTCTTCATGGGTTGAGATCTGGTGAAGAGGAGGTAGAGCTCTGCGGTGGCTGAATAGAGGTAGGTTAAGATTACCGTGAAGGTGGTAAAAAATACAATAGTGTTGAATTGCTCTCTGAGTCCCGCTTCAAAGTTGAGGAGGAGCAAAATAGAAATCAGGCATGCAGTTACCAGCAGTGATATATATGGTGCGCCGTTTTTCGTGTGCTTGTCGAAAAAATCAGGGAAGAGTTTGTCTCTGGCGATGGCCACGGGCATTTGGGCTTGTACTAGGATCCAACCGTTGACGGTGCTCAAGCAGCACAAGATGGCACTGATGGCGACTACAGGCCCTGCCCATGCTCCGAAAATGGTGGAGCCGGCATCTACGAAGGGCGCCTTGGAGCTTGCGAGCTCTTGAGGTGTGAGAATGCCAAAGACTACGGCCATGGTGCCTAGGTATATGGCCGCTGAGAGTAAGGTCCCGAGTACCGTGGCGCGAGGGATGGTCTTTCTTGGGTTCTGTACGTCCTCTGCTGGTATTGTGGCAGATTCTAGACCGATGAAGGAGAACAGGGTCAGGGCCGCGGCCGAGGATAGGGAAGGCCAGAATGGCACGTCGTTGGGATTGAGCACTTGAAAGTGCTCGATATTAATCTTAGAAAAGCCGAAGATGGCAATGATGGTCAAGGGCACTATTTTTAGGATGGTGGTGACCAGCTGAAGGGTGCTGGCGGTTTTGACGCCTATCATGTTAATAAAAGTAAACATCCACACCGTCGATACACTCACGAGAAAAGCCAGGAACATATTCTCGTGGAGGGCTGGCCAGAAAACGGAGAGGTAGCTGACAAAGCCTATGGTGATGGCTGCAACGCTGGCCCAGGTACCAATCCGATACATCCAGGCCATCTGAAAACCAATAAAATCCCCAAAAGCCTCTCGGCTGTAGGCGTAAGGGCCACCAATTACTGGAAAGTCACGGCTGAGACGGGCGAAGACTTTGGCCAGGAGTAAGGCACCTGCTGATGTTATCAGGAGTCCGACCAAGCCCACGTTGCCATACATAGCTAAGGACGCCGGTAGCATAAAAATGCCTGCTCCTATGATGTTTCCTGCAACCAGTGAGGTCCGCGCCAAATGCCTAGGCTTGGTTGTGTGGTCATTATTAAATTAGTCCTTCATATGTGACTTTTTCATCCAAACGTAAAATGGAAACCCTGAGAATATAAAGATCATACCCATGTACACAGCTCTCTCACCGGCACCTATGGTAATGACGATGGTATACAAAAATGCGAGCAAAGCAATAATGGATACTCGAATCAGTTTACCCTTGGACATGTTTTGCGGTTTGGTCAGCAGGATATAGAGCTCCGCTACCGTAGAATACAGATAGGGTAGCAATACGGCAAAAGTCGTGAAAGCGACGATGGCTGTGAACTGCTCAACCAGTCCTGCTTCGTAGTTCATGTACAGCATTCCGGACATCAGGACGCTTGAAATTATCAAAGCCAAATATGGCGAGCCATTCTTGGTATGCTTATCGAAAAAGGAAGGGAAAAGACCGTCGCGGGCTGCGGCTACGGGCATTTGTCCTTGGACCAGAATCCAGCCGTTGAGAGTTCCCAAGGCCGAGATGATAGCGGCTCCTGCTACAAAGGGGGTCGCCCAGGATCCAAAAATGTTGGCTGCAGCATCCGCCGAAAGGTGCATGGGAACTCGCAAGTTCTGCTGGTGCGAGCATGCCCAGAATGACGATCATGGTGCCGATGTAGATGAAAGCTGCCAGCAATGTGCCCATGATGGTAGCGCGGGGGATGGTTTTGCCCGGGTTTTCTACATCTTCTGCGGGGATCGTTGCGGACTCAAGTCCGAGGAATGAAAACAGCGTCAATGCGGCTGCGGATGAAAGAGCCGTCCAGAAAGGCATGCCGCTGGGATTGATGGGCATGAAGTGTTCAATATTAATCTGGGGCAGACCAAAAATACCGATGATGGCCAATGGTAGAATTTTCAGGATTGTGGTGATTAGCTGGACTGTGCCGGCTGCTTTAACACCGAGTATGTTGATAAAGGTGAAGAGCCATACAGTGCCTATAGCAACCATAAAGGCCAGGCCTAGATTCTGGCTTAATTCAGGCCAGAAGACAGACAGATAGCTGACAAAGGCTGTTGCGATGGCGGCATTGCTTGCCCAGGTGCCTACCCAGTAGCTCCAGGCCATTTGAAAGCCGACGAAGTCTCCAAATGCTTCCCGGCTGTAGGCGTATGGACCACCAATCTTAGGGAACTCGTGGGCGAGCCTGGCGAAGATCAGGGCCAGGCAGATCGAGCCCAAAGAGGTAAGTATCCAGCCTAACAAGCCAACGGTACCAAATATACCCAAGGAAGCAGGCAGCATAAATAATCCAACGCCAACGATATTGCCTGTGACCAAAGAAGTTGCGCGCCATATGCCTAACGAGGGGCGAATTTTATAATCTTGTGACATATACTATTCCCTATCACCTATCCCAGCAGGTGCAACAACTGGTTGTATCTCAGCAGCCTTTTGAGCACCGGCAATCCATTTATGGGCCGCAAGCGCTAATGACGTGGTGAGAAGCAATCCAATGCCGACTGGATAGGTAGTGCGATCGTAAAATAAAGCCATTAAGCTCAATGTAATAGCAGGAATTAGGTTTTCAATGCAAGCAAGAGCTGCAGATGCTGTTCCTTTTTGATCCGGGAATTGATCCATAGCGCCGGTTGAGGCGTTGGCAAATACGCCTCCCATGCCCAAGGAAAACAATG
>CAWAEF010000026.1:0-235016 GCA_963780985.1 uncultured Alphaproteobacteria bacterium
GTGATGTTGGCGGAAGGCGTTGGTCAGGTGGTCATCGCCGCGGATAATGTGGGTGATGCCCATGTCGTGATCATCGACCACCACGGATAGCATATAGGTGGGCGAGCCGTCATTGCGTAAAAGCACCATGTCATCCAGCTGATCGTTGTGGACGGTGACTTCCCCCTGGACCAGGTCCTGGATTGTTGTGGAGCCCTCAATGGGCGCTTTGAACCGTACCGCATAGGGAAGGTCTTCCTCGGCCCGATGACGGCAGCGGCCATCATAGCGGGGGGAGCGCTTCTCTTTTGTGGCAAGCTTGCGCATTTCTTCCAGTTCGGCAGGTGTGCAGTAACATTTGTAGGCTTTGCCTGCGGCCAATAGTTCCTCGGCGACCTGCGCATGGCGGTCGGCGTATTGGGATTGGTAGAACACATCGCCGTCATGATCTATCTGCAGCCAGTTGAGGCTGTCGAGGATGGCGTCTACCGCTTCTTGGGTGGAGCGCTCGCGGTCGGTGTCCTCAATGCGCAAATAAAACTTACCGCCGTGGTGGCGTGCAAAGAGCATGTTAAATAATGCGGTGCGAGCCCCACCTATGTGCAAAAATCCGGTTGGTGATGGCGCAAAACGTGTTACAACTGTCATGGTTTAACCCTTATCTTATCTAATGAGTTCATATCACACATGAGCCGTGTGCAACAATTGCTGATTTACAAGATCCAAGAAGAATATGACCGGCTGTTCTTGTGGGCGCCTATTCTTTTCAGTATCGGGATTGCGACGTATTTCTGTTTACCTATGGAGCCCTGGACTGGATGGGGATTGCTTGCGCTTGGAATTTCAGTGGTTTTGACTGTTCTATACCGTGGGCATTATCTTTACCGGGTTCTGGCCATGGGTTTGTTGATTATACACGGCTGGCTATGCGGTTGCACAAGTTAAGACTATCTGGATGGCTACGCCGATGATCACGGAAAAGGTCAAGGATGTGGTGGCTCGTGGCTTTATTGAGGGCGTAGAGCATCGTCCCAAAAATATCCGTATCACTATGAGCCAGCTTGAGTTTGAGAAATGGCCCGCTGGGCAGCCTAAACCTGAGAAAATAAGAGTTACCTTTAAAACCGGCGGCGAGGTCTTGCATCCGGGGCAGACCGTAGAGGTTCCCGTGGTTTTGATGCCTGCGCGGGGGCCGGTGGCGGAGGGTGCTTATGATTTTGCTATGCGGTCTTATTTTGATGGTTTGGGTGGCGTTGGTTTTGCGAGCGATTCTCCTAAGATCTTGTCTGAGAGAGCCATTGGCTTTATGGGGCAGGTGCGTCATGAACTCAATCAGGCCTTACGTCAGCGCATGAAACCATTGACTGGAGCGGTGGCGTGCGCTTTGATCACCGGTGACCGCTCGGGTATTCCCGATCAAGTGCGCCAGCAGTTCGCGGATTCGGGGATTGCACATATTCTGGCTATATCGGGGCTGCATCTTAGTATTATTGCGGGTTTGGTGTTTTTGCTTGTCCGGCGTGGGTTTTGTCTGTTTCCTCGATTGGCGTTGAATATGCCGACGAAGAAGTGGGCCGCTGGGGTATCCATTATTTTTACGTTCTGTTACCTGTTGCTGTGCAGTGGCGCAACACCAGCCATGCGGGCCTTTTATATGACGGGGCTGGTGATGTTGGCGGTGATCCTGGATCGAGCGGCGTTGACGTTGCGGAATGTGGCGTTGGCGGCGATGTTCATTTTGGTGCTCTGGCCTGAGGTACTGTTTAACCCTAGCTTTCAGATGTCCTTTGCGGCGGTGACAGCGCTGATAGCGGCTTATGAAAGATATCGGCGGTCTCAGTCCTTGTTCTCGTTAACCCAGTATAATCTGCCCAAGGGGGTGAACTATGCGGCTGGCATCATCCTGACCACCTTGATCGCCAGTGTGGCGACGGCGCCTTATACGATATTTACCTTCAACCGCTTTGCGGTGCATGCCATTGAGGCTAACCTGATTGCTATTCCTTTAACTACTTTCTGGATTATGCCCGCAGCCTTGGTCAGTGTGCTTACCATGCCTTTGGGTCTGGCGGAATATCCTTTGAAAGTGTTTGGGTGGGGTATTGATATACTCATCCAGATTGCGGAAACCGTTTCATCCTGGCCCGGGGCGGTGGTTCTGGTTTCCCAGATGTCCGGTTGGTTGATTGGTGGTGTCACCATCGGCTGCTTGTGGATCTGCATCTGGAAGAGCCGTTGGCGCTGGGCGGGGATGGTGCCTATTGTGGCCTGTACGTTATGGATGTTTACGGAGCGGGCGCCCATGTTTTGCTTCGAAACAGTTTGGGCTGGTGGCTTTGCGGGATGGAGATACCTTGTGGATGAATGATATGGGACGGGGTTATTACGTGTCTGATACATGGCGGCAATTGGCAGGTTTGGAGCATAAAAAAGATCTAGCCGAACATCCGGACTTTAAATGTGATGACAATCTATGCTATGGAAAGATCAGGGAGAAACCATCAGCGTCAGCCGTACTTGGCGTAAGGCGCCTAAGAAATGCGCCACGGTTATGTTATCTCTTGGTTATATCCCACGGTACTGTCATCCTGAGATTCAGCTGACAGGCAAGGATATGGATGAAGATGGCACCTATGCTTACGCATTTAAAAATGGCATGATGCTGCAACAAGAAGCGCCGGCTTTAGTAAGTCGGCCATGGTCGGAGTAAAAAATGGTCAATACATTCAAGTTCTGGTTTGTTCTCATTCTGGTGATGATCGCGATTCTGGTGGGTTACATCGTTATGAAGGCTGTAGATATTTACCCTTCCGAGCACCATCAACAGATCAAAGTTGGCGGGGATTTTGAGCTTCTGGATCAGAATGGAAAGGTGCGCACCAACCGCGATTTTCATGGCAAATTCATGATGGTGTACTTTGGTTACCGTCATTGTCCGGATATTTGTCCGACGGCTTTGACCACCATTACGGAGGCTTTAGATTTGTTGGGGCCCAAAGCCAAGCACGTGCAGCCATTATTTATTACCATCGATCCTGAGCGGGATACGGTGAAGGAATTGGCAGAGTACATCCAGAATTTTCACCAGAGTTTTCTCGCGTTGACGGGAAATGCGGAACAGATCGAAAAGGCTATGGGGGCTTACCGGATATTTGCTCAGAAGAATGAGGAAGGTCAGGACTATAGCATGGATCATTCCTCGATTATTTATGTGATGGACCGTCAGGGTAATTTGATCTCTCACTTTAGTCATTCCACCTCGCCGGAACAGATAGCCGAGGCTTTGCGTAGGTACCTATGAATAAGCAGGAGATTAACGAGTTTTTTGAGATACTATCCGCTCTCAATCCTGAGCCGGTGACGGAGCTCAAGTATACCAATGCTTTTACGCTTCTCGTGGCGGTCATTCTGTCGGCTCAATCCACGGACGTGGGGGTGAACAAGGCCACGGAGAGTTTGTTTAAGGTGGCGGACACGCCTCAGCAGATGCTCGATATCGGTGAGGATGGTCTGAAGGACTATATCAAGACCATAGGTCTGTTTAACACCAAGGCGAAGAATATTATCAAGATGAGTCAGATCCTGGTAGAGCAGCATCACGGAGAAGTACCCCGCGAGCGCAAGGATCTTGAGGCGCTGCCAGGGGTAGGGCGTAAGACGGCGAATGTGGTTCTGAATACCATCTTTAAGGAGCCAGTCATTGCAGTGGATACCCATATCTTCCGGATCAGTAACCGCATCGGTCTGGCCAAGGGGAAGACCCCTGAGGAGGTTGAACAGGCTTTGTATAAACGTATTCCATCTAAATGGCTGTTGAATGCACACCATTGGTTGGTGTTGCATGGACGGTATATTTGTGTCGCAAAGAAGCCGAAGTGCGGTATTTGCCCGGTGTATGCTTTGTGTGAGTATAAGTTTAAGACTGTTTAGCGCCTTGCCGTAATGGTGGAGAGGATGGCACAAGTCCCCAGCTTGTCATCCCCGCGGAGGCGGGGATCCAGCTCTGATATTGTGCTGCGAAGCTGCTCTGTATAGAAAGTACAGAGTCGCTACGCGACGAATTTTGCGCTGGATCCCCGCCTTCGCGGGGATGACAAGCTGGGAGATGTTGCTGCCCCTGGTAATATTTGGTAAGTGGTTACGGACTATATAACGAAAGGACTAAAAATGCTAAACAACACCTATCCTTACATCGATCCGGTTGCTTTTTCCGTGGGGCCGTTGCATGTGCGTTGGTATGGCATATCCTATGTGGTAGGGATATTGCTGGCATGGCTTTATAGTCGATATTTGGTCAAACGGGGTGCCGCTGGGCTGACCACGGGGAACATTGATGACTTTGTGGTCTGGGCGACCATTGGTGTTGTCGTTGGTGGCCGGTTGGGTGAAGCGCTGTTCTATATGCCGACCGATGTGATTTATCATCCCTGGACGATTCTATACCTCTGGGAGCCAGGTATGTCTTTCCATGGAGGTTTGATTGGCGTGGCCATTGCGACAGGCTTGTTCTGTCGACGGTATAAGGTCCCGTTTTTGACCATGGCAGACATCTTGGGTATGGCAGCGCCCATAGGCCTGTTTTTCGGCCGTATCGCGAACTTTATCAATGGTGAGCTATTTGGACATGTGACGACTGTTTCCTGGGGTGTGGTGTTTCCAGCCGGTGGCCCATTGCCCCGTCATCCCAGCCAGCTTTATGAAGCGGTCCTAGAGGGGCTTGTGTTGTTCTTTGGTCTGATGATCGTTGAACATCTCACCAAAGTGCGCCGTGAGTATCCTGGTTTTGCCTTTGGCCTGTTCATGATAGGCTATGCCTGCGCTCGCATATTTGTGGAGCAATTTCGAGTGCCCGATGCGGTCGCGAGCTTGTACTTTTTTGAGATTAGTGTGGGTCGTTTGCTTTCCATTCCGGTGCTCTTGGTAGGGTTTGGTTTCATCGCCTATGGTCTTAAACATAAAAGAGTTTGATTATATGGAATGGTTGATTCCCCACATCCAGAAGCGTGGCTACCTGACGGTCGCGGAATATATGGAGCTATGTCTTTATCACCCCGAGCATGGTTATTACACCACCCGTAATCCTTTGGGGCCTGATAATGATTTTATTACGGCGCCCGAGATCTGCCAGTTGTTTGGTGAGATGATAGGTGTTTGTTTTGTAGAGCTTTGGCAACGCATGGGCAAGCCCAAGCCGATCAACGTGATTGAAATGGGCCCGGGCCAGGGCACGCTTATGGAGGATTTCCTTCGTATAGCTGGGCCACGTTTTGGTGATGATCTGAATCTGCATATGGTGGAAATCAGCCCAGTGTTGAAGGAAATCCAGAAGAAGAGCTTGAGCGCTGAGAATGCCAGATGGCACAGCTCTCTTGAGGAAGCGTTTGATTGTTGTAAGAAGGGTCCCACTTTCATTATTACTAATGAACTTTTTGATGCACTGCCCATCCAGCAAAAGGTAAAGACTGCTGATGGTTGGGAGGAAAGGCTGGTGACTCTTTCAGATGATCTTAAGTCTTTGATACTGACGCAGCCAATAGAAGAAAAAATGGTCGAGGAGTATTGTCCCATGGCTGAGGGCATTATCAGTCAGATGGCCGAGCATCTTAAGGAGTACGGGGGTATGGCCTTAATTATAGATTATGGCTATATGGGGCCCGCTGTAGGTGACAGTCTTCAAGCCGTCCAAAAGCACAAATACCACGATGTTTTGCTAAATCCTGGGCAGGTGGACTTGACTGCCCATGTAGATTTTACGGTTCTTCGACAAGCAGCAGTCAAAGCTGGGGCTACTGTTCATGGTCCCACCACACAAGGGGCATTCCTTACTGAGCTGGGAATCAACTATAGAGCCGCTCAGCTTAACAATGTTGCGACTCCCAAGGAGATGGATCAAATAGATCGTTCTCTACACCGCTTGATTCATCCCGAGCAAATGGGTAGTCTGTTTAAGGTTATGGCTATTTGTGGCCAACAAACTCCTAAACCTGTAGGATTCTCGCAATGTATACAAGCAGCCTCCTCGAGCCTTTAAAACATGGGTTTTTTACCCGGAAGGGTGGGGTAAGTTCAGGTCTCTATGATTCCCTCAGTTTTTTCGCTGACAAAGCCGATCCCATGGAAAATGTACGCAAAAATCGTGAAATTGCCATGAAGCGACTGGGGGTAGAGGGGCGCACGCTCGTTACAGTTAACCAGGTTCATGGCACCCATGGGATTGTGGTGGTGGAGCCTTGGAAGCATGGTCAGGGTGTCACGCCCGATGCGGATATACTAGTGACCCAAAACCCTGATGTGGTGTTGGGGGTCTTTACGGCCGATTGCGTGCCGGTTTTGATGTATGATGAACCTACTCAGACCATTGCGGCTGTGCATTCTGGCTGGAAGGGAACTCAGAAAAATGTGGTGGCAGCCGCTCTGGGGCTGATGGCTGAACTGGGTGTTCGGCCAGAAACTGTAAAGGCCGTTCTAGGGCCGAGTATTGCGCAGGATAATTATGAAGTGGGTCCGGAGGTCTATGGGGGTTTTACATCTGTATGGCCGGCATATGGGCGGTTTTTTAAACCTTCAACTAACCCAGATAAGTATATGCTTGATGTGTCTGGCGTGGTCCATGCCCAACTTCAAGAGGCGGGTGTGGGTCAGATCGAAGTAATGAACTTGGATACTTACAGCATGGAGCATGAATTCTTTAGCTGCCGCCGTGCGCATCACCTTGGTGAGCCTGGCTTTGGGTGTATGTTATCAGCGATCGCGTTGTAGGTTCTTACTCCTCGTCCTCTGCCTTATTCGTGGAAAAGATTCCATAAGTCTTATAATTAAGGAACATGGCGCCTAGTTCAAGGTATGTAAAGGTCTTGGACAACTGGACTACATAATTGCTCAGAGGTATATCAATATTCCCCTTCCAGTCTCGCAACATGCGATAAATACTTAAGCGCTGGTAGTTCGGAACGGAAGTCATCGCTGTCACGATTTCGAGGATAAAAACTGGCTTGTTGATGTTGCCATAATGTCGTTTCAGCCCCCAACTCAAGCGAGCGATCTCATCGCGCTCAGGCTTCGGGTATGAGGTAAGGCTGTAGGCTACTGAAGCTTTCGTATGGTTTGAATCTTCTGGGCGGCATAGGCAACATGTTTTGGTGATTACGTCGCATGCATCCTCCGCAACCATTAGCCGCAGCTCCTCCTTAAGAAGCTGTGTAGCCGTTTCATTGGCGGGATCCCAGCTTTGAACAACATGCTCCGCCATAGGGGTAAACTCAAAGGAAGGCGGGTAGTCTGAGGCAAGTATAGGTGTTGATAGGAAGGTCGCTAGAATAAGATGAAGAACAGTTTGCTTCATGGATATCACCCTGCCGTTATGTCTTATCTTAACATAACGGCAATTGATGAACAGGGGGTTAATGAAGAAGGGGGTAGGGGCCCCGTAGTTTTATGAACGATGCGTTGTTATTTTTTGGGCCCCATATTTCTGTCGATCCATAATTTGTACTTGCGCACATCAGTCCAGATAGGGAAAATTGGCTGCATAACGTTAGCGAAAGTGACTAGTTGTTTTGGCTCCTGTATCATTTCAGGCATGACGGTGAGTTTTCCCTGGAAGATGCCGACCAGACTCGTAAGGTTGTCTTCACCTTTCTGAAAGAGGGGGCCGCCTGAGCTTGCATTGTCGGGAAGTCCTTCCATCATCATCATATCATTGTTGGGGGTGAAGGATCTGTCTCCATGAACCATCACGCCTTTGTATTTGCCATACAGGAGGTGGGCACCCATCCCTTCAGTGCTGCTGACATGTGAGCCGACGAAGTGACGCTTTTGCAAAGGTCCCTTATCAGTGCAAATGTAAGTCGGTCCCTTCGCCGTATTGAAGCTCATGGTCCCATAGCCTAAAGTATGACAATAAGCATTCACGATCGGCTCTCTGCTATTAGGAATTTTTGGATAATCCAGATCCTCGGGCAGTGGCGTATCTAATTTCAGGATGGCTAAATCTGGTCCATAGGTAGGGAGGTTACCCTGCCTTAACGCCAGATATCCAGCCAAATCCATTTCGACGACTTCAGTCATAGGCTTGCCACAAAAATACGTTGGTCCGTCGATTAAGCTGTGAAGAAACAGTGGTGCGCTTTGTTCCATTCTTTTGTAGCCAGGGTGTACAATTGGCTTAGCCGAGATCTTGTAACTTTTTTTCTGATTGATGCCTTCTATTGGATCTACCGTGTTGACAAAAAGTATTGATGTCGCTGTTAAGAGCTTCCGAGCGCTAGCCGAGGTCAGGATCGTCCAGCGATCCAAAGCAATGCCGGAGCCATGCTCGCTTAAATCCAAACAAATAATGCCGGTGGCATTAGCGCAAGGCTCAGTCTGGGCAAGGCTTAATGACTTTTGCAGAACCTCGGCAGGCGGCCTCTCTGCTATATCTGTGCGGAAGGAAGCATGGCCATCTTCGATGGTGATCGAACATACAAATCCCATAAGGGGAATTAAAAATCTATTCATTGGTAACTCCTTGTTTCTATTTATTTCTAGACGAATGGTCAATAAAAGTCAAGGGAACGCTACAAATTCGGTCAGGCATGGCGTATAATGGACATATGGGGGAATGCTATGAGCATCAACATTGAACACCAACCTGATGAGCATCGTTTTATCAGTGTGGTTGACGGTTTTAAGTGTTATCTAACCTATAGAATCACGGACAATCCATTGGTCTGGGACTTTAACCATACCTATACGGCGCCTGAAGTGCGGGGTCGCAAGATTGCGGAGCAGATTACCAGATTTGCTATGGACTATGCCCGCGCCAACGGTATCAAAGTGATTCCCGGTTGCCCTTACGTGGTGTACTTTGTCGCGACTTACCCCGAGTATGGGGACGTGTTAGCTTAGGTTGATAAAGCCACTCGTTGCGGGACAAATACATGTTGAAATAGTCTTTACATTTCGCCACAAACTGGGTTTTTCCTCGGTTTAGACTGATCATGTAGTCACTTTCGGATTCAATTACATATTGCGCGAAATTGGGGAGATCTTTTTCAAAGCTTAGGGTCTTGGGATGAAATTTATTCCGAAGAAAGGCCTTTAATGATGCGGGGTTGGTTGGTGGTACAGTCGCCATCATAAATGATACGGATCTGGTCAGAAACATGAAGTCACTGAGTTCTCGGATAAGGGCTGTGCCAATACCTATGCCCCGATGCTCTGTGCTTACGACCAAGTCTTTTAAATTACAATAATACAAGGGATTTCCGCTTAGAGTAACTTTTAGATACCCCTGAAGTGGGTGTCGCACAAACGTTTCTTCTTCCAACTTTCCAAGAGTGTAATGGGCTGTGGCTAGGTAGAGGTGATTGGCGCTGACGACTTTACCCACCTTATATATCAGCTTGTTGACAACTCGATAATTGGCGGTGTCAGAAAGGGAATCGTCCCAGCGGAAAAAGTGGAGATAACCGTGACTTTCTTTTAGCACGTTTACAGCCAGTATGGGGATTGTGTTGCCATGCCGGTTTTTCATTTGGATTGTCTTTAGCATAAACAGATTTTGAGGCTTGGCGGCCAAATGTGATATTTTTCTTTCTGCATGTTTGACCCATGTTTCAAGGCCTTCATTAATCATGTCATGGGTGATGGGTTCGCCATCTAGTTCGCGAGGCGTGGAGCCTTTAACTTCAGGTGAGCAGGTTAAAAGGAAAATAATACACAAGGTCCGTAAGATATTGCTGAGAATCATGGCGATCTCCCCATCCGGATGCATACGGGGCTATTATACCACAGAGTCAAAAAACTTCAAAACAGGGATATTGTTGTCTCGGTCAGTAATGTGTGAGATAGTTAGAAAATACGTAACTACTCACCAAATATTACCAGGGGTGGTCGCATCTCCCAGCTTGTCATCCCCGCGAAGGCGGGGATCCAGCGCAAAATGCGTCGCGGAGCGACTCTGTGCTTTCTATACAGAGCTGCTTCGCAGCGCATTATCAGGGCTGGATCCCCGCCTTCGCGGGGATGACAAGCTGGGAGCTTATGCCATCCTCTCCACTATTATGGTGAGTGGTTAAAGCATATAATTTTCATGAGGATAACATGAAGGAACTCACACCCGAACAGAAGGCCATTCTGGAGCAAGAAGGGACAGAACCGCCTTTTAGCAGTCCCCTTAACAATGAAAAGCGAGAGGGTACGTATGTTTGTGCGGCTTGTGGGAATCCTCTTTTTACGTCCGATTGTAAATTCAACAGCGGCACCGGCTGGCCGAGTTTTTATACGGCCATCGAGGGTAATGTGGACACAAAGGTCGACATGAAAATCGGTGTGCCTCGCACGGAATATCATTGCGTTAAGTGCGGTGGCCATCAAGGCCATGTGTTCGATGATGGGCCTATGCCAACGGGTTTGCGTTATTGCAATAACGGCTTGGCCCTGGAATTTAAGCCCAAGGAAGAGAAATAAATGTCGAAGATTCTACATGGTCCCCATCTAAGGGCGTTTTCTGGTAAACCACCGAAGAGTCTCGTGGTGTTTTTGCATGGCTATGGCTCCAACGGTCAGGACTTGATTTCACTGGCCCCGTTTATGCAGCAAGAGCTTCCCGATACGGAATTTCTGGCACCCAATGCGCCTGATAATTGGGCGGGCATTCCCATGACCCGTGGTTATCAGTGGTTTGAGCTGGGGCTCATGGATCCGGGGCATATTCTTACCGGCATGCGTAAGTCTATGCCCATATTAAATGAGTACCTGGACGAATCCCTTGCTGAGCGTGGTCTGAAGGATGAGAACCTGGCTCTCGTTGGGTTCTCTCAAGGTACGATGATGGCCTTGTCCTGTGGGCTTTCCAGGCCCAAGCCTTGTGCGGGGATTTTAGGGTATTCGGGGGCTTATTATCCTGATCCTCTTCAGCATACATTCCATAAACTGCCTGTGATGATGATCCATGGAGATGCGGATGTGGTGCTGTCTATGGAGTATTTTAATAATGCGGTTGAGCATCTGCAGGCTCATGGAATAGAGCCTGAGACCCATGTACGGCCGCATTTGGGTCATGGTATTGATCCAGTTGGATTAAAGCTCGGAACCGAATTTCTGAAAAAAATATTGTATTAACAATCAACCGAATAACAGGAGAAACCGATGAGTCGTAGGAAAATTGCACTGATAGGCGCAGGTCAGATTGGTGGCACTCTTGCCTTGATGGCGGGACAAAAGAATCTGGGTGATGTGGTCATGATTGACGTGATGGAGGGTATCCCTCAGGGTAAGTCCCTTGACCTGGCGCAGGCGTCTTCGGTGGGTCATTATGATGTTAACTACTACGGCACTCAAGATTATGCGGAGTTGAAGGGGGCGGATCTGGTGATAATCACTGCCGGTGTTCCCCGTAAGCCAGGCATGAGCCGTGATGATCTGCTAGAGATCAATACCAAGATCATGATTACCGTGGCAGAAGCTGTTGGTAAATACTGTCCGAAAGCGTTTGTGATAACCATTACCAACCCGCTGGATGCTATGGTTTATACGCTGCAAGAGGTGAGCGGTCTTCCAAAAAGCCATGTGATTGGTATGGCGGGTGTGCTGGATTCTTCCCGCTTCCGCTATTTCCTGTCTCAAGAGATGGGTGTTTCCATTGAAGACGTCCAGGCCATGGTGCTGGGCGGACATGGAGATACCATGGTGCCCATGGTGCGCTATTCCTCCGTCGCTGGTGTGCCGTTGCCTGAGTGTGTGCGTTTGGGTTGGCTCAAGCAAACTAAGTTGGATGAGATCGTAACGCGCACAGCCAATGGTGGTGGCGAGATTGTTTCTCTGTTGAAGACCGGCTCGGCTTTCTATGCGCCTGCGGCTTCGGCTATCGAGATGGGTGAGTCATACCTGCGGGATCGTAAACGCATCCTGCCGTGTGCTGCGCATCTGAATGGCGAATATGGGGTGACAGGTCTGTATGTGGGCGTGCCCGTGGTGATTGGTAAGGATGGCGTTGAACGTATTCTAGAGCTGGACCTTAACAAGGAGGAGCAGGGTATGTTCGATAAGTCTATTGAAGCTGTGCAGGGGCTTAAGAATGAGGTGCAGGCGTTGCTGAAGAAAGAGGGGCGGCGGATTGCTTCTTGATGAGGGGCTAGTGTTGAGCTGCTCTTTGATTGCTAGCTTTTGAGTATTTAGAAGAAAGATGGTGAAGGTTTTATTCCGGTAACCACTCACCAAATATTGCCAGGGGTGGTAAAATCTCCCAGCTTGTCATCCCCGCGAAGGCGGGGATCCAGCGCAAAATGCGTCGCGAAGCGACTCTGCACTTTCTATACAGAGCTGCTTCGCAGCGCATTTTAAGAGCTGGACCCCCGCCTTCGCGGGGGCGACAAGCTGGGAGCTTGTACCATACTATCCACCATTATTTTGAGTGGTTACAGAAGTATCTTTGCTTTTCTCCAACTTCTCTCAAAAACGATACCCACAAAATTGTTCCTTTCTCACGTTTTCTCATCCTCCCCCCTCCATAACTCTCCATAATAACACTGTCAATATAGACAAATTAAGGAGAGTAAATGAAAACATTTTTCCAGAAGATAGCCGCAGATCTGCTACGAAGATCTGAAACAAAACACAGTCGAGTCTCGTCTTTGATTGCTTATAACTCTTTAGGCAAGCCGGTTTGGACGCCTAAGCGTTATGATAAGCTTGCGGAGGAGGGGTTTTCTAAGAACGTTATCGTGTATCGTTCGGTCAATTTGATTGCTCGAGGTGCGGCCAGCGTGCCTTGGCGGTTGTATCAAGGGGACGAGGAGATACATGACCATCCGGTCTTGGATCTGTTGCATCACCCTAATCCGAATCAAGGGGGTGCCTCCTTTATCGAAACGGTGCTGGCGTTTAAGTTGTTGGCGGGTAATAGCTACATCGAGGCTGTGTACGGTCAGGGCGGTTACCCGGCGGAACTGTATGCCTTGCGGCCCGATCGGGTCAAGATCATTCCGGGGTCATCTGGGGTGCCAGCGGCTTATGAGTATAGTGTGAATTCCCGTTGTCGAACCATTCCGGTGAATACGGTCAGCGGTGAATCGGACATTCTCCATCTGAAGACTTTTCATCCTTTAAATGACTGGTATGGGTTTAGCCCCATTGAAGCGGCTGCAGGTGCTATTGACCAGCATAATGCGGTATCGGGTCATAACCTGGCTTTGCTGCAGAATGGTGGGCGTCCTAGTGGTGCGTTGAAGATCAGCTCGGAGCTAAATCTGACCGATGACCAGCGCCGTAATCTGCGGGATGATGTGCGGGCGGTTTATGAGGGTGCCCTGAACGCAGGTAAGCTCATGGTTCTGGAGGGAGATTTTGAATGGCAGGAAATGGGGCTTTCGCCCAAAGACATGGATTTCATTGCGGGTAAGAATCTGTCAGCCCGAGAAATTGCACAAGCCTATGGGGTGCCGCCCATGTTGGTGGGTGTGCCGGGGGATGCTACTTTTGCTAATTATAAGGAAGCTCGCTATCACCTGTGGGAGGATACGATTATTCCTCTGCTGGATCACTTATGTGATGAGTTCAACCATTGGTTGCTGCCCAAATATGGGGAGGCGGGGTTGTGCCTGCAGTTCGATCTGGAATCCATACCCGCATTGGCGCCTAGGCGCGAGAAGACCTGGAAGCAGATCTCTGACGTGTCGTTCTTGACCATTAATGAAAAGCGCCGCGCCCTGGGCTACGAGCCCATCAAAGGTGGTGACCGCTTGGAGAAGGGGGTGGATCATGGAAACTAAATCAACCCAGAATCCTGGCTTTAAGACTATAACGGTCAACGACAAGGGATTTTTCTCTGGCTATGCCAGCGTCTTTGACCATGTGGATGACCAGAAGGACGTGGTGCTAAGAGGTTCCTTTAAGCAGTCCTTAGAAAAGTGGGAGCGAGAGGGGCAATGGCCCAAGATGCTGTGGCAGCACAACCAAAAAGAGCCCATCGGCCGCTGGCTGTTCATGGAGGAAGATGCCAGGGGCTTGTATGTAGAGGGGCAGCTGCTGCTGGATGTGCAAAAGGCTCACGAAGCCTATGCCCTGATGCGGGCAGGGGCGGTGGATGGCCTTTCCATAGGCTATCGCGTGGTCAGAGCTCAAAAAAACGCCAAATCCGCCATCCGCCATATCCATGAAGTGGATCTGCTGGAAATATCCGTTGTGACTTTCGCCGCCAACCAACAGGCAAAAATCACTCGGGTGAAAAAGCAGGACGCATGAATGAATCAAGGGGCAGGGCATGGGCTCTGTCCCTTGTTTTGCCCTTTGTTCATATTTGGTTAACTATTCCTTAAATCTTAAAAGGGGATAATAAACCTATGTAGATAGGGAGTATGAAGATGAAGAATGTAAAAAGTATTTACTTATTGGCATCATTGGCTGCGGTTATGGTTTCATCGAATGCGATGGCGTCCCATGCGCATATGCATCATGAAGTGCCTAGTCGCGGGCTTAGAGTTCCGGCAGAAACGGGTCCCTCGCATATTCCGCTTGCAAGTGCCCACCCAGAGCTGCAGCGACTGGTAGGTGCTAATCTCTTAGAGCAACCTCTGAAAGGACAGGCTGGAAAGGCGGAAGCTGACGCAGCCATAAGCGGAGCCGATGCTCAAAAAGCTAATATAAACGTGTTGCATCAGGCCATGCCAAAAGATCATGCAACAGGTAAGGCTTATCAGGGCGTCGCAAATACGCTCGCTGCAAGATCTGAGCTTTTTAAAGATATTCGTGGTCGATATGACCATAGCCCCCAGAAATTCCGTGGATCTACTTATGAGAAGCAGCTTGCGGATAATATGATCAGCCTTAAAAAGTCTCAAAAGGAATATATTGATGCGGTTAAATTGAAGGCCCCCCAGAGCGTTCAAAAGCTGAATGAAACTTTTAAAGATATGAATGAGGCTTTAGAAAAGGAATACTTGAATTTGTTGAAGGCTCTTTAGTAGGAGCCTGTTAGGGTTTCATTATATGGCTGTGTAAAGCACACCAGCACAAAAAAGAGAGGCGGGGCATGGGTTCCGCCTCTACTCATGTGAATAGTTCATCATTCGCATAACTTCCTTAAATAATCGAATAGAAACAAATGGCTATGTGGTATGTGAATTAAAAATATTTGCTTGTTAATCCTTAAGTACGTTAATGTTAATCGAAATAAGTTAATCGATACAAGGAGGACAAGAAGATGAAGAATATATTTATACTCGCGTCATTGGCTGCGATTATAGTCGCATCTGAAGGGATGGCATCGCAGCGTGTTGCGCCTCATGTTGTGTCTACGCATGAGGTGCCAGTTCGCGGGCTTAGGATTCCCGCAGTAACGGGGAGCTCAAATGCTGTGGATGCCAACACAGAACTGCAGCAGCTCGCAGCTCGTAACCTTTTAGGCCAACCTGTAAAGGGCCAAACTGGGAAGGCAGAAGCTGATGCGGCCGTGAAGGGGACAGAATTTCAAAAAGAGCACATAGCATTTCTGCATAATGCCTTGCCTAAAGATCATGCGACGGGTACGGCTTACATTCAAGTCGTAAATGCTCTCAATACAAGGGCTGAGCTTTTTAAAGACATCAGCGGTCGATATGATCAAACGCAACGGAAGTATCCTGGTTCTTATGAGAAGCTGCTTGCGGAGAATATGGCCGCCCTTAAACAGTCTCAAGGGGTATATGTAGATGCTATTAAGTTAAAGGTTCCGCAGAAGGTGGGGCAACTTAATGGATATCTTCAGGATATGAATCAGGCTTTGGATAAGCAATACATGGCCTTGCTGAAGGCTGTTCAATAGGGATTTTACGGGGTTTCATAACTATTTTTCTCAACTACATACTAAAGCAGGCGGGCTGGTGAAAGTCTATCCATAGCCCGCCGCTACGCGCCTCGCAATGCGGGCTGGGTCGATACCTTCTTATCCGCATAATCCAATTATATGAGACCATTTCATAACACTCCACTTAGCCGTCTAGAATCACCTCTCCCCTTGTGGGAGAGGTCGGCCGAAGGCCGGGTGAGGGGTATAAATACTACATGTTAGTACCCCTCACCCCTACGCTTCACTCCGGACCTCTCCCACAAGGGGAGAGGTGAAGTGGTCCCCATTTATCTTTTAAATCTGCCATTTCTTGCCATTTATTCATCTTTCGTTAACCATTCCTTAAACTATAAATAAGATAATGAATATATATGGATATGGAGTATTGAAGATGAGGAATATTTACCTATTGGCATTATTGGCAGCGATCGTAATGTCATCAAGTGCGCTGGCATCGGCACAGTTTGATGTGCCTGGCGGGGCTCCGAAAGTTCCTGCAGGGCAACGTTGGTCTTCGGCGCCTGGGGCGCCGGAGGCATCTACTGTGCAGAAGATGCAGGCAGACGAGAAAAGGTATCAGGCTGGAGGCGCTCTAGCATTCTTGAATATGCTAGAGTCCAAACATAATCTGGAAAAGCACCGCAGCGAAAATGTGGGGGTAGTAGAGATATTGGAGGGTATGACGGGTGCAAATGTTTTAAAAGATCAGGTTTCTACTATGGCACGTGATCTGCCCACAGATCCACAGACAAGAATGCAAGTTGCATTGCTTAACAAGGCTCTTAGTGATAGGCACGATATTTATAAAGGTCTTTATGACATTTACTTGAACCCTAAAAAATCCATGCCAGCAGTGTCATTTGAGGAGCAGTTGCGGTCTAATATGAATAATATAGAACTGATTCAATCCACGCTTCTCTCGCAAGTTAGCAAGCAACCTGGAGTTAGGGTCGAAAAACTGAGGAGCATGAAAGACAGCTTTAAGGCTATGAATCAATCTCTAGATCTTCAGTATGACAACCTGTTAATGGCCGTTCGGTAGGTCGTTAGGTAGGAACTCTTTATTGTCTTCTTTGTATTTGATCGCGAATTGGCTGCCCAAGGTGATGAATTCATCTAAGAGTTTTAGGAGTGTATCGAACTTACTTTCAAGACATAAACGAGTGAGTCTGGCATTGAGATAGGTCTTGATCACCTTGTCATCTCCAAGAATTTCCGCGGTAACTATGAGTTGAAGATTTGGTGCAGTGCCTGAGGACTGTTCGTGAGCTTTTTTGCCAATTTGATCCCTAATGACGTTCATCCATTGCAGAGTCGTCTTGAACTTGTGGGGGGTGTTCTCGAATATGCCGGCTCCGGCCATTATTGATCTGAATGTGATGCTTTGATCGTATACACTTTGTGGGATCGTAGAAAACTGGAACTTTTCGTTAGCGAACCAGCGCCAAATGGTGTCGACACCAGACGCATTGTTCCAATGCTTGTTTACTTGCGCGCAATTGCCCAGGTCTTTAATGGAGAGCGTCCGTTGTTCTTTGCCATCTTCATCTGTTTTGGTCTGAGTAAAGCATTGAGACAGTACATTCTTGTCAAGGAAGTCAAAAGAAGCTTGTGCATTTTCTGCAAGTGCAGAAATAAACAAAGCTAACGTCAAACAACAGGTCTTAAACAATTTCATTTTCGTCCTCATTTACTCAATACTATTATCATTGTAACAGCTAACCCGTATTGGTGGGATAAGTAATCACCTATAGTAGTTATATGGTTATCAATTTGGATTTGTCAAATAAATAAGTGTAATTATGGGTGGGGTGTTGACGTGTGATGAATACTTATGGTGTCAAGTCGAGCTTAGGGGTGGGTGTGAGCTGTCTGATGACTTTTCGTGTGAGGAAGACAAGTGTGATGTAGCTGTTCTTCTGTCTTCTATGGCGTGAAAAGGTCCCAGTCTGTGTTAGCAGACTGGGACTTTGTTGGTCAGGAAATTAGAATTCCGGTTCTGGTTAGGAGGCCGGTATACCGGCTGGCAGTTTTGATGCTACTGGCTTTTTGTCTTGCTGCCCATTTTGAGTACTGGAGCCGATTTAGTAGGTGCCACAGACTGTCTGCTTCCTGCTTTTTGGGGTAGGGCCCCAACGGCCTTTTTAGCTGTTGCTGATGGTCCTAAAGATGCAGCAACTCTTTTGGCGAACGCTTCTGGGTTGCTGAGGGCGGCTTTATAGGCTGCTCTGTCTGACGCCATGCTAGCCATCTGCTTTACGGACTGTTCAATTATCCCTTTGGTGTCATTTTCCAGATATTCCTTAAGCTTCTTATTTACTTCGTCTTCTGAATAACCTTCGGCTGCACCAGCGATCTGAGGGTCAAAAGTTTCCATAAGGCCTAGCAATATGCCTTTTTTAAACTGAAATACATTGTCAACTGATCCGTTTGCTGTGCCTCCAATTGCTGTCGCAAGTACGTCTTGATTGGCTCTCAAAGTTCCCCAAGCATTCGCCGCGCACGCGCTGGTCTCAAATTCGGCCTTCTTCATAAGATTTCGCGAGCTAAGTAGCCCGCATTTTGCCTCAATTAATAAGGCGACCTTCGGGTCTGCACCGCAGAATTTTCCAGCGCAAGAACGTACGGAAGCTCCGCCGGTGATCAGGTCTTTACAGCCTTCCAGCCCTGCGCTACCCTTTGCACAGAAGCTATCTATTTTTTCATTTTGGCCTTCTACGCCTTCGAGTACTACTACACCATCCACAAATTTCTTATCTTCAGTGTTATTTGATGCAACTTTTCCGACTGCGAACCTGAAAACGCTTCGAGCAATTTCTTCTGCGTTATCTATGATATACTGCTGGGCGAATTCTATCGCCGCATCCGTAAAGGCTGATGCAGGTGTCGAAAAAGTAAGAGACCCCATAATGATAAAGGTTGAGAGAACTTTGTTAATCTTCATGACGATATCCCTGTGGTTATTTTATTATATTGTATAAGAACAGGTATTGCCTGTCAACCCGTCAAGACAATTAAATAGATTGACTTAACGCTATTATCAGTTTGTTTCAGTATATTAGGCCGGCTATCCTGAATGCTATTTAACTGCCGTTTGGCAAAAGTGGGCGCGATCAATCTGGTGTTAGGTTTACTGATACTTCTTGCCAACTATTTGACAAACAGGAACCTACGCGATTATTGTCCTAGGGTTTTTTGCTTGCAATGCATAGCTATGTGTCCTATATATGAATTAGAGGAAATGGTTAAGGAGAAGTAAATGCGCCAAAATCCTTTCGAGGTTATGATTAATCACCTGTTTTCCATCAGCGCCATCATTCTGTTGGTTGCTTGCTTCATGTAATTTTCTGAACGGTAGGTTTGTGTGTGGGTGGGATGTAAATCTTTCCTCCCCGGCAGACGTCATCCTGAACGGACGACCGCGAAGCGGGCGGTAGTGAAGGATCCAGTTAAACATGTGTCGCGCAGCGACTCTACTTATAAATCTACCAAATAAATCTACCAAACAAGCAATTGAAACAACCAGCTGTCTACACGATGTCACACCGGATGACTGGGACCATTTAAAGCAGAGTCGCTACGCGACACATATCTGACTGGATCCTTCTCTTCCGCCCGCTTCGCGGTCGTCCGTTCAGGATGACGGGGGACGGGGATATTCGCTTTGCAATTATCCTCACTTGTCATCAGCATAGCATACTGATTTCCTACCCGATTTTTATAAGAACAAAAAATTGTTCCTTTCTAACGAATTTATAATCACTCCCTAACAAACCCCCTTATTATGTAAGTATAAATTGGTCTTCGTCTGTCTACGGAGACCTGTTTTAAAAAGCGCGCCGTGGTGGTGCGCTTTTTTTATGTTCGCATAATAAAGGAGTATACATATGCAAACTGTTAAAGAAACCGTTGAGTCTTTGAATCAATCGTTTTCCGAGTTTAAATCTGCCCATGAGGAAAGCCTCAAGCAGATAGAAAGCAAAAGCAGCGCTGACCCGCAGCTTGAGGAAAAGCTCAGCAAAATCGAGCGTGAGATGGACCAGGCTCAAGAACGTCTTAATCGTATAGAGGTTTCGCGTCAGCGTCCTTTGGTTGCGTCTGATGATCATAAGCTTGAAAACAATGAACATAAGTCTGCGTTTTTAAGCTACGTCACGAAGGGCGATGAGTCTCAGCTGATGAGCTTGGAGTCTAAAAGCCTTTCTGCTGGGTCTGATCCCGATGGAGGTTACTTGGTACCGGATGTTCTGCATTTGGATATCGAGAAGGATCTGAGATCGTCTTCGGTCATGCGCCGTTTGGCTCGGGTGATCAAGATCTCTACGGATTCTGTAGAACTCCTCCAATCTGAAGGCGATGCGGAAGCAGGCTGGGTTGCGGAAACGGATGCCCGTGGGGATACGAATACGCCTAAGCTGATCAAGATTAAGATCCCTGTGCATGAGCTCTATGCTAAGCCACGGGCGACGCAGAAGCTGCTGGATGACTCTCGGGTGGATGTGGAGAGCTGGCTCGCTAAGAAAATCGCTGCCAGGATGTCGCAACTGGAAAACCAGGCGTTTGTATCGGGTGACGGAGCGAACAAGCCTACGGGTATCTTGAAGTATGAACTGGACTTTGCTGGCGTGAGCAAAGGCAAGATCCATGGCTTCAAGACCGGTAAGAAGGGCGGGTTTGTAAACGTACTTACGGCTGGGGATCTCCTCATCGACATGGTGAACTCTATGAAGCCTGAGCTGCTCAATGGTTGTGTGTGGCTGATGTCTCGCGCGGCCCATGGGGAGCTGCGTAAGCTTAAGGACAGTAACGGGAACTATCTGTGGCAGCCTGGTTTGGAAGAGGACGCCCGTCCGCGCCTGCTGGGTTATCCGGTGGAAGTTTCCGATGATATGCCTGGTCTGAACAAGGATGAGGCAACCTCTGCGGTGATCTTTGGTAACTTTAAGGAAGGCTACCAGATCGTTGACCGCGCAGGCATCCGCGTGCTGAGAGATCCATTCAGCGTCAAGCCATACGTGGAGTTCTACACCACCTGTCGTGTCGGTGGTGATGTGGTGAACAATGAGGCCTTTAAGGTTTTGAGCTTCACTAACTAACTGAGTTGACAACAACTGGCGGCCCTCATTCATTTGGGGGCCGCTTTTTTTATAAGGAAACCATATGCATAACATAATCATAGAACAACCCCTGGTTGAGCCTGTGAGCCTTGACGAGGTCAAGCTCTACCTTCGGGTGGATGGCGATCAGGAAAATGCCTTGCTGGAACAGCTGATCAAATCGGCCCGTCGCATGGTGGAGGATTTTACCTCCCGGGCGCTCATATCCCAGGTCCACCAGGTGGTCAGCGGCCTTGATGAGAGTGAAGATGGCGGCATTGAATTACCCTTTGCGCCTTTTCAAAGCCTCGTGGCCCTGCCTCAGGTGTCCAGTGGAAAATCGGTGGAGGCGGTTCGTAGCTTTCAGCTGAATGATACTCGTCCGCAGGCACGGGTTTTTATCAACCACAACTACTATAGCCAGGCTGTTGCCCGTATTCAGTATCGTTGTGGCTATGGGGACACGGCCGCGAGTGTGCCTGAGACCTTGCGTCAGGCAATTCTGCTGCTCGTGGCGGATCTTTATGAGAACCGCCCAGGCGAGGGGGTACGCAAGTCAGGTGTCAAAGCCCTGCCGGGGCTGGTGAGATCACTGCTGGATCCTTATCGCATCATGCGATTTGTATAAGGGGGCGTCATGAGTATTACACACTTACGAGAGAGAATCCGGGTGCAAACCCGGGCTTATGTGCCTGACCGCTTGGGTGGCTATAAAGTAACCTGGGCTGATCGCGGCGATTTCTGGGCGGCAGTGACGCCGATGGCCTCCGATCCGGAGCAACTGGATGGAACCAAAGACATGGTGCCCTTGCGCTATCGTTTAAGATGGCGTGTGGGGACCAAGGTGCCTGTGACGGCGCGACTGTTATGGCGGGATCAGCATCTGCGGTTTCTGAGCCAGCCCCGAGAGGACGTCTACCGACGCTTCACATCGGCCATCGTGCAGCTGGAGGTGACCCATGAATGATTATGGCGTCTTCGCAGCGATAAACGAGTTGGTTCGCCGGGATGAGTTTTTGTCCCAACAGATCACCAGCATTGTTACAGAACCACGCCCTGGCATGCAGCCGCCCTATATGCTGGTACGAATTGAAGGGTCCGAGGTGGACATTCCATGTGCACCTCGGTCGGCGCTGGTGAGTTGTGAACTGCAGCTGTCGAGTACCTACAACGGGGACCAGGAGATCCACACCCTTATGTCTCGACTGGATTTTCGCCTAAATGGAGCGGCGTTACAGGTTGAGATCCCGGCGCTTAATGCCCAAGGGGTTGCGGTATTTAAAGCTATCGATCAGGAAATCAATCGTATGCCTGCAGAAGGCAAGAGGATTGGAACACTAAGTTATCAAATCAAAATCAACATCAGGAGAAATTAAATGGACTATGAAATTAAAGTTGGCCGCCGTGAACAAGAATGGGTCATGCGAGAGTTAGAAGACTACCTGGCCCATGCTGAGATTGCGGGTGAGGGTGACTTGCCCGCTTGGGTATCATTCTAGGAGGGTGCTATGGAAGAGACATGTATATCGTTAAGCATAGGCGGCTTGCCGCCTTTTTCCGCGCGAGGTTGTCATCAGGTCTTGACACCCATTGCCACAGGTGAGACCCATCGAACGGTAAATGGTGAGCTGGTGACTACGGCGTCCGAGCTCCACCACAAGTATCAGACGGTGATCAAGGGCCAGGATAAACTGCCCATAGCGATCGATCGCTTATGGAAAGGCCAAAACGTGGAGGTAGGCTGCATGCAGCGCCTCTGGCAGAAAGCCGATGAGGCGCAGATTGAGTTGAGTCGAGATCCAGTTGTCAGCTCGCTGGTGGCTATTTCCCAGGATCGAGAGCCGGTGGAGGTTCTAGCCATTGAGGGCCGCAAAGTTACCCTAGCCCGTCCAGGCTTTGTGGGGTACCGGCCCTATCTGGTTATGAAGATCACAGACTTCGGCTACGAAACCGAAGAATGGGGAAAAGCTGCATCCAGCTGGTTTATTCAACTGGAGGAGGTTTGATTGAGACCGTTTCAAAACTCCAATTCACCTCTCCCCTTGTGGGAGAGGTCCGTAGCGAAGCGGAGGGGTGAGGGGTACATAAATGCAATATTTAGGCGCCTCAGTATACCCCTCACCCGGCCTTCGGCCGACCTCTCCCACAAGGGGAGAGGTGAATCTAAACTTCCAAATGGGGAATTTTGAATTGGTCTCTTAACTCTTATCCCTATTCCTCGTTTCATAGATAGCAATGGTAAACGTGCTTGGGACAATAATTGCTGCACCTACCAGAATCAGGATGGTTGGGATTTCTCCGAACAGAATGAATTCCAAAGCCTGTGGCAAAGAAGATCTCTACATAGCGATAAGGCTGCAAGGCGGAGATGTCCGTGGCGGAAAAGGCTTTCAGCAGGCAGAACAGAATCAGGTTAGCGCCTGCGCCAAGGCATAGAAGCCAGAACAGCTCGATCGCTTGTGGAGTTTGCCACACGTAAAGTGCAGGGATCAGTCCAATGGTCATGGTGCCAAAGGCAAAGTAGAAAAGCATGGTCATGGATGATTCTTTGGCGATCATAACCTTGTTGAGAATGTCGCTGGCGGCGAATAGCACAGCAGCAATGAGCAAGAACAGTACGCCGATGTTGGAATGGCTGAAGAACGAGCTCACGGAGGCGCCCAAGTCAAACATCTGTAAGCTAGTTAACCCCAGGCTAACATCGCCCTTAGGCGCTGCCAGAATGATGATTATGCCGAGCATACCAGCCGTGGTGGCCATGGCCCTCTGCCAGCCCACACGTTCATGGAGAATAGCGCTGGCCATAATGAGGACAAAGAGTCCCACGGTTTGGGCCATGATGCTGGCGATGGATAGGGTCGTCATAGATACACCGGCAACCCAGGCTACAACAGCTCCATATCCTAAAAGAGAACGTAAGCAATGGAAGAGCGGCCGCTTGGTCTTAAACGAGCTGCGATCGAAATAAAGCATGACCGGCAACAAGGTCAATGTGGAGAAGAAAAAGCGGAAAAAAGCCACCTGGAGGAAATCCATGCGGTTACCGGAATACCGGGTCAGCACGTCGTTGAGGCTGCTGACGAGGCACACCATGATGGCCCAGAACACACCCTGGGCATAGCCCCGTTGGTTAACCCAACGATAGGCTGCAACGAAAGGTGCGAAGACTGAGATGGGTTGACGGGTACTTTCCACAGACGATGACATAGGCCAGGGCCCTCCTAGTTGAATAAGGGGTAATTTACAGTCTTCGACGAATTTGTCGAGATATATTTTAAATAAAGATCAAAGGAAACAAACATGAAGACATATTTTGCATGGATCGATGGGTCAGACCAGTTCGACGCAAACATCCACGGTCGGGAGGATGAAAAGATTTTTCATCTGGAAATCGGCCAAAACGAAGCGGCATTTGCCCGGGCTAGGGTTACCATTCAGAATCCCAAGCATGGCCTACTATGGCCTCCGCACAAACAGCACTGTTTTATCAGTTGCGAGCAAGAACTGATATTCAAGGGCAGGCTGTTGAGCATGCCTTCACAAATCGAGGGTGAGTTGGTGACACTGGAGTTCATTGCCATGGGCAAGGACGTGGATCACCAAAGACAGACTCTCTGCAAGGAAATGAAGGACAACGGGGTATACGATCGTCTGTTTTACACAACGGAGCCCGAATTGAAGGACCTGTTGCAGGCCTACACAGCATTGCCTCACTGGGATCGTTTGACTTCTCAGCTATCGCTGTCGGATATTTTCAAGGGGCGCAAGCACCTGGATCTGGACGGCCGGTTCTTTCGGGATTCCCTGAAGGTGGCTATTGCTCAGGAGCCTTTATCAGCTGTGAATGTGGAGCTAAAAGCCGAATGGCTGCAACAGGCCCGTGGTGCTTGCGAGATTTCTCATCATCTGAAGAAGGCTTGTCCCAGTGGGTATCTGTCTTCTCTAACGGCGGAGAGCCTGGAGAAGGCGTGGTGGAGCAAAAATACGCCTCTGCAGAAGAATGGTTATCACGTGGTGGAGAGTCAGCTCAAGCCCATTAAGCCGCTAGATAAGGCCACTTACCCGAGCGCATCGAATCCATTCTGGCATTGGGATGAAAAGCCCAAGCAAGTTCAGTTCCCTCGTCAGTGGTACGATTTATACCTGCGCTTGGGCTGGTCCTATCGGCAGAAACGCCGGGAGGTCGCGAGTTTTACTTTGAAGCACAATGTGCAGGATATGAACGGAGGCTCTCAACGGGTGAAAACGCTTAGTTTCTCGTTGGCCTCGATTTTGGGGCGCAATCACTTATGGCAGCCCGACCACGTTTATACCAAGGGATTTCAGGTTCTCCATGAGGATGCTGTCTACAAATGCATCAAGCGCCACCAGTCAGAGGATAGTTTTAAGCCGAGCAAATGGATCAAACAAGAAAACCATGTCCACGTGGATGGACAGGCGGCACGTGCTAGCTTCTTTCCCACAGAACGGGGACAGCAGGCGATTTCCTATGCCCTTGAGATAGCCAAGGCGCATATGGCAGCCAGTGCCAGATGTATCACGGTAAGTGTTGCAGCCAGGCTGGAAGATCTTATGAACATCACACTGGATCATAACCTAACGATCCGCGATTCCCGTCTACCGGGGGGTGCGGTCAAAGGTAAGGTAATTGGCTATCGCTTTCTCCTAAATGGCAAAACCGGGGAACGGATAGCTCAGGTCAAGCTTGGCGTATCGGTTGGCACAGGCATACAAGTAACGGCAGCCTTTCCCGAGGATCAGCCTTATGTGGAAGCGGATGTGTGGGAGGAGACGGTATCTAGCCTCAACGGGATTCACCACCGCTCACCTTCGGCCATATGCTTTCGTATGACAGGTGATCAGCCCCCACCCATGGGAATTCACAGGCCATCGGTGATGTATGAACGAGACCTGGTAGAGGGGGTTGAGATCCTCAACGATGGTGAGCAACAGAACCGAAGGCTGGCCCAGCGGCAGTATCCTCGTGGGTTGGATCTGAAGGCAGTCTTGAAAGAAATGCCGACGAATATCAGCATTAAGCTCAAAGACCTAAAAACATATGGATGCCTGGATCATCAAGTGCAAGTGGATGTGCTCACAGCGTGGAGCGCGCCCAAGCAGATTGATTTGTCTGCGTCTACAAACACATAAGGAAACATCATGATATTTGAAAAAGCTATAAGAAGGCGGCAGAGTCCTTTGCCGTCGCTGGGGCATCATGAGGTGGACTCAACTGTCACCTCAGGTTCGCCCATACTGCAACTGCAACCGCAAGTGGGGGAACTGTCTTTCATCCATGAGCTGGTGGAATGGCCTCAGAAGATCGATCTGCTGGTGCATTGGCAACAGCTTCCGCTCGACCGAGTGGACGTAAAGGCGCAGGAGATCGTCTCGGGGATGCCCATGGGCATCAAAGACTTTTACGCCCGCAAGACCAGTGATAAGCCAGAACTGGCGGCGTCCTCGCGTCACAAGGCCATCATCTTATTCTTTCGGGAGGGACACGAGAGTCTCGCCACGAATCAACAGCTCTATACCAAAACGTATTTGAGCCAAGACGATGGCCTATTGATGCAACATCGCAAAAGCCAGGGCGAGGGGCACTGGTGGATGAAGGTACCGAAGACCGGGGAGGAGGGGAACGATATGCTCCCACTCCTGGCCTACGGCTGCCACGCCCCGCCAGGTTGCAGTTTTGCAGACATTCAACAAACTTATGCCAGCATCGGCGCCGACGGTAATGACACACGGATCAGTCTTTACACGGAAAGTGCCTTGCGGCAAAGGGAATTGTCCAGCCCGATGGCGGGACAATCGATGGTTGGCGCTATATCTTTATTGATAGACATGCCAACCCAAGCCTTATAGGCGACATCACGAACCATAAAATTGAAGTGCCCATCACCATTGGTGAAGTGACTCGAACTTATGTCTCCGTAGCCTATAGGGAAAGCTCAGAGAGCAATCAGCTCATTTATTTAACCATCAAACCGAAATAGGAGGAAAGCAATTGTATGAGCATTATATATCGATCTGAAAAAGGTGGGCCTTTGACGGCCCAGGAGGTTGACGACAACTTTCGTGAACTGGACACGCGTGTCAAGGCACTGGAGCGCCATTATCCCGATCGCAAGATCCACGAGATAAAGCTCGAGGGTGACACTATCGTCCTTTATGACGGCGCGGGGATAGAGATGAGCCGGGCGAAAGTGCCCATGGTTGGATTGAATCCTCGTGGGTCTTGGCAACCGGACACAGCTTATGCCCGTAATGACCTGATGACCCATCAGGGAGTGGCTTATATCTGTGTCCATACTCACAAACCAGGAAACTTCAACGGGGAAGACTGGTTGCAACTTTTTAACAATGAGGTGAAACATGAAGAACCAAACTCAACCAACTGATCTCTACCATGTCATGGGTAAGCTAGAAAGCCAGATCCACAACGTAACCGATGGCCAGCAGGATATGAAAGTATCCCTGGAGCGTATGCAGCGACGCTTGATGACCATCGAGCGGCAGCATTCGTTTCTGCGCGGCAGTGTGGCTGCTCTGCTGACTGTAGGAGCGATCTTCGGTGCGCTTATCGACCATGTCATCCGCTGGTTTATGGGGAGGTAGCATGATTACAATCTTAGGATCACTACTAGGTTTCTTGGGAAGTATCTTCCCGGAAGTCCTCAAGGTCTATCGCGATGGCCGAGATCGCCAGCACGAGCTGGATATCCTCGATCGCCAGGCCATCATGATTGGGAAGAACCATAAATACCGTCTGGAAGAAATCCAGGTCCAGGCCGATGCCATTACCGCAAAAGCCCTCTATGCCCACGCGAAGCCCACGGGCGTTGGCTGGGTGGATGCTATGGCGGGAACGGTACGACCGGTGATCACCTACGCTTTCTTCTTGCTCTATGCAGTCATGAAGTATAGCCAGTGGGCAATCGTCTATCATACGCTGGGCTCTTCCCATTGGCATGAGGCTTTTATTAGCACATGGCATATTGAAGACCAAGCGTTGTTCGCAACCGTCATCTCGTTCTGGTTCGGTCAGCGGATGATGGAAAAAGTCAAAGCTAGGTACGGCAAATGATGAAGTTATCTCAGGCAGGTCTTGATCTGATCAAGCACTTTGAAGGCTTTAGTCATGTGACCTACATTTGTCCAGGCGGCTTTCGCACCATCGGTTACGGCCACCTTATGGCCGATAATGAGGACTACCCAGATGGCATCAGCGTCTTTGAGGCTGAACAAATGCTGTGGAAGGAAATCCAGAAGGACGAGCAATCGGTCGCTCGCCTGATCCGTGTCCCCCTGACCCAGGGACAATTCGACGCTCTCGTGAGCTTCGTTTATAACCTGGGCAGCGGCGCCTTGCAGCGTTCCACCCTGCGTCAAAAAATCAACCGAGAAGAGCACGATGAAGTGCCAAACGAGTTGATGAAATGGATCTGGGCCGGCGGGCGCAAGCTCAACGGCCTAATCCGGCGGCGCCAGGCCGAAGGACTGATGTATCAGTCCTAACGCCACGAAAAAACCCGGACAGGTGTTGGGCCTGTCCGGGTGGATTGTTATAGGGAGCATTAGCATGATGCATCTGGAATATCTTTGTGGTAAATTCAGGATGAAAACACAACGATGGATCTTACCCATGTTTGATATCAAGCATTTTGAATTCTATTACAAACTGAGAACGCTTCCTTTCGTGGACGAGATATGGCTGTTTGGTTCCCGATCAAAGGGTTCTGAAAAATCACATTCAGATATAGACCTCGCGATAGTATGCCCAGCAGCATCTGAAGAGGCTTGGCAACAAGTGCGTGACATAATAGACCATGCTGATACCCTTTTGAAGATCGACTGCATCCGCTTTGATAAACTATCTGATATGCGTTTAAGACATGAGATAGAGAGTGCAAAACAGGTTCTTTTCAAACGGACAGAGAATTCCTATGAATGGTACGAAACTTTCCTTGATCTCAGCGAAGCTATCGAAAAATTCAGACGTGTGCTGAAAATAGATCGTGAAAAATTCCCTTTTGCTGTAGAGGCTACGATACAAGTATTTGAATACACGTTCGAGCTTTACTGGAAGCTACTCAAAAAAATCATATACGCCGAGGGTATAGAGGTAAATTCTCCTCGAACAACATTGCAACAGGCTTTTATACTCAAACTGATCGACAATGATCAGATATGGCTTGAAATCATGGAAAGCCGTAATCTTACGTCCCATATCTATAGGCAAACGACGGCCAACGAGATCTACAATCACTGTAAATTGTACCTCCCTGTAATGGAGCAGACTTTTCAAAAGATAAAAGAGCGGTACGAATTATAAACGACGCCCCAAACGTTTCCCGAATGGGGCGCCTAGTAACTACTCCACCTTGCCGAGAGAAATGGTCATTCTCGGGTCTTTTTTACCTTTGCCTGTTGGGTCTAGAGTAAAGACGATGATGTCACCGTAGCCTTGGTTCATGATTATAGGCTTCATACCACTCATATTCTGAAAGCCCACAAACTCGCCAAGAGTCCCAATACCTCCGGCATTTGAATCAGAGAATGATGCATAACGGATCTGATAAGGCACTCCCTCAAGATAGATCAATGAACGCGGATTTGCCGGATAAACAAGCGGTGAAGGCGCGTAATCCCGCAACTTCTGACAACCATTCAAAACATCCCTTACGAAAGGCAGGTCTTCTTCACTGCCTAACTTCCTTTTCGGAAAAGATAAAGTGTAACTAATCCCACGCTGGTTCTCTTCCGTTGTGGCCGCTAAATAACACGTGCCCGCATTTTCTTCGGATTTAACTAACCTGTCACCGAGCCTATTTTCTGCCTTGAGCATTCTTCCAAAAGACAGACCTGGATTTTCTTTGTTGTTATAATAAAACCATCGGCTATGACAAGCTTCATCTGGCAGTTCGACAAGCAATGGATCGCCAAATTGAAGGGGAATAAGGCTGGATTTATGGTTAGTTAGTTCTTCAGACGCACCCAAAACGTCACCCAATGTAATCGATTTGGGTGTATCCAAAATTTCATCTAACGTCAGGTCTGAGGCAAAGGCTTGTATGGATGTCAGGCCGACAAACAGGATCGATAACGTAAGCTTTTTAAACATGTTAGTCCTTTCTGATTGTTCTCGAGTTATAGACGCCACTAGTTTAGCAGAAAGCAGCTTGGGTTCAATGGGGATGTTTTCTGATGTTCGTCGTTAGGGCTGTGGGAAAAAAGAACCCGTGCACCTTAAGATTGAACCTTATGATGCACGGGGTTTAGTTAACGAAAAATAGGTTAGCCTAGTCTTTTAACAATCTCAGGCTGATTCAGAACCTTCTTGATGAAGTTTGATACGGCTGTATCAAATGCTTCAGAAGTATTTCTGCAAGCTGAAACCGCATCATAGGAAGTGCCGTAATCGGTTTTGGTATTTACAGCTACATGTGCATGGTTATCGATGGTTACATTACCGTTGATGATCCATTCTCCTGATAGAGAGTCAAAAGTAACCTGTGTAAGCACGATGCTCATTGAGTGGCCTTTATCTTGGCTTTCTGCTGCTTTGTCCATGCTGATTATGGACTGGCGTAGAGCATTCTGGATATATTGAGAATATGTCATCATCTGGGGCAGGTAAATGTTGCCCGCAGCGCGGCACATGATGCTGTTCGTGTCATCATGGGGCATAGTGACAGACTTCAGATATATTTTTCCAATGCTGCTGTGTGGCACATCGTGCTTCAGGTTTGGATCTGCGCGAAATTCCTTAACATTGTTAGATACACAGCCAGTTAGAATTGAAACCGCTGCCAATAGTGACATAGCCTTAAATTGAATTCTCATTACATTTCCTTTCATGTTTACAAATGTGGGGGCATTCTATCCAAATTTCTCTAAAAATCAACCGTATTTTTTACTGTGTTTTGGCGCGGAATTTTGGTAGAACAAAGAAAAAGAGGCGCTTATGAAGAAACTCATCGTTGGTAATTGGAAGATGAATCTGGACTCTGCTGGTGTGGAGGATCTGCTGGAGCATTTGCATGCGGATGAGTCCTCTCCTGAAGTGGTTGTATGTCCACCATTTCCTTACCTGGTGAAGGCAAAAGGAGCGCTGCACTTGCAGATGGCAAAAGGCGTGTTGCCGGAAACATCGATTATGGTGGGCGCGCAAAACTGTCATAGCGCCGAATCGGGCGCTCATACGGGGGATGTTAGCGCGGCTATGCTGGTCGATGTGGGTTGTGAGTATGTTATCTTGGGCCACTCCGAACGGCGCCAGGGGCACCATGAGACCAGCTACATGATCAGCGACAAGGCAATTGCCGCGACCAATCACGGTCTTAAAGTTATCATCTGCATCGGTGAAACCGAAGCCGAAAACGCCGAAGGTTCAACCCAACATGTCCTGCGCACGCAGCTTGAGGAGTCTATTCCCGATGGTATGTCGGCTTATAACATGGTTATCGCCTATGAGCCAATCTGGGCTATTGGTACGGGTCGCACTGCCGGGGAAGACGATATCACCAAGACCCATGCCTTTATTCGCAAAGCATTGGATGGACTTTGTGTTGACGCAAATAGCGTGCGAATCCTTTACGGTGGCTCGGTAAATGCTAAAAACGCTAAGTCTATACTAGCTTTGCCCAATGTGGATGGGGTGCTGGTTGGTGGCGCAAGTCTTAAGGCTGAGGATTTTAACAAGATAATTCAGGCCGGTGCCTAAGAATAATGCTGGAATTTTTTTTAAGATGCGATTAGAATGCAGACGATATTAGAAACAAGAGAATAGGTAAATCTATGACAACTGTATTATTAGTTATACACTTTTTCATCGCGGCCTTCCTGGTAATTTCCATCCTGCTTCAACGCAGTGAGGGCGGCGCCTTGAGCGGGCTTGGTGGTGGAGCTGGTGGAATGATGACCGCTCGTGGATCGGCTAACTTGCTGACGAGGATCACCAGCGTTCTGGTGGCGGCATTCTTTATCTCAAGTACCATCATTGCTATTCGGCTGCACAGTCCAGAGGGTGGGCATTCAGTCTTGGATAAGGAATACAAGCGTGCTATGGAGATTGAGGCGAAGCCGGATCAACCTGCTTCTGCTGCTCCTGTTGCGGCAGTGGCTCCGGTTGAGAAGGCCCTGCCGCCAACGGCTGATCCTCACGCAGAAGGCGAGAATCCGCCTGTGCCGATGCCGCCGGTAACTAGCGGAGAGGCTGAAGGCGCTGGTAAAACTAAGCCGTAAAGCCGTAGAGGAAAAAACCGAATGTCGATCGTAAATCTCGCGCAAAAGTTCAGTAACCTCAGAGAATATTGGACGCCTGAGGTTTACGGTGATATCGGTAACGTATTCGTCAAACTGGTCAAGGCCAAGGGCGATTACATCTGGCACGCCCACGACAAAGAGGACGTCCTATACTACGTAGTAAAAGGCGCCTTAAGAATCAAATTCCGCGAGGGCCGGGACGTCGTCATCGACGCCGGCGAGATGTACACAGTACCACAAACCACGGAACACTTCCCCACGGCTGAAGAAGAAACCCACATCATGATCGTCGAGCCCCAAAGCGTATCCCTCAAAAAGGGTGACGATGCTATTTCGGAGATATTTGCTCCTGAGGTGGGGTATTAGGTGGAGTCCGGAGTTCAGAATCCAAGAATCCAGAATCCAAGAATCCAGAATCCAGAATCCAAGAATCCAGAATCCAAGAATCCAGAATTAAGAATTAAGAATTAAGAATTAAGAATTAAGAGGCTCTTATGCAAAACGGCTGGGTTGTAAGTAATCTTCTGCCCCTGGCAGACGTCATCCTGAACGGACGACCGCGTAGCGGGCGGTAGTGAAGGATCCAGTTAGACATGTGTCGCGTAGCGACTCTGCTTATAAATATACCAAACGAGTAAGTGGAATAACCGGCCGTCTAGATGATGACTAACAAGATGATTGGGGCCATGTAAAGCAGAGTCGCTTCGCGACACATGTCTAACTGGATCCTTCACTACCGCCCGCTACGCGGTCGTCCGTTCAGGATGACGGGGGACGGGAGTAGCAGAGTCGCTTCGCGACACATGTCTTACTGGATCCTTCACTACCGCCCGCTGCGCGGTCGTCCGTTCAGGATGACGGGGGACGGGAGTATTCGCTTTTCCAACTATCCTCACTTGTGTTCAACTTATCATACCGATTACCCACCTGTTTTCCAAAAGAGCCTCTTAATGCTTAATTCTGGATTCCGGATTCTGGTTTCCTCCTTCAGAACCCTATCCCTTTCCCCCAATCCTCTGCCCAGTCTTCTTCCAATCCTCAAGAAACATGCTAATCCCCGCATCTGTCAGCGGGTGCTGATACAGCTGCTTCATCACCTTCGGTGGAATTGTCGCCACATCGGCGCCCAGTTGGGCTGATTGAATGACATGCATGGGGTGGCGGATCGATGCGGCTAGGATTTCTGTCTTGATAGCATCATAGTTATCATATATCTGGCGGATTTCCTCGATCAGCATCATGCCATCTTGGCCCACGTCATCCAGGCGTCCGATAAATGGCGAGATAAAGGTCGCGCCGGCTTTGCCTGCCAGGAGTGCTTGCGCTGCGGAGAAGCATAACGTCACGTTTACCATGATCCCTTCCGAGCTCAATCGATAACAAGCCTTCAAGCCGTCAGGTGTCAAAGGTACTTTGATAGTCACGTTCTTGGCCAACCCTGCCAGGTGGTGAGCTTCCTTCAGCATGGTATCACAATCCATAGCTGTGACCTCGGCACTGACAGGGCCTTTGATCAGGGCGCAAATCTCTTTGATCACTTCATCTATCTGCCGCCCGGATTTCAGGATCAGACTGGGATTTGTGGTCACCCCATCGACCAGGCCGGTTTCGGCTAGTTCTTGGATTTCTTCGATGTTGGCCGAGTCTATAAAGAATTTCATTTCTTCCTCACGTGGTTGTCAGTATATTGTATGAAACCATACCTCTAAAAGGACCCGATGTCGAGTCAACTTAACTATGCGGATGTGCTGTTACCCCAACGTATGGAACAGCCCTATACATACCTGGTGCCGGATGGTTTTCCTGTAGGAGAAGGCTGTTATGTTGACGTGCCCATCCGCAACCAGACTGTCACTGGGGTGGTTTGGAAGATTCATCACGACCTCAAAGGCTCGTCCTTCAAAATTAAACCCATCAATGCCCTCCATGATTTGCCCCCCATGCCTAAGCCCCTGATGGGGCTCATTGACTTTACTGCCAACTATACCTTGGCTCCAAAAGGCAACGTCCTGAAGATGGCCATGAGTGTCCCGGAAGTATTCGAAACCATAGCTGAAAAAGAAGGTCTGCGGGTGGCATCTGAGTGCGATTTCAGCAAACTCACCGACAAACGCAAGGCCGTTGCCCATGTGGTGCAAAGCGCGGAACAACCGCTTACCGTTTCCGAAGCCAGCATCTTGGCCGAGGTTAGTACCTCTACCATCCGTGCTATGCTCAAAGATGGCCTTCTTATGCTGGTGCCTATACCTGCGGAGGCGCTCGGCTGGACATACAACCATATTGAACTCTCTCCGGAACAAAAGCATGCGGCCGATGAGATCTGTAAAGCAGTTGAGGATAAAGAATATAAAGCCTTTCTCCTAGACGGCGTGACGGGCTCAGGCAAGACGGAGGTCTATTTCGAGGCCATCGCCAAGGCCCTCGAATCAGGCCGGCAAGCGCTCGTGCTGTTGCCTGAGATTGCTCTAAGCAGCCAATCCATCCAGCGTTTTTCGAGCCGATTTGGTGCACCTCCCGTGGTTTGGCACTCGGACATTACCCTCGCCCAAAAACGAAAGGCCTGGCGGCAAGTGGCTTCAGGTGAGGCTAAAGTCGTTATTGGAGCCCGATCTGCTCTATTTCTACCTTTTCCCAACCTAGGTGTCATCATCGTCGATGAAGAGCACGAATCCGCTTATAAGCAAGAGGAGGGGGTCATCTATAACGCCCGGGATATGTCGGTGGTGCGTGCTCATCTGGGATCTTGCCCGATTGTTCTCGTGTCAGCGACGCCTTGTCTGGAGACCCTTGAGAATGCCGAGACTGGTAAATATGCCTGGTTGAAGCTTCACAACCGTCATGCCTCTGCCAATCTGCCCGACATCCACATTATCGATATGCGCAATCAAACCGCAGAGTATGGCAAACCCAAAAGCTGGATTTCACCGACCCTGCAACAGGCTATACAAACCGCCATCGAAAACGGCGAGCAAGCTCTTATATACTTGAATCGCCGTGGTTATGCCCCCTTGATCTTGTGTGCGACCTGTGGCGAGCGTGTGTCATGCCCTAATTGTACGGCCTATTTGGTTGAGCACAAGCGTGCCAATTACCTCATGTGTCATCACTGTGGCTATGTCCAACGAAAGCCGGAAGAATGTCCAAAATGTAATGACAAGGCTGGTCTCATCTCTTGTGGTCCGGGGGTAGAGCGAGTGGCGGAGGAGTTGCAAAAACTGTTCCCCTCATACCGCACTGAGATCATGGCCAGCGACATCATGACCAGCGTTCATAAGCTGGAGGTTCTGTTGAATGATCTGAGAGAAGGTCGTGTTAACATAATTGTGGGCACACAAATGATAGCCAAAGGCCATCACTTTCCTAAAATTACAGTCGTCGGCGTTGTGGACGCGGATTTAGGTCTAACAGGGGGAGACTTGCGAGCAGGGGAGAGAACCTATCAATTGCTAAACCAGGTGGCCGGACGAGCCGGTCGCGAAAAGCTGGCCGGACACGTATATCTCCAGACCTTCACGCCTCATCACCCCGTCTTGCAAGCACTGGTAACGGGCAAGCGCGATGATTTTATCGCTATAGAGACCGCTGGACGTAAAATGAATGCACTCCCTCCCTATGGAAGGCTCGCTGCGCTCATAATCTCCAGCCGCGATAAATCGGCTGTAGAGACCTATGTGCGTCAGATGGCAAGGGTTATGCCCAACGTCGAGGGAATCGATATACTGGGACCAGCGCCGGCGGCACTGGCTATGGTAAGGAATTGGCACCGATGGAGGTTCTTAATCAGAGCCCCCAAAGATGCCCGTTTACAGCCCCTTATTCGGAGCTGGCTTGCTTCAGCCCCGAAACCTGCTCAGCTAAAGATACAAATAGATGTAGATCCGTACAGCTTTCTGTAGAGCCAAACTTCCTCTGGTTGCCCCATCGAAATCAGCTTGCTCAGGTTCCGGCTGATGAGAAATCTATTTTCTCTGTCCGTTTTCTCCTGCAACTACAGCAGTAGGTATCTTTACTGATGTGATCTCACGAGTGGCATCCAATAATTCCCATTCGGGGGTCGCTCCGAAATAGTATCTTACAAACTTACCCTGATCTATATCGGATACTAACGAGGAAACATCTTTCATATAACGCATATCTATCTGCTCAACGACACCGGGCTTCTGGCTTTCCAGTGCTCGAAGATAAAAGTCGAAAGCTATAGTATCGTCCTTCGCAACACCCATGCCATATCGATGCAAATGCCCGATCTCAATTAGAGCCTGCACGCCTTCCTCCCGGTGATGGCTGCTACGCTCGAGACAACGGGAATAATACTGATGTGCCTTCTCTATGGCTACCCCGGTTCCAGGGAGCAAGGGGTTTTCCAACGCTGATTTAATCAGTAATTGTCCCAAGAGCAAATTGGACTTTGGGTGCCCATCATAGGCCGCAGAAGCGATTAGCTTATAGGCACTCATCCTTCTATCTGGTGCATGCGAAAATTTTTCCACCATAAGTTTTCCTGCCTCATAAGTCGCGTCTGGATTTCCTAATTCGTGGCCACGCATGAAGTACTTCAGGGCTTGCTCGTTGTTGAAAGCTTTTTGCCGTTCTTTAGCATCTGCAGCTGACTCGGCTTTCTTTGCCAGCGTACCTCTGCTGCCTCTTCTTGCCTTTTTAGAAGTCTCGGCATTTGTAGCGCAGGCAATTTTACCTTCCAAATATAGGTGGCCGAGCTTAAGTGCAGCCTCGGCATTGCTTTCTGTCTGTACGAGCTCAGTCAACAACTTTAGGGCAGCAGTTGTACCTTCCTCTGTATTAAATCTGAGCATTTGATCAACCAGATCCAAATTTCGGGCGGTCGCGCTTGCTTCTTCGCTCTGATGAAACTGATCCACAACTTCCATAGGCTGGCAATCAGCCAGGGCGCGATTATAAAATGGCATGTTGCTGTCGCCAAAGACAGTTCCACGGAAAATCTCATGCAACCCGTTGGTATCTAGCGTCACGCCTGTATCTGCCTGGTCAAAGGGTATGGGAGATATCTCATCTTCACGATCAGCCCTCTTGCTGGCATTCGTACTGCTGGTCAAAGCGATGGCAGAAATGGTAACAATAGATAACAAACATCTTTTTGATAATAGATTCATTTTAAACATAGTTTTACTCACTCTCATAAATAGGATATTGATAACATTGAGTATCCATACCACCAGAGGGCAGTTATTGCAAGTTTTTAATCCACTCTGTAGTTACTTCGTTTCTTGCATCTGTTAGTTCTATGGTCTTGGTTTTTTCTTTCTACTATCTTGGTGGGTGGTGTGGGCAGAATTACTGATTTGCACTGCGCTTCCTGGGCTGGTTCTTTTTCATTGCATCCATGCGATTGAGCTTATACAATCTTCTTAAAAAATTGCCCAGGGGAAAGCCATGAAAAAAACGCCGTTTCAAATTATTGCATCTATAATCATGCTGTTGATATTTGCGGCTGGCGTATACTTGCTATATCCAACCATCTCACAGCTTGTGATCCTGCTCGCCAGTGGTAAGGTTGAATTCTCGTCCAGTGTTATTGCAACTATAGGCATATATATAATCTTCTGTCTGGCGCAGCTTACTATGCTGCTAGCCGCTATCCAGATTTATCGTACCGGTAGAGTGTGTATTCTTAAATGTCTTTTGTATGCATCGATCCCATCGTTCAATCTATTGAATTACGCGTCTTATGAGTTCACGTTTGGGCCGAGCTTGGCGTTTTTCCTGAAGACTGAGTTTAGTCCCTTTAGTCTCGGTCTAAATATGGAAGCACATCTCATGGAAGTCCAATACCTGCTTACTTTTTCCAATGACTACGCAGGCGTGATTCAAGTGGGCGTTAATATCGTGCCAATTATCGTGTTGGTGTTGCTAAGGCGGTGGGGAATAACGGCTGCAGGTTGCGAGAAGTAGGCGCTGTTAACTACCACTGTTTTGACAGAACGTACTTCAATTTGTTGAATGCCGCTTCCTTCTGAGCCTCCTGGCTCAGATGCACTGGCGTAATGGTGGAGACCTCAGTATGAGTCTCCACATCAAAGGCGGTGACCTTCACAAAATTGCCCACGGGCAGAAACTCAAAGATAACTTCACGATCCATTTGAATGACCCTGTTGTTTTTTCTATTTTATCATGATGATGTATGTTTTGGAATATGTTAAAATCCTGCCTGTGCGGCAGGTCATTAACAACTACTCTGCCTTGTAATTTGATGATGCTATCATCGGAATACAAGGTATCTCTAAGAATTTCCAAATTTTCTGCGAGTCTGGACATCCACGAATAAACTTTCACAGATATTATTAACGACCAAATATGTCCTCGGGTGAAGGTTTGCGCAAGACCGTATACAATACGCTTCCTTGCGAATTTCTTACGCCGAGTAATCTGTATCTGCGTGTGTTGTTATCGTATATGTGGCCGGTATATAGGTTATGAACCATGTGAAAGTAGGTCTGTTCAATGATTCTTTCCATGTCTTGTGTAGAAAAGTAGTAGGCATACGGGATTTTTTCACGGCTGAAAAGCGCTTTTATTAGCTTTCCCGGGTTAGCAATAGCGGGGCCATAGCCTCCGTAAAGTTTGTTTACAAGTTTAAGTAGTCTGTGACATTCGCAGGCCATATTCGACATGATCACATAACCGCCAGGTTTAATGAGTGGGTAGAGGTTATTCAGAGAGGCAACGATGTCCGCTTCATTGTAAAAATGTAGTACCTTAGAGATGACCGCTATATCGACAGAGTTATACGCTTGTTGTATGGAGCCAAAGGCACGAAAATCAGCATTCTGTAGTGATAACCGGCACTGTTGATCTGCATCGAGATTTCTAAGCATGAGTTGGTTCATGATTCTTATATGCTCAGAGCTTATATCGACGGCTGTAATGCTAAGATTAGAATACCTCCTTATAAGCTCTATGGCATCGCAGCCATAAGCACAACCTATTTCAAGTAACGTAAGCGGGGGCTTGTCGCGAATTAATTTAGAAAGGGCGATAACTATGGCAGGGCTATAGCCCCACTGAAACCCCATGTTGTTAGAAGTAGGGACCTGTCCATCGGATAGAATAGCTGGCAATAACTCAGCATTAGCTTGAGTCAGAGTGGTAATTGCCCTTTGGTGCTCCCAAGCAGTCTTTACATCATAATTCAGCTCATCAACAGCGAAGCACTCGAGTGGTAGCACATTATTTACAGTGATGCTGTGTTTGAAACGCTCCTCTTCACTGTCTACAGCCAGAACAAGCTGATAGCTAGCAAAACTAACCGAATAGACGCAAGAAAAAGCCAGTGAGAATAAGATGGATTGAGTCCGAAGCCATTTCATTGTTGTTGGATCCAATTTGTGGGGCGATTAATAATAGTAACATTCACTTTGTTCTAGGGCAAGATGACATGGGTTCTAGGAGCCGTTAAAATCGTTTGGGATTCTGATTTTAAAATGGTATTTCTGCAGAAGGCTTTAGGTAACTGAGTCCGGGCGTTTGGTACATGATCACGCATATGTGACATCTTTGCAAGAGGGCAAAAACTTTATGCAAAAATGACACATTAGGAGCTGTACATAGCAATGCTGTGCTGCTAGATTAAAGTATAGCGAAACAACTGACTGTCAAAAAAAGGACTATGAATGGGAGAATCTTTACGCGTATCCCCCGAAAGGGTTGGGGTTATTCACTTTGTGGGTATCGGGGGTATAGGGATGAGCGGGATCGCTTCGATCCTGCATGAGCTCGGTTACACCGTGCGCGGTAGTGACATTAACGAAAGCCTTAATGTCTTGAGGCTGCGAGATTCGGGCATACAGATTTCTATCGGCCATTCAGCCGACAATATCCAGGGAGCTTCTGTGGTTGTGGTGTCTTCGGACATTCATGACACCAACTGCGAGCTGGTAGCGGCCCGCCATGCGGGTATTCCGGTCGTTAAGCGAGCTGAAATGCTGGCTGAACTTATGCGTCTCAAGCCATCCATAGCTATTGCAGGCAGTCACGGCAAGACCACGACCACATCGGTTCTGGGTCATGTGATGGATACCTGTCATATGCAGCCGACAATCGTATGTGGTGGTATCATTCAAGCTATGGGCACCAATGCCCGTGTTGGCACGGGTGACTGGGTTGTGGTGGAAGCAGACGAATCCGACGGCAGCTTCATTAAGCTACCGGCGACGATCGCTGTGGTGACCAACATTGACCCTGAGCACATGAGCTATTACAAGGACTTTGGTACCTTGCTGCGGGCTTTTGAGACTTTCACCGACAATATTCCTTTCTATGGTTTGAACGTTCTTTGTCTTGACCATCCTATCGTGCGTCAGCTAGCCTCGCGTATTACGGACCGGCGGGTTTTGACCTATGGCCTGCAAGACGGTGCGGATGTCCAAGCCACCAACATACATATGGCGCCTGAGGGCTGCACTTTTGATGTGCATCTGTCTGGCAAAACCCAATCCTTTAATTCCGAGTTGGAGACCGTCTACACAGGGGTTGAGATTCCTCTCCTGGGGCATCATAATATTCAAAACTCATTGGCCGTCATCGCGGTGGCCATTGAGCTGGATCTGGATATGGTGCAGGTGTTCTTTGCCTTGAAAACTTTCCGCGGCGTCAAGCGCCGGTTCACCTGGGTTGGTGAGTATAACGGCGTGAAAATCGTCGATGATTACGCGCACCATCCGGTAGAGATTCAGCGGGTTCTGGAAGCAGGGAAAATCGCAAGCAAGGGCAGGGTGATCGCAGTGATGCAACCTCACCGTTACTCTCGACTTAATGATCTATTTAAGGACTTTGCCAGCTGTTTTACCGATGCGGATAAAGTCCTGGTCACGCCTGTGTATGCAGCCGGTGAAGAGGTTATCCCAGGGGTGGATCACCACCATCTGGCGGAATCTATCAAGATGACTGGCAAGAAAGACGTTAAGGCCGTTGAGGGTTTTGATGATCTGGTAGCAAACCTGCTGGAGACCGTTGAGACTGATGATGTGGTTATCTGCTTGGGTGCAGGTTCCATTACCTATTGGGCAGCGGACTTAGCTGGAGCCATGGAAAAAAATGATGTTAAACTGAGGCAAGTTGGCATTTAACTAGATAACAGGTAGTTTCATGACAGAAGAAATCATCGGCCGTCTGCCGGCGGTGCGGGGGAGATACAGCGAGAATACATCACTGGCGGCAATCACCTGGTTTCGGGTGGGTGGCCCAGCACAGGTTGTATTCAAACCCGCGAGCATACTTGACCTTGGCTTATTTCTTAAAGAAAAACCAGCGAATATACCTGCCCAGGTTATCGGCGTTGGATCCAATCTATTGGTGAGAGATGGTGGCATCAAGGGCGTGGTTATTCGCTTGGGCAAGGGATTTGCTAACGTGGTGGTTGATGGCCCCTACATCGAGGTGGGTGCGGGTATGCTGGACCGGAACGTGGCACTGACCGCTCAGGAAGAGGGGATTGGTGGACTCGAGTTCTTATGCAGCATCCCAGGCACCATTGGCGGGGCCTTGCGCATGAATGCGGGCTGCTATGGCAGCGAAATAAAGGATGTGCTGGAATACGCAGTAGCTATGGATCCGAAGGGTAATCTCCATCAGCTGTCAGCGGAAGAATGTGGCTTTAGTTATAGGCACTGCACAGTCCCCGCTGATTGGATTTTTGTAAGCGCTCGCCTGAAAGGGCGCCAGAGCAATGTAACGGAGATTGGTCAAATTATGACCAAGATGCTAGCGCAGCGGGAAGAAACTCAACCCGTGCACACCCGTACGGGTGGGAGTACTTTTGCCAATCCAGACGGCCATAAGGCCTGGGAGTTGATTGACCAAGCCGGCTGTCGGGGCATGAAGATTGGTGGCGCTCAGGTATCGGAGCTTCACTGCAATTTCCTGGTGAATACGGGGGATGCGACGGCGGAAGATTTGGAAACTCTGGGCGAGACCGTTCGTCAGAAGGTAAAAGCTCAATCGGGTGTGGATTTGCGTTGGGAAATCCAGCGCATTGGAAGTGCGGATTCGGAACTAAAGAGAGATGCGGCATGATAGATAAAAAAACAACAACAGTAGCCGTTCTTATGGGAGGATGGTCGGGTGAGCGTGAAGTCTCTCTGACCAGCGGCGAACAAACGGCCCTTGCCGTGGAATCCCTTGGCTATAAGGTGAATCGTGTGGACGTCACCCGTGATTTGAGCAAGCTTATCGCGCAATTGACGCCCAAGCCTGATGTGATTGTCAACATTCTCCATGGCCAATGGGGTGAAGACGGGCGTATCCAGTCGGTACTTGATATCCTAGATATTCCTTATACTTTCTCGGGTCATACGGCATCAGCATTGGCCATGGATAAGCATTTGTCCAAGCAGATTTTTGTCGCCTCAGGCATTCCAACACCCGTATATAAAGTCGTAACCTTCGAGGAAGCCTTTGCGACCCAGCAGATGAGTGTTCCTTACGTGATCAAGCCGATCGCAGAAGGGTCTAGTTTGGGTGTCTATATCGTGCACGATCCGAAAACTCTGCCCCACAGGCCAGCTGATTGGACCTATGGCGATCATGTGATGGTTGAAGAGTATATCCCTGGTATGGAGATCTCAGTTGCTGTCATGGGGGATCGAGCCCTGGGTGCGCTGGAGTTGGCTCCCAAAGAGGGGTTCTACGATTACCAGGCCAAATACACAGATGGTAAAACCGATCACCATATGCCGGCTCGTATGCCAGAGGCAGATTATATACGGGCGCTGGAGATTGCTCTGAAAGCCCATGAGGCGCTGACTTGTAAGGGTGTATCCCGTACGGATATACGTTATAATACGGCGACGGGTGAGCTTTATGTTCTAGAAGTCAATACCCAGCCGGGTTTTACGCCTCTCTCCATTGTGCCTGAAATAGCGGCCTATGTGGGGTATAGCTTCCCTGAGCTGGTGGATTGGATGATACAGGATGCCCTGAAATCGGGTGTATCAGTGATTCCGATGGCAAAAGCGGCCTCGGCGTGAGGAACGAATATGAGACGGAAGGTCAATGCAGCAAAGCAGTCCAGGCCCTCAAGGCGCCAGGTTTCCCTGTGGGAAGGCTTTCGTAATTACTATGCGGCCAAGCGGGCTGTCTTTCTGCTGTTGTTCATTGCTATTCCAGCTGCTGCTTGGTCCTTAGGCTGGGTGCACTCGGCGGGTCAGCAGCTAGCGCTTAAAGGTGAGTCTGTGCTAGCTTCATCGGGCTTTGTGGTCAAGGATATCCTGGTGGAGGGCCGCAAGCAAGCGGACCCTAAAACCATACTTGCTGCCGTCGGCTCAACTCGTGGAGACTCGATTTTTGCATGCGATCCCATGGGATCTAAGGAACGTCTAGAAAAGATCACGTGGATCCAGTCAGCGACGGTGCAAAGACGGATGCCTGATACCATTTATATCCGGCTGGTCGAACGCAACCCAATAGCCATCTGGCAGAATGATGGGGCTCGCTATCTGGTGGATGAACATGGGGCAGTGATTGAAAACTTTGACGCCCAAGAGTTTAAACATCTACTGGTCGTGACTGGCGGTGCTGCTCCTAAGCACGCGAAGGATCTGCTGGATAGTTTTAATGAATTTAGTGAACTAAGAGAACAGGTTAAATCAGCGGTCTTTATTAGTGGACGCAGATGGGATTTAATAATGAAGAACAACGTTCGAGTCAAGCTACCGGAAAAGAACATACCGGTTGCGCTGACGCATTTGCAGCGTTTGGATAAGGAACATCGCCTAACCGATGGCCGTGTAGCAACGATTGATCTGAGACTGCCTGATCGATCTTTTCTATATGTGCAGGGCAATGAAGATGATAAAAAGAATAAAGGCAAGATAACTTAAAATAGATAGGCCACGTAATGTTATTTCGTTCCATGCGAAAATCAATTCCGATTTCCCACAGCGAGATTATTGCCGCCATTGATATTGGCTCGAGCAAAATCTGTTGTGCCATCGTGCGCGCCGATTCGGCTGAGTCTCTGAACGTTATTGGTGTGGGGCATCAGAGCGCGAAAGGCTTGCGTAACGGCAACGTTATAGACATGCAAGACGTCGAGCTATCCATCTTGAACTCAGTGCACTTGGCCGAACAAATGGCCAAGGAAACCATTCGCGAAGTGTATATCAATATCCCATGCTGTAAGTCCCAGACCGTTGCGGTGGATCTTTCCATCACCGGTCATTCCGTGGACGAGGCTGATGTTCGCCGACTGTTGAGTATATCCCGGCAAGTGGAACAGCCTCAGGGCCAGGATCCCATTCATACAATTCCGACCACTTACAATATTGATGGCCGTAAAGGCATTCGTGATCCCAGAGGTATGTACGGCGATTCCTTAGGCGTGAACGTACACACGATTTATGCCCAGACGAGCAACTTGCGGAACCTATCTACGTGTATTTCTAGGTGTCATTTGAGTGTGAAGTCTTTCGTGGCTTCGCCTTTGGCTGCAGGTCTTGCGACACTGGTCGATGACGAGATGGATTTGGGTACCATTGTTGTAGATATGGGAGCAGGCACAACTACGATCGGTGTGTTCTTCGAGGGCAATATCGTTCACACAGACTGTATTCCCATCGGTGGTCAACATATCACCAGCGACATCGCACGGGTACTATCGACGCCCCTGTCTCAAGCTGAGAGGCTGAAGACCTTGTACGGCAGTGTCATGAGTTCCACATCAGACGAGCGGGACCTAGTGAAGGTACCACAAATCGGTGAGGTTTCTGATCCACCTACCAACCAGATCGCTAAGGCAGACCTAGTGCGGATTATTCGTCCAAGGGTAGAAGAAACCCTTGAGTTGATTAAGGCACATTTAAGCGCCAAGGGCATCAGCAAGCGGATCAGTAACCGCATCGTGCTGACCGGCGGAGCTTCGCAACTTCCCGGGTTGGTGGAGATGGCGAGTGCTGTGCTGGACAAACAGGTTCGCCTGGGCAGGCCATTACAGAATCTAGGGCTACCGAAGTCCATGTCAGGACCCGCATTTTCAGGATGTGCAGGCTTGATTGCCTATGCCCACCTAGAAAAAAGCGAGCAGATGATGTCCCACAATTTTGCACGGGAGACAAACTCTTTTGCGGGACGGATGACATCGTGGCTGCGTGAAAATATCTGAGTAGGACTTATGTATGAAAAAGTTCAATACGGGAAGCCGGTGCCCCCAGCTTGTCATCCCCGCGCAGGCGGGGATCCAGCTGATTTGCGATGCGGGGTGGCTCTCTTCAGAAAACCGAGGGTCACTTCGCGACACATATAGCGCTGGATCCCCGCCTGCGCGGGGATGACAAGCTTGGGGCCATGTACGCTTCTAATTTACGAGCGCGGCCCTAAAATATCTGAGTGATATTTGAACTAAAATGTTATAAATTATATTAGACCAAAAACTGGAGACAACAGTATGAGCATTAGACCACTTGCAGAAATCAAGTCCATTAACCGCATGCAGCCGCCTGTGGCTGCGGAAGATTTTAAGCCACGCATCACCGTTATGGGTGTGGGTGGAGCAGGGTCTAATGCTGTCAATAATATGATTCGTTCGAAGTTGGAAGGTGTTGAATTCGTAGTTTGTAACACGGATGCGCAAGCCCTGGGTTTAGCGTTGACAGAAAACCGCATTCAGCTGGGTCTGGCGATTACTCGCGGCTTAGGTGCTGGCTCCAAGCCCGAGGTAGGCGAGGCAGCGGCGGAAGAGTCTATCGACGAAATCTTGCAATACATTGAAGGCACCAACATGCTGTTCATTACCGCCGGTATGGGCGGAGGAACGGGCACGGGTGCTGCGCCGGTGATTGCAAAGACCGCAAAAGAAATGGGAATTCTGACCGTTGGTGTTGTGACCAAGCCCTTTAATTTTGAAGGTGCTCACCGCAGTAAAACAGCAGAATCCGGAATTGAAGAGCTGCAACAATATGTGGATACCTTGATAGTTATCCCGAACCAGAACCTATTCCGCATTGCCAACGAGAAAACCACTTTCGCAGACGCCTTTAAGATGGCGGACGAAGTACTGTATTCCGGTGTGCGCAGTGTGACTGATTTGATGATCGTGCCTGGCCTCATTAACCTGGACTTTGCCGACATTCGTACGGTGATGACCGAAATGGGTAAAGCCATGATGGGAACGGGCGAGGCTGAAGGCGATAATCGTGCGATTCTGGCTGCGGAAGCAGCGATCGCCAATCCGTTGTTGGATGAAGTATCCATGAAGGGCGCCAAGGGTGTCCTGATCAGCGTAACCGGCGGCATGGACATGACTCTGTTCGAAGTAGACGAAGCAGCCAATCTGATCCGCGAGCAGGTTGAGGTGGATGCCAACATTATCTTTGGTTCAACCTTTGATGAGAAGCTAAACGGCCGCATTCGTGTGTCCGTGGTGGCAACAGGTATCGACCTGAACAATATGCATGCGGCTGCCCCCAAGCCGAGCAACGTGGTAGAAATGCCAATGTTTGAGCCAGCTGCACCTGAGCCAGTTATACAAAACGACTACACCAGCGAGCTAGAAAGTCTTTCACCGAGTGATGAGCAAGATGATATCTATGATCAGCTGTCCGGCTATACCTCCCGCAACGATCAGCAGGACAGCGGTTATTCTCCTTTAAATATGGATAAAGACAGCGATGTTGGCTTCCGTCAAGCCGCACTAGAACCAAAGCGGAAGCTCAGTTTCTTGGAGCGTATCACGGAATCGCTGACGGGCCGTTCTAAGTCCGCTGGCGAACCAACCCATACACCAGCCCAACCACAGTACGCACCTCGCATGCGTGTAAGACCATCAGAACCCGGCGGAGAGACTGAGCCTGACACAGACGAGGATATCTCCGAGATCCCAGCTTATTTGCGTAGGCAAGGGAAGTAAGGTTTATGTCATTTTTGCATTGACATCATGCCTTTAAAACACTATGGTAGGCCGTAATTACATAATAAAGTTGAGTGGATAACCGAAATGAAAGTTGTAAGTTCGATCAAGTCTTTGAAAGTCCGCGATAAGAATTGTCGTGTTGTGCGTCGTCGTGGACGTTTGTACGTGATTAATAAGAAGAATCCTCGTTTTAAGGCCCGCCAAGGCTAATCTTTTTTTGAGAGTGGAGATCTATGGCTCGCGTAACTATTGAAGATTGCATTAAAGAAATTCCCAATCGCTTTGAACTGGTGATTGTTGCGGCTCAACGCACGCGACAGATCTTTGCGGGCGCGCCGATTACCATTAAGCGTGGTAACGACAAGTATCCTGTGGTGGCTTTGCGTGAGATCGCTGAGGGTGCTGTTGATATAGATCATTTGCGCGAAGCGTTGGTGAAGAGCTATCGCCGCCATATCGAGCTGGACGAGTCTGAGCAGGAAATGGCTAACATGCTGACCCAAGAACAAGGCTTCGATAGAGGATCCCTTGAGATTGGTGGCACTGTATTTGAAGAAATCCTGACCGAGGAAGAGCTCGCCAAGTCCTTTAAAGAGGACATGAATGGGGTTGATCTGTTTGAGGAATCCACTGGTTTAGAAGAAATCGACGAGGATGATATGCTCGACGAAGCCGAAGAACTGGAAGAAGACGGAATGCTCGGCGAGGATGAGACGCTTGACGAAGCTCTTGATGAGGACGAGAAGGCGTAAGCATCCTTTGCACGCTGGCCGTTGGGTTAATCTCAGGCTTTGCAGTGGTTTTAGATTCAGTCTGTGCTGAACACAAGTTTATAAAGCACCCTCCATTGGAGGGTGCTTTTTTATGTTCACAGAGTGAGTATTACTCAGGCAATGAAACTGTTGACAGGGATGCTAGATTTTGAGGCCCCGTCATCCTCGAGCGGAGCGGAGCCTTCTTAGGCTCCGTCGGAGCGAAGGATCCAGTAAAAAATGTGCGGCGTAGCCGCCCTGTATCTCCTTTTTAAAAGAATAAAGAATCGCTTCGCGATGCATGTTTGGCTGGATCCTTCGCTCCGACAGAGCCCCAAGGGGCTCTGCTCCGCTCGAGGATGACGGCCCCCCCTTGAGTACCAAAACGTCAACTGTTTCATTGCCTGAGTGATACCATTGTGGCTTTTGTATTACTTCCCGAAATAAAATCATGGGCATCTGCTGTCTAGGTATTTCATACCTAAGGACTTCATGATAATTATCCCTCATAATATCCAATAATCTTAATGAAACGTAGGTATGTGATGTACAGTATTATTTCGGCATTCATTATGATGATGCTTTTAGGGGAACAAGCAGTGGCCAACAACAATCTCGTGACATCTGAGTCCGTATATACGCTGAATACAACGCTGGAAGACGTTATGTTTCCGGAAACTAAGTCCTATAATGAGGGATTTTTAAAGGTTTCCGATCTACATGAGATTTGGTATGCGGAATATGGTAATCCGAAAGGGGTGCCTGTAGTTGTCATACATGGCGGGCCAGGGGCGGGTACTACGCCCCGTGACATGAGATACTTTGACCCGGACTTTTATCGTATTATTGTTTTTGATCAAAGGGCCTCAGGCAAATCAACACCACTGGCTGAAATGCGAGATAACACATCCAAGCATGCCGTTGCGGATATGGAAAAACTTAGGGCTCATCTAGGGGTAGAAAAATGGCTTGTGGTCGGCGGATCCTGGGGAAGTACTTTGTCCTTGATCTATGGAGAAGCCCACCCTGAAAGGTGCATGGGATTTATTCTTCGGGGCGTTTTCCTCGGCAATCCGGCAGAGCGTGATCAGCTCTGGTACGGCATGGGGGACATTTATCCAGAAGCTTGGAAAGAGTTTAATGAGTTTATCCCCAAAGGCGAGCGCTCGGACTTAATTGCGGCCTACTACAAGCGCATGATGGATCCAGATCCGGCGGTTCATATGGCTGCTTCGCGGGCTTTTATCAAGTATGATCTCATTTGCGCGACTCTTATGGATAAAGCCTTCATCGAAGAATTGCTCAAAAATGACAATTTGGTTTTAAGTGTATCGAGAGGTTTTACGCACTATTCCATGAACAACTTTTATCTCAAACCTAATGAGGTAATTGATAATCTGGGTAAGATCAATCACTTGCCCGCGATTATAGTTCATGGGCGATACGATGTGCTTTGCCGCCCCAAATCTGCTTTTGAGCTACACACGAATTGGCCTGGATCCAAATTGGTCATGGTTCAGGATGCCGGACACGGATCCATGGAGCCTGGGATGTATAGGGAAATGGTAAACGCAACCGAGGGGATGAAAACCAAGCTGAAGGCGTGAGGGCCTTTATCGTTTGGCTTTATATGCTCGAATAACTTGCCATGCTTAGATATGTTGAAATCGATGTAATTACCACATGTTGTATTACAGAGCTAGCCTAGTGTTCGTCATTCCATCTTGACTAGCAGGAATATATAGACTCTAATTAAAAGAGTTGCCCCTGTTGCAGGAGGAATTCTTATGGCTCCCATTAGACTTCTTATCTCTTCGTTCGTATACTTCTGGTTTACTTCACATACTCTATGCTCAGAGCAGCAGCTTGTAGCGGAGGAGGTGCGGCCGGTGACTGGATTAACATTGGATACCCTAAACAGAGATGTTCTCCATCACATTTTTGAGCAATTGGAAACCGATGAAAATCGGTACCGTTTGGGTAGTACATGCAGACTTCTTTGGGCTATTAGGAATCAGCGGGACTATCGCGACCGGGATGCCGAACATATCATTGGGGCCAGTATAGCGCCCGATGCACAGAATGCATTTACCCTTGATTTTGTGCGTCAGTATCTACAACTCAATAATGTGGCCGGCAGGCGGGCTTTTAGAAAGGCTCAGAGCGCTGCTTATGGTTCCATGCAGAATTACTTGGCTTCTAACCACTATATGGGGCTATTTAATATGGGCTTTTTAAATCTATGCAATGATTTAGCTCGTGTCGATACGGAACCATTTCGTCTTGATTTTCTGGCGTCTAATTTAAGACTTGTGCCTCGAGAGATAGGATTGCATACGAAACTCAAGGTCATAGAACTCAGCGCTAATGAGCTCAGAGAGCTTCCGAAGGAAATCTATAGTTTGGTCGATTTGATTAGTCTGTATGTGATGCGAAATAAAATAGGTCGGTTGCCAGCAGGTTTCGGTCAGCTGAGGAATTTGGTGAGCTTAAGGCTTGATTTCAATGCTTTGACAGAAATTCCACAGGCAGTCTGCGAGGCGTCTTCATTAAGGGTGCTTTCACTCGAAGGTAACCAAATTAGGGAAATCCCTTATTATATAAGGGGGCTGACGGATTTGCGGATGTTGAGCATTACATACAATCATATAGATTTTATCTCTCCGGCAATTGATCAACTGCAGAACCTAGAGAACTTATATCTTGATCGTAATGAGTTGACATTATTACCAAGTACAATTTGTACCCTAAAATCATTGGAGAGTCTGTGGTTGGGGCATAATCACTTGGGGGCATTACCTGCGGGCATGGGGGCCCTTACGAAGCTGAAACAGTTAACTCTGGAAGCTAATTGGTTATACAGTTTGCCCGAGGATATTCGATTCTTGCCATTGCTGTATCTCGATATACATGGGAATCAATTCCTGCTGGAAAATGGAAGTTATCCTCAATGGATGCAGGCTTGGATTGAAGAAGATAGACCGCCTAATGTTTATTTTGGGCACTAAAGGGTTGTTGATATTTCCTCATTTCGGGGTGATAATAGGTTGTCTAATTAACGAAGGTGACTCATGAACAAGTTGTATATCATTGCATTGGTGTTAGGATTTTCTGGCAGCGCTCAGGCGGCGATTGTGGAAAAGCCCTTGAAGCTTGAAGGTCAGGCGGATAACGATCGGAAGGATAGCGGTGCTATCGTATTCCCACCCGCCACTGAGCCTTACCAGCCAGTAGAGACGACCGCTGCGCGCCCGGTGACGCAACAGCCTCAAACTACATACCAGGGACAACCCGTGGCGCAGCCGCAGGCGTATCAGCAGCCGATGGTGCAGCCTGCCTATCAACAGCCTTCTAACGCCTCGCCAAGCAACAATGGGGGTGGATTTTACACCCGCGAGATGCTAGAGCGAGCAGCTGATAACTGTGAGGCGGAGCTGGGTCAGCTGTGGCAGCAAAAGGGTAGCGTCGAGAGATCCAGGCAAAGAGATTTTCAACTGCATATGGGCAAGGCGAAGCAGCAATGCGATCATCTGAGAGAGGCGTCAAAGGCTCTTAAACAGGCGGATTATAGTTTGTATACGTACCAGAATAGTTTGCAACAGGCTCAGCTCGCGATGCATTGATGGGGGCCTCTCTTCAGCAATTTTTAGCTGGGGGCATTTTTCAATATTTATGGCAAAGATGGTGAAGGGCCAACGAATGCCCCCAGCCCGTCATTGCAAGGAGAGGCGCTAAGTGGCAATCCATTAGCGCGCTTGCAGTTGAGTGCTTGCCAGTATTTTCATGGATAGGCCCAGGTGTGGATTCTTTGCCGGGAAATGTGCCATCTAAAAAGCTGCGCCGGGAAGTGAATCATGCATAAGAATCTTAGCAGTGGGGCTTCCTAACGTATAAAAAATGGCTAATGACGCTTCATAATCGGTTTGTTTCTTCCCCCAATTTAGTTGGTTCACAACTAGACAGTTATCGCCTAGTAGCTCTAAGGCGACATATACATCATTGTTACGTAATAAATGATATTCCTGATAATCAAGTAACTTCTTAACAAGTTCATCTCGAATTGTTTTTGTATTAAGCATTATAGTAAAATAGGTTGCTGTTGGTTGGGGTTCACTTGAATTGGAAAGCCATAGGAGTTGTGTTGCATATCTGTACGTGGACTGAAAAATGTTTAAGGGCTCCTCTTTCCTGGTTCTAAGTTTTTTTTCAAGAATTTGTTCTGCCGTAGAACTAAGTTTGAAATATTTGTCAAAAGTAGAAGGCCATTGCTTGCCATCGCCTATATAGCCGTCATTTTGAGGCATGCGAAACATTAGTAAAACCCGTGGCTTGCAAACTTTGTCATCAGTTGCAGCCTCTCTCCATTTTTTGTTTGAAGAGCGGACGGCGGATAAATCCTTGTTTGATAGGATCGATTTACCATTTTTCGCTTGGTTAAGGATCAAAATTTTGATGTCGTGTGGGGGGTCGAATTCTTTCGATAATTCTGTGCCAGTTGCGTTTACGGGTTGCATGGTTAACACTAGGCATACCGGTAGGATGTTCAATAATCTTACTAATGAGTTCATTTCATGTTCTTTCAAAATATTATTTTAATCTATAAATGTGAGATCATTTGACAATGACCTCTCTAGAATATAAGACCGATTATTGTTCTCGTCAAGGTATTCAGAAAATCATTAGGCTCTCATGCAAATCGGGTGGGTTGGATGTAATGACCTGCCTCCGCCACGTACGTCATCCTGAACGGACGACCGCGCAGCGGGAGGTAGTGAAGGATCCAGTTATATATGTGTCGCGCAGCGACTCTGCTTATAAATATATCAAATAAGCAAATGAAACAACCAAATGTATACATGATGTCATACAAGATGATTGGGGCCATGTAATGTAGAGTCGCTCCGCGACACATATGTAACTGGATCCTTCACTACCTCCCGCTTCGCTGTCGTCCGTTCAGGATGACGAACTAGGGTGCAGTATTGATGATTGGGTCCATGTAATGCAGAATCGCTTCGCGACACATATATAACTGGTCCTTGACTCCCGCCTGCTTCGCGGTCGTACGTTCAGGATGAATTACTTAGGAGCAGAATTGATGGGGGTACAAGGGGGCAGTTCATTTTACTGCCCCCTTCTTTAACCGTCACTCTAATGCTTAGTGAACTTACTTTCTTCGTCGTCAGCGCCATCAGCGGCTTCGACGGTTTTTGGTTTGGTGTCTTCTTCCCATTCGACCGGTATAGGCTTGCGGGCCAGGGCAATGTCTATGACCTCATCTACGTGTTCTACACCAATGATCTGCATGCCCGCCTTGACATTTTCAGGGACGTCGGCCAGATCTTTAATGTTTTCCTGAGGGATGATCACCGTTTTGATGCCACCGCGGTGGGCTGCCAGTAGCTTTTCCTTCAGGCCGCCAATAGCCAACACACGGCCGCGTAAGGTAATCTCGCCGGTCATTGCCACATCGCGGCGTACGGGAATTCCCGTCAGTACCGAGATAATGGACGTTGCCATGGCAACACCTGCGGAAGGACCATCCTTGGGAGTGGCGCCTTCGGGTACGTGCACGTGGATATCCTTCTTTTCAAAGGTAGGCGGAATAATCCCGTAATGCAAAGAACGGGAGCGCACATAGCTGGTGGCTGCTTGGATGGATTCCTGCATGACCTCGCCCAGCTTACCGGTGATCTGCATTTTGCCTTTACCCGGCAGCATAACAGCCTCGATGTACAAGAGCTCGCCGCCAAATTCCGTCCATGCCAGGCCGGTGGTCACGCCCACTAGGTCTTCCACCTCGGTGATGCCGTATTGGAAACGGGGAACACCGGCAAACTTCTCCAAGTTATCCATGCTAATTGCGACGGACTTTTCCCTATCGGAGATAATTTCCTTTATGGCCTTACGGGTCAGGTTCGCCAGCTCGCGTTCAAGATTACGTACACCAGCTTCGCGGGTATAACGGCGGATCAGGTAGCGAAGCTCTTCTTCACCGATGCTAAACTCACCTGGCTTTAGGCCATTCAGCTTGATCTGTTTAGGGAGCAAGTGACGCTTGGCGATTTCGACCTTTTCATCTTCCGTATAGCCCGGAATGCGGATAATCTCCATGCGGTCCAGCAAGGGCTGGGGCATGTTATAGCTATTGGCCGTGGTCACGAACATAACATCGGAAAGGTCATAGTCGATCTCGAGGTAATGGTCGTTAAAGGTGTTGTTCTGTTCGGGATCCAATACCTCCAACAAAGCGGAGGAGGGGTCTCCTCGCCAGTCCTGCCCAAGCTTGTCAATTTCATCCAGCAGGAACAAGGGGTTCGATTTTCCCGCCTTCTTCATGCCTTGAATGATCTTTCCGGGCAAGGACCCAATATAGGTACGACGATGACCGCGGATTTCAGCCTCGTCCCGAACGCCGCCCAGGGACATGCGTACGAACTCACGACCGGTGGCACGAGCCACAGATTTACCTAAGGAGGTCTTACCCACACCTGGCGGACCCACAAGGCACAATATGGGCCCGCGGACAACGCCGACCCGTTGCTGCACAGCAAGGTACTCGAGGATGCGTTCTTTGACCTTATCGAGGCCGTAGTGGTCCTCATCGAGGATCTTCTTGGCATTGTGGAGGTCGTTATTAACCTTAGAGGTTTTCTTCCAGGGAATATCTAACAGCCAGTCCAGGTAGTTACGGACAACGGTGGCTTCCGAGGACATAGGACTCATGTGCCGAAGTTTTTTAATTTCCGATAGAGCTCTATTACGGCCTTCCGTGGACATCTTAGTCTTTTTTACGCGCTCTTCAAATTGAGCGATTTCATCGATGCCTTCTTCGCCTTCACCCAGTTCTTTCTGGATGGCGCTGAGTTGTTCACGGAGGTAGTACTCTTTCTGGGATTTTTCCATCTGGCGTTTGACGCGCTTACGGATTTTGCGTTCCGTCTGCATAACGCCGATTTCTGCTTCCAGCAGACTGCAAATCTTTTCCAGACGCTCATTGATGTGAACGGTTTCCAGCAGCGTCTGCTTTTGATCGATCTTGAGGGTCATGTGAGCGGCAATACTGTCCGCACATTTTCCGGGAAGAGTTATCTTGGCGATGGTTGCGACCACGTCGGGTGCTACTTTTCCGCTGAGCTTCACGTATTGTTCAAACTGGCTGATAGCTGTACGCATCAGGGCTTGAGATGTGGATGGATCGCCGAGAGCTTCCTCTGGGGGTTCTGCATAGGCTTGGAAATAAGCCTCATCGCCCGCATAACGTAATACGCGCGCCCGGGCCGTTCCTTCAACCAGGACTTTTACGGTGCCATCAGGTAGCTTCAAAAGCTGCAGCACCGTGCCGATCGTGCCTAGGGTATAAAGATCCCGCGTATCGAGTTCTTCCTTGGTTGGATCTTTCTGTGTGACCAGCAGTACTTGCTGGTCCTTTTCCATCACATTTTCAAGGGCCTTAACGGACTTGGATCGGCCCACGAAGAGGGGCGCAATCATGTGTGGAAATATAACGATATCCCTTAAAGGCAATACCGGATATAGAATCCCAGTTGGCAATTCTAGGTTTTTGGTCTTTGACAATTGGATCACCCTTAATTAGTTTTCAGAATCCGGAAATTAGGATCCGGAATCCAGAATCCGGTATCCAGAAATTAGAATCCGGAATCCAGAATCGGGAATCCAGAAATTAGAATTCAGATTCCAGAATTCAAAATCTAGCAGCCTTTGCTAGATCTGTCGATCCATTTCTAACTATCGCGGGGCTGTAAATTAGAAGTCAGAATCCGGAATCCAGAAAACAGAATCCAGAATCCAGAAACCAGAATCCAGAAACCAGAATCCAGAAACCAGAATCCAGAAACCAGAATCCAGAAACCAGAATCCAGAAACCAGAATCCAGAATTTAGAATCCAGAATCCAGAACCAAGGATCTTAAATCCGATTCAAAATTCTCGAATCCAGATCCCGGATTCTAATTTCTGGTTTCTGGATTCTGGATTCTGGTTTCTGACCACTACTTACTTACCCGCCTTAGCCTCGTCAGTCGATTCTGTCTTAGAATATATCATAAGCGGCTTAGCGTTTCCGGCAACAACTTCTTTATTGACGACCACTTCTTCTACGTGTTCGACGCTTGGAAGGTGGTACATGGAGTCTAGCAAAATGCTCTCTAGAATGGACCTTAGGCCGCGGGCACCTGTTTTGCGCTCGATGGCTTTTTTAGCAATCTCTTTCAAAGCATTGCGTGTGAAGTCCAGTTTTACGCCTTCCATCTCAAACAGCTTCTGATATTGCTTGACGAGCGCGTTCTTTGGTTCGATCAAGATCTTAATCAGGGCGTCCTCATCCAGGTCGTCCAGAGTCGCAACTACTGGCAGGCGGCCTACAAATTCGGGGATAAGACCAAATCTCAGCAGATCTTCTGGCTCAACTTCGCGCAAGATCTCTCCGGTTTTACGGTCTTCTGGACCGCGGACATCGGCACCAAATCCTAAGGATTGGCCACGGCCGCGCTGACTGATGATCTTTTCCAAGCCCGCAAAAGCACCGCCACAGATAAAGAGAATGTTAGTGGTGTCCACTTGCAGGAATTCTTGCTGAGGATGCTTACGACCGCCCTGAGGAGGAACGGAAGCAACCGTGCCTTCCATGATCTTGAGCAAAGCCTGCTGAACGCCTTCGCCGGAAACATCTCGAGTAATAGACGGATTATCAGATTTGCGAGAAATCTTGTCCACTTCGTCGATGTAAACGATACCTTTTTGAGCGCGTTCAACGTTATAATCTGCGGCCTGTAGCAGCTTGAGGATGATGTTTTCTACATCCTCACCCACGTAACCGGCTTCCGTTAAAGTCGTTGCGTCGGCAATGGTAAAAGGCACATCAATAATACGAGCTAGGGTTTGCGCCAGGAGCGTTTTACCGCAACCAGTGGGGCCCACGAGCAGGATATTGGACTTGGCGAGCTCGACCTCAGACGTGGGACCAGCTTCAACGCGCTTATAGTGGTTGTACACAGCCACCGACAGAACGCGCTTGGCGTGTTCCTGACCAATGACGTAATCATCTAGCACTTCAGAGATCTTGCTGGGAATGGGAATTCCCGTGCTTTCCTCGCTGTGCTCGAACTTCTTTTCTTCGCGGATGATGTCTGTGCAAAGGTCGACGCATTCATCACAGATGAACACGGTGGGGCCTGCAATTAATTTCTTTACCTCATGCTGACTCTTTCCGCAGAAAGAGCAGTGCAGTAAACCTTTGTTGTCGCCTTCGCCGGGTTTGCTCATATTTATCTTCCTGGTCCGTGCATCACGTAAATGGGGAAAACACTCCCCTTGTCTACAGTATGGTTGCTACGGATGAAAAAACCGTTAACAAAATTAATTTTTTATAACTACCGCCAAGATGGTCGATAGAATAGTGTAATGCCGCCAGCTGTCTCCCCCGCGGAGGCGGGGGTCCAGCGCAAAATGTGTGAGCAACGCGAACTCTATATTTTCTATACAGAGCTGCTACGCAGTACATTTTAAGAGCTGGACCCCCGCATGTCTGGGGGAGGCAGCTGAGAGATTTGCCTTCTATCTCGCCATCTTGATGAGAGGCTACCAATTATTTAATAGCGTGACCGCCAGATGAGCAAAACTGCTTATCTAATTCACCTAAGCCGCAATATCTTCTGGTCGTTGTTGAATGACTTCATCAATCAGACCAAAGGCTTGCGCCTCTTCGGGGGATAAAAACTTATCCCTCTCCATTACTTTTTCTATAGTTTCAAGCTTTTGTCCAGTGCAATCTGCATAAATCTGGTTTAATCTTGCGCGAATGGCTAAAATTTCACGGGCATGAATCTCGATATCTGTGGCTTGACCTTGGGTTCCGCCGAGGGGCTGGTGCACCATTACACGGGAATTAGGCAGTGCAAAGCGCTTGCCTTTGGTGCCTGCTGTCAGCAACAGTGAGCCGGCTGAGGCTGCTTGGCCCATACATAATGTACGTACATCGCACTTGATATAGTGCATGGTATCAAACATCGCAAAGGCCGACGTGACCGCGCCACCAGGTGAGTTGATGTAGAGCCAGATATCCTTGTTCGGGTTTTCCGATTCCAGGAACAACAATTGTGCGCACACAAGGCTCGCAACTTCATCATTAACGCCACCGGTTAAAAATATAATCCGTTCCTTTAATAGGCGTGAGTAAATATCGTAGGACCTTTCACCACGATTGGTTTGTTCAACCACCATGGGGACAAGTGTGTTATTATAAATGCTTAGCATGTCGTTCATTGATCTTCTCCAAAAGGGCAGTTATCTAGTATGTAGAGTCCCATATGAGAACAACATTTGCAAGACAGTTTCGTTAACTTACTGAATTCCGTGGGTGGGACAATGGACATGATTCTTGACAGGGTGAGTCTTAGGTTTGTATGAATATTATATACTGTGATGAACGGATAACGGGATGGTGGGACTCATGAAGATCAACAAGATCAAGAAGATAGCCATAGCGTTGATGACGATGTTGTTGGTTGGTAATGTTTTTGCGTCTGGCTCGGAAGAGGGGGAGTCTGACTCTGATGATTCCGGCCTGCGGCAGTTTGCGGCACGTAGTCCAATCTTTGTGGGCTCTATCGATGAAGGCGCATTAGACGCTGACACCTCAGATACTGATGAATTGGGTGCGCAGAAGTCTTCGGTGACTCCGTTTGATCCTGTAAGAATATCAGGCCCGTTGCGTATGTTTATTACACTCCCTGGCTCAGACACGCGGCCCCTTTATGTTCTTAATCTGCCGTTTGTGGTATTCAACATTATCCTTCAAGAACTTGATATTCAGTCTGCTGCCCGTTTTGCGAGTACAAATAGGGCTAATTATTTGGCCGTAAATTATGATCTGGCTTGGCAGAAGATTAAGCATGAGCATTACCCCCATGTGACAGGAGTTCCTTTTTGGTGGATTCCTGATCTTTACTCTTTATTTCTTGAGGAAAATGAGAAAGTCTTAAATTCTCAACTGAGCGAGAAAGTCTTGACTTCACCTGCAGCACGCGAGGCTGTTAATCAAGCCGCTTTTATAATGTCGTTAAACTTTACTGCTGAAGGGTTTTGTGGGGTGACTCTGGATGAAGATATGTTCCGTTTAATTCTAGAGAAATGTCGACTTAGGTGGTCACTAAGTAATTCCGTTTGTAATGCGGCCAGATGTTTTCTAGCTATTAATAGCCAATGCTCATCCAGGTTGATAAGTTTTGGGTTGTTAGATTGCTTGCAGAGTTTTAGTCGATACTGTAAGCCTGTCAGCATCACTGCGGCGAGACTTTTGGAGGCCAAGAAGTTTAATATTTCTAATCGTCCCGTGGACCTGCTTCAGGCTATAAGAGACAAGCTCTACAATGATAAGGTATCGGCAGAATCTCGTGAACATATCTGTTCTACTATTCAAATTTTGTTGGATGATCTTGATGACCATGAGTTTAGAGACGTTGAAGCTCACAGGGCTCTATTGAAGCTTTACAACCTGGAAAATGATCAGGAAAGGGCTCCTTTGGTTCGAGATCTAATTACACTTGGTATGAAGGTGGATGATCTTGATGCGCTGCGTGATTCAGCTAAAAGAAAAAGTGTGGTGGAGCTTAAGGCTATTGTTCCTGCCGCGAGAGGTTTACTGAGGTCAGGTATGAGTGAGCGTGAGTTTACTCTTATTCTTGATAAGCTCTGGGTACTAAAGGCTGATGCCCTGCCAGTCAGCAAGTTGATCCAGGAGAACGGGCTGTTCACTAAGGGTATGAGCACGGATAACATTTGTGAGTTGCTCACCATCGTGCATGATTATGGCCGGAAGAGGGGCGCTATTTGTGCGGAGGCCAAAGGCAAAATCAAAGAGGGAATGAATTTTTATAAGGTGAAAGATTGTTTGGGGGCGATTAAACGGAAGCATCCGTAGGGGGTGTGTCCGTCATCCTGAGCGGCATAAGCGAAGCGTTGCTGCGTAGGATCCAGCGCAATAGTGTGAGCGTAGCGAACTCGAAACTTCTCTAGATGGGCGCCATTTTTAATAAGGAGTTAGCTGCGCTCACGCATGTCTGACTGGATCCTTCACTCCCTCCCGCTTCGCGGTCGTCCGTTCAGGATGACGGTCGGGAGTGGGGTGCGGTCCTTTTAAAATGAAGATTACGTGGGGGTCGTTCATTCTTTTGTGTATGGTTGCAAACATTTTACAAAAAAAGCTCTTGATTTCCTTAACGAGTCAGGATATTGTTCGATTCATCAATACCTTATGTCCCCTTCGTCTAGAGGCCTAGGACATCGCCCTCTCACGGCGGCAACAGGGGTTCGAATCCCCTAGGGGACGCCATTTTTATGGTTCGTCTGGTATGTTCTCGATGTATTTCCTAATTTTGCACCTTTTGTAACCACTCATCAAATATTTCCAAGGATGGCACAAGCCTCCAGCTTGTCGCCCCCGCGTAGGCGGGGGTCCAGCTCTTAAAATGTGCTGCGAAGCAGCTCTGTATAGAAAGTACAGAGTCGCTACGCGACGCATTTTGCGCTGGATCCCCGCCTTCGCGGGGATGACAGGCTGGGAGGTGTGGCCACTCCTGGTATGATTTGGTGAGTGGTTACACCTTTTTATGAATGATGACTCACTCGAGTCTGAATTGGCTTGTAGTTTGTTTTGGATTTTTATGATCCAGTGATATTGTGGCAGAAGCCTGAATTCATTTATGTTCTTGCCCTTTCCCCATAAGTCCCATCTCAAAACCCAAAAATATTGACATAATCAAAAATAACCTATAAACACTTGATTATATTTGAACAAAGCAAGTGAATAGATCAATATGCGTTATCTTCTGGCTTTTATTACCTGTCTTACCTATTCCAATTACAGTCATGCGAGTCAGCTTCAGGATTCATTCGTGGATACTAATAACTGCTTGAATTCTGCTGCTGTTCCCAGGGGTAGTGGGGAAAGTTGCCCAAGGGGACTGGCGATTCAGAGGCAGACTGCTGCGTCGCCGCAGCCTTGTACAGGAGCTGCCCCCAGTCGCAAGCGCAGTTCCGAGTGTTTGGATGAACTGCCAGGGGTGGCTGAGGTTTCTGGCGGGCAAACCGGGGGAACGGATTGCACCTTGATGTTGTCCAGAGATGTTTTTCTGCTGATCTTTACGACTTATTGTAATCAGTCTGATTTACCTTCCCTGAAAGTGGTTTGTAAGCGCTGGAGTGAGCTCTTGAAAGGCGAGGGCGATAGATTCCATGTAGAGACTGCTGTCGCGTTGAGAGCTCGCAAGGATTGGGGTAAGAAACCATTTGTAAGGCTGTGCATGCCGTTGGAGGAGTATCCCATAGCTCCCGTGGATGATGTTATCCGGGAACTGGTGAAGTGTGGCGCCTATATCAGCCTGGACACCGAGCAGTGGAAATCATATGATGAGGTCGATTTTGACCTTTTATTGTCATCGGTCAAGGAGATAAGGGTTCGAGGGGGCCTGGCACCGGTGGGTATGCTGGCCTTGATGCCGCCTCAGGTTGAAGTTTTGGAGTTTACCCCTGCAGGTAATTCGTCCGAAATTGTCAGTATTTTTTCTCCATCTCCCCTTAATGCATGGACTGGTCCGAGCCTGCTGCGGGTTCTGGATACGGACGCAGATTTGCTTTGTCTTGATCATTTTCATACGTTAGGGACTCTTCCCAATCTAGAATGTTTGAAGGCTTGTATCGGGGTTCGCGACCAACTGGAATATCAACTGTATTTTTCATCCGCAGAAACGAAAAGGTTTCAATCTTTAAAGAGTTTGACGTTGACCTATGGTCCTGCTTATCGTTTATCTGATTATGATGGTAGTAAGTTTGTAGTTTGTGACTGGTTTTTGGGCATGCCTGTTTTGGAACAGCTAGATTTTCGGTATCTATCCATCCTGAATCCAGATGTCTTACTGCTTTTTCCAAATTTAAAGGTCTTGAAATGCGATCAATGTGAAGTATTGGCAGACGTGCCAGAAAGTCTATTGTCCAAATTTGGGCTGGAGATTGTTGGAAATAAGTTGCGTCAGGCTAGGAAGACTTCTTTTTCCGGCCCGAACCCGAATTCATAGCCTCAAGCTGGTCCTGTATCTCCCGCATCCGTTGCGCATTATGGATATGCATCTGGCGGTGCTCTAGCATACGCAGCCACTGTTTTTTCGTCAGGCTATCAATCTTGGATGTGAGCTGTAGTATCAGCAATTCGGACTTCAAGTTTACCTTGTAATCGTTATCTGCGGCCAGACGATCCTTCTGGGCTTGGCGGTTTTGGCTCATCATGATGACCGGAGCTTGGATAGCCGCCAGGCAGGATAGGACCAGATTGAGTAGGATGTAGGGGTAGGGATCGTAAGCGCTTTCCAACAGGATCCAGGTATTGAGCACCATCCAGAGGATGAGCACGACAAAAAAGATGACAATGAATCGCCAGCTACCACCGAACTCACTGATGCGATCGGCTGCCCGTTGGCCCAAGGTCAGGGACTCATCATATTCTTCGTTGACGTCTTCCGTCAGGATGTGGTTCGAGCGGATATAATCGAGAACTTCTTCCTCATCCTCGTCGAGTTCGCCGACCTCCATCTCCAGGAGCTCACGGGTCCTGGCTTGCTGATAGCGTTGCAAGTCTGGGACACAGACATAGCCTTTGGTATCCATATCCGGTATATCTGTTTCCATTTTCTGCAGCAGACTTTCGTCCACCAATTCCAATGGGAACAGGTCGTTCATCTTAAATTCTTTTTTACAAACCTCGCAGTGGTTGAGTTTGGGCATGTTTAGCTTACGCAGTCCTTTTAATTATCTTTAAGTGAGATCTGTAGCAACAGATTGAGCCTATTCCTGACAAAATCGTCTAGGGTGGTCGTGGAGGTTAAGCCAAATTCCGCCATGAGGCCTCTGTTGATAGCGCTGAACAATACCTTACTGGTTGCTAACGTGACTGCGGCCCCAACGGAGGGGTCATTCAGTGTATCCGGTAGAATACGCCCAAGAACCTGCTCCATAATGTGTTTTTGCAATTTTTCATTCAGGCCTTCGAGTGGACTGTACTGCTCAGGCTCGTCTGCCGGCTGCTCGTCCTCTCGATCTTCTAAGAGCTGCATAGGCTGAGCATCTTGCTCATCGTTGTCACCGTAGTCTTCATCGTCATCATGGTTGGATGATCCTTCCTCAGAGGATCCATAGGACCCCGTCGGTTCAGAAGAATCGGACTGAGCGGCCAGGGAGAGTTGTTCAGCCATATCGGCGTATGCTTCTTTTCCAAAACTGGTAATAGTGTATTTATCATTTTTTTCCCGCAGCCATTTATACTGGAGCTGGTTGTATAGATAATGTGCCTTTAAATTATACTTATCGAGACCTTCCACTGTGGCTGATTCGAGAATTTCCGCAATAGTAAGAGCATCTGGTGAGCGGTCACGAAGAACCTTGAGGATTCTGCAATGCTTATCTCCCTGCAGGAGTGTACGCTCCTTCTGTTCCCCTTTTGTCATTATATGTACTTTTAATCTTCCTGAAGGTAATTTCGGCAATGAGACTTCTTCGCTTTTTTGGGTTTTGTGCTCACGGCTATTTGCATTCTCATCGCTTTCAGAGGCCCCATCGAACAGGACTTCGGCTTCTTCTCGGCCGCGTTTTCTATCTTCTACAAACGCATATGAAGGGGGAAGATCCTTACGCCTTATCATGATAAGCAATTTGGGTGCAACGGGTTTAGGAGCCTCTAGCTGCACTTCATCAGTTGCGTGTACATTTGTTGGATTGGAGCCCGGTCCTATGATAAACGGCGCCTTAGGCAAAGTCGGGGAATCTAGATCTAGATTGAAGTGTGCACTGCCACTTCTGTTTAAGTCACTAGCATGGCCAGTAGCAATCAAGAAAAGGCATGTAAAAAAAGCTGCAGATATAGATCGGATGGAGTAGTTAGGCATAGCTCTGTCCCCCTGTTTACATGACAGTATAGGAGACATTTTTATTCCCGTCTAGAGGGTATGGGATAATTACCAGGGCCTATGCATGAAAATCAGAAGCGCACCTAATACCAGCTAGTCATCCCCGCGAAGGCGGGGATCCAGCTGATAAGTGCTGCGGAGCAGCTCTGTATAGATAAAAGAGTCGCTCCGCGACGCATTTTGCGCTGGATCCCCGCCTTCGCGGGGATGACATGCTGGGAGCGCGTGCTTCCTAATATAGATTTCTTTTTCATGCGTAGGCCCTAGGGATAATTACTGGGCTGGGTAGTTAATCAATATGATCGGCTACGGTAAACGCCCTTAACAACCAGGGTAAGAGTACCCATCCTTATATGAACCTGACTTAAATAAGCACGACCTTATTTAAGTCAGGATAAAATGTGAATTTGAGAATTAGTGATAGTTAACAATTTCAACGTCCGAAAAAGCACCATCACCCTTTGTAAAGCAAATTCTAAAGCCTCGGTTGATTCTGATAGAGCATTGACCTTTCCGATCGGATTCCAACTTGTGAAGATCTGCTCCGGGGTAGGATGACAAGATTCATGATCAGTCGGAAGAGGTTGCCCTGGGAGGCGTCCAATAGTCTGAAGGAGTTCAACGGCCTTAACATGAGGGAAGCCGTTTTCATTGCTGTCAGAATCCGCGGGGTCTGCCTCTGTCTTCTCCGCCCTGCGTATAGAGTATTTCAGCGATATTTCCTGATTTAAATCGCAAGGGATTGGCATTTTCTTTTTTAGTTACAGGCTCTGCCGCACTGGACAAGCTCGGCTTGTGGCGGCCTGTGAAATGTTTTCCATGGACGTTGTGCGCTTGATCTTGGCCTTTGGGGGCTTGATTCTTTTGGTGCTTTGCACTTCAATAGGCAGGGAAGGTTGAGCTTGGACCGCCTGCTTCTTAGGTTTGTTTGCAATTAGAAGGGCGAACAGTTCTTGGTAGCTCATTGATATCTCATCAAAGAGCGTTTGCTGATGCTTTTCATGGGCCTCAATATCTTTGCCCCTGTTATCAATGGAATCTAGCTTCATAGATTCCTTGATCCTTTCCCCTATTATCCCACTTCACCAATGTCTTTTTCTACTAAATTAAGCATATGTAGGATCGTTTCTTGAACTTGTTTATTTGTAATCTCTTGAACTTGCTGCCTAATCTCATCGCAATCTATGGCATCTAGTTCCGCAACCTGTTTGCTAATTCGTGCCATACGGTCCTTAATCATTTTGGTCTTGATCTGAATGACCTGCTGTTCTCGAGTAAGGTTTTGCTTTTTGTTTCCCGTTTTTTGGTCATGCATGTATTGATCTTAATCATTGCTTGTAGAACAGGGCCATCCTGTCCCGGTGTTCTGGGTCATGCTGATTAATTATTTTTCTGAGTTGCAAGGGTAGTATACCGCTCCTCATATACTCGGCTAACATACCATTGAAGCCGGTAAGTCTCGTGAATGAATCAAAGTTCTTTTTCCAAGCCTCTAAAATAGTTGATTCCGTTTTATACCGTTCCGATGTGATTGAAGTTCCTCTTTAATAACTTCATAGAAGGCCTCTTCCAAGTCAATAAAATATGGGTCATTCGGCTGCTGATCAAGTATTTTAGCAACGGTCTCTTGAGGGAGTTTATTGCCTTGGTCAATGCAGGCCAGGACATGCTTTCTAAGTTTTAGATCGCTTAGCAGTTGCCAGGATTGCCATGCAAACGCTCTGCTCATACTGATTATTTGCGCCCTTTGTTGTTCTATATGCATAGCCTTGGCTGCCAGTAAGGCTTCTGCTTTTTTCCGCTCTTCATTTTTGACAGCCAATAGCGAGTCGAAGAAACTTTTAGATCTCTCTGATGGCATGATCGTGACATCAATGGGACCTGCTTGACTTCTGGACATAGGTTGAGTGCTACTCACACGTGGCTCGACTGGCTCGCCCTTTTCGGGTGTGCCTTGATTTGAACAGAGCGTTGGGCTTGTGATAATTAGTGCGGAAACACCGGCAAGCAATAGATGAAACTTAAACATATGTTCGATTCCTTTTAACACGCAAACTAAATAAACTTGATGAATTGACCAGGCGTAATATATCAGGTTCTGTTTGGGGTGTATAGTATTAAGTATGTTCGTACTGGTTTTTGCAAGACAATAAAATCTGTTTATTATGCAAAACAGGTGGGTGAGCATTATGCCAGAACGAACGTAAGTAAGGGTAATTAGCAAAACGAATATTCCCGGCAGACGTCATCCTGAACGGACGACCGCGAAGCGGGCGGTAGTGAAGGATCCAGTCAAACATGTGTCGCGAAGCGACTCTGCTTTACATTGTCCCAATCATCTTGTTTGTCATCATCAAGACGGCTGGCTGTTTCACTTTCTTGTTTGAACTATTTATAAGCAGAGTCGCTACGCGACGCATGTCTAACTGGATCCTTCACTACCGCCCGCTTCGCGGTCGTCCGTTCAGGATGACGGGAGCTGGGGGGCAGAAGATCACATCAAACCCACCCGAAACCCACCCGTTTTGCATAAGAGCCTCTTCTTTTGGGTGAGCATGGGGGCCTCTTCTTTTGGGTGAGCATGCCCACATAGCAACAAAAAAATCCCGGCCTAAGCCGGGATTTTGTATTCGGTTCGGAAAGCTTAAGCGCAGCCTTACCTTGAGTAGTGCTCGATCACCAAGTTTGGTTCCATCTGCACTGCGTAAGGAACCTCAGACAGTGTAGGTACACGAACGAACGTGCCCTTCATCTTTTTGTCGTCGACTTGGATGTATTCAGGGAAATCGCGCTCGGCGGATTTGAAGGCATCCATTACGTTGGGGTTCTCATGCATACGTGCACGAAGCTCAACCACGTCGCCTTCCTTAACTTGTTGGGAAGGGATGTTCACACGCTTACCATTAAGGAGAATGTGACCGTGGTTGATCATCTGACGAGATGCAAACACTGTTGCTGCAAACTTCATGCGGTATACAACAGCATCCAAACGACGCTCCAACAAACCAATGAGGTTCTCACCAGTATCGCCCTTACGACGTTCTGCTTCTTTGTAGATCTTACGGAATTGGCGTTCGGTAATGTTACCGTAGTAGCCACGTAGCTTTTGCTTGGCGGCAAGCTGCACACCATAGTTTGAAAGCTTCTTAGGCTTAGCGCCATGTTGTCCAGGACCATAGGCCCGCTTGTTAACTGGACTCTTGGGCGACCCCAGAGGTTAACACCATAGCGGCGGTCAATTTTATATTTAGCCTGAATGCGTTTAGTCATTAATTTTCATTCCATCTAGCATATTCATATATGCCACAAACTATAATGATCTCAGGGTTCTTGTCAAACAGTTTATTGATATTTATGTGAGAAAAGATAAGTTCGTGATTTTTTGTACCTTTCTTGGGCTATTTAAACCTTAATTCTGCCCCGGGGTCCGTCTTCCTCAAGCGGCATAAGCGAAGCGTTGCTGCGAAGGATCCAGCATAATTGCGTAAGCGAAGCTTCACTCGAAACTTCCTTGTTTGGGGCGAGAGTTTTTATAAGGAGTTCGCTGCGCTCACACATGTTTGACTGGATCCTTCACTACCGCCCGCTTCGCGGTCGTCCGTCAGGATGACGGCTGCGGGGGGTGAAAGTCTTAATCTTTTACCCCTGTGCAAACACAACCTCACCATGGTGACGGCATTCATCGGAAGCCAGGTCTACGAAGGCTCCTGCTATTTGTGAGGGCGTTGGCAGGGTCATGGGATCTTCTCCGGGAGCCGCTTGGGCTCTCATTTTCGTGCGCACGACGCCTGGATCGAGGAGGTTAACGCGCAGGTTGGGGTATGTGTTTTCGACTTCTTTTGCATAAGTCTTAACCATAAACTCTAGGGCGGCCTTGCTGACGGCGTAGGCGGACATATAGGGTATCACCTGCCGGGCAACTCCAGATGTCACGAAAATAGCTCTTCCTGCGGGTGCTTTCTTGAGAAGAGGATCACACATCTTGAGTAGTCGCCAGTTGGCATTGAGATTGATGTCCATGACCTCATGCCAAGCTTCCGGTGAGCTATCGGTCATGGGGCCCAAAGGGCCCAAGACGGCTGCATTACCAACGACGATGTCCAGCTTTTGAAAACGTGCAGCAATGGCAAAGACCATCTCGTCGATGGATTGAAAATTCCGCAGATCCATGGGCACCAAGGTAGCTTTAACGCCATGGGACTGGACGATGTCGTCGATTGCCTCCAGACCTTGCGTATTACGGCCTACCAGGACCAGGTCGGCACCTGCTTTAGCATATTCTTCTGCAACGGCTGCACCAATACCAGCCGACGCGCCTGTAATCAGCGCCAGTTTACCTTCTAATCTTTTACTCATTGTTCTTTACCAGTTTGCCCATATCATCCCGGTGGGCTTGGGGTAGCCTTCTTCCTTTTTCGGGCTCAGCCGTCTCTTTTTTTAGCGGACTCATCCTTGTTAAAGCCGGCGGCCTTGGGTTGAGAGAGTGCGGAGACTACCTGATCTAAGGCTTTATCCTTGGGAGTGGCGACTTCCTCGGGTTTATCCTTGAGTCCTAATTTATTTATAATATCCTCTGGCATCAAGGATTTGAGCCAATCCGTACCATCAACGACATAAGGATACGACTTAGAATCTTTGACATCCGCGGGCCACTTTTCCATTTTGGGATAGAACAAGGTTGCGACAAAATAACAGATGATAAGGATCACGCCACCGCGAATGACACCAAATATGAGGCCAAGGGAGCGGTCTAAGCCGCCCAGGACGCTTCCTTTCACGTGCCGGGAAATACTGCGGCTGAAGGATCCTAAGATGAAGAGCGCGACCACAAATATAAGAACGCCGGCTACCACATCAGCAATGAAAGGGGTTTTGATATAAGGTGCGAGCAACGGACGGACTAAAACAAGGCCATAGAGGGCCGCAAACAACGCGCCGATCCAAGCTGCAACGCCTAGGATCTCACGGGTGAAGCCACGGGCAATGCCGATGAAGCCAGAAACCAGAAGCAGCCCTACAACTGCAAAATCAACCATATTTATACTTGCCATTAAGCCGCAGCCTTTCCTTGTTGTGTGTCGAAGAGCGCCACCAGGTCTGAAAGATAATGGATTTCAGAAAGGTCCAAGGTATGCTCGCTTCGATAATCGTTTTTTCGTTTCTTGGGGATTATAGCACGTTCGAAACCCAGTTTAGAAGCCTCTTTAAGACGCACATCCGTTTGACCAACGGCGCGCACTTCTCCGGCCAGGCCAATCTCGCCAAATACAACGGCTTCTTTCGGTACCGGAATAGAGGTGATGGCTGAAAGGATCGCGGCGGCTACGGCCAGGTCAGCGGCGGGTTCCTGCACCCTTAGGCCGCCGGCAATGTTGAGGTAAATGTCGCGACCGGCAAAGTTGACGCCACAGCGAGCCTCGAGTACGGCCAAAATCATGGACAGACGCGCTGTATCCCACCCGACAACGGCCCTACGAGGCGTGCCAAGCGGTGAGGGGGCCACAAGGGCTTGTACCTCCACCAATACGGGGCGAGTACCTTCGATGCCCGCAAAAACCGCAGAACCGCTAACGTCGCCACTACGATCGGCGAGGAACAGTGCCGATGGGTTGGCGACTTCGGCCAGGCCCAGCTGGGTCATCTCAAAGACGCCGATCTCGTCGGTGGCGCCGAAACGGTTTTTGACAGAGCGCAAGATACGGAACTGGTGCCCGCGGTCGCCTTCAAAATACAGGACCGTATCGACCATATGTTCAAGAACCCGAGGGCCGGCAATCATGCCTTCTTTGGTGACATGGCCGACGAGAAAAACGGTGATGCCGGTTTTCTTGGCAACACGAATCAATTCCAGGGCGCTCGCTCGGACTTGGCTTACGGTGCCAGGGGCTGAATCGAGGCTGTCCACGTACATGGTCTGGATCGAGTCAATGATCAGAACATCCGGTTGGTTGCTACCCTCGATGGAAGACAAGATGTCCCGCACGTTGGTGGCGGATGCCAGTTTGACGGGGCTTTTTTCTACATTCAGACGCTGCGCACGCAGGCGGACCTGGTCAATGGCTTCCTCGCCGGAGACGTAGGCGCATTTCAGGTCGCGCAAGCTTAAAGCGGCGGTGATCTGAAGCAGAAGGGTAGACTTGCCTATGCCGGGGTCGCCGCCTACCAGTATAGCTGAACCTGGCACGAGGCCGCCCCCTAAGACGCGGTCCAGCTCATTCATACCGCTGGTATGCCGCGTCAAGTGGTTGGCTTGGCCCTCAAGGCCGACGAAATCGATGGTTTTGCCTTTACCTAAGGACATGCCCTTAGGAATGGCCTCTTTTTTCTCTTCAAGCAAGGTATTCCAGGCATTACAACCGGAGCACTGTCCTGACCATTTGGGTTGGCAAGATCCACATTCTTGGCAGATGTACTGGGTTGTTGCTTTCACCATGTCTTAAGACCTTACCACGTCGATGGGGCCTTCGGCGCGGCCGTGAACGAATTGATCCACATATGCATTGCCGGACTTAGCGATATCCTTGGCGGGACCATCCCAGATGATGTGGCCGTCATAGATCATGGCAATGCGGTCGGAAATCTGGCGGGCGCTGTGCATATCGTGGGTGATGGTCAGGGCCGTGGCGCCGATCTCACGAACGGATTTTATGATCAGTTCATTAATAACCGTGGAAATAATAGGATCCAGACCCGTGGTCGGCTCGTCAAAAAAGATAATTTCCGGGTTTTCAATAATGGCTCGGGCCAGGGCGACACGTCGTTTCATACCGCCGGAAAGTTCAGCGGGCGATAGGTCTGCAACAGCCTCGCCCAGACCCACTGCTGCCATTTTCTGGATAGCGAGAGCCTTAGCGTCCTTTCGGGGCATAGGCGTGTTGTGCAGCAAACTAAAGGCGATGTTCTGCCAGACGTTGAGGCTGTCGAACAGCCCCGATCCTTGGAACAGCATGCTGATGCGCTTCATCAGATCTGCGCGGCCTCTTGCGCCAGCTTTAAGGACATCCTGGCCATTGACGATGATCTCGCCTGCGTCTGGTTCTATAAGCCCCAGGATGCATTTGATCAGCACGGATTTACCTGTGCCAGAGCCCCCGATAATCACCAAGGATTCCCCTTTGAAAAGGTCAAGGTCAATGCCTCGTAGAACCTCGTGGGTGCCGAAGCTCTTTTTTAGATTACGTATTTGGATAAGTGGTTGTTTTGTCATGGGGCACTGAAAAATATAGCGGTTAGCAAATAGTTAAAGAGAAGTATCATAATGGAGGCGGAGACCACCGCGTTGGTTGTAGCGGTGCCAACTCCTTGGGCGCCTCCCTGGGAGGAGTATCCATGATAGCATCCCATCGCTGCGATGATGAAGCCAAACACGCTGGCCTTTACCAGGCCTGAGACGACGTCCTTCATCTCAAGAAACTCAATAGTCTTGCTCATATAATTGGCCGCGTTGAATCCGAGCTTGACCGTGGAGATCATATAACCACCGAATACGCCGATGATATCAGCCACCAAAACCAGGAGAGGCAGCACAATAATGCCTGCGAGCATGCGGGGAAATACCAGGTACTTCAAAGGATTGGTGGACAAGGTCGTCAAGGCATCAATCTGCTCTGTGACGCGCATAGTACCGATTTCTGCCGCCATGGCCGCACCCATACGGCCAGCGACCATAAGGCCTGCCAAGACCGGGCCTAACTCACGGGTGACCGAGAGAACGACGACCGTGGGGATGGAACTTTCGGCAGAAAACCGGGAAAAGCCAGTAAAGCTCTGCAGCGCCAACACCATGCCGGTGAACACAGCCGTCAGGCCCACCACGGGCAAAGAATAATAGCCCATATCGACCAGCTGGCGCCAGAACTGACCCCAGTAGTAGGGTGGTTGCAGGCCCTCGTAGATGGACTTGCCGATGAATATACTGAGCCTACCTGTAGTGGCGAGAAATTTCAGGAAGTAGGCGCCGATGGTCGCAACAAACTGCATTATACATATACCCTATGAAAACGTGTGCCAAGTTTAGAACTAATCTCCCGGGAGGTGGTCCCCGCAGCCAAAGCGACATCATCGGCCGAGATGCTCTCGCCAACGATTTCAGCCCAAGCACCAGGAATCGCAATGGATTCAGGTATTTCGCCTACGTCCACGGTGATAAGGTCCATAGATACGCGGCCGACAACCGGGGCTTCGAAACCATTTATGAAGACGCGACCATGATTACTGAGGGTGCGGACGTAGCCATCCGCGTAGCCTATGGCGATAGTGGCGATTCGCGTGGGCTTGGTCACGCAATACATAGCGTCATAGCCGATGGTTTGACCTTTGCCTATGGCGCTGACCTGCATCACCCGGGCGTATACCCGCAAGGCCTGCTGCAGCCCCTCCGTACGCAAGAACCGCGCGCCCAAGCCATAAAGACTGCGGCCGGGACGGACCAAGTTGTAATGATACTCATTGCCGAGGAATATGCCGTGAGAATTCGCAAGGCTCGCAGGCGTCTGGGGCAGCATGGACAGCGCCTTGTCAAAGGCGGTTCGTTGCTGCAGATTTTTGTCATGATGAGGCGAATCGCTGCAGGCCAAGTGGCTCATGATAAATTTGAGATCGATGGCTTTCAGCAGATCCAATTCGTTGGCCAGATGTAATACTTCCTGGGGCGGCAGGCCCAGACGCCACATACCTGTGTCGATGTGGATGATAGCGGACAGCTTTTCGTTGAGCTTACGGGCATGGTTATTCCAGAGTTTAATCTGGCCAAGATCATTCAGAACCGGTGTCAGCCCATAGGCATAAAAATCGTCCTGGCATCCGTCGAGCAGACCTCCCAGGATGTAGATGTTGGGCTCAGGCAGAATATTGCGAAGCGCAATACCTTCATCCAGGGTCGCAACAAAGAAATGCTGGCAGCCCGCTTGCGCCAAGGTTGGCGATACCTCCAGCATACCAAGGCCGTAGGCATCGGCCTTGACGACGCTTGAGCAAACGGCTTGCGGCAGCTGGGATTGCAGGAACTGAAAATTATGGGCTATGGAGGCCAAATCGACCTTCATGACCGAGAAGCATCGGCGGGGTAGATCATTCAAGATATCAATAGACGGTGTCTCTATTGGATGCAGGTTATGCGGCTTCATGATACTGTAGGGCCTCTTTTGATAGGTTGCCAAATTTCGTCAGATGACCATCAAAGAATAACTGAATTTTTCCGATAGGGCCATGGCGTTGTTTAGCTATAATCACTTCTGCCTGATTGTGGATTTGTTCCATCTTAAGCATCCACTCCGCATGCTTTTCCGAGCCCTCAGGCGGCTCTTTGCGAGCCTCGTAGTATTCTTCACGATAAACAAACATCACCACGTCCGCGTCTTGCTCGATCGAACCTGATTCACGCAAGTCTGAAAGCTGTGGACGTTTATCCTCGCGCTGTTCCACCGCACAAGAGAGCTGGGATAGGGCTAAAACAGGAACTTCTAGTTCCTTGGCGATAGCTTTAAGCGACCTGGAAATCTCTGAGATCTCTTGGACGCGACCATCACTGCCGTTACTGCGGCCTAAAGGGGGTTGCAGAAGTTGTAAATAGTCCACCACAATCATGCCCAAGCCGTGCTGACGCTTCAGCCGTCGGGCCTTGGATCTGACGGCAGATATGCTGAGGGCAGGGGTGTCGTCGATGAAAAGAGGTATAGTGCTGACCCGTCGAGATACCTCTACGAACTTTGGAAAGTCCGAATCCTTGATGGCGCCACGACGAATCTTGTCGGAGCTGATACCGGATTCCTGGGCCAACAAACGAGTGGCGAGCTGTTCGGCTGACATCTCGAGGGAGAAGAAGGCAACCGGCGCTCCGCCGATACTATTTTCCTGGATGTAAGCGAAAGCCGCATTGAAAGCAATGTTGGTTGCCAGCGCCGTCTTACCCATAGAAGGTCGTCCCGCAAGGATAATTAAATCCGAAGGATGCAAACCACCAAGCCATTGGTCCATGTCATTAAGGCCTGTGGTAATACCCACAATGTGGCTGTCGCTTTTATGGGCGATCTGGGCTGTTTCGATGGCCTCGGTTAGTGCTTTGCTGAAGGGGATAAAGCCACCACCGATTTCACCACGGGTGGCGAGATCGAATAGTTGCTGCTCCGCCGTTTCGATCTGGACGTTGGCATCGGTGTCGATGTCATAGGAATAGGCCGTGTTGACCACTTCCTCACCCAGGTTAATCAATTGGCGGCGCAAGTACATGTCGTGAATGGTCTTGGCATATTCACGAACGTTAACAACGCTGACCACCGATGCGGCCAGGTTGACCAGGTATTCGCCGCCACCAACTTGTTCCAAGGATTCGTCTTTGGAGAAAAAGTCCTTTAAGGTGATGGGGTCTGCGATTTGGCCTCGTTCAATCAGACGGGATATGCTCTCGAAAATACGACCGTGGGCAGCGTCCGCAAAGCAAGCAGCGTAGAGGATGTCCGAAACTTTTTCGTATACAGCATTGTTATGGAGAAGAGCACCAAGCAAGGCTTGTTCAGCCTGGTAGTTATGAGGTGGATAGCGTTTGTCAGGAGCAGCAGTAGTGACGGCCGTACCAGCAGCTATAGCAACGGCCGTGCCGGTTGTTGCGCTGTCGCTAGTTGGCCGATTTGCTTGGTCTTGATTCTCTTGCATGCATCCCGCCTACGTTTTGGTTTTTTTGTTGGTACTCGCAATAGGTTGCTATGGTGACACCGGCTGTCATCCCCGCGAAGGCGGGGATCCAGCGAAATAATGTGCTGCGTAGCAGCTCGATTTAGTAAATAAGGAGTTCGCTACGCTCACACATCTTGCGCTGGATCCCCGCCTTCGCGGGGATGACAAACTGTGACGAGTTTTCGAAACTCCTTATATTTAGATTCTTAAAGCCCCAGCTCTTTCTCAGCGTCTTCAGCCTCATCCGCGGCTGCTTCTTCTTTCTTGGCTTTTTCTTCGGCTTCTATGGGCAACTCGTCTTCAGAGTCGTCTTCCTTTGCAGCTTTCTTTTCAGCCTTCTTTTTAGGAGCAGCTTCGAATGCTTCCTCTGCAACTGCATCAGCCTGAGCTGCCTTCAGTTGAGCTTCTGCTTCATCTTCTGACTGGGCAACGTTTACGGTTACCTTGATGTGTACTTCAGGGTGCAGGAAGATGCGTACTTCGTGCAGGCCCAACATCTTGATAGGATGCTCGATCTTAACTTGCTGGCGTGAGATATCAACCTTGCGTGCCTGGAACGTATCCGCGATGTCTTTTGCCGTTACGGAACCATAAAGCTGAGCGCTTTGGCCAGCTTGGCGGATAAGGGTCAGAACAACGTCAGACAGCAGGTTTGCCACCTTTTCGGCCTCGCCGCGGTTCTTGATGTTCTCGGCCTCAATATGAGCCTTCTGATGTTCGAAGTGCGTCATGTTTTCTTTTGTTGCCCGCAAAGCTTTGCGTTGTGGCAACAGATAGTTACGTGCAAAGCCAGGCTTTACTTCGACAACTTCGCCAATTATTCCTAAACGTTCAACACGTTCTAATAGAATTACTTTCATTGAACTTTCTCCTAGTTCTTTCCAATTTTGTAAACATTTACCTTATTTTCTTCACAACTCAGCTAGTGCGTTAGCTACGTGTGAAAGTTGAGCACCGGAGCGGAGCGTACTTTTGGGTACGTGAGCACCGGAGCGCAGGCTTTCGCACGTAGATGACGTGCTAGATGAGTTGTTACTCAATTTTCAAAACCTGTAGATGCGACCTGAGCCAGGGTTCTATTATACCGGCCAAGCACACCAAGATAGCTATTCCACCGAAAAGTATCATAACTACATAAAAAACGACAAGCGATATCGTACCTAATTTGTAAAGACTATTCAATTCGTGGACCAACGAAAGGCCCACAAGGAAAAATCCAAACATTAAGGGCAACAGCAAATTGGGCCCCAGTTGGCCTGAGCCTAAAACTGTGAGTGCCAACGCACCAGCTACGAACCACAGGTAATAGCTCGGAAGACTGATGCCGCTGAAGGCGCCCGTTGGGCGTATATTCAGCTTTCTCTGCTCCATGACCTTTTGTACAAAACCCGCGTTAGCAAGCACCACCACCATGGAAGCGACTGAGAGGATCGCTGGATAAAAATAAACGATCATCTTCATCGATTCAAACATTTGATCTTCTAGCGTGCTAGAAGTTGCAAACTGTTTGGCCAGCTGCCTCAGAGCATCATCTGGGATTCCTGTCCCAATGTCTAATGCGATCATCGCGGCGATGGCCACTACGGCGATACCCGTCAGGTAAGCCAGTATGGTACCCACCGGAAACCATTCTTCCACCCCTTGGTCCGTCTTTCTTGATAGAAGGGCGTACCGAGCGATAACAAGAATCATCGCGATCTGAGGGATAAACACAGCCAGGCTGTAAGGCACGTCCAATAAAAACTTGGCGAAGCCTACAAAGCCGACGGCTATCCCACAAGCTTGCGCTGCGCCTTTAAAGTCATCCCGTAGGGCTATCCATAAAACGGGCAGCGGTCCCACAACCGAGAAGAAAGACAGAAACTGCCAAAGTGCATCCGCCGGACCAACCACCTGAGAGGTTGCCCCTAAGAACACGCCTGCAAACAGTACGTGAGCTGGTCGAATTTGCTGTACGATGATGGTCTCCGTTTGTTTAGCGCCTGCGAGTATTCCCAGTGATCTTGCCAGTAACTATTCCCAGCGAGTATACCAAGTGATCCTGAAGGTAGAAAGTTAGCAAAGGTCCATCCGGCTTGTCATCCCCGCGAAGGCGGGGATCCAGCTGATATGTGCTGCAGAGCAGCTCTTTATAAAACATAAGGAGTCGCTACGCGACGCATTTAGCGCTGGATCCCCGCCTTCGCGGGGACGACCAGCTGGTGGGTTTTTTCCACACTAACTACCTGCGGTTCACTGGCCTACCTACTTTCAATTCATCTACCTAAGGGTTAGGCTTCTACCCACGGTCTATCCCATATAGAACACCCCGCAGTAAATACCTACGCCACAACTTGTCGCTATCGTCTTACTTCACCACATACGGCAGCAAAGCCAAATGGCGTGCGCGCTTGATAGCTACAGCCAGTTGTCTTTGGTGCTCAGAGTTTACATAAGAAACACGGCGAGGAATAATACGGCCACGTTCCGTCAGATACTTTTGAAGAACACGAATGTCCTTGTAATCGATCTTTGGCGCGCCCTTTTCCGAAAACGGACAAGTCTTGCGGCGCTTGAATAGCTGGCGATGCAGGCTCGGACGGATACCGTCGTTTGAGCGTTCGGGTCTATCTCCGTTGGATCTCTCATTCTGTCTAGGCATTTATGCATCCTCCTCAACGGCTACTACGGTCTCTTCTACTGCTACAACTTCAGTCTCTTCGTCATCGCGTTTGAAGCGTCCGCCACCCCGGTTAGGGCTGTAGGGCTCGCGACCAAAGCGGACCTGTTGTGTCAGAACCGATGGATTTGGATCTAGCTCTTCCACGCTGACAGTCAGAAAGCGCAAGATGTCTTCGTTCAAGCGCATTTTACGCTCGAGCTCGAGGATGGTTGCAGGCTTAGCTGTAATGTTCAGCAACGTGTAGTGACCCATGGAATTCTTGCGAATGGCGTAAGCCATCTGGCGAAGGCCGCTGTATTCGGCCTTGGAAACCTCACCACCTTCATCGGTGATAAGTTTTGTGTACGTATCGGTCAGACTCTGTACCTGTGCAGGTGAGAGGTCCTGACGCACGATAAATACATTTTCGTAAAAACGCATTATATTTCTCCTTTTGGATATTCGGGGCTTCCACCCCAAAGCCGACGAGTCGGCAAGGAAGCAACGGGAACCATTCCCATAGCGACATTAGCGCGAATTTAGCCCGGTTTCATGGGGAAGGCAAGCGTTTTTTTACTTTATTTATTGGGGCAGTACCATAGTTTATTGAAGAGATCTGCTGGTGAGAAAATTCTTCAGCCGTTGCCACACAGATAGTTGTCCTGCCTGCTGGTTCCTTTGCGCGGCAAGTTGTTTTCTGAGACGTGCGTTTTCTTCATTGGCTAAAGCTAATTCATTCGAGATTATATCTACATCCGTGATTCTCTCACCAGAACGAACATATACAACTGGTTCGTTTGAATAAGAGCTCGAGTTCTGGCTTGTGTCGTTTCCATAAACAACATCAGCAGTTGCGTGATCTGCCGAAAGAGCTAAAAAAACGAGTGCACATAGTATTGTTAGTTTGTTCATTGCTGTCACCGATATTGTTCTAGGCCATGAAGATATTCAATATGATGTCCAATGCAATGTCAAGTAGAGCGAGGGGTATTATAATCTCGCCAGCTTATTTATTTGCAGCAAGCCCACCTTTTTGGCGTTGATATCTTTCGAAGATGGTCATCAATTTTGCTTCCATGCTCACATCCCCTGAAAGAGGTCTTAGATATTTATATGTTTCCTGAAGATAAACAGCAAAAGCAGCATATTCCACATCTGTTAAGCTCAAGAAAGCAGGTTGATTCACGGCTAGCAAACCGCATCTTAAAGCATTAGTGCAGCGGGAAGTCGAATCTACCTCTAGGAGGACGTCACCAAGCTGCCGAAGACTTATAATCGGCAGGAGTCTTTTAAGAAGCAGGTATTGCTGGCTTTTATCGAAGTGGCCAAGGGCAGATACAAAACACTTAAATAGCTGTATACGAGATAGGTGACTAAAATTAAACCCGCAAGTCACTACAGATGCTTCCAAAGCTGCCACCCTCAGGACTCCATCCCGGAAATCAGTCGCCTCATCAAAATCAGGAATAAAGACTCTCAGAAGAGCAAGCATTTCCATTGTATTGTTATGGCAAATCAAATCGAATGTCTCAGCCCAGCCAGCGCACGAATACGGGCTATTAAACAGGGACTCGCCATGACACAGATTAGAGCGACAGATATAACTAATCATAGACATGAGATCGGGACGATTGCTTATAAACATAAGGTTGTGTCTTAAGTAAGCCTTGAAAGTCATTCTTTCAATCAAAGCGTTACCATTTTTAGTCGCTGTAATTTGATCATATAGGTCCAGCATAGCAAGCAAGCGATGATCCATTGGAAGGTGATTGTCGGCGTCGGGCTTAAGGTATCGTGCCACTGTGAACCTCCTCTCACCATTTAGGAAACTAGTTGTGAAGAGTTTTATTAACAGCCTGATCTGCCTGTCATCTAGAGCCACACGACTAAATATCTGATCACAACCATTCTCGTAGTCAAGGTATTCAAACGTAATTTCATTTTGTTTGCATAGTTGGCCAACATACAGTAGCTGGCCTATAGGTCCTAATAAAATCGCAAAACCCAAGCCTTTTCTTAATACGAAACGTTTGATATTTCTTGTGCGGCCTTTATTCATAGCATCTATTATTGCCTTAAGTGCTTCTACATTCTTGAAATTACCAAACAATGCCAAATCTTTATCTGGCTGTAATTGATACAGGTTCAATACCTGGACATCATCGCCCCTGGTTTCTAACGCTTGAAGATATCGGACGGCGGCTGCTTCAGGCGCATCCGGAAAGTTTCGGGGAAGTGTAAGATCTCTCACAGTATTAAATGTGAGCGCGTTAAAAAATCTGCATACCAATTTGAGGTTAATGGTATTACGAGATTCGTTGCCGATCTGTATCCAATAGGCTCCTGGCAAGTCGCGCAATGGACAGGCCGCTAGAGCTAACTTGAAATTGGGGCGTTTCGTTTCTTCTAGGGCCTTCCCTTCAGAAGATGCGCTTACACTTGTGGTCAATACATCAGGTTCTCCTTCAGCATTACTCGCCCAACTTTCTTGAGGCCAGCCCAACATGATCGCTAGGCTGGCAAAGGCTAGATAACAATAGTTCATCTTTATTCTACTCCATTAACTCAGCGACCGTGAGGTCGTCTAAAGTCATAACATATTGTATCTTCTCGAGTTATTGATTTGCATTAAGCTTGCTTGTATCCTGTCTAAATTTTTCGAGAATAGTCGCTAATTTCTTTCTCGTACCCTCTTCCTTTGAAAGAGGGTTCACATACTTATGTTCTTTCTGGAAATACACCGCAAAAGCAGCATATTCCTCATCTGTTATTTCCAAGAAAGCAGCTTGATTTACGGCACGCAACCCGCGCCACAAAGCAGTATTGATTCGCGAATTCGTGTATACATCTTTGATTACATCCCCTATCTTCCGAAGGCTTAAAATCGGCAGTAGTCTTTTAAGACACACGTATTGCTGGGTTTTGTCGCAAAGGCTAAGGGCATTTACAAAACACTCAAATAGCCGTCTACGAGATATACCAACACCATTCCTGTTAGTTACGACATATCTATTCAAGGCATCCAAGTCGTTCACTTTTAGTACGCCATCGCAAAAATCAGTTTCATCATATTTGGGAATAAAATCTCTCAGAAGAGTAAGCATCTTTATAGTATCCTTATGACTGATCTTGTGATAAATATAGGCCCACCTATTAGGGTCATAATTATCACCAAACAGGAACCCAGCGTCACACAGTTCAGAACAACAGATATATGTCACCATCTCCATTAAATCTGGATGATCAGTTATGTAGTGAAGGCAATGCCTCAGGAATACCTTGCAATATATTACTTCAAACAAACTTTTTCCTTTCTTAGTCGCTGTAATCTGACCAAATAGATCCAGCATCGCAACTAAGCGAGAGTCCAACGGCATAGGAAACGGCGTATAGTCTGGATTGACGTCGAAGTTGTAGGGAGGGATGTAATGTGACAATTCGAGCACGCCCTTACGCCAATGGGGGCCTCTATAAAGTTGTCTAAGCAGCCTGATCTGCCTGTCATTTAGAGCAACACGACTAAATATCTGATCTATGACTTCTACAGAGTCTAGGTATTCTGTTGTAATCCCCCTCTGAAGAAGATCGTAGTCCATTGTCACTACTGTATTAAACGTCCTGAATACGAAATGTCTGATCTTTCTCACCCGACCTTGATTCATGGTATCTATTATGGACTCAAGTACTACTGAATTCTGAAAATTACCAAATAATCCAAAATCCTTATTTGGATGTAATTGGTACAGGTTCAATACCTGAACATCATCTCCCCTGGTTTCTAATGCTTTAAGGTATCGCTCTGCGGCTTCTTCAGGCGTATCCGGAAAATTTCGGGGGAGTGTAAGATCTCTCACGGTATTAAATGTAAGCGAATTAAAAAATCTGCATGTCAATTTGAGGCTTATGGTATTCCGAGATTCATTGCCGATCTGTTGCCAAACGTCTCCTGGCAAGCTGCGTAGCGGGCAATCTGCTAAAGCTAACCTAAGATTGGGGCGTTCCGGAATTGCGAGTGCATCACCTTCAGAAGGTACAACTGCGCTTGTGGCAAATTCATCAGGCTCACCATTAGTTTTAGTTGCATACGTATGCGGGCCAACCAGCATTAACGCTAGGCTGGCGGCGGCTAAATATCCATACTTCATTTACTCTCTCCCTACATTTAACTAACATACCGCCCACGGGGTTGTCTAAGGTCTTTACAGGCGAATCCCTCTCAGGTCAATGCTTAGCAGCAGACCCACCCTTGTGACGTTGAAACTCTTCCAGAAAGCTCAGTAATTTCGTGCCCATGTTTTCATATTTTGAAAGCGGGTTCACATCCCTATGTTCTTCCTGAAAATACGCCGCAAAGTCATCATAATCTTCATCTGCAAGGCTCAAGAAAGCAGGTTGATTCACGGTTTTCAAGCCCCGCTCTATGATTTCCTGGCATAGCGAGGTTGGCAATACATGTTCGCTTACTTCTCCAATTTTCTTCAAGCTTATAATCGGCAATAGTCTTTTCAGCAATACATATTGCTGGCTTTTGTCGAATTGACCAAGGGCTCTTATAAATTGCAAAAATAGCTCCATACGGGTTACGTAACCAATATAGCCCCTGTGAACGACGACGTATGAACGCAAGGCGTAATCTGTCAGGTATCCATCGCGAAAATCAGTATCCTTATCAAATTCTGGGATAAAGGCTCGTAGTAGGGCGAACATCTGCATAGTATCTCTGTGACAAACCTGATCAAACTGCTTGATCCATTCTTTAGAAGAATAATGTGATAAATAAAAAGGATGAAACAGATCCTGGCCATGACACAGATAAGAACTGCAGATGTACTTAATCATGGCCATGAGATCAGGAGAATCACTTAAGCGTTGCAGGCAGTGTCTGAAGTATACCATTTGTTGAGGGTCACGCATTAAACGCATAATTTTTATAGAACGTTTACCATCCTTAGTCGCCGTAATTTGACCATATAAATCCAGCATAGCAGCTAAACGATGATCCATCGGGAAAGCTGGGTCCGCTTTGGGCGCCATGTATTCTGACAATTCTAACTCACCGCCGTGTACATAATAATTCCCAGAGGCATGCCTATGGGTGTCACCCTTATATAGTTCAATTAACAGTCTGATCTGCCCGTCCTCTAGAGCGACAAGTCTAAATATCTGATCAAGACCTGCTGCGTAATCAAGATAATCCTGCTCGATTTTATTTTGTTCTAATAGCTGGTCCACAGATTCTAGTTGGCCTGCAGTTGGTAGTTGGCCTGCAGTTCCTATTAAAGGCATGCCTTTTCTTAATACGATACGTTTGATATTTCTTACCCGGCCTTTATTCATACATTCTATTGTAGCCTTGAGTTGTTCGGCTTCCACGAAGTTACCAAATAACGCCAAATCCTTATCTGGTTGTAATTGGTATAGGTTCAATACCTGTACATCATCTCCCCTGGTTTCTATTGCTTTACGATATCGGGAGCTGCTTCTTCAGGCGGATCCGGAAAGTTTCGTGGAAGGGTTAGTACCCGTACAGTATTATACTTGAGTGAGTTCAAAAAACGACATGCCCTTTTGAGGTTAATGGTATTCCCTGATTCATTGCCTATCCGCTCCAAAAGGGGCTTTGGAATCTAAGAATCTGGTTGACTCCTAGTTTTGAAATAGTATGGGAAGGTTGCGCTGCAACGAGGGGCTCCCCTTCGGAAGGTGCGCATGCTGTCAATTCGTCAGGTTCACCAAGAGCACGCGTCGCGTACGTGTCCTGTGGACCAACCAGCATTAACGCCAGGCTGGTGATGGCTATATAACTATATTTCATTTATTCTCTCCTTGCATGTAACTAACATAAAGCCCACGGGGCTGTCTAAGGTCTTTACAGGTTTTTTCCGTTCAGGTTATTGATTAGCAGCAGACTCACGTTTGTGGCGTTGAAATTCTTCAAGTATTGTTACTAATTTCGCGTAGGCATATTCCCATCTTGACAGAGGGTTCACATCCGAGTGTTTCTCCAGGAAATACACAACAAAAGCATCATATTCTTCATCCGTTAGGTCTGAGAAGGGAGGGTCCATCAATATGTCGAAACCATAAAACAAGGCCATTATGATCTCTTTGACGGCTTCTGATTCTGAACTTATTTCTTCCCCAATTTTTTGAAGGCTTATAATCGGTAAAAGTCTTTTAAGAAGCGTATATTGCTTGTCTTTGTCATAATGGCCAAGGCAAGTCCAAAAACAGACAAATAGAGTTTTACGGGATATGCACCCAACATCATTCCTGCCGGTTACGACCGGTGTTCCTATGGCGAGAAGTGTCAGTACCCCATCGGAAAAATCAGCTGACTCATCATATTCTGGAATAAAGGCTCTCAGAAGGGCCAACATCTTAATTGTATCTTTATGGCTAATCGCGCGGAAAAAGCTGGCCCAATTTTTAGGTTCTTCCCAGTCGTAGTAACGGCCTTGGGCACGATTAAAAATGTCCGAGCAGGTATAGAGATTAGAACAGCACATATACCTAATCATCGCCATGAGATCTGGAAAGTCACTTAAATAATGTAGGCGCTGTCTTAATTCATGCTTAATCAGCACCCTTTGCATCAAGCCTTTACCATTTTTAGTGGCCGTAATTTGGCCATACAGATCCAGCATAGCAACTAAGCGATTGTCCAAAGGTATAGGAGCGGAGAGGGGCCTGTGGGGGCGATAAATGTAACCGGACAAATCCAAGGGTCGCATCGATGTGTGATAATCTTCTGGGTGGTTGCACCTGTAGAGTTTTATTAACAGTCTTATTTGCCTGTCATCTAATTCCACATTGTTAAATACTTCATCACAACCTTTTGCGTATGGAAGGAATTCCAAGATATCCGGCCCAAAATTGTTTTCTATTAGAAAGTCTTTTAAATTAATAGGAACAATTGTGTCTGCTCTTAATACTATACGCTTGATCTCTCTTACGCCTTTTTTATTCAGACCATCTATAAACGCTTTAAATTGATCTGCGATTTTGATCCTAGCGAATAATCCAAAATCTCCATTTGGCTTTAATTGGTATAAGTTCAATACCTGGATATCATCTCCCATAGAACTCAATGCTAGACTAATTCGGTCGGCGGTTTCCTGAGCCGTCTCCGGATATTTTCGGGTAAATGTCAGAACTCTTAGGGTATTATATTTGAGTGAGTTCAAAAACTTGCAGGCCAATTTGAGGTTAACGGTATTCCGTGATTCATTGCCGATCATTATCCAGAGAGGCTTTGGGATCATAAGAATTTGATCTACCTCTAGCTTAGAAACAATAGCGGAAGGTTGCGCTGCTTCGAGGGCTTCCCCTGCGGAAGTTGTGGCTGGGCTAGTGGTTAATTTATTAGGCTCACCATCACAGTTGGTCGCGTACGTTTCTTGTGAGACCGCAAATAATAATGATAGGCTGGCGATGGCTATGTGACCGAACTTCATCTCTAGCTCCTTATTACTTACTTATTGGAACACTCACCAAATATTATCAGAGATTTATTAAGAGATATATTACCAGAGATTATTACACCTCCCAGCTAGCCAACCCCGCGAAGGCGAGGATCCAGCGCAACATGCGTCGCTGAGCGACTCTGTACTTTCTAAACTGAGCCGCTTCGCAGCGCATTATAAGAGCTGGATCCTCGCCTTCGCGGGGATGACTAGCTGGGAGCTCGTGGCAGCTATTCAACACTATGGTAGATGGGGCTACTACATAATTAACCAGCTGCGCCCATACTATCCCTCAGGTATCTTCCTATCCCTATAATATGGGTCCACTAGGCTCACGATAATCCCACGCAAAGTCCGGACTTCCTGGGACGTAAACTCGCCCCGCAGGAGCATGTTGCGGATGTTGCGTACCATCGTATCCCGCTTGTGCGGCACCCTTAGGAAGCCAGAGCGGTCGAGCTCGTGTTCGAGATGGTCGAACAACTCAATGATTTCTTGTTTGGTTGCGAGGGTGTCATGGTGCTCTAGGCTGACCTCTGGCCGTTTGTTGATGTGCTTAATCCATTCATAGGACATGACCAGAACAGCCTGAGCGAGGTTCAGGGAGGAATAATCAGGATTCATCGGGATTTCGATGAGGCCATCAGCGCGGCTGAGGTCTTCGTTATCCAGACCCGTGCGTTCTGGGCCAAACATGATGCCGACTTGGTGTCCCTGTTGGATCATCTCGTTGAGTTTTTTGATAGCACTTTCCGCGTTATAGACCGGCTTAGCCATGTCGCGGGGGCGGGCGGATGTGGCTAGGACATAATGCAGGTCCGCCACGGCGTCTTCCAGGCGATCGAATGCCTGTACTTCGTCCAGAATCACATGGGCACCTGCAGCCGGCTTTATGGCTTTAGGATTCGGCCATGGTTCTTTGGGATTAACCAAACGCAGGTGAGTCAGGCCGCCATTATAGGCCGCCCGAGCAGACATGCCGATATTCTCGCCGATTTGGGGTCTGACTAATATAACGACAGGCTGATTCATTATTTGCGTCGCCACAAGGTCCCCTCGGGAGTATCTTCCAGGATTAAACCCTTTGCCACCAGCGCATCACGTATCTCGTCAGCTTTCTGGAAATCTTTAGCCGCGCGGGCTTCCAGGCGGCCTTTGATCATACCTTCGATTTCCTCCACATCATCACCGGCGGTTCCCTTGAACCATTGGTCAGATGTCAGGTATAAAAAGCCCATAAGCTGGGCAGATCCCTTAAGTAAGGCCTGCAGCTTATGACGCTGTTCAGGAGTCTTGGCTTTATTGATCTGGGTGCAAATCTCAAACAGCTTGGAATAGGCTAGGGGAGTATTGATATCGTCTTCCAGCGCCGCGATGACTTCGTGAGAGATAGTTAGTTCTAGATCCTCAGGGACATCCCGAAGGCTTGCGTAAAGTCGATTAAGACTGCTCTGGGATTGTCCTACAAGGGTCTCATTCCAATCCAATGCTTGCCGATAATGAGCAGACAGCAGGATATATCGAATCATCTCGCCCGGATATTTGTCCAGTGCTTGCCTGACCGTAATAAAATTGCCCAAGGATTTCGACATTTTCTCTCCATCCACGGTGATCATACCGTTATGGAGCCAGACTTTAGCGAATGTGTCTTTGCCAAAAGCACCCGTAGACTGAGCGATTTCATTTTCATGATGAGGGAACATGAGATCTTGACCACCACCGTGAATATCGAATGTCTCCCCAAGGTATTTGCAACTCATGGCAGAGCACTCAATGTGCCATCCCGGGCGACCAAATCCCCAAGGGCTGTCCCAGCCTGGGATACCTTCTTCCGAAGGCTTCCACAAAACGAAATCCGCCGGATCTTGTTTATAAGGAGCAATTTCTACCCGAGCACCCGCAATCATATCCTCACGATTGCGTCCTGACAAAATGCCATAATCGGGATCATTGGCTACGGAAAACAGGACGTGACCTTCAGCCTCATAAGCCAAACCTTTAGCTATAAGGGTCTCGATGAGCTCGATCATCTCAGGGATGTGGCCTGTAGCCTTGGGCTCAATGGTTGGGGGCAGGGCATTAAGATCTGCCATGTCCTCATGAAAATACTTAGTCGTCTCTTCCGTGAGTTGGCCGATGTTGATACCGCTTTCCATGGCGCGGGCGTTAATCTTGTCGTCCACGTCGGTAATATTGCGCACATAGGTTATCTGGCCGTACTTCATCTGCAACAGCCGATAGAGCGTGTCAAAGATCACAACGGGGCGAGCATTGCCAATATGCACCCGGTCATAGACCGTTGGGCCACACACATACATGCGCACGTGGGCTGGATCGAGGGGGGTAAAATCTTGCTTGTCGCGGGTGAGTGAGTTATGAAACTTCATCCCTGTTTTCCTTCCAAACGTGCCACGGTCTTTTTATAACCGATCAAGGGCAGTAAATACTTCATCTCAGGGCCATGGGCTTCACCGGTCAGACACTGACGCAGTGGCATAAACAGTTGCTTGCCGGCGCGGCCCGTTTTCTCTTTAATAGCGCCCGTCCACGTAGCCCAGGTGTTCTCGTCCCACGGCTCGTTTGGCAAAAGCTCCAGCGCTTGCTTGATGAAATCGGGTTCTTCTATAATCGGCGTGATCTCACCGAAGCAAACATCATGTTGGTGGCGGATATCCGCGAACTTCTTGATATTAGCCTTCAAGTGATCCCAAGTGGGCTCATCGAGCTCCAACCCCATTTCTTTCAGACGCGGCTGCGCCATGCTATAGGGCATGTGGTGTAGCAACTTTTCGTTCACATGCAGCAATTCTTCAAAAGAAAACTTCGGCGAGGAACGATTAATGTGAGCCGTTTCAAATCGTTCCACCAGCTCGTTAAGATCAAAGGTAATATGCTGGGATTCAGATGTACCTAAAGAATATAGAAGGCACAATATAGCCATCGGCTCAATACCATCTTCTCTCATGTTTTGAATGCTGAGACTGCCCGTACGTTTAGAAAGCCCCGCACCTGTCGCATCGGTCAGCAAAGGCATGTGGCAGAAGGTAAATTTAGAACCATCCCCACCCAGTGCATCTATCAACTGAATCTGAACAGCCGTATTAGCAATGTGGTCATCGCCCCGGAAAATATGAGTCACACCCAGATCCACATCATCCACCACCGATGACAATGTATAAAGGGGCATACCATCTTCACGTATCAACACAGGATCAGTCAGCTTGTCGCCTTCAAATTCCACCTTGCCATGAACCAGATCAATCCATTGAATCTTTTCCGACCCAAGCTTAAAGCGCCAATGAGGCTTAAGACCACTCGCTTCAAGCTTAGCACGGTCTTCCTCGGTGAGTTTCAACGCAGCCCGATCATATATAGGCGGCTTACCGCGAGCCAATTGCTGCTTGCGTTTAAAGGAAAGCTCTTCCGGTGTTTCATAACAGGGATACAACCGCCCAGCTTTCTTAAGAGTCTCAACAGCCGCATCATACTTGCCAAAACGATCCGATTGGTGCAAATACTGGTCATGAGTCAACCCCAACCAAGCCATGTCCTCAAGGATACCCTCGACAAACTCAGGGGCATTGCGAACCGTATCCGTATCATCCATACGCAGGATGAACTTACCCTTATTCTTGCGCGCAAAAAGCCAGTTACGCATAGCAATGCTGATATTACCCACATGCAATCGCCCCGTAGGGCTCGGCGCAAATCGTAAAACCGGTGTCATAATGTGTTCCTTATTCATATGTATACTTATCTATCAGATTAAGGCCGTTTTGGAAAGGGATACCCAATTGTGGGGGATATTTTTTGTAACTATTAACAATATGGCGCAAAAAACGGCACAAAGCCCCCGTTTGTCATCCCCGCGAAGGCGGGGATCCAGCGCAAATGCGTCGCGCAGCGACTCTGTCATTTCTATACAGAGCTGCAACGCAGCACATTATTAAGAGCTGGACCCCCGCCTTCGCGGGGGAGACAAACCGGTGGTGCATACTGACCTAAGAATCTGTGGTCAGTGCTTACCTGCAACATATCGCTGTACAAATCCCCCTGAAAATGATATTTGTCCCCATTGATTACAATTTCGTTGAAGGTATAAATCAATGACGGTACAAAATTTGTTAATGTCTGGAAAACGCGGCCTGATTATGGGCGTGGCTAATGATCGTTCGCTGGCTTGGGGTATCACTAAGGCTCTAGCGGATGCGGGCGCTGAATTGGCGTTTACTTATCAGGGGGAAACCCTCTTAAAGCGCGTGGCGCCTTTGGCTGAATCCGTTGGGTCAGACTTCCTTTTGCCTTGTGATGTGACGGACCATGACAGCATTGCTAACTTATTCGCCACCCTTAAGGACAAGTGGGGCGGCCTGGACTTTGTGGTGCATGCCATCGCTTTTTCGGATAAGGACGAGCTCAAGGGTCGCTACCTGGATACCTCCCGTGAGAATTTCCTCAATACCATGGATATTTCCTGCTACTCATTTACCGCCATCTCCCGCCATGCGGCTGAGCTGATGGGAGAAAACGGCAGCTTACTGACACTGACGTACTTTGGTGCGGAAAAAGTGATGCCTCATTACAATGTGATGGGCGTGGCTAAAGCGGCACTTGAGGCAAGCGTTCGTTATATGGCCGAGGATTTGGGCAGGCAGAACATCCGTGTGAATGCGATTTCTGCGGGTCCGATTCGTACCCTGGCAGCTTCTGGTATTGGTGATTTCCGTTACATCTTGAAGTGGAATGAATACAACGCCCCCTTGCGACGCAATGTGACCATTGATGAAGTTGGGAAGACGGCATTGTATCTGCTTAGCGATATGTCGTCGGCAGTAACTGGTGAAGTACATCACGTGGATTGTGGCTATAACGTTATCGGCATGAAAGCTGAAGACGCGCCGGATATTTCGATCGTTTCTGATAGTGCTGCATAAATCATGACCGCTGCCAAGAAAGCGCTCTTCGTTAAAACCTACGGTTGCCAGATGAATGTTTATGATTCTGGCCGTATGGTGGATTTGTTGTCGCCTCTTGGCTATGAGACCGTGGATGAAGCGAACGATGCGGACATGGTGATTCTCAATACCTGTCACATTCGTGAAAAGGCTACGGAGAAAGTATTCTCCGATCTTGGCCGGTACAAGCGTCATAAAGACAAACGGGCGGCTCAAGGGAAGGACACCATCATCGCGGTGGCTGGATGCGTGGCCCAGGCTGAAGGTGATATGATCTTGAGTCGTGCGCCTTACGTAAATATGGTCTTCGGACCGCAAACCTATCATCGTCTTCCCGAAATGATCGCCCAAGCGACTCGCTCACTGGACAACACAGCAGGGCCGGGCAGGGGGATCCTTGACGTCGATTTCCCCGTAGAGCCTAAATTTGACTTCTTACCCGATATCGGCATCGTTGAAGGTAGCTCAGCCTTCCTGACCATTCAAGAAGGCTGTGATAAGTTCTGTCATTTCTGTTGCGTGCCCTACACCCGTGGTGCGGAGTTTTCTCGCCCTGTGAAAGATATCGTTGTGGAGGCTGAACAGCTGCTGGCCAAAGGCGTTAAAGAAATTACCGTGTTGGGTCAAAACGTGAATGCCTATCACGGCGAAGGCGCCGACGGAAAAGACTGGGGCTTGGGGCGTCTCTTGTATCGCCTGGCGGAGCTACCAGGACTGCAACGTTTGCGTTACACCACCTCTCATCCCCGAGATGTAGATGAAGAATTGATCTCGGCTCACCGAGACCTGGCGATTGTAATGCCCTATATTCATTTGCCCGTACAATCGGGTTCGGACCATATGCTCAAGAACATGAACCGTCGTCATACGGCCGACGAGTACCGGGATATTATCCGCCGGTTCCGCGAGGCGCAAACGGATGCTGCATTCTCCTCAGATTTTATCGTAGGCTATCCAGGAGAGTCCGAGAAGGACTTCGAAGCCACCCTGCAGCTGGTACGCGATATCTTCTATGCCCAAAGCTTTTCCTTCAAGTACAGCCCCCGCCACGGCACACCCGCCGCAGCGCTGGATTACCAAGTCCCCGAAGAGGTCAAAGAGGAACGTCTCTCTCGCCTGCAATCCCTATTGAATGAACAACAACGCGCGTTTAATAAAAGCTGGGAAGGCAAATCCATGCCGATCCTACTTGAAAAAATCGGCCGTAAAGATGGCCAGCTCATTGGCAAAAGCGCCTACCTGCAATGTGTGCATGTGGATGCTGATGTGAGTCAGATTGGTGAGATTATCGATGTGGAGATTACGTCTTCTGGGCAGTATGGTCTTGAGGGTAGGGTCGTAGGGTCGTAGGGTCGTAGATTAGTTTGGAACGCGTTTTCTAATAAAATTTATATCCACTAACCAAGATAGTCGAAAAAAGCATAGAACAAAGTGCCCAGCTTGCCTCCCCTGCGGAAGCAGGGGGCCAGCCCTAATAATGCGCTGCGAAGCAGCACCGGATAGATTTACAGAGTCGCTCCGCGACGCATTTTGCGCTGGACCCCTGCTTTCGCAGGGGAGGCAAGCTGGTGATGTTCCCTCCATTTACAGCGATCTAGGCCTTCAGTTGACGCCTATGCGCTTTCGCAGAGGAGGCAAGCTGGGACTTTTTGTTAATCCTTGCAACATTTGATAAGCTGTTACTAAATAATCAAAAGCCCCCCAAAACCGCAGCCTACCAATGCACACAAAAAACACAAGCATCACAATAAATTTGATGTTATCATGCAATGTCACAAAATCTTAACAAACAAAAAAAAGGTGATTCATGGAAGTTATGTACACTATTGCCCTTCTGGCGCGAATATTCGTCTTCATGGGTGCTCTTAACTGGGGCATGATTGGTGTGTTTGGCATCAATGTGATCGCGAGAGTCTTTGGCGAGGGATCCTTTGCGACGAGAGTCGTATACATTATCATTGGCGCCTCCGCCCTTTATCTCATAATTATTACCCGCGGTGCAATGTAAAAATACCTGAATAACTCCCCACCCCGGGGAGTTATTCCGACTAAAGCTGACAATTTGCTAGTATAGCTCTCCAATGCTTATTATGAATACCTGCTTAAAGCTTACCTCATACATATAAAACTTGCCTTTTCGAAATAAACGACTATATTCAATAAGATGTGGAGAAGGTTTTCCACCTTTACATTGTTTATTATATTCTTATAGGTTTGATTGTTATGTATAACACAAATATTTTTAACAGATCCGTGCTGCTTGCAGTTATGCTCGCGGCGCCGTCTTTTGCGTCTACCCCAGACGTTTGTCTAGAGAATCCTTCCTCAGCTGTGCAGGTTCAATCACCAGTTCAAAAGGAACTCAGTCCTGAAGACAGGTCTAAGCTTAAGCGTTCCATGGAGACAGATTCAGTACTCCAGCATTTTCTCCAGGAAGAGGCCAGAGCGCCCATAGCCACGACCCTTAAGTCGCCTTTGTCAAAGAATGAGATCGCGTTGGGGACTATTCAGGAGAGTTTTTCCAAGGCGATGGATTATCATTTGACCCCTTCAACCCTCGAGAATTTTCCGGGAATTATAGGACTTGTAGAAGGTTCTGGTGCTGGTCTCTACTATCTAGGCGATAAAAGGGCAGCAAAGCCTGGGGCGATTTACAAAGACTTGATCGTTCAACAGGATTTAGCTCGCAAGATTCACCTTTTTCTGGAAGGCCAAGCAAAGAATGACTTTCAAGGCAAGTATGATGCCTTACAATTAAGTTGGTCTAAGTTACTGGAAGCATTCCAGCATGGTTGTATGTCTGACACAGGCGCAGCTCTTGAGAATTGCAATAAACTCAGGAAGGCGTTCGGGGATGAGCTGGCGAGGTCGAACGACCTACTCATACTGTATGAGTATCAATGTAGTCAAATCCGTACGCTGTTGGCGCAGGTTGTTGACATCCATACTGAGTTGAATAAATTGACAGAGGCTGAATCCTTTACTTCATTTAATAGGGAATATGCAGCCTTGATCGGTAAGGTGAGACTTTTAGTAAAGAATCATAAGTCTACCACGATGGCTGAAATGGCTGCGCCCCTAGCAGGAAAGGGCGCAAAAAAATCGCAGACGGCCGGGCAGATAGAGTCGTTAGCTTCAGCTGCTACTGAATTATATGATAGGGTTGTAAAAGAGTTAAGGCCGGCTCCAAGTAACAGTAACGTGGCAACACCTGCTGCTGTGACTAAACAGGAAACCTCGCCTAAGTCTGGTAGAGCCTTTGCCGAGTCGCTGGCTGTGGCTACAAAGGTGAAGGAGAAGAAAAAGGTACTGCAGATCCAGCTCGCGCAGCTGCCGCCGTAAAAAAAGCTACTCCTAAAGCTGCTAGCCCTGAAGCCGATATAGAAGTTGCTAAAACCTACACTGCTTGGAACCAGGAAAAGTTTGACCAGTGGTTAACAGAGGTCGGCGAAGAAAATCGTGAAAGGATCCTTGAAGAAGTCCGCACCATGGCTAAGGGTGGTAAACCAAAGGACGTGCGCTGTCTAAGTCGCGGCAAATTCGACGGCAAGACAATAACCTTCCAGGAGTTGCGCTTTTTCCTTGGTGAAAGCCAGTATCTACGGGTTTATGGGGTTATGCATGATGGACAGTATTATGTGCTAAACTGGGGTGGTAAAAATAACCAAACCAGCGATATTGAGACTGCCGTTACTCGCATCAAGGAATTGATGAGTGCCTCGAAAAAACAAGAATATAACGCTAAGAAAAGCAACAAGGGACAATAATTATCTGCGAATGAAGCCGGCGGTGCGCCGGCTTTTTTATGTCCTAAAGTTGGGAGTGCATATGCTTTTAGTCCCATTGGGAGGTAATTACACCGATTTAATACTCATCAGGCGCAGTCTCTTCTTCAGAGTCCTCATCATTGTAGTTTATGGTCTGTTTCAGATAGACTAAACTCAAAAGTTCTTCGTTAGTTAAAACGTGAGCTAACTGCCTGCTGATACTAATGATAATCTCAGCAGAAGTCTTCAAAATATCATTGGGAACGGGGGCAGGACAGTTTCTTTGTTCTGTTTCATGGTCGTATAGTTCAATAATTCCGTCAGACAGCCTTTTGAGGTTGGTTCTGTCTATATTGCCGTAATAGCCCCGCGTAAATAACTCATCCTCTATGGTGACAAGCAGCCGAATCATATGGCTACATTTGACAAGATCATCGCACATATCATAGATCTTAATTCCGATCTGCCTGAGGGTGTACATTCTTTTAATGAATTTATCATGTAATAGGGGCTTGGTGATTTGTTGCAGGCAAACACTGTGACCAAATTTGAGAAGAAGGTCCTTTACTGTAATTCCAGTCTTGGCCTTTATATTCTGAAAAGGTTTATTCGCACAAGGGTAGAGGTTTCCGAAGTCATAAGGTTCCCCGACAGTATCTTCCGCAAGTTCATCCATTTTTGAGCTTAATGTAATGCTATCCGAGTTATCGGCATATTCGCTGGCCTTAACTGGTGCTGCCAAAAGCGCCAATGCAAAACCTATAACCGTAAACATACGAACTGCCATCATGAAGAGCCTCAAATTACTGTACCATAAGAGATATATAATATCGCTGACCATATTATGCAAGGGAAATATCTTTTACAAATTATGAACTTGACAGCAAGTGAAGTAAACACTACATGTATATACATAGGTCGCGACGGAAAGGCCGATTATTATTTAGATATCTGGCAATATAAAGTCGGTTCTAATTAACCTCAACTAAGGATTATTATCTTGTTTATGAAATATTTGGTTTTAACTTCAGTGTCTATTTTGTTTAATCTGAGCTCAGTGTCTTATGCGAGCCATAACCAGGAACATATGGAGGCGTGCGCTCCTCTGGCATTTGCCACCCTGGAAGAACTATTTCCTCCTATGGAGGAAGTACGAGACGCCCTAACGCCCGCAGAGACTAATCGCCTAGAGCGTGCGCAAGAGACGGAAGCGCTATTGATCTTGCCTGCAGAAAAACCTGCTAAAAAAGTGAGCTTTCAAAAAACAGTCAATGTGGTGGCCTTTATGAATCCTATGGCGAGGGTTAGTGAACCTAAGGTGGAGTCTAAAGGGGCGCCTCAAAGGAAAGAGAAACCTAAGAAAGAATACGTCCTCTCTCTGAAGGAAGAACGTCGAAGAGAGTATATCGCTGATACGGGAATGCTTATTGGTTGTAATCGAAAGCCGAGCAAAATGGCTAGTAATGATAGCATGACGGCTACCGAGCTAGCGGAATTGGCAGACTACTATGAGCTGAAGCAATTTGACGTTGTCAGAGGAGAAGATCCATTTTTCCCTCACAAAGGTGTTCCATATTTGAAAAAAGGCATTGCTGGAGAAGCCTGCTTGAGTGCGGCTAGGCTATATTTAGCAGTCTATGCCGCGCTAGAACTAGAACTTGAGCAAAAGCTAGGAATAAACCAAGACTCAAGCGATGCGAAAGAGCTAGAAACTGAACAGGGGGCGGGGTCGGATCGCGACCATTGGTCAGACAACGAGCAAGAACCGCATGTAGAACGAGCGGCAGTCAAAGCACGAAGTCCAGCCCCTAAACTAAGCGAGGCAGAGATTCTTGAAGCCAAGAGGCCGCTTTTAGATAGATTAGCCTACTATTTTAAGAGGTATACCCGAACTCTGAATGCTGCTATCGAGTGGCACTATCAGGTTATATGTGAAACTCAGCATACATCTGAATTTCATAGATCCTGTTCGACGTTCCTAAAGATCGCTCAATCACTGCGCCATGCAGACAAGACAGGGGAAGCTGAGGTGCGGATTGAGCAGCTAGATAGAACCTTGTCTCAGCGTATGGAAAAGATGCACGAGAATGACCCAGCTCAAGTTGCTATGAATAAAGTCTTCGCTAAGTACTCAAGACTGCAAGCTGAGCTTGTCAATAGGCGTCAAACCCTTGATCAGGTTATCGCATCTGGCGGCAAGAAGAACCACAGAACGCACCGTTTGCGGTTTGCAAGAACCATGCATGAAGCTACAGTAGTCGAGCTGGCCGAGTTTGAAGATAAGAACAAGACCATACTAGCCAAGGATGCACGCAAACCTCTCTACGCTTGTGAAGAGCAAGATGGTTGCGCGGAATGCCAAGCCATTATACGCGACATCCAAGAATGGCAGAGCTTTCGCGAGTAAACCTAAAGCTTACTCATCCAGGAAAAAGTCCCTCTGGAGGGCATTCCCATGTTTGTGGGAATAATGAGAAAACTCATTAACTCCGGTGCCGCGCAACAGGTCCTCGTCGATAAAAAAGTTACCGGTGCACAGCCGACTGGGCTGAGTCAATATCCAGTAGGCCGCATCGGCGACGATGTCCGTATCGCGCGCTCTTTGGATCAATTCCTCACCACCAGGTATCTGTCGCATTGCCGATGTCGCAATGATTGTTTGCGGCCACAGGGAGTTGACGGCTACGCCACGCTCCTTAAATTCTTCAGCCATCCCCAGGGTACACATACTCATCCCATATTTTGACATCGTATAGGCAAGGTTCTTCTCGAACCATCTAGCTTTCATACTTAAGGGCGGCGAGAGAGTCAGTATGTGTGGGTTTTCAGCCTTTAACAAATGAGGCAGGCATGCCTGACTCGTGGCAAAGGTACCGCGCACATTGACCTGATGCATCAAATCAAACCGCTTCATATCTGTATTCAGGGTATCGGTCAGAAAAATCGCGCTGGCATTATTTATCAAAATATCAATGCCACCAAAATGCTCAACGGTACGCGCAACCGCAGCGTGAATTCCGTCCACATCCCGGACGTCCATTTTCAAGGGCAGCGCCTGCCCACCCGCGGCGCGGATCTCATCTGCCGCCGAATAAATAGTGCCGGGCAGAATAGGGTGGGGTTGATCGGTTTTGGCGGCGATGACGATCCTGGCACCATCTGCTGCGGCTCGCATAGCGATCGCAAGTCCAATGCCCCGGGATCCGCCCGTGATGAAGATGACCTTGTCTTTAAGATTCATGCCCTTACCCTCAATTTATTATTGCAAGGTTTATTGTACCACCATATTGGTTACGAAGAAGTATATATCATATCGTGCGCCTTAACATAATTTTAGGTTTTCTCATGCAGAATAGATACAATTAAAGAATAAAGGGAGACTCACATGAAACATATTATACTCATCGCAACAGCTTTAGCATTGACCCCCCAGGCCATGGCAAAGCAAGAAGCAAAAGCTCAAAATCCTATATTCGGCGTCTGGGAGACGGCTCGGGTACCTGAGGAAGGCGAGAATAATATCGCGCACATCAAGATCGAAGCATGCAAAAACGATCCTAAGAATATATGCGGAAAAGTGGTGTGGACAGAAATTCAAAAAGATCCAGAAACAGGCAAGCCTCCATTGGATAAAAACAATACGGACGAAAACCTGCGCTCTCGCCCCGTCATGTGTATTCAGACCTTGACTGATTTTGAGCCCACCGGCGAGTTAAACACTTATGATAACGGCCAACTCTATAGCTCACGCACGGGTAAAACCTACAGTGGTCATATGACGCTTAAGGATCCCGATCACCTTCTGCTAACAGGCTCAGTGATGCTTGGCCTGTTCTCCAGGACAACCACCTGGACACGGGTTAAGTCACCGAGCAAAGATCCCTGCCGGTAACTGTTCACCCTAGTTTCCCGGAGCTGTACGCACTCCAGCTTGCCTCCCCTGCGAAAGCAGGGGTCCAGCTCTTAACGTGTGCTGCGTAGCAGCTCCGTAGAAAATACAGAGTTGCTTCGCAACGCATTTTGCGCTGGACCCCTGCTTTCGCAGGGGAGGCAAGCTGGAGGGCCCCACGGACCTTGCACCATTTGATGACCCTGTTACGCCTGCCAACACTAAGCCGCCGCGGACGGTTTCTTTTAGCCCCCCGCCGCCATTCCATCACCTAACCCCTTCAAACTTAATACAAATTTATCTTGCTTTTAAGGCAAAAAAGTGGTTTCTTTCACTGGAGCGGACATGAGGTGCTCAATCATGACGCAGCTTTGGTTTGAATAATTCAAGCCAGGAAAGACAAGAGTAACCATAGTAACTTATACGGATTTAAAATGTTGAAAAATAAACAAGCATACATGACCGGTCTCTTCGCATTATCTTTATCTGCGAGTCTGTTGACTGGAACAGCTCACTCAAGTTTTCAAGAAAAAGACGAGAATGCGGGACCAGCTGCAGTGACTCGATCGGTTAAGGTCAGCATCAAGGATTTCAATAAATTAGAAGCTGACAGTAAGAAACTGAGTGCCGAGCTTCTTGAGTATAGAGATGCCTTATCTGTCATGACGGGAGAGTTCTTCTCAGTGAAGGCCGAGCTTAGTGAGCATAAAACCGAACTTCTTGAGCATAAAATAGCCTTATCACTCATGAATGAAGAATGCAGCTCACTGAGGACTGAGCTTCATAAGCACAAAATAGCCTTATCAGGAAAGATGGGGGATAACATTTCGCTTACTGAGTATCTCATTCAGATCCTGGGACATTTGCAGACAGTGGCCGCTAAAAATGACCAGTTGACGAGCAAAAACAAAATGTTGATGCACGATTTATTTGTCTTTAGTAAAGAGGTGCAACAGCTAAAAGAGCAGCTTGCAGGGGTAGAAAGCAATAAACCAATCACTAGCACGCCCGGCTATTCACCAGCATTACGTAAGAGCTTTGCCTCAACAATAGCCTCTTTACTGATTACGCACCAACAACGAGATGAGCCAATGTTTAAGGACGTATCAAACACCCTAAGACTTATTGAGCGGGTATAATTAAAGGGGGCCTGAGGGCCTCCCTCAAGCCACCAATGCCTCTTCTTTCTTATCATGAGAAATAAAGATGACATTATCGTCATAAAAATGTCGTCGGCAGGCTGCGATGTAGCGATCGTTGCCGCCGATCTCTACTTGTTCGCCTTGGCGCACGGGCCTCCCACGCTCATCGATACGGATGTTCATGGTTGCTTTGCGTCCACAATGACAGATGGTTTTAATCTCGCTGAGCTCTTCTGCCAGGGCCAGTAAATAAAGACTACCCTCAAATGGCTCCCCCATAAAGTCCGTCCGCAAACCATAGCACAAGACCGGTATCCCAAGCTCATCCACAACCTTGGCCACCTGTAAAACCTGAGCCTTTTTCAGAAACTGCGCCTCATCGATCAACACGCAAGCAGGCTTACCCTCACGCTGACAATAGGCCGTCATATGAGCAAAGAAATCGAAGTCCCCACCAAATTCCCGAGCATCCGACTTAAGCCCAATGCGCGAAGCTATATGCCCCTTACCATCCCGGTCGTCAATCTGGGGCTTAAACAGAAGAGTCTTCAACCCCCGTTCCCGGTAGTTATAACTGGATTGCAGTAAGGTGGTCGTCTTTCCCGCATTCATAGCAGAATAATAGAAATGAAGCTTAGCCATGCACCCTGTCCCCGTGGTTTGTTTATATTGCAGATTTTCACAAAGCCAGGGTAAAATCAAGGGGGGATGAATGCCAAAGATCTTCTTTGGACGGTTTTGGGGTTATTTTTCTGGCCCTTATATAAAACAGGTGGGTAACCGGTATGCTAAGTTGACCTCAAGTGAGGATAGTTAGCAAAGCGATTACCCCGGTCTCACGTCATCCTGAACGGACGACCGCGAAGCGGGCGGTAGCGAAGGATCCAGTCAGAGATGCGTCGCGAAGCGACTCTGCTTTACATGGCCCCAAACCTCTGGTTTGTCATCATCTAGACGGCTGGCTATTTCACTTGCTTGTTGGGTATATTTATAAGAAGAGTCGCTACGCGACACATGTTTAACTGGATCCTTCGCTATACCGCCCGCTTCGAGGTCGTCCGTTCAGGATGACGTCTTCCGGGGGCGGAAGATGACACCTAACCCAATCGTTATGCATAAGAGCCGCTTTTCTCTTGGAATTAATGTGTCAGGAATTATGTTGACAAGATGCACAGTAATTATTATTACCATAGCATGTCTATAAGCTATCTAATGTGCTTTAACTAACCCATATTTATGAGGAATACAATGTTTAAGAAAGCAACTTTAACAATACTCACAGCCATTCTGGCTTTCTCCACAGCGGAATATGCCCAGGCGAGCGCTTATGCTGATGGGGTTGTATCTGGGATACTTCAGACTCGCAGAACTATTCGTTCAGAACTTGTAAAGCAGCGCGCGAACGTGGGCGAGTGGGTATCAATCGGAATGCTGCCATCAATTAATGGATGCGCAAACGTTACTCCCAGCTTCGACTTGAGAGAAGACACTCTTCGCGAATTGATTACCAAAGGAGGCGTTACCAGGGGTTTTGATTCGGACATGGATTTTATGGAATTTTTGAAGCACGAAAGTGGTGATGCGGATGAGACTAGGGCATGGGATTTTATCAAAAAGGCAGATAACTCTAAATCCAAACCCTATGATATGAGGTTACGTCTCGAGTTGTATCATCCTTCCTATGATAATGCCCTCTCAATCGCACAGTTTGATGACATGCTAATAAGACATCTTCCGCGTGGTTTGTACGAGCTTTCTAGGACCCTTCAACGGAATCCCGAAAAGATGAACAATCCGGAGAGCTGGATACTTACCGTTAGAAACATAGAAACAGCTCTGACTTTTCAGGTTAAACTCAAGTACCTCCCTAATAAAACTTTCTAAGGGCCGGTAAGAAAATAAACCTGTCTCAGGAACCCGATTTGCCGACTGCAGCCGGCTCCTGTTGCGGCGTGGATGCGTTGTCCTCGTATTGAGCGAGTTTTATAGCTGCCGCTGGATTCTTGGGGCCCAAGTCCTGTACGGTGCCATCCAGCTTCATTAGCCATGTATCAACCTTGATGGCAGGATATTTCTCCTGCATGAACTTTCTGACCACATCCATTTGCGCTGCATGGGCTTTATCTTCTTTGACCAGGTCTGTGCAGCAATCTTTGCCTATGATTAACTTATAGGCACCACAGTCCTCATGGTCCATGAAGATAACCCGCTTGACGCCATGCAAGCTAATGGCCAAATCGAGACTCTGGGTGAAAGTTTGATTCCACAAAGGAAAGTGGTCGTTCAACACGCCCAACGCAGCCCCTGGCAGGGCAACCTCGTCATAAGAATCCGGACCCAATAGATGCACCATGTAGTTTTCTAACTCCGTTCTCAAACGGTAGTCCATACAAGAAATCACAAGGACATCAGCTTTTGCGACGCCCTTATCCTGTGAAGCCGTAAACTGGGGATTTGCAGTGGATGGTTGAGTCAGATAAGTCTTGTGCTCAGCAGAAGCAATGCCCGTGCAAGAAATAGCCAGCAACATAGCCAAAGTAAATTGTCTTTTCATTGTGATCTCCCCGATTATTATTTGTTCTAAGTTTATCACAGATGATTATAAGTTGTATATACTACTCGTTACCACATTTATGCTGCTTAAGAGGGCGTGGTTTTTCCGCGGTCATTTGGGCGTACCAACCGCCGCATCTAGAATTCTCCACAACCTCAAATTCTATGTTATTAAAACCTGCCTGTTCATAGAAATGCTGCCATGCCTTGAAGCCCTGCAAGGGGCCATCGGTACCTTGAGCAAGACACATCCGTGAAAAGTCATCCTTATCTTCCAAAATCGCTGTTCTGAAGATTAAAGAACCCCCGGGCCTTAGAATTCTCAGCAACTGCATAGGTAAATCTTGACTGGTCATCCTAGATTCTTCCCAGGCCTCTGCAGAATATAGACCAGATTCAATTGGCTGGTATCTAATGCCGGCCATCAGATGCGGCCGATAGTAGGGGCAAAAGCTTATATGTTCAAATGTAATAAGCTCAAACCGATTGTCAGGCATACTCGCGTATGTTTGGGCATCCAGGCCATCCGCAACAAGATTAGGCAAAGCCCGACGGTTGATGTCTATGGAGTATTCTGTTGCACCCGTCAAACTATCAGCGCGCCGAAAGTTACCGGTGCCTATAACAAGACGATCACCTTTAAAATCATCGAGATTCATAGCATAAGGATTGGACCCAAAACAGGGTGAGATGAGAGTGAGTGCAAGGATGAAGTATTTCATTGGTTGGTACCTATATTTTTCTCTACTACCTATCATAGTCATTTGGATCAGTACGCGCTCCCAACGTGTCGCCCCCGCGTAGGCGGGGGTCCAGCGCATAATGCATCGCGTAGCGACTCCTGATTTTCTATGCAGGCCTGCTTCGCAGCACATATCAGCTGGATCCCCGCCTACGCGGGGATGACAAGCTGGGGTCCGCTTGCTTGTTCTGAGAACCTTCGCGTGCATTAACTATCACTGTAACGAATCATGCTTGGTTATATTCAGGGCCCACAGCACTCCAATCACAGCGCCTTTAACAGGCGGTAACGCCAGCAGTATAAAAACAACACTCACCGGCAACCAAATAGCCATTAACATAAACTGTGACATACCATAGAAGTAATCGCAGATAAACACCAAAGGCACAATAACAGTACCCACCAAAGACATCACGATATAGGGAGGAAAGTCATCGGCAGGATAGTCCTTGAGCTTCAAACCACAGCTGTCACAGGTATCTTTAACTTTGAGGTACGATTGATAAATTGAGCGTGTCCCGCATTTAGGACAGCGGTGAAAGAGTCCGCGTATCAGTGCTTTCATAGTGTTTCTGGTCACAAGTTTACCCTGTTCTTTGTTTTAGTGTATTTCTGGGTTTTGCTCCGTCGGTGCAGACCCATAGTGCCTTTCCATGAACTCAATATAGGATCGCGACATAATCACGAAAGGTTTGGAGTTACTGTATGACAATAACGCATGGAGCTGTTTTAACAGCTGAACTCTTGATAAAGATAGTCGCATTCAATACTCCTCTTTTAATAAATAAACCAACCGCCTAAACTTCTTCCTAAATTAAAGGAAGAAGGGCGGCGAAAACTTCCCCTCCAGCCCGTCATTGCGAGGTGCTGCGCGAAGCGCGTCGCCGTGGCAATCCAGTACCGGTGGTCCGGAGCAATGCACTGGATTGCCACAATGCTATGCTTCTCGCAATGACGGGCTTGAGGTGGCTTTCGCCGCGCCTTTCACCCTCTTAGTCATCACAAGGAGCGAACCTCCACGGCAACCCAGTTACTCATAATTTATATATAGGTAAGGCCCTCTCTTATTACAAGGGCCAACCCGGAAAATTATCCTTGTTTCTTGGAGGCGGCTTTAATTAAGTCATCCAACTGCTCTTTGTCCATATAGCCCGGGAACAGCTCTTCACCGATGATAAATGCAGGCGTCCCATGAATGCCAAGCTTACTCGCTAGCTGGGCGTTTCTCTCAAGATGCTTGTCGACTTTGTTAGAAGCCACACCTGCTTTAAGGGCTTTGGTATCGATGTTGTTCTTCTCAGCCAGTTCCATGCGCTCTTTGCGACTATGGACCGATGACTCATACACAGCTTCATGATAATCCTGGAAACGACCCATGCAATTTGCTGCAAGTTCCTCTTCCGCAGCCTTTTTAGATTCAGGGCCCAAAACAGGCAGCGCCTTATAAATAATCTTCAGGTCCTTATGCTCCTTAACCGCTTTGTGAAGAAGCGGCTGGAATTTACGACAGTAGCCACAGTAAGGGTCCATAAAGACGACCATAGTGACCGTCCCCTTGGGATTACCAATGATGGGGTCTTCTGAATCTTCGTAGAGCGCTTTGTGCGCACCTTTAACAGCCTTGTTGGCCTCATCACGAGCCTCTTTTTGCTTTTTATCGAGGCTGGCTCGCAGGCTTGATTCGATCATTTCAGGTTCACGATTCAACATGTCGCGAACAATACCTTCCACTTCCTTTTTCTGCTCAGGCGAGAGGGAAGACGTCTTGGTCTCTTCCGCCATAGCACCTGAAGCTAGAAGTGTTGCGAAGAGGGTAATCGATAGTAACTTATATGCCTGCATAATTTATATGTCCTATTGGTGATTGTTATCTCGAGAGTAGTACAACCGATTAAAAAGTCAAGAGGGCTGCGTCGGTGCTGCTGGGTGTATGTATAAAGCGAGATCTGTACTCAGTTCCCAGTTTGTCATCCCCGCGGAGGAGGTTGTTCAATAATAAAGAATTTGGAGCGGCTTTCTAGATACAAACAAGTGTTGCAGGGCCTTGCCCCCACCCCAGGATTTTTATAGAAAGCCTACAATAGTTCAAGATCCTTCTTTCCCAAACTTATAACGCTATTCTGTTCAAAACTTCAATAGGAAGAGACTGAGACTATTTCAAAACACCCCATTTAGCTGTTTAGAATCACCTCTCCCCTTGTGGGAGAGGTCGGCTGAAGGCCGGGTGAGGGGTATAAATATTGCTTGTAGGTGCCCCTCACCCCTACGCTTCGCTCCGGACCTCTCCCACAAGGGGAGAGGTGACTTGGGAACCCTACTGCATCATCAGCCTGTCAGGAATCTCTAACGTCTTAATATCACTAGCCCGCTGCAATTGAACGTGCTTAGCTTTTGGCAATTCTTTAATAGCCCGATCAGCCAGTTTATGGGCTTTCTCGATGTCGCCACTATGCACAGCCTCTTCTGCCAGCATCAGCGCAACCATGCCTTCTTGCTTTTGTCGGCCGTAAGCAGTGGCATACAATCGCCACAAGATTGGTGACTCCGTTTCCTTGCCCCGAACTTTGTCTAACAGGGTTACGACCTCGGAACTGTAGTCCTTCTTATTGGATTCCAACATAATATGAGCAAGCTGCGTCATCAGCAACGCATTGCCCGGTAGGACCTCTACGGCTTGTTTGTATAACTGGAGCGCCTCATCCACATGGCCTGTCTCAAAGAGGATCTGACCCTTTAACTCAAGGAAGTAGGGGTCTTTCGGATGCTGGGCAAGCAGCTGATCGATTTCTTCCAAAGCCTTCGAAGTCTGACTCATTTGGTGGTAGGCAATAGCCCGCGCGTATCGTCCACAAAGGCTGGTATCAGAAGCTGGATAGTGTTGTAACACGCGGTAAGGTGAGTCCATGTAAGCTTCGATCTTAACTCGGATTCGCTTAAACTTAAGGTCAAAGTCACCGGGAAACTCTGAGGCTGTATTCTTTGCATTAGCGCAGTGCTTCTCCACAAGCCGCATACGGTCAATCATGAAGGGGTGGGTACGCTTGTAAGCATATTGACGGTCGATAGAGAAAAGCTCTTGCTTATGGAGTTCCTTCATAAATTCCATGAATCCATCAAGGGGCCAGTGCAGGGCTTTCATATACTTAAAGGCAGCCTGGTCTGCTGCGCCCTCATGGCCGCGATGGTAGGCAAGAACCGTGTTCTCGGACATCTCCATGCCACCGAAAAGAGCTGCCATAATAGGCTCAGGCGTACCGGAGATCGCTGTGACGGCTCCGCCTACAAGTAGCGCGCCAATCATGGGAATAAGGGGTTGGGACCCCATGTTCAGCAAGCGCTCGTTATGGCGACCTGCGATGTGACCGGTCTCGTGAGCAAGAACGCCAATCAACTGGCCAACGTTATCGCATTTCGTAATCAGACCTGTATTGATAAGGAGAGAGTATTCAAGACCCGCTGCCGCATTTACTTCCGTGCTGTTAAATATGAAAACTTTGAGCTGATGGGAATCAAGTCCCGCGACCTTGAACAGTGGCGACACAAAGTCTTTGAGCGTCTGCTCGATCTCCGCATCTCGGAGAAAAACGTTTTGAGGAATATGACCTGCCGCCTCGAGGGGTGTTATACCCCCGAGGACCAGCAAGCATAGGATAGATATTCTTTTGAGAAGTAACTTCATCGACTACTCCAGAAGCCTCTGCCACCAGGATTTCTTCGGCTTGTCGCCGCCAGCAGGTTGTCCGCCTTGTTGAGGGCGAGGGCCACCTTGCTGTTGCTGTTGGTATGGAGGACGTGGTCCACCGCCACCATGTACGCGAGATCCTGGACCACGACGACGGCCACCTCGACGGCCACGACGACGGTCATCAGGTTCAAATCGGCCCGGTTGCGCTTCTGTCGCTTCAACAACTTCTTCCGCGAGCGGAGCTGCAGACGTATCATACAGATCATGCTCATTTATGGGCGCTTGCTCGTGAAGTTGCAGGCGTTCTTTGTGTCGTTCGAAAGCCGCTTGCTCGCGCTTTTTCTTAGCCAGCTTCTGAGCTGCCGGGCTGAGATCGCCGGTAAGCAATTCGTAATCCGGCGCGATCATGTGATTGTCACGTTCCAGGAATATGCGTACGTTGTGCTGAATCTCAAGATTGGAAAGGTCTGCACGCTTGTAATTCTGGAGATACTCCACAATTTCCGCCGGTGCACGGAACGAAAGAATAGCTTCTTTCGTCTTGAGAACCACGCCCTCGATCACATGCAACAGATCCATCGCCTGGGATTCCATAGCCCGCATCATGCCTGTACCCTTACAATGAGGGCAAGTGACAGAGCTGATCTCCAGAATGCTCGGACGTAAGCGCTGGCGAGAAAGTTCAAGCAGGCCAAAGGAACTGATGCGACCGATCTGAATGCGTGCCCTGTCAGCGTTCATAGCTGATTTTAAGCGATTCTCAACGGCGATCCGATGTTCTGTTTCATCCATATCGATGAAGTCAATAACCACCAGTCCTGCCAGATCACGCAAACGCAGCTGCAGCGCGATCATATCGGCTGCCTCTAGGTTGGTGTTCAAGGCTGTTTGCTCGACGTTACGCTCGCGCGTTGAGCGACCGGAGTTAATATCGATGGCAACCAACGCTTCCGTTTGGTTAAACACAATCGACCCCCCAGAAGGCAACTGCACTTCAGGCTTATGAAGATTCTCGACTTGCTTTTCAACCCCGAAAGCATGGAAGAACGGCACGCTCTTATTCGTATATTCCACCACCCGCTTTTCATGGGCAGGCATCAGCTCTTTAAAGAGCCTCTTGGTTAAATGATAGCTATCTTCGCCGCTGATAATGACTTCCGAAATGTCCTTCGTGTACATATCGCGAATAGCGCGTTTAATAAGGTTTGCTTCCTCATAGATGAGGGCAGGGGCCACGGACTGTAAAGTCACCTCACGGATGCGGTTCCACAGCTTCAGCAGATACTCATAGTCTCGTTTGATTTCCGCCTTGTTCAGTCCCTTGCCAGCGGTACGGATAATCAAGCTCATACCCTCGGGAACTTTCAGTTCACTCAGCATGTCCTTGAGGCTACGCCTTTCTTGCGGGGACGCAATCTTGCGAGAAACACCGCCGCTTTGAGGCGAGTTAGGCATCAACACACAATAACGTCCAGCAAAGGAAAGGTACGTGGTCAGAGCCGCGCCTTTAGCTTTGCGCTCTTCCTTAACCACTTGGATTAAGAGAACTTGACCCTTGTGGATAACTTCTTGGATCTTGTAACGATCGTGGAAACTGAGTCTCCGGCGTCGCTTAGATTGGAACTCTTCGGTTCCTTCGCCACCGATATTTTCGATCTCATCGTCGCCGTCATCTACTTGGCGGACGCGACCTCGGGAACGCGATGATGATGATGCAGGCGCCGCTTCGGTGTGTTCTGGAATGAACTGCGCGTGAGCCTCCATCGAGGACTCCAAAGGCATCTCTCCATGTTCCAGGGCAATTTCCGCGGTTGTTGATGTGGGGTGAGCTTCCGACTGCATAGGGTCAGGCAGCGTTGCCGTAACCTTCAGTTCAGGAACAGATTCCTTCATGGCAGGCCCACGCTTGCCTTTGCCCTTGCGGTTATCCACAGGGCTATCAAGCTCATCTTCTTCGGGTGTCATGGTCGCACGAATTTCCGCCTCGATCTTGCGACGATCGTCTACGGGGATGCGGAAGTAATCCGGGTGAATTTCACCAAAAGGCAGGAAACCATGACGGTTTCCGCCATACTCAACGAAGCACGCTTGCAGAGATGGCTCTACGCGCGTAACCTTGGCTAGGTAAGTGTTACCCTTGAGAGGGCGTTTGTTTGTTGTCTCGAAATCCAATTCTTCCAATAGGTTTCGAGCATCCAATACCGCCACACGGATTTCCTCCGGATGGCCAGCATCAATAAGCATCTTCTTAGACATTGATGTATACTCCAATAGGCGCGCAAATACCGCGTAAGAAGAACGGTGGCGCCAGATTTTTGATTATTTGTTTGTGAAAAATGGGCTTTGAGGGGATTTAAAACATTTCCAATAGACCGCGAAACAGCAAGAAGCTGTATCAACACGACCGCAAGAAACGTATGATAATTATTGCTTTTCAGCAGATTCATCTTTAAAAACCCTTTAACGCCTTTACCAGATTCAATTCAAGACAGTCTGGTCTACACGGCAACATACGGACTATTTCGAGTCCCACGTGCGCTGTGGACCGTTGAGGGTCTATCATTTAAGGTTGGTCAATGTTTATATAAGACCAACACGTTTAACGATTCGCATCCTCAACCGCTTGAATTTCCAGGGTATTAACCCTATTTTATACCCTCAGATAACTGAAGGCACTACTTGCCGCAAAAGATCGACCGAAGTCAGAATACCAGAGACTCTCACGGCGAAAATCCTCTTACTTATAAGATACCGTGTATGAAGCAATTTCACAATCATTTTATCGCGGAGGGGGGAATAAATATTGGACCGAAAATTTTCCCGATCGGGATGATTCGGCTTTTTATTCGTCGATTGGCATCAAAATATTCCCGATCGGGATGGTTTTGATACGAGAGTCTGTGATTTTTATCAGGGCGAACGCATGAAAACGAAGTAGTATGCATGGAGGCAAGCTGGAGCTTTGTGCGCTTTTTATTTTCATGGGAAGGCCCCGTAATTTTTATTGATCCAGATGGGCAAAAACAGCATTATTACAGCACACTACCACATCCCGGTTCAATTTACATGAAAGGTTCGTTAATGCACAACCTCATCAGATACGTTGTTATTCTAATCACACTCCTAATGACTTACCCTCTGGCCGCAAGCGATCTTAATCCCGGTAATGATGGTGCATATAGCTTAATAGCACCTCATAGGGATGTGCGCATTAATATATTTCTTCATCTAGATCCAGCCTCCTCGGTAGCAGCGAGCATGGTTTGTCGTCGCTGGCAGAGCGATATCTTGGCGGCTATTGAACAGGTACAAAATGCCTGGAAGAGTGGTGCGAAAACGCCAGCCCAATTAAGAAGGCATCTGTTTCACCCTTTAGCGGCTTTAAGACTCTTTGAAGAAGTCTCACTTTCCACGCCGGTAAAAGCAATTCGCAGAACAGCCGCATCAGCCCTGGAAGATCTCGGTCCTAATCCCGCCCTGGTATACGAATTTGTGCATGAAGTCTCTAGTTCACCATATTTAGCCAGAGCATTATGCAATCACACCCTTTTGCTGGATCCGGGCAGGGACTTCAGAAAAGTCTGCCTGATGGCCAGAATCGTGAGGCACGACTGTTCATCTGTACTAAGAGATCAGCTTTATACAATTCTTGAAAGGCAGATTGATTTTGCAAGGGATGTCCCCAGGTTTAGTAGGATTTGCTCATCTGTGGGGTATCAAAAAACTGTTAGAAAAAGCATGCGGAAATTATTAATTCAGTTAGCTAAGAAGACGTTAATGTCAGCAAAGTTGCTGGCACTAAACGATTGGGCGGTAGGGGACGGCGGACTCTTACATAATAATGCCGAAATCCTTAAAGTTATTCTAAGTAATCATTCAACCTCATTGATTATTGAAGAGGAATTTGATTCACTTTTCGTCAAAAACCCATGTAACTCCTTATGGGCCTGTTATGCCGATGAAGAACACTCCTTAGTATCATATAGCTTAATGCTCCAAAACCCGGCACTCCTCCGGAACGTCGACCATCTGCGAAGTGTTCGCGACTTCACAGGCTACGTCTTGGAATTGTTCCAGAGAAAGACTACAATGGACGTTGACTATCTATTGCTCCTTACTTCAACCTATTGCGAATACGTTGGAGATCACCAAGGACAAATAAACTACCTTAATCAAATCATAGACGGTGTAAACTCAAACTCAAGTCTATATCTTATAGTAAGAGCCCAGCAGGCCCTTGTGGAGGAAACGGGAATGCTTGGATTTGTCCTTCAAAGAGATAAAACGGCTTATAGCAGATACGAAAAACTTTATCAGTTACTAAAAGATCACTTGGACCGCAAACCGATAAACTCACCTGAAAGAACCCTGATATTTTACATGCTTGCTGAGAGCATCATATTTTACAAGGACCTGAAAAATTTCGAAGAAGCCGGTGCCTATCTTATCGCAGTATCGAAACATCTTACTCATGGCAATAAGACTATTGATGTGAAGTTTGAAAATTCTATGACGTTAACCTGCGAGCTGAACGTTAGGGACTTGTTTACGGCACGGTCTATTTATTTAGGAAATTTTGACGAGGCACTCACATGGATTGAAGGTCATAGACTCACTCCGATGCTTTCCTTAGTTTGTGCCATCAAGGATCAAATGAATAATCCTGCTTTCCCAGACAAATTAGTTAGGATAATAGGTAAAAACCTCGTCTATTGGACCACATATTTCTCCCTTTTTAATTTTAAAGCAAAGCCAGGCTCTCCAAAGACTAATAAGGGCTGGAGAGCCGCCATAGCATTATTAATAGACCAGCGCTTTATTGATAAATTCCTAAAGTACCGCCCATTGGTGCGAGCAAGGCTGCAGACGCTGTTTGTGAAGGAGGCAGCGAGTAGCCCAAGCTTTTTAACCAAGGATGCTCCTTAAATAGCTGACAAACGCCTAAAATGGGGTTAAAGTGGGCGCATGAGATAAAGGAGTACCCCATGTCAGAACAAATGTACGATGTTGTGATCATTGGCGCCGGTCCGGGAGGATATGTGGCTGCCATTCGCATGGCCCAGTTGGGTAAGAAAACCGCGATTATTGAAGCTAACCATTTAGGCGGCATTTGCCTAAACTGGGGTTGTATACCGACCAAGGCCTTGTTGCGCTCGGCAGAGGTGTATCACCTGATCCAGAATGCGGCAGAATTTGGTATCACTGTGAAAGATGCCAAGATTAATTTCGATACGATCATCAAACGTTCCCGGGATGTGTCCGACAAGCTGACCAAAGGCGTCCAGCACCTGTTGAAGAAAAACAAGGTGGATGTTCTCAACGGCTATGGCCGCTTTAATGGCAAGACTGGCAGTTATCACAAACTCAGTATCACAGGCAAGGACGGCAAAGTCCAGTCCGTTCTGGCAGGTAAAGTCATGATTGCTACCGGCGCACGCGCTCGCGTTCTGCCAGGGCTGGAGCCCGATGGCAAAGATATCTGGACTTACCGAGAGGCTATGGTGCCCAAAGCTTTGCCTAAGTCCTTGCTCGTAATTGGCTCCGGCGCTATAGGCATGGAGTTCGCATCCTTCTATAACACCCTGGGTGTAGACGTAACCGTGGTAGAACTGTTAGACCGCATACTTCCCGTGGAGGATGAAGAGATCAGCAAGTTTGCCCGCAAAGCCTTTGAATCCAGGGGGATTAAAATCCACACCAGCGCATCGGTAAAAAAGCTACACAAGACCGCCAAAGGTGTTGAAGCCGAGATTGATTTCAAAGAAGGCAAACCCGAAAAGACAACCTTCGATAAGGTCATCGTGGCCGTAGGTATCATCGGCAACACCGAAGACCTAGGCCTTGAAGGCACGAAGGTAAAGGTCGAGAAGAATCAGATTAAAGTCAACGAGTTCTGCCAAACCGACGAGCCCGGCGTCTACGCCATCGGCGACGTAGCCGGCGCCCCATGGCTGGCCCACAAAGCAAGCCACGAAGGCGTCATGGTTGCTGAGCACATCGCTGGCGTCAAGGGCTTACATCCCATGAACCGCTCCATGATCCCCGGCTGTACCTACAGCGCCCCCCAAGTAGCCAGCGTTGGCTTGACCGAGGCACAAGCCAAGGAAAAGGGTCACAAACTCAAGGTCGGCCGATTCCCATTCATGGGCAACGGCAAGGCACTAGCCTTAGGCGAGCCTGAAGGCTTTGTAAAGACAATCTTTGACGAAAAAACAGGCGAGCTATTGGGCGCCCACATGATTGGCACGGAAGTGACGGAGCTGATCCAAGGGTTTACCATTGCGAAAACCTCTGAGCTAACGGAAGCTGAGCTAATGCAAACCATCTTCCCCCACCCAACCCTGTCAGAGATGATGCACGAGTCGGTGCTAGATGCATACGGCCGTGTCATACATATGTAAGGACCGCTGATGTCTGAAGTTTTAAAACGCCCCGACTGGATCCGCGTCAAAGCGCCTACCTCGCCGCAATATGAGGCGACACGGGATATTATCCGCAAGCAAAAGTTAAACACCGTGTGCGAAGAAGCCGCATGCCCGAACATCGGTGAGTGCTGGGCGCAAAAGCATGCGACCGTCATGATCCTGGGCAGCGTCTGTACGCGGTCCTGTCGTTTCTGCAACATTGCCACAGGCACACCTGACCTCCTAGACCCCCACGAGCCTGAACGGGTTGCAGCCGCTATGTCTGAGCTGGGCCTGAAACACGTGGTCGTAACCTCCGTAGATCGAGATGACCTACCCGACGGCGGTGCGGCGCACTTTGCCAAAACCATCCGCTACATCCGTATCTATTCCCCAGGCACAACCATCGAGGTCCTCACGCCAGACTTCCTACGCAAGCCAGGCGCCATCGAAACCGTCGTCGAGGCCGAGCCCGACGTCTATAACCACAACCTAGAAACAGTTCCGCGTCTGTATGCCAACGTCCGCCCCGGCGCGCGATATTTCCACTCACTCAAACTGCTGGATAAGGTAAAAGAACTGAATCCCCGCATCTTTACAAAATCAGGAATAATGGTAGGCCTGGGCGAGGAAAAGACTGAGATCTACCAAGTCATGAACGACCTGCGCGCCGCTGACGTGGACTTCATGACCATCGGCCAGTACCTACAACCGACCCCAAAGCACCATCCCTTACTTCGCTACGCCACACCAGATGAGTTCAATGAATACGCTCGCATGGCCCGCGGCAAGGGGTTCCTGATGGTATCGTCGTCTCCCCTGACCCGTTCATCCTATCATGCCGGCGATGACTTTGCCCAGCTCCGAGCCGCCCGGGATGAAAAGCTACGCGCCGTCGGTGAGGCATAAGCATGCCCACCCACGCTGAAATTAAAACGGTCCCCTACACCGCGGAACAGATGTACAACCTGGTCGCCGATATCGAAAGCTATCCCAAGTTTCTACCTTGGTGCATTGCGACCCGCATTCGCGAACGCGAAGGCAATCAAATCAATGCGGACCTAGTCATTGGCTACAAGATCTTCCGGGAAACGTTTACCTCGCAAGTAACGTTACATCCCATGAGCCGCATCGACGTAAAATACGCCCAAGGCCCTTTGCGTTATCTCAACAATCACTGGAAATTCAAAGATCTCCCCGATGGCAAATGCGAGCTAGATTTCTACGTAGACTTTGCCTTTACCAACCACTTCCTACAATCTGCCATCGAGATGTTCTTCAACGAAGCCGTACGCATCATGATCCGCTCCTTCGAAACCAGGGCAGGGGAGTTGTACGGGAAACCAGAATCCCAGTAAAGCCACATCCCATAAGCATGTTAACGATCTGCTAACCTATCTATGCGATGATCTGCTCAAGGGCCAGAAGCTGGCAAGTATAGAAGGATAAAAAAATGAAGGTGTTTCAACTCCTAGTCTGCGCTGCGTTGGCCAGTATTTTCCCAATCAACCAAGCCGAAGCAACTTGTGAATCAAAAGAATGTGTAGAATGCGTTGATACCTGTAAGAGCCAATTTGGTCCACAGTATGACCTAGAGTTGGCCGAAAAAGTGAAAAAATTTTTCGACCCTAAGGATCCGGAACCTAAAGAAAAGCTCGAAAACGAAATAAAAAAAATAGAAGATGAGCTTTTACAGAAATTCCAAAACTGTTACAGCCAATGCCCGCCAAAATCAGGTTGTAAGGGCTACCTAGAAAGCTACCAATTGGGCCCACAGTGTTATTAGTCGCCACCTCGATTAACCCTTCCGCAACAACATCTTAACACTTTATCAGCTTCTACTTTACCAATTGTTTAGGACGTTCCTATCTAATGGACAGTGTGAACATCTCCCCGTCTGCATCGTCTGCAGAATCAATTGGAAAGGAAGTGCGCCATGACCTCAATCTATCGACTTCTTCTACTCTCGACAGTTAGCATTGGCCTTATACCCTCCGTCAATTGTTCTGTATCAGAATCCGAAGAGGATGGCGATATAGCCAAGCCCCGTTGCTCGCCACGCTTTTTAGCCAAGGCTAGTAAACCCGGGTCACCGCGGTCCTTGGTCAAGGTAGATCATGCCGTTGCCTCAGCCCCAGGATATATAGATCTGAATGGGCTGTTCCTCAATATGAATGCTGAAGAACGAGCCAAGATACTGAAAGACCTACACCGCAATATCAAGCATGCATCTCATGCCTCGAAGAGAAACACGAAACATTTCGATTCTCTGGCTAGGCAAGCTGCTGAACATAGTAACTATCATTTACCCATAGAGGATGTTCTCCATGCGCTCGACATGGATACCCTGGATGGCCAAATGCGGTATGTGAGACACTACCCCCAGATGGATGACCTAATCGCATCCGGCAAGTTTCGAGGTTTGTTGAACGAAGACTATTACAGCCTGGTAAATATAATCGCGGGTGCGGATGAGGACTCTGGCGAGCTGGGTTATATTCTCTCAGACCTCAAGTTGGTTCCCCGCAGCATATCCAAATTCAAGGAATTGGAGATTTTGTCACTCCATGGCAACAAGCTGTTCATGCTACCAAGGGAGATCGGCTCCTTTGATAACTTGCGCGAGGCAGATCTCCGCGACAATCAATTGACCGATCTCCCAGAAGAATTTGCTCAATTGCAACAGCTGGAGAAACTAGACTTGGCAGGTAATGCCCTGACGGAGGTGCCCCGGGCGATCCTCCAACTCACCAATCTCCAGGAGCTTAATCTATCCCGAAATCAGCTGACCCACCTGCCAGCAGAATTGGCGCAGCTAAAGAACTTACGCCGCCTGTACCTATCCCAGAACCAGCTCAAGGAGCTTCCACGGGAGCTTTGCAACCTACCCAACCTGGAGATATTATTTCTGGCAGAAAATCATCTCGTAACCCTTCCCGAAGAATTTGGTCAGCTGTCAAACTTGACCAAGCTGGTACTCTATAAGAACCAACTGGAAGCTTTACCGAAAAGTATGGGTGATTTAGACAAACTAGAGGATTTGTCGCTGTTCGACAACAAGCTCAAGTACTTGCCAAGGGATCTGTCAGGCATGAAGAATCTGAAATTGCTAACCCTGGCCAACAACCATCTAGAGGAGTTTCCGGCAGCCCTACAACAATTGCCAGCGATAGAAGATCTGTCTCTGCAAGGCAATCAGCTGATACAATTGCCCCCAAATATACACTTTGCCAGTCATGATCTAAAATGGTTAGATCTGTCTCACAATTTTATAGATTTGCTACCACCCAGTATAGGCAACTTGTATCAACTATTTTCACTAGATGTGTCCCATAATAAACTCGAAACAGTGCCGGAAACAATAGGGGATCTTGCGTTCCTGAATACCCTAAATCTGTCTCACAATCAACTAACTGTTCTGCCCATACAGTTGGGTCTGATGAGCGATCTTGAAAATCTCTATCTGGAACACAACCAGCTTAAGGAGTTGCCTGTGGAGATCAGAAATCTAAGAAAGATGAGCAGAGTAGACGTCAGTTACAACGAATTTGCAGAATTCGCCGACAGCCTGGCTCAGGAATGGATGCCAAATCTGAAATTGGTAAACTTCAAGGGCAATCCCTACCTCAAGATCCAGTGTTACTGGCAGAAGGTGGTAGCCACGGATTGTAACTTGGAGTATTGAAGTCAGAATCCAGAATCCGGAATCCAGAATCCAGAATCCAGAATCCAGAATCCAGAATCCAGAATCCAGAATCCAGAATCCAGAATCCAGAATCTAGAATCCGAAGTCTGGAACTCAGAACCTAGAATCCGGAGTCTAGAACTCAGAACCTAGAATCCAGAACCTAGAATCCAGAATCCAGAATCTAGAATCTAGAATCTAGAATCCAGAGTCTGGAACTCAGAATCTAGAATCCAGGATTAGATATTAGGTGGCTTATTAAGCAGGCTGGTCCCCGCTTGTCACCCCCGCAGAGGTGCACAGGTGTCAACTAAAGGACAAAGCCGTTGCAAATAGGGTGTTTGAATGCCCAGCTTGCCTCCCCTGCGAAAGCAGGGGGCCAGCGCAAAATGCCTCGCGCAGCGACTCCGTTGTTCTATTCGGAGCGGCTTCGCAGCACATTTTAAGAGCTGGCCCCCCCGCCTCCGCGGGGGAGGCAGCAAGGGGCTTGATTCTAGTTTATAGACTACTGATTCCGGATTCTAGATTCTAAATTCTGGATTCTGGATTCTGGATTCTAGATTCTGGATTCTAGATTCTAGATTCCGGATTCCAAACCCTACCCTCTACCTCAATCCTCACCCTGCGCCTTAGAAAACGCCTGTTCCTTATTAAACACATGCAGCTTTTCCACGTGAGTCCACGTGTATTTCTTGCCGAATCTATTTAACAGGTCGATCACATTATCCTGATGGATATCTTCATTATCATTGGTAGTCAGCATAAAGCGACAGCGATAGAAGTCCGCCTTTTCAGGAATCGCACCAATGCTTGGATAAACCTTAACGCCGCGATTATCGATCATGGTAAGCTCGAAATTCGATCCCTCGATCAGTTTTTCAATAGACTTGCCCAAAACATCCGGCATCTCAGAGACTTCCGTAAACACATCCAGACCTGATACATGACGATGGGTAATCCCGGAAGTGGTCGTGTTCTTTGGTATGACGATCTTCTTGTAATTCTTAGTCGGCATCTTCTCGTACTTCTGGCCGAAGTTACCAATGACCGCATCGGTGAATTCCGTTGTGGATACAGCCTTTTGACCTTCACCGGCCACGTCCCGCGTAAAGATCTTATCCCGACCCAGGGTCACGTAAACGGCTTGTTCAATAGTCTCAGCCGCCTCAAACTCGCCCAAGTAACGAAGCATCATAATGCCCGAGAACAATACCGCAATAGGGTTAATCACGTTCTTGCCCGCATATTTCGGTGCAGAACCATGAACCGCCTCAAAGATAGCAATGTCTTCACCAATGTTGGCCCCAGGCGCAAAGCCCAAACCACCCACCAGGCCGGACGCCAGGTCACTCAAGATGTCACCATTCATATTAGTCGCAACAATAACCTCAAAGTTCTCAGGGCGGCGTACCAATTGGTGCGCACAGTTGTCCACGATAATGTGGTGAGCTTCAATGTCCTTGTAATCCTCTGAAACCTCTTCAAAGACCTTCTTCATCAGGCCTTCGGTGAGCTTCATGATATTCGCTTTAGTGGCGCAATGGACGCTCTTACGGCCCTCAGAACGAGCCAGCTCAAAAGCAAATCGAATAATTTTCTCACAGCCCAAGCGCGTAATGACCTTCAAACATTCGGCCACGTCCGGGCTTTGCATGTACTCAATACCTGCATAAAGATCTTCAACATTCTCACGGACAATCACCAAGTCAACGCCACGGCCAGAAAACGGCGTGATCACACCAGGAAATTCCTTTACAGGGCGAACGTTGGCATAGGTCTCAAAAATCTTGCGCAAGGTAACGTTGGCGCTTTTCTCGCCAAACCCAACGGGGGTCTCCAGCGGACCTTTCAATACAACGCGGTTTCTCTGGATAGATTCAACAGTCTCCATTGGCACACCTGATGGCAGGCCGCGCTTGAAGACTTCTGCGCCTGCTTCACATATCTCCCAATCAAACTTAACGCCGGTAGCTTCCAATATTTTTCGAGTAGAGCCCACCACTTCCGGGCCAATACCGTCGCCGTTAATCAGGGTTATTTTATGTGTCTGTGCCATTACGTGCCTCCTCTTATGAGTTAATATCTTTGGTAAACGCATCTTATTAGTTACTTAGGGTAGAATCGCCTCCAGCATGCCTCCCCGGGATGCGCAGGGGTCCAGCGCTAAATACGTCGCGCAGCGTCTCTGTCCTTCTATACAGAGCTGCTGCGCAGCACATATTTAGGGCTGGGCCCCTGCGCATCCCGGGGATGCAGCTGCAAGCTAGTACGCCCTTGCACCATTCGGTGCGCTGTTACTAATGCCGAAGTATACCACAGCCATCCGCGGCGGAAAAGACGTAACCTATGCTTTTCCGGGCGAGCTCAAAAGAATTTGTAACCACACACCAGATATAGCAAGGAATGCTAGAAGGTTCCGGCTTGCCTCTCCCGGATGCGCGCCTAGGCGTCTTCTTAAGGCCTAGATCGCTGTAAATGGAGACAAGCTGGGGCGTTCAAACGCCCCATTTGCAATGGCTCTACCCTTAAGTTGATGCCTATGCGGATGCACAGGGATCAAGCCCTTAACATGTGCTGCCTAGCGGCTCTGTATTGGTAAACAGTGTCGCTACGTGAAGCATTTTGCGCTGGAGCTAGCCGTCTCGGGGTAGGCAAGCCGGCAACCTTGTTCTCCTCCGTCGACTATCTTGTTGAGTGGTTATAAGAATTTTAGATAAATTTTTTCATAAGTGAGCAAAAAAGGCTTTTATGGTGGGAGGTTTCGTGGCATTATAGGGCAATCGTTGATAAAAAGTTGTTTGTACTTCAGCCTTTGGCTGAGGTACAGTGTTGCAATAAATAGGGAGGACGCGTGGTGACATTCTTCGAGAATATCCAACAAGAAAATTATGAACCTCTGCCGCCTACTGAGGGTGTGCAGTTACATTGTATCGTCAAGTGGTTCAATCCCATCAAGGGATTTGGCTTTGTGATGCCTGAGGATGTTGATGAAGACATCTTTTTGCATTTCTCAGTCCTTGATGCAGCGGGCTATCAGTACTTAAGTCCCGGTGACGAACTGGAGTGTATTGTCGGTGATGGTCGTAAAGGTCGTCAAGTTGGCAAGATCCTTGAAGTTGCACCGGCCAGACAGGCTGTAGGCGCTGCAAAGATGATGCAAAGACCGGTTCAGCCCGTAGGTGTATTGGAACAAATGGAAGGCGAAGTGAAGTGGTTTAACACCATTCGCGGCTTTGGATTTGTGACACCTGAATGCGGTGGACGAGATGTGTTTGTACATGCATCAATCCTGCGCCGTATCGGCCTGCAGAAGGTAAACCCTGGTCAGCGCGTGCGCATGCAGGTAACATCTTCAGATCGCGGCCGCCAAGCGTGGACTATTGAGCTGTTAGACTAAGAATCGGAGTCCAGAATCCAGTATTCAGAATCCAGAATCCAGAATCCGGAATCCAGAATCCAGAATCCAGAATTTGGAATTTGAGGCATAGAATTTAAGGGGTTGGAATCAGAATCGTGAATTTAGGATGGAAGGAATAACCTTCTCGTCTTAGATTTGCCGTTCTGGGTTTCCAATCCCAGAGATTTAGCTCCAAATACCAAATTCTGGATTCTAGATTCTGGATTCTAGATTCTAAACTCTGGATTCTGGGTTCTGGATTCTGGATTCCGGATTCTAGACCCTGGATTCTGGATTCTAAAATGCTTTACCGTGAAGTTCGCCGTCGATTTACACTGATGATAGGCCCTGTAATCTCGGCCTGTTTGGTGGGGTATTTTACCTATCACCTGATTCAGGGTAACCATGGTTTGCGGGCTTATTGGCGTTTAGGTGATGACCTGAAGCAGGCTGGGGCCAAATATACAGCCCTTAAAGAACAGCATGATTATCTCCAGCACCGGGTAACGCTATTGCGGCCTGATTCCTTATGTCCAGATCTTTTGGAGGAGCAAGTGCGCAGGAATCTAGGCTTCGTCAACCCTAAAGAAATAGTGATTTTGCATTCAGAAGATGATACAAAGGGCAATGCAAAAAACTAAACCAGACCCTTTTGATAATAAGCTCCCCATCGTGGTGGATTTAGATGGCACCCTGATTTGGGATGAGGTAAGCCATTTAACGTTTTATGCCTTTTGCAGGCGTTATCCCTGGAAGATCCCACTATTACCCTTCTGGCTTATCAAAGGTGTTGCCTACATCAAAAGCATTGTGGCCGAACAAATCCCCATGGATCCAAAGACGCTCAATTACAACCAATCCGTCCTAGACTTTATCACCAAACACAAAGACCACCAAATGATACTGGCTACTGGCGCGGATCAAAAGCTCGCCCATAGCGTCGCCGACTACTTAGGCCTCTTCGAACACGTAATCGCCAGCGACGGCATAACCAATACCATCAGCTCCAACAAGGCCAAGCGCCTAGACGAGCTGCTAGGGCAGGGGAGATACATCTACTTGGGCAATTCGTCCCAAGACATTAACGTCTGGAAACACGCTGCCTACGCCGTGGCGGTTAATACGCCGCCCGATGTACTGCAGGCACTGAAGGATTTAAATATGCCTTACGAGGTTCTGGGGTGATGTTTTTAGACGATAAGCACCCCCAGTCATTAATTCCCCCCCCGCAGACGTCATCCTGAACGGACGACCGCGAAGCGGGCGGTAGTGAAGGATCCAGTTAAACATGTGTCGCGAAGCGACTCTGCTAATAAATATACCAAACAAGCAAACAATTCAACTAGCCCCATACATGATGTCACACAATATGTATGGGAGCATTTACATCAGAGTCGCTTCGCGGTCGTCCGTTCAGGATGACGGCGGCCGGGGGCAGAAAATTACTTATAACACACCCGTTTTGCCCAACAGCCTAAGTCTAAGATCTCTGGGTTTCTCCCAAATATCCCGGGGCGCGGAGCAGGGCCTCGCCCTAAAATGGATCGCAAAGCGATGCAATATTTTTTCACACAGCCACAAATATTTTTCATTTTTCTTAAGTAATTTCCTTCATGTGACGGATTTTGTCAATTTACACGTTAAGCCGCTGACGCTGAAAGCCCCATGCACACTGAGTTTGGGAAAAAATAACCAAGAAAGCATAATAAGTAATATTAATTGCACTTTTATAACTTTCTATCTTGACATATAGTCAACAATCCCCTATATTAAGATCAGTGGCAGGAGAGAATACTCCTAACCCTCGGTACCGGAAATACGGATACCCGCAGCCTGGAGGCCCACATCGTCCAGGCATATGTGGGATAAGTAGCGATGTGGTGAAGTTAGAATATCTACCCCGCAAGGGGTAGGTTCCAGCTGGTTTATGTAAAGCTCGGCGAAGCGCTTAGACGCAACCTGCTTAGTGAAAAAAATGCCCAACAAACCCCGGTGTGGGATCAAAAGGTAAAACTGGAGATCCCCGCCGGGACTTGTTAAAGTAGATGAAAGGAAAGAGAAGATAGAGTAAATTTAAAATAGTAAAAATAGATAATTGGTAACATCAAGCTCAGGTTCAATAGCCTGAAAGAGAAGGTGCGTGCTTGGAGCAAGATTAGCTCAGAATCCACGACACCATAGAGATGACACCCAATCACATATGACATCATAAAACGCCCAACGCATGTTTGAGGGGGCAAAAAACCATTTCCGCAACCTTTGCAGCCGAACGATACGCGTCGTTTCTTCCAACACCATTTACACGAGGTAAATTCTACGGCAGAATAATACCCAACCTGCCCCAAAGAAGGAGGATTCCCATGCGATTTCGGCTCGCCTTCCTAATAGCCTCCCTATTAATCTTCCCCACGTTTGCTAGCACACCACCGACAGCTTCGGATGACGATGACGACGCTCTTTTCCGGCCCGTGACAGGAATGTACGCAGGCGTACCACTTGCTCAGCTGCTCAAGCTCAAAGCCGACCGCGAGCAACAGCTTCAGCAATTTGATACTCTTATCGGCAAGGCAAAGGCAGAACAAATGAAGGCACTGCTGGAGACAAGCCAGACCGAGAGAAAAGTGGCCACAGTGTTAAGTTGGTCAGCAAAATTGGGGACCTTTGGCAGTGGCGTGGTGCAAGCTTTGACCACAGCCTTGGGCGCCCCGCCAGTGGCTCATTATGTGACGGCCGCTTTTAACGCCCTGACCCCTGCCAGCATGCATCTATCCGAATATTTCAATCGTGACGCCGCAAGTATCGAGAAACAGGCGGTCAAGCGAGAGGCCGATACCTTTAAAGACTTGCAGACGATCAATGCCCAGATAACTCAACTCCAGCCCGCCCAACCGGTTCCCGTTGCACCCCCCAAATCCCAGGCCAGATATACGCTTCTTAAGGATGTAGCCACTGCGCCCATACCAATGACACCTGTGCCATCAGATCCAACAGAGCCTGAGGACGGGCTTTTTCACGCGGCGCCCGGTGATTATGTCAATTTGCCCTTACCCGAACTAATGAAGCTAGCCGCAAATGATGTTGCTGAACTGGATCAATATGAAGCCTTGATCGGCAAGGCGCGGGCCGCTGAAATGAAGCAGATGCTTGCTCAGGGCGAAAATGAAAGAACCGCTGCAACCGTAATGAGCTGGTCCGCAAAAGGCCTGACAATGGCCGCTGCGGGCACTTCCGCTATGGTCACAGCTCTAACGGGTCCCGGTTGGATATTATATATTGTTGCAGGTGCCAACATAGCCAGTTCTGTGGCCATGCACCTTTCCGAATACCTAGTAGAGGACGCCCGAGATACAGATCGAAAAGTCATTCAACGCCAGGCTGATACCTTTAAGGACTATCAGACAATTATTGCCCAGATCAAGCTCGTACAAGGTGCCTCACCTGCTCCTCAGCCGCCCCAGGGAATCGCTACGGTCAAAGCCATGGAGCCACATGTTGGCGGGGGAGACGTCATCTTGGATATGACAGGAGCCCCCGATGATAAAGGCAAAGCCGAATTAGGCAAGGCCAATCCGGCCGGTTTGAACACCTCTGTCAAGAAAAAGAAAAAGAAGAAACCGGAGGGTGGCGACATACCCCTCAACGTGATCGCACCACAGCAGCCAACAGGAACAACAGCAGCTGCTGCGCCTGTGGCCTCGCAGCTAGAACCCGTGCCAGCGCCTACAGCAACAACAAGTGCAGGGGGCAAATGAAAGACTGCGAGATATCAAGGAGTTAGATTTCACCCCCTTTTTTACTCATGGGAAATCTGATATTCTTAACACACAAGAATAACAACAGATCCAACAACTTCTGACCTAGGGAGAATGGTATGCGTAAAACGGTCTCACTGACGACGTTACTTCTGACTCTACTTCTTAACTACCCTATACAAGCTACAAATAATGACCCAGATGGAGTCCCGCCTCGAAGGATAAGGGCCACCGATGATGCAGTCCAAGAGCCGACAACACAAGAACGAATTCAAGAGTTAAAGGCGAGTACTGCAAGGCTGCAAGAGGGTTGTATTACCTTGCAGAAGAATATAGAAACCAACAAAAAGAGTTTAGAAAGTGCTCAAAATCCCAAAGGAGTAAAAAAACCTAACCAACAATCAATCCAGGCTATCGATAAGAAAATCACGGATTTTACGGCACAGCTTAACACTAAAAAGTCTCTGTTAGTCGAGCAACTACAAAAAATAAGAGCGCTAGAACAACAGCAAGCGGAGGAGGAGCAAAAGATCGATTCTTCCTCTTCCTCAAGTACGGAAGTGAGCCCCTCAAGTTCCGTACTTGTAAGCGCCCTACGAGCCATCAAGACAACCCCCCCTGAATCTTCCTCGCACAATAAATCCGGAGGAACAGTACCAGCAGATCAAAGAGACGGGGTAGCTTGGACGGCGTTTCACTCGTCAAATTCCACCAACCCAGCGGGGGAGCCAGTCAGTATTGTCAACAATAACAATAACGTTAGCACGCCAACAATAAATACATCTGCTGTGGCACCTGCAGGTGACAATCAGGTAAAAGCTGATCAAGACCTCCCCGCTGCCCCGGACGCGCAAGCGGCTCCCAAGTCCCCAGAAAGCTCCTCCAGCAACACTAACAAACAGGTATCCGTGACTTACACCGTTGAACGCACCGAGGTTTCGGCCAAGATGCCAGCGGCTGCTCCGCCCTCAAAGAGGCTGTCTGTGAAGCAATCGCCAGATCTGGTCCGTCGGGCCGATACCGACCCCGACAACGATTCGGCTGATGGTGAAGAGGATATTCCAGAGAAAAGTGGCGGCTGGCTTGGAACTATGGCCCGCGGTGTCAGTGCTCTGGGCGGTGCGGCAGTAGTTGTCTATGATAACGCCAGCTCCGCACTTTCTGCTACGGTTGCGGCTTTAGGTGAAGTAAAGGAACTGGGCGCCAACACCATTGTGAACCAAGCTACGCGCATGAACAAAAGCAGAGATGAACGATTTGATAAAGGCTCATGCCCAAATATTTCTGTCAACGAGTTGTTGAAACGCCTCCGAACAGTATGGTTTCAGGGCATGGCGGATGAACAGCTAAAATCACTAAGCTGCCAGGATTTTTTCTGTTGCCTAACGCCTTGGCAATTCGAGTATGAAGCTGACCCCTATCACTATTTCATTGGACGAGTAACAGTGGGCCATGTGCGCGTAACCCACAAGAGTAAAAAGACTGAAGAGAGAATGGTCAACGAGCTCCCCACCGATGAGCAAAACAGAAAACGTCTTGCTAAGTTGATTAACGCCTTACAATCCAGGGATGCCGATAGTCAGCTTAAAAAACTGTCTGCCACTTTTAACCAGGATACAGCGGCAAAGCCGGTGGAATATCTCTTTAAAATTATCCCACTTCTACAAGATGAGCAGAACACTGTTCTGTGGATCGATCAAAAATATACGCACCGCCCAAAGGGTCATAACTGTCATACTTATTCACAAATAACCTTGCGATTGGTTGGTTATGAGCCCATAAAACTTGATGCATCAGGCAAGCTTATAAGCGGCGGTGAGGCGCTACACCTGAGCATTTATGGGTATCGGGTTCATGAGGAGCTAAACGAAAAGAATATTCCTGAAATATATCGTAAAATTGCCAAAACCCCATTCCTAGCCGCAGGTACAAAATAATATGAAACTCACGGTCCTAGGTTGTGGGCCCTCAGGAGGGGTGCCGTTGGTGGGGAGTGGTTGGGGGCGTTGTGATCCTTTGAACCCTAAGAATTATCGGCTGCGTACTTCTTTGCTGATTGATGATGGGGCCCACAAGATACTTATCGATACCTCACCGGATCTGCGTCAGCAGCTGTTGCGGACGCAGGTCAAATGGGTCGATGCGGTATTATACACCCACGCCCATTCGGACCATGCTCATGGCATTGACGAGCTTCGACCTATGTATTTTGGCGGGAAGCAAACAACCATTCCTCTTTATGGGGCAGCCCATGTGCTAAGCGAGATTCAGGAGCGGTTTGAGTACCTATTTACACCCCTGGAGGATCCTGACAAAGCGTCTATCTACCCGCGTATAGTTGAGTCTCACGTGATTCATGGGGATTTTCAATTGCTAGGGCATAAAATAATAGCCTTTGACCAAGACCATGGCCATAGTATATCCACAGGCTATCGTTTTGACCGTTTTGCCTATTCCACAGACGTCAAGTCCTTGGGCCCCAAGGCCTTTGAGGTCCTCAAAGGTATAGATACCTGGTTCGTTGACTGCCTAGACTATACCCCCCGCCCAACCCATGCGCACCTAGAGCTCACCCTATCCTGGATAGCACAAGTAAAACCCCGCCGGGCGATCCTAATCCATATGAACCAGCTCCTAGACTACGAAACCCTAAAAGCTCAACTCCCGCCTGGGGTTGAGCCCGCTTATGATGGGATGGTGGTGGAGGTTTAGAAACCAGAATCCAGAATCCAGAAACCAGAAACCAGAACAAAGGAGCATTTTTCTGGATTCCGGATTCTGGATTCTGGATTCTATCTTAGTAATACTTTATTAATTTCATATTAAGTATTTCTCTGTAGAAATTGAATATCAACTCAATTTCTCGGAGATAAACAGATGTTCAAAAGCTGTCTCTTGCCCAAAGTCCACCTAACCATAATCTTGTTTAGCTCACTTTGCACAACAACATTAATGGCCTCTGAAGATGGTAACAGCTTGATACCTGTGTCATCGGGCACAGGGCATAGCTTTCAGCGGGATCTGCAGGATTTCCTTGCCAAAATGCAGTTCAAAGGGCAAATCGTTATCCAAAATGCCATGGATAAGCCAGCTAATATAGAAGTAGTCCACGGCGCCGCACAGGCAGGAAACCGAAGCCGTCCAGTGGTTCTGCACATAATAGAAAAGCCCGATCCAGCGGCTAAAAGTGTATTTTCCTTGAGGGCAGATCCTAAAAAATCCGCTGGCGATAGAAGTTTAGAAAATCCTACCATTGCCAGCATACCCACCCAGGGCCAGGCTAGCCTCTGGCATCTAGCGCCTCAGAAGAATGTGCTCAGATTAAACACTCAAAATGCATGCCTGAATATTAAAAGCCTTACAACAGATGCAATTCTGTTATCTGTAGATCTTATCCAATACCCTATATTCCCAAGGCCTTTGAAAGATTTTAACTTCATACCTCCATTGTATCAGGGCCTGAATCTGTTACCTGATTGGGTAGATCAGACCAACATGGCCCCTTATATTGGCCCGCATACTCTTTCTGATGCTCAGGCTTTGACAAAATCTCAAAAAGACTTCGATGGAAATTTAATTACTTTGGCAGTCTGTATGGCCAAAGATGAGCAGATAGAGGATCCCTTGCGGATTTTCCAGAAAAGGGCAGAACTCTATGCGCGCCATGGCTTTAACCAATGGCTTAACTCACCAGTGGCTCTTCAAACCCCACGCATACCGCTTCTCACCCACCGATTTTGGCTTACAAACCCTCAAAAACCGTGTGAACTGCCTGACAAATATATCGAGTGGGCACGTTTGAGTGCAAATGTCATGCCTGAAAGTGAAGGCTGGCAGCACATCTTATGGATACCTCACAGGGATGTCCTGCCTGGCACATTCAAAAAAATCAGCCAAACACAAATTCAAATCCGAGAAATATTTACGGATGCAACGTGCACTCAGCTGAAGGATCTGTCTGATTTTGAGTGTCGAGCAGAGTTTGAAACGGCATTTAAGACCTGTAAATTTGGAATGGCCAGTGACATCATTCGTCTCGCTGTAGTTGAGCAACTGGGCGGCAGCTATGACGATACGGACTATCAGGATGCACAGTCATCTTATCTTATCCATCATTGGTATAACTTCTTCGTCGGGCTTGAGCCTATGTCGAACTTTCTTGGCAATGCCAAGTTTGGGGCAAGCCCGCACCATACGGTCATTAAAAAGGCACTTTGGCTCATAAAAAGGAACTTTGATTTAGAAAGAAAGCCGGACTACCTGAAGGATGAACGGGATGCAGCTTCGACCATTTTAAAAACCGGGCCTGGCAATATGACCATAGCCTTTCACCTGGCAGCAGGTGAGGGCGATAATCGAGATATCGCCTTTCCACCGGCAGTTTTATATCCCTCAAGAATTCCAGACTTATATCCACAAGGGCCCGTTCAAGCATATGGTGCCCCCATGCCTCCCGAAGCTTTAGGTGCCCACTATTGGGATACATCTTGGGATCCGAAAGTCAAGGGAGCTACATTCGGCAGCAAAGGCTAATACTTGAAATATAACAACAGGAGAATGAAATGAAATTGAAAAGCCTCGTCATACCCATCATCGCCTTATCCTTGTTTACTCCAAGAGCTGAAAGCTCTAATAAAATCTTTTATTTAGACGAAAATCCCTCAACGAGAACAGAAACTGTCCGTGGTCTGCATACGCCTCCAGAACTGATACTTCCTCTATACCAGATGACCAAGGATGTATCCGAGGTGTTGGAAAAACACGGAATTAACTATTGGGCAGCATTTGGTACCCTATTGGGGGCTACCAGACACAATTGTAATGGGCGACTCCCAGGAGGAGGGATCATTCCTTGGGATGACGATGCAGATCTCTGTTTTGACAAGAATGACGAGGGTAAATTAACATCTCCACTATTGAAGGAGGAGCTGTTGGCTCTAGGCTACGACTTGTCTGCTGATGATTTGGTGGGGTACAAAGTGAAGTCCATAGCCCTTATCGTGAATCCAAAAACCCAGAAAGAGGTTCAGCTGTTTGTTGACCTGTTTACCACGGAGCTACAGGAAGGTCGATATATCCTCTCGAGAGAATGGGCCCGTAATACCTTTCGAAATGGTTGGTATACACAGGAACAGGTCCAAAACAAAAGTAAGGTTAAGTTCGGCGGTTTTGAGCTCTATGCACCAACGGATGCTCAAACCTACCTCTTACGAAATCACGGAGAAGGTTGGGCAACCATAGGTCACTATTATCAGGCTCATCATATAGACAGTGAAGATAAAAAGTATATATGGACGCTCAGCCGCAGGGACTTGACGCCAGCGCAGCCCACGGGGCCTTTGTTGCATAGGGTTAAGGAGAATTATTCCGCAACCAATAAGGTGTTCTGGAATAAGTTTTATGCCACAACCAGCCTTGCTAGGGAGCCTTCTTCTTTCTGTAGCTTCTTGCTCGAAAAAGGTATTATATGTCAGGGTTCAACCTTGGTGGACATAGGCTGTGGCAACGGTCGCGATACGTTTGCTTTTAGAAATAAGGGTATAAACGCGATAGGGATTGATAGCTCTGAAGCGGCGGTTACCACTAACTTGGGTTATTGCGAGCTACAAGGGCTGCCTACGGACATGTTTAGAGTCGTTGATGTGACGGCAGAGGGAGCTATGGTTGACTATACGGGTTTTGATTACATATATGCTCGCTTCTTTATCCATGCCCTCACAGAAGATCAGCAAAGGGTGTTTGAGCAGTTCTTATCGCAGGTTAAGGTTGGCGGTAGGTTGTTGCTGGAGTTCCGTACGGATAAGGACCCCCTTTATAACCTTTCAACCAAGATTAGCGGAACCGAAGGAAAAACCGATCATTATCGCAGATATATTAACTTTCAAGGCTTTTGTGAGGCTCTTGTGAGCCTGAATTACGAGATATCATTGGCCGTTGAGCAGGATAACCTATCGGTCGCTTATAAGGATGATCCCCGCCTTGGAAGAATTATGGACAACCCTGTGTTAGGACGAATTGTTGCTACGAAAATCGAAGGGAATTAACTTGATGAAATAGGATGTGGCGCCCGGTTATCCCTGGGCGCCCCTTTTTGTTGTATTAACCTTTACTGCCGGTCTTTTTACCAGCTTTACTGTCCTCTGCCCATGAAGTTTCCCACTCATGATTGCCAAGACTTTCTTCGGGTAAAGCCTGCCCGAACTGCTTCACATCTTTTTGAGGATATAACCCGTCTATCTCACCCGGATATAATACTGATGGAGGAAATGCTACGTCGCGGTTGTCATCCTGTCCAGCGCTGAAATGGAAGGCTAGTGTGGTTACAACAGGACCTGTGGCAGCCACCGTCAGCCATCCATTCGTAGGATTGATTGTCGCAATATAGTCGGGAGCATCAATATTATCTAAATTGCGCTTGATCAGCCTTAGCGATTCCTTAATGATGGGGTGATTGGGTCGAGCCGCCATGAACGCGTTACAGAGGAATGTAGACATAGGTTCCACTCCAAAGAAGCTGTCAAACCAATGCATCAGCAAGTAAGGGGATTGCGCCAATATATAGTCAGTATCGTTATAGATTCCGCCATATTTTTTCAATACAACCAAGCGACAAATATCGCTGGCCATGCCAAACTTTTTCTGCGCAAGAGCCGATTCAAAAAGGTCTCTAACTTTGAATTTAGGAAGCAAATCTGTATTAAGTTCTGTACAGGCCGCGTCCTTATATATTTCCTTTATCACAATATTGCTACCATCCAGCAAGAGCACAGTCTCTGGCAGTAGTGCCTTGTTTTGGACCCACAGGTTATGTACCCATCCTTCCTCAGCGGGCATAACCTTTGCGCAATGTTCGGCCCATTTTAAGTAGTTACTGGGGAGTTCTACGGGTTTATCTGGATTGGTCAGCCAGAACTTGTGAGTTCTGAAGGGTATCCTTGGTAAAACTTTCTTTAGATTTGGCGCCTGATCAAATAATCGAGTATTGAAGTTGAATTGTTCATAGAGCATGGCCCTTTTCATGTAGATATCGGTGACATCCTGAATTCCTTCCTGAGGGGCAATAATATAGGCCATAGTGATTAGGTGTCTGTCAAATTCCCTTTTGAATTCTGCGGACGTCATATGGTCTTTTTTCGGGTATTGTGGGCACAAAGCAATAATTTTGCTTGGGTCTTCCTGAACCCATTCAGGCAAGTCCCTAATCGGCTCGAACATCTGGGGCATGAAATTAAAACGGGCAACAGGCCTGGGAAAAACCGGATATTGCACGCTATTAATTGTCAGGATGAACAAGTCTGAGCTTGCCTCCTGGATGTTCAAGAAAGCTTTGCGAGGGGTGTTCACATGCAAAAAGTTATTCCTATGGGGTTTGAAATTCTGTATGACGACAGTGCCATCAATAGCTACTCTCGAATTGATTAATGATCTACCGGGTTTTTGCGTTACCCCTGCAATTTCTTCCAGTGTCTGTAGGGTCTCGCTAAACGCGTCTAAAATAGTTGGATCATCTTTCTGCGTGGTCTTTCCGACGATTTCTACGCATGACCATGTGCTCAATTTATTTACGATGAACACAGTTCCATCGAAATTCATTTTTTTCATCATGTCGTATATGTCACGGTTGTAGTTGTGACTATTGGAATCAATATAGGTAGGTACGACCACCGCAGCGGATTGCGTTCGTTTTACGGCAGCGGGGCCGGTGTAGTCAGAGGCAAATGAGGTCTGTGTAACGGTAAGGCCGAATGCGAGTAGGGTCGTTAGTATGAATGAAGATTTATACTTTCTATAGATCATGAGAGTATCTCCTGGAAAAACGGTTGACACTCAAAGTTCTACAAGCAAATTATTAACAAAGTATGAAAGGAAGATTAATAAAGTATTACTAAATATTAATAGATCTTATGGCCGCTTTGATAATAGCGAATGTGGGTGCGGCAAAGATAATGACAATTAGTGAAAGGTTGGCTTAAGAATTATTTTTCAAATGTTAATGAGGGGCGGTTTTACCACTGCCAAAATTATTGTCGTATTTTAAATAAACTTTCCTAAATATTTTAATAAAATTTTAATCAAGATCTTGCAAGCTGACAGTAGATGCAACCAATACTTGTGAGCGTACATGCAACTTAAGCGGGATATCTTTCATTTTCTTCTGAGGGTGGGTAAGAAGCAGTCGCGGAATATTACCAATGCTATGCTGAACCTGACGGGTAAAGCTTTGTCTGAAACGCGCCATCGTTATATCCAAATTATGCGTGTCAAATCTAGAATGTTCGCAAAAATCTTTCACAAGGTTATAGGCTCAAACCCCGAAGGGGTAACGAATGATGCTATTAAGCTTGCGGGTATTGATTGCTTGAAGATCTATCCCGAAAACCCTGGAAAACGGGTTATTTTTTACCTCCATGGGGGAGGGTTTGTGATTGGCCTGGCGGATTCTTTGCATCATCATGGGTATCTGCCTCATCTGGCGGCGGCGACGAATACGGTGATTTACGAGCTGGATTATCGGGTTGCACCGGAACATCCGTTTCCCATACCTGTGGAGGACGTGTTTCAGGGCTATCTGGGCTTGCTGGAATTGGGGATTGATCCTCGCAATATTATTGTCATGGGTGATTCCGCTGGTGGTACCTTGACTTTGGCCTTATTGTTAAAGTTACGGGATCTGGGCCTGCCTATGCCGGCTGGTAGTATTACCATGTCGCCCGCTACGGCACCTGTTCATTCTGTTGAGTCCTACCATGCACGGGTCGACGTAGACCCGATGTTTACCCAGGAAGTCCTCAGTCATATTTATACACCTGCATACAGTGTCCCAGAACACCACGACAGCCCGTATCTGCACCCTATTTTTGGAGACTATCATGGCATGCCTCCCATGCTGATATTCGTGGGTGGATGTGAGTTGCTGTATGACCACAGTGTCCTGGTGGCGGACAAAGCAAAACGAGCCGGGGTGGATGTAACACTGGATGTGCATGAGGAAATGATTCATGCCTATCCGGTGCTGTATGACCTTTATGATGAGGCGAAGGATGCGATGACCAAGGTGGTGGCGTTTGTGAATCGGGTGGCGGCTTGAGGGTTGTTAAATCATGGGATTAAAGCGCGTTTAGATCCAGGATTAGTCTTCCTGGTTGACTTACCAACTCTTTAAATCCATATTTTTTATAGAATAATGTTGCAGCTTGATTTTTAGCATCCACTGCAACCAGCATACAGGCTAGGTGGTTGTTCATCGATCGTAGTATCGCATCAGCGAGTAAATCTTCCCCATATCCCTGGCCTTGGAGTGATTTATCAACCGCCAGTCTACCGATTAAAGCTGCTGGAGCTGTTGGGTAGCGTGGTAATTTTCTAACGACGGCTGCAGGAAGAAGGTCCATGTTAACGTCAGCTGAAGATAGGGTATAGTAACCCTTAACATTGCAATCCTGACCAGCTAATACATAGGGCTTGCATAGCCTTCTTCGCATATCCTGTGAAGCGTTTACCCTGATATAAACATCCAGTTCTTTTACACCTGAATCAAAATCTTTACGTACATGATGTGTGCCGAGAAGGGTGATAGAGAAAGTCACTCCTGGTACCTTGCTTTATGCTTTTCAAAAGCCTTCAATAGAGCCTTATTCGCGGGTTTTTGAGCCATTATAATTTCAGCCAATGCCAGGCTATCTTCTCTTGATAAATCAATTTGGACCCGTTTTTCTGAGGTGTGCTTTTTAAGCCTTCTCAGTGTCTCTGATTGAGCGCACATAATAAGGTATTCAGAGAGAGTCAGTCCCTCTAAATGAGCCATCCTGACAAAATCAGCTTTCATTTCTGAAGAAACTCGCGCCTCAATTCGGCTATCTTTTACTGTGCCCATGTTCAATTCTCCTGATCAACTACTCACGATTGTATGACATTTGTCCGTACAAAACAACTGATAAATAGCAAAACTTTTGCAGGCTTTTTTATATGATTCTGTTATTCGTAGTAAATACTAAGGCCTTTGTGAATATCAATCAGTATTTTTTACGGATGAATAGGTAGGGCAGGTGTGCTAGCGTGCTGACATTGAGTAATTATAAGGAGATCCAATGAACCGTTTTGCAGCCATCTTAATGACCATATTTTCCACCTACTCCCTTGCTCACGCCAGTGAAGAGAAGGTAGAACAGCCAACCCGAAAGTTTAGTATCTTTTCGATGACTTTTGAAAAAAGTCCTATGAAAGGGAAATATGATAGTTCCAGGGATGAGTTAATCCATAACATCGTTGCTCTTATTCAGGAAACGCAGCCGGATATTATTAGCTTTCATGGAGACACAGGGCGCGTGGAGGCAATAGCTAAGGCAGCCAAGCGTTTGAAGTATGGTTCCCATGCATACCATGGTAACCCAACTACTGCCAACGAACAACTTGTTCGATCTGGAGAAGGTCTTAAAGTCGGCTACAATGGTGCTAAATACGGATGCGGCACTACTGCCTTTAACGGACCATGGACAGGGACGCCATATCAGTATGTGTATGCCCGACTCTCATCAATTATGGGTATTGGAGCGAAGTGCTACGGCATTGATATTGGTCCCATGTCTGACTGCAAAGATGGGGCGGCCAGCATTATTCAAGAATGGGCTCGTGAAGATAAGGAGGAACTTCAAGATCCTCTCAACCCTGTCCATGCATCGATTTTTGTTGGCGGCTTTAATGGCACTCCACAACAGCTAAAAATTCTTGAAGAAGGTGGTTTGGTCAAACATGGTTCAAATCTCCTAAAATTCATGGGGCCTCAGGGGGGCGATGAGCAAAGCATCGATCGTGCAAGTCTCAATAAAGTATGCAAATGCGAATGCGATGATGTGCTGTTTGCGGGCAAATTCAAGACAGTTCAGACTTATCTGCTCCCCATTAACGTAATAGGGATCATGTATAGGGCCTATACAATGAATCTTTTCGGCGAAGGCGATCTATTTATGCCTTTGGCGAGACATCTGCCGATTTTGGCGGTGTTTGAGTTGCCAGTTGAAGAAAAATAAATAGCTTTAGTAACCACTAGCCAAATATTGCCAGGGGTAGAAACATCTCCCAGCTTGTCATCCCCGCGAAGGCGGGGATCCAGCACAAAATGCATCGCGTCGCGAGTCCTTATTTCTATAAAGAGCTGCTTTGCAGCGCATTCACAGAGCTGGATCCCCGCCTTCGCGGGGATGACAAGCTGGGGGCTTGTGCCATCTTATCCACCAATATGGTGAGTGGTTAACATAGTCAAGATTGCAATGGAGTGCTGGAAGGATCTCATGTCTATGTTATCCGTATTTTTTACGGATGTGGTTCTTGCGGATTGGTGCTAGTTTACGACTATCAATAATGGAGTATTAAGATGAGAAGATTTAGATATTTGACAATATTGTTTGCTGCGGTAACCATCTCACAAGCCAATGCGAGCTGGCGTGCCTTCAAAGAAGTGGCTGTTCGTTCCGCCGATATGATGCCAAGGGTGTCTGTGCTTAACAATTTCATGTGTGGGCAACATGCTGTTGGTTTGCGTAATGGTCCAGATAACTTGCCTATGTTGCAAAAGTTGGATCTCGAGGGGCTCAAAAATAACAACGACCGTTTGGTGATTGTTAGACCTTCAATTGCTGATTTGAGTGGCACTGTGGCGCCTATTGTTAATATGATTGCTGAATATGCTGAATGGACGAAGAATTCCCGCGATAACCAATGGTCATTTCCATACTGGTTATTTCCATACAGAAACCTCGTGAAGGCTGCGGGAGCACTGTCTGTCATTGAAGAGCAGGGTGCTTATTATGAGGCTGGTGCCGAGCTTCCAGTTGTTACGTATAAATGGAATATTGATTCTACCGGGGCAACCGACGGAACAGAATCCGGCAAGAGAACGATCGCTATTTATATGCATCCTAGCGAGTTTGATTACTTCCTATCTCGGCTTGAGTTCTGGAAAAGATTTTTATCACAGCAGAGGATACCAAGTAATGTAATATTCTTTACGGCTCCAAGGAAACTATGTGAGAACGTATTCGGTGAATGGCTTGTGGATACAAAAGATGGCGACTGGGCTCAGGTACGCTTTTATCGATTCGGCAACGAATGGTGGACGAGCAGTAAGTTTAAGGAATCCGATGAAAAAAATCCTGATCTTGATATCCTTTTGCCAAGTTTAATGAACGATTACCTGCAGACGGGAAGATACTCCACAGCGCATGTAGGCTCAAATTTCGGGGAAAGAAGGTCGGGATATTCTTCTGTGTTCAACGATAAGCTCGTAAAACGTGACTTAAGTATGTTGCAAAGGGGAGAAGGCCTTCTAAAAGAACAAAGTGCATGGGTAGCTATTAATGATCTGATGAGCAATCAGCCACTCATTAAATTGCGCCTTCTAAACTTGGAGTCTTCCCTAACGAGTGTTTGGAAGAATGATGTTCCCTCCGCACTCCAGAAGAAACAATAGTCGTAAGGGGCGTAAAGCCCCTTTTTCGGCTCTATGCAAAACGGGTGCGTTGGATGTCATCTTCTGCCCCCGGCAACGTCATCCTGAACGGACGACCGCGAAGCGGGAGGTAGGGAAGGATCCAGTCAGACATGCGTCGCGTAGCGACTCTGCTTATAAATATACCCAACCTACAAATGAAACAACCAGTTGTCTACATGACGTTAAATAAGATGAGCGGGGTCATCTACAGCAGAGTCGCTACACGACACATGTTTAACTGGATCCTTCTCTCCCGCCCGCTACGCGGTCGTCCGTTCAGGATGACGGGAACTGGGAATATTCGACTTGCAATTACCCTCACGCCTGCTCAGCTTAGAATACCAATTACCCATTACCCACTCGATTTGCATAAGAGTCCTTTTTCTCTTATTTCCTCATAGGCCGTGTTTGGCCAATCACATAAATCCAAAAGGATTATACCTTTCCCTTAGAGACTGCTCTTTTTGCTCTTTCAGTTTTTTAATCTTAGTATCGATGAGTGAAATAAGATAGTTATACCCGCGGACTTCATCAGATGAAGAAAGATCGCGAATTTCTTCTAGAATCTTTTTTCTATCCGCATAGGCCAACACCAGCCTGTTAATTTGATCTATAGTATTATCAGCCTGGGTCCTGGTCTGCTTCACCAGTTTGCATTTTGCGATTTCTTCATATTCTGCGTCCATGCTACTGAGGTGATGTTTTTGCTCAAGATTGAAATACACCAGAACTTTCTGTTTTAGCTGAAATTCCTGGGCACTATTTCCTGTGGCCCCATTTCTTTTGATTTCCTGCCCTTCTGTAACAAGCTTCTGGTGAACTTTTCCACCTTCAGTTTTGGCGGTCCGTTCGTTTTCCTTTTCTAATTCAAGCGTTCGCCTAAGATTATCCCAAATGCTTTTGGAAAATGCTTCTTGATCAAATACTAACTCCGCGCGAGGGGGCTGCGGCTGGGCATTATTGTTATTTTTTACTGAAGACGCAGGGACGGCGGCTGGAGTTGGAAATTTATACGTCAATAACATCCTAAAGATTTTATTCTTTTCTAAGAGACTTCTAATGTTTCGATTGACCAAAACTAACTCGGAAGTAAAGTGATCGGATTGGCGATTTTTTAAGATTTGCTCTAGCAATTCCTGTTTGGCTTGATAATCGTTTAAGAGCTTATTCAGGGCCCTTTCGTTATTAATAAGTTCTTCCTGTGTACTTGACTCAGCATTGGCCGCAGCCGCTAAAATTCTCTCGTATTCAGCATGCATCGTCGCAAGGGGGAGATTTTTTTCTGATCTAGCAAACTCGTCAATGGCTACATCAAATGACGCCACATCTGGTATGGGCTCCTCAACATCAGCCAAGTTCGGTGCGCTAGGGGGTGCAACACTTGGGGGAGACGGCGGCACCAAATACGCATGATCTGCGTCTTCAGGCAGGGGGTTACCGGAGGCCAAGACAGCTGTAGCGTACAAGAGGTTTAGGCTAGCGCTGCAGATGAAGAATCTGTTTAACATGATAATTCCTTATTCGTTGACATCGAAATTGACGTTGGTAAACCGTTTGGTTCATTGATAAGGAGGTATTAAAACATATTTCTTTCAGTTACAATGCATTTTGTTTAGACCGGCTGGCGGAAGGATCAGAACAGGTTGATCGTTCCATCGCTCCTCTTACCTTTGTATGCAAAAAAGGTCAATCATGCCTTGCAGCTATAAATCGCCTTAACGTTTCAATTTTATGTGATATATACATAACAAGTCATCAGCCTAGTTCAAGTGCCAATAAATTTGTGTCCGTGAAACACGGTAAAAGTGATGGTCTGTCTTACAAGTTTGAGTTTGGGTTGTTACTTAAATTAACTTGACTTATTTACTCTATCTCCCGTATGAATACTACTGTCTCCCATGCTAGGTTTCAAGTTGGTTCGATTATATGTGGTGACTTTGTTGAGCCATCAAAATTTGGTTTATTGGTAAGGGGCAGACTAGAATAGGCATGCAGCATGAATAGAATAGACACTGAAAATATAAATAAAGGCGCCTTAGAGTACAATAAGGAAGTCGCTCCCATCTTGAAGCAAATCTTTGAGCCATTTTCGGTATCCACGGGCATTACTTTCTTTAATTATAATAGATTTGTGCCGGGGCAAAGGTATTTAACCTTGTCTATGGATGGCAATGCGGCGGAAGGATATTTTGCTAATGATTTTGATAACTGTATATTCTTTGAAAAGCAAATAACACTCCCTGAGCATTCGAAGCGGTCCGTATTTTGGGATGTGCGAAAAGACAACGAGCTTTTGGATTTTTTACGGGGGCATAATTACTGGCACGGCTTAACCATCTTTTCTCGCCTGGGTGATACCATTGAATCATGGAATTTCGCTACGGATAGGAATAATACGGAAATCAATCAGTTTTACATAAACCAGCAAGCCTTGATGGATCAGTTTATACTTTATTTTAATGAAAAGGCCAGCAGCCTTATATACGATGTTGAGGAAGATAAACTCGCCTCCTACAAAAACAACCGTTCCTTGGACTTCTCAGCTTTTGATAATACTGGGTATAAAGATCTGCAGGAAACTCTTATGGTAAAAAAATACCCATTTGTAGTTGGTGGAGAGACTATTAAAATATGCCAAGGGGAGTTTGATTGTCTGGTAGCTTTGTCAGAAGGTCTGAGTCTTAAGTCGATCGCCAACAGTCTTGATTTATCTCCACGGACCGTAGAGTCCTATTTAAACAATGCAAAGCTGAAACTTGGGAAGCATTCTAAGGACGAGCTCATCAAGGCTTATAGGCAATCTATCTATCCTAACCTCTTTTCAAAATAACCATTTTACCGTGATTTTCACGGGATTATTTCATTGGTCATCTGGCTTATATTAAACCAGTCAGCAGTTGCTGAATCAACACATCTTTTAAAGGATATTGAACATGATTAGAAATAATGCAGCCTCGGCCGAAGCATTGTACACCGCTTTTGGCGAAAAAAATGTGGCGGAGATGGAGCAGTATCTGCATCCAGATATGCACTTCATGGGCCCCCTTGCCGAACTGACGGGCAAGCAAGCATACTTAGAGAGCGCCAAAAACTTTGCCGACTTTTTTAAGTCCTTGAATATTCGTCACGTATTAGGATCAGAGAATACAGCCGCTGTCATTTATGATGTGGAATTGCCAGACCCTATAGGAATTTCCCGTGCGGTTTCTTTAATGACCTTCCAAGGTGGGCTTATCACAAAGATCGAGCTGTTTTATGATGCTCGCCCTTTTGAAGAGAAAAAACGTGAAATCTTCTCATGAAGAATCGCTCTTATGCAAATCAAGTGGGCAATGGGTAATCAGTATTTTAAGCTGAACATATGTGAGGGTAATTGCAGGGCGAATATTCCCGTTCCCGTCATCCTGTACGGACGACCGCGAAGCGGGAGGGAGGGAAGGATCCAGTTAGGCATGCGTCGCGAAGCGACTCTGCAGTAGATGGCCCCAATTATCTTGTTTGTCATCATCTAGATGGCTGGCTATTTCGCTTGCTTGTTTGGTATATTTATAAGCAGAGTCGCTACGCGACACATGTCTAACTGGATCCTTCTCTCCCGCCCGCTGCGCGGTCGTCCGTTCAGGATGACGTCTGCGGGGGGTAGAAGATAACCTTCAACCCACCCGTGTTGCATAAGAGCCCATAGAATTTCCCTCTATTAAAAGTTGACAAAACTCAATGTAATGATTATACATTTATCAGCTGTTATATTATTAAAAATTATTGAGGTCCTTATGATTAAGAAAAGTGTATTGTTATCTGCTTTGTTATTAACATCTGCAAGCCAGGCGGTTATGGCTTCTGATTTGACTGCCGTTGAGCCTAGCCAGAAAAGTTCCCAGATAAAGTTGCTTGCTGTTGGTGAATTTCCAAATTATTTTGAATATTTGGATTCCGCAGAACGTCTACGGTTGGTAGAACAGTCCTTTAGCTCAATTCTTTCTGGCCTTCAAGTTCCACACCACGCTGAGACCTCCGATGCACTTGACTATGATGACTTCTTCAAGAAGATTGTTGCGTTGGTTCATCGCCAAGATGCTACTGCCAAGGTTTATATTGCCGGTGGAATGGTGAGGAGCCTGTTGGGTTATGATTATAAGAAATTATACAGGTCCGTCGACCGGGCTATTGTTAAGGCTTATGAAGACAAGGAAGAAGCAGAGCCTACAGGGACAGTTGTTAAAAGTACTTTGCAACGACTGAGTGATGGGCAACGAACAAAACGCCGTCATTTTCTTAAAACCCTTGGCGTCAGCAGTGACTTTGATATTCTGATTGATTTTTCCGATACAGTGGCTGAGAACGTTAAGGGCAGCATCATCAAGCTCGTTACCAATTTTATCAACAGTGCAGAATCATTCCTGGGGCTGACGAAGGATAAATCAAAGATCAAGAAATCGGTCGTGCCCGTGGGCGATGTTAAGGACTATCAAAAACAGCTCGGTTTTAAAGGGGATCGTAGCGCTGTGTTACAGGGCGGTTTGTCCTTGGATTGGTTAGCGTTTGACCTGGTGGAAAAGAAAATTCGCATGCCAGAAGAACATCAGGACATCCTGGATGCTTTCTTTAGGGGAAAATTACAGTATTTGCCCGCTAGAGATGGTACGCCAACGCCTGATAAGCAAATCATTCGAGCATTGCGTCCTTTGATTGAGATACCTTTTACCAGTTATGATGAGCCAAGCGAAGAACGTCTTGCGGCTGACCTTTCGTTGCTTTCGGGGAAGATATCCTCTGATGCGGAGGAGCAGATTGAAAAGATGATTAGAAATGCACGGGATGCTTCGGCCCAAAATCTTTTCGCCAAGCCAGGGAGGGGACCTGTTAACCCGAAGGTACGTCAGGCGACAAAACAGTTCTCGGATAAGTTTAAAACACAGAATACAAAGATCCTTCCGCCCGCTGCTGAATTTTTAGAGACAAGAAATATTCAATTGCGGACCGCGGACAAGGGGAACTTAAAGGCCTCGAATGTTTTGATGCCTGTGGAAGAATTAGTTTCCAAACATACAGATAACTTAATCGTCCAGCATGGAACGCCTGATCTTGTTAACGTATTGAATATGATGCGCAATGGCTTTTTGGTCAGCAAAGAGGGGCAGGGTATGTCTGCTTATGGCAGCGGTTTTTATGCATCCAAAGATGTGAAAGTAGCATTGGGTTATGCCAAGAATGAGGGCATCGTTATACCTCTGCAGATTAATGCTCATAAGAATTTAAGAATCTTGGATCTGAAGTCGACTGCTGCGAAGGAATTTGTGGAGGAGGTTAAAAAGAGATTTCCTGACCAAGATCTTCACGAGGTTCTGGCCAATGAATACGATATTGACATTATTGTTACGGATTATCTTTTGATACAGAATGCTGCTGCCCTGAAGCTGCCTAAGGATATTAAGGTACTGCTGCAGGCGCAGATCGATTTGACGGAAAAAGAAATCGGCGAAAAGTTAAAGGACAATCCCGCATATAGAGAAATAAAGGGCTTATTGGATAAATGGGTGCATCAACTGCATCCTAAAAAGGGATTTACCCAATTGCTTCTCGCTTTGGGTGGTAAAACTTCCGGTAAGGGGTTGGGCCAATTGGCAGCTTACTTGGAAAAACAAATTCAGCAAGACAATGTGCTGGCAGCCGATCTCGTTCTTAAAAATCGGGACGCTTTTACACCTTCTGAGCATGCCTTTCAAATTGTAGATAAATATGTGCGTGCGAGCTCAGCTATAAGTCTGGGTGCTGATTTCATTAAAAAATGGTATGCCGTGCTCAATGAGCAGAACTTCGGTGGCATTGAGCTGGATGAGGCGATTCGTAGTTTTAAGAAAAATTATGTGGCGAAATACACTTACGATCAATCTGGGTTATTAAGGGCTGTGTCCGCTGGAAACTCTGCGGTGGTGGCTTTTCTTGTGGAGGCAGGGGCTGATTTGGGGTCGCGTGATGTTTATCTGAATACGGCCGCATCTTTAGCTGCTATGCATAATAATACAGAAATTCTTAGGCTTCTGGCTGAAAAGGGTGCTGATTTAGAAGTGAAAGATAAAGATGACAGAACGCCGTTGCTGATTGCTGCTTCGAGTGGTAGTACACATGCGCTGGCGTTCTTAGTAGAACGTAAAGCGAATGTTAATGCTAAAGACAACGAAGGTCGAAGTGTCTTATGCCGTGCTGCTATCAATGGGAATCTGGATGCGGTTAAGCTACTCGTGGAGAATGGGGCCGATCCACTTGCGGTGGATAATAACGGCAGTACGCCTTTTGCCAATGCTGCTTCTCATGGGAAAAAGGAAGTGGCAGACTATTTGTTGAGTCTGGGAACGGCCAGCATTCATGAGAAAGACAACTTTGGAAACTCGATCCTCGCGCAGGCGGCAATGCAAGGCCAACTTGATGCGGTGAAGGATTTTCATCAACGGGGCCTCAAGATTGATGAGCCAAATCGTCATGGTATCACGCCTCTTGCTCTGGCAGCAAACTACGGGCGTTTAAATGTCATTCAATACCTGGTGGAAAATAAAGCAGACGTAAATTCCAAGAATAAGGTGGGAATAACGTCTTTGGAAGGAGCCGTAAGAGGTGGGCATCTGGACTCCGTTAAGTTTATGGTGGATAACGGCGCTGATTTAAATCCGACAATGGATCAGGGCAAAACAATGTTGACTGTGGCCGCTCAAGCGGATCATGTGGAAGTCGCGAAGTATCTTGTGCAGCAAGGTCTTGATGTTAATGTATTTATCAACCCGGGCGTCAATTTACTAAGAGAGAAAGGCGACAGTTTAATCAGCTGGGCCGCTGAAAAGAATGATGACGAACTTGTGTGCATGCTTATTGAAAGGGGCGCGGATTTTAGGACTGCTTCAAAACATGGTCAATCTTTGCAGGTTTGGGCGGTGGAAAATGAGCATCATAAGGTTCTTGAAGCCATGGTGGAAAGAGGTCTTGATGTAAAGGCGACCGATGCAGATGGCAAAACTTTGTTGCAAATTGCGATTGATTCTTTCCACACCAATACGGATACCATTCGAATTCTGATCGATAATGGTGATAATACCAATATTACAGATAGGAATGGCGATTCGCTTATTTGTGTATTTGCTAAGAGAGGCAAAGCCGATCTGGTTAAGCTGTTCTTAGATAGGGGCGAAAGTGTTGAAAGTAAGAGTAGTGAAGGAAAGACTCTCTTCTTTTTGGCAGCGATGTATGGGCACGTGGACGTGTTGAGGCTGCTTATAGAGGCAGGCGCGAATAAACACATTCAATGCGGACTTGGTGAAGAGAGTGGCCTGCATGTGGCAACGTTTAATAAGCATCTTGCTGTGGTACAATTTTTAGTGGGACAAGGGCTTGATCCGAAGGCGACTAGTAAATGGGGGCAAACTCCTTATATGATAGCTTTAGAAAAAAAAGCTATGGAGATTGCTGCGTATTTTGAGAGTATTCAAGCGGACATAATCACGCCTGGAAGACCAGCGACAGCACTTTTAATGGGGGCTGCTGAGGGTGGAAATCTACCTTTGGTTAGTGTTCTGCTCGATAAAGGTGTCGATATTGAGAGTAAGGGTGACTATGGTGAGGCGCCTCTGACGCGGGCAGCCGCATGGGGACGTCTGGATCTGGTCAAGCATCTTTTGGAGCGAGGAGCTAACAAGGATGCAAAGGACGAATTTGGGGGCACATGCCTGCACAAGGCAGCCAGTATGGGCAATACAGCTGTCGTTGAGTTTTTGATTGGAATTGGTTTAAGCGTGAATGCGCAAGAGAATTTTGGCCACACACCTCTGTTTTCTGCCGCTGCCACTGACAAATTGGAAACCCTTGAATATCTGCTAGGCCATGGTGCTGATGCAAAGGTTCTGGATCATGATGGACTTAACGTCGCACTGTTCAGCGCAAGGCAAAACAACAATCCTAAAACCCTTGAATTCTTAGCTAGCAAAGGCATAGACCTGGGCATTAAGGATAGGTATGGGAATGCCATATTAAGCATCGCGGCAGCAGCCGGGAAAGTTCAAGTTGTTCAATACTTGTTAGACCAGGGCCATGGAATTGAAGAGACCAACAATGTTGGCGAAACGGCATTAACGCGGGCAAAGCTTGCAGGTAAAACAGAGGTGGTTCAGCTGCTCCTGCGCAAGGGTACGAAGGTGCAAGCTAAGAACCCATAAGATGTGGCTGACTCTGGGTGTTTTGGGACGATAAGCTAGTCTGCCGCCACTTAATGTCCCATGAGGGCCCCGTAGGGGGGGCTCTTGATGGGAATATCAAGAAAATGGCGGATGGGGTGGGATTCGAACCCACGAAGAGCTTTCACCCTTGCCGGTTTTCAAGACCGGTGCCTTCAACCGCTCGGCCACCCATCCTTGTATTTTGGATATACATGTAGTATCAATAGAAACACTATGCCGTCAAGCGATTTCACTCGGGGAGCACAAAAATATCATGGATCAAGTGGTTTTTAGGACATTCGGATGGCTTATCGGCATCGATATCTTCATGGTGGTTTTCTTATTTCTTGGGCTTATCTTGTTGTATACCGCTTGGTGGAAGGGCGGTCGACGATTTATTGTTGCAGCGACGTGTCTTTTAGTGATCACGGCGATTGTACCGACCGGCGATAAAATTCTTAGCTTTCTTGAAAACCGATTCCCTCAGCCTAAAGGGATTCCTCAGGATGTGAAGGGTATTATACTTTTAGGTGGAAGTTATGACCTGCAAGTTACGCCCGCTCGGGGTAAAATCTGTTATAACCTGGCCGCTGGCCGGATAATTGATTTTCTGGTTTTGGCTAAAAAGTATCCGCATTTGCCGGTGCTTTTCTCCGGTGCTGGTGCGGTTCAGAACCCTTTGGCTAATGAAGCTGTTAATACGAGGAATTTGCTCGAGAGTTTGGGCTTTGACATGAGCCGGGTGACTTTTGAGAATAAATCTAAAACCACGATAGAGAATGCGAAGCTGTCTTTTGAGCTGATTCAGCCGAAGCCTGGGGATAAGTGGTTGTTGGTGACGTCAGCTTACCACTTGCCGCGAGCCGTGGGCCTGTTCCGAGGTGCCGGATGGAATGTGATTCCCTATCCGGTGGATTATCATATGCTGCCGGAGATATCCTGGCTGGATTTGGATCTCAACCTGAGCCAAGGGCTGCAAGCCTGGGCCCATGGGATTCGTGAAATCGGGGGGATGTCTACGAATTATCTGGCGGGGAGAACGAATGAATGGATTCCTTCTCCATAACATCTTGTTGTTGGTCTCGGAATGATGTAAAAAACAATAGATCAATAACACAATTCCTAGGGAGCCATCGCACATGCACCGTCGCATTAAAATACTGCTGTCATGCATGGCTGCATTGCTTCTTGTGGGGTGTGCGGGGGATGGGAAGCGGACTATTGCGCCTAAAAAGGCTACGAGTAAGTCCTATACGATTAAGGGGCAGACCTATCATCCTCAGGAACATTATGAATACGATGAAGAGGGAACTGCATCTTACTATGGTGTGAGGGATGGATTCCATGGCAAGAAGACAGCTACGGGTGAGGTCTATGATGCCCATGGCGTTACAGCGGCTCATAAGACACTGCCTTTGCCGACTATCGTACGGGTTACAAATCTGGAAAATGGTCGCAGTTTGACCGTTAAGGTCAACGATCGGGGGCCTTTTCCTAAAGGTCGGGTGATTGATGTGTCCGAGAAGTGTGCGAAACTGTTGGGCTTTTACGGCAAGGGTACGGCGCAGGTCAGGGTGCAAAGCTTGGTGGATGAGACTTTGGCTCTGCATAGTGATCCCCATGGTCACGTGCCTATGATGGTAGCGTCGGCGGACTCAGAACCTCAGGCTGTGCATGTGCCGAAAAGTACTTTTCCTGCCGCACAACAAAAAACGAATAAAAAGGTTATGATGGCTGATGCTGGCAAGGCTCAGAAAGGGTCGCAGCCATCCAAAAAGCATCCGGGATGGAACGCGGTGAATGATTTGATTAAACCCCCTCAGATGCCTCAGCAACCTAAAGGTGGGACGGCTTATGCTCAGGCTTCGAGTCTGAATGAAAATCCGACGGTACCGTTGGCAGCCTCTGTTGCTCCACGGAAGGGATACTATATTCGAGCGGGCACTTTCACAAGGCTGCAAAATGCTGAAAAGCTGTCGAATCAACTGAAGCCCTTGACGAAGACCATCCCAGTGCGTTTAAATACTGTGTCGGTCAATAAAGCACCGATGTTTACAGTGAAGGTCGGACCGTTTAAAAATGCTGAGGAAGCACAACAATTAATCCAGACAATGGCAAAAGCAGGACACCACGATGCACAAATCACGAGCGAATAAATTACTCTTCGGTCTTATTCTTCTAGCGGGCTTACTTCATCAGGATGCTCAAGCGGAAGTGGCAACAAAGGCCAAACAGGCTTATCTCTATTGCCCGCAAACTGGAACGGTTTTGCTTGATGTCAACTCCGACCAATTGATGCCGCCGTCGTCGATGACGAAGATTATGACGGTCTATTTGTTGTTTGACCGAATAGTCTCCGGTGAGATTAGTCTTGATGATAAGTTTCCGGTGAGTAAACTGGCCTGGCGCAAGGGTGGCTCGAAGATGTTCGTGGAAGTGGGGACTTATGTGCTCGTTGAGGACTTAATTCGGGGTATCGTGGTGCAGTCTGGTAATGATGCTTGTATCGTGGTAGCGGAAGCTCTGTGTGGTGGAGAAGACGTGTTCGCGGCAGAAATGACCAGAAAGGCCAAAGAGCTGGGCGCTATTAACTCAACCTTCAAAAACTCAACCGGCTGGCCGGATCCTTTACATGTATCAACAGCAAAGGACTTGGCCACTATCGCTGAAAAGCTGATGACTAAATTTCCGGATCTGTATCACTATTTTTCTGAGCCAGAATTCACTTATTACGGAATCCGCCAGGAAAACCGTAACCCGCTGATCAAGCGCGGTATGGGGATTGATGGTCTGAAGACGGGCTCTACGGACGCGGGTGGCTATGGTATGGTGGCATCGGGCGTGCAGGATGGGCAGAGACTGATTCTTGTGATCAACGGCCTGAAAACGGCCGGTGAGCGCGCTTGGGAAGCGGAGATGCTTATGAGCTGGGGCTTCCGGAATTTCGCGACGCCGACCTTGTTTAAAAAGGGCGAAGAAGTGGTTAAGACCAATGTGTGGCTTGGCGACAAGCCTCAAGTGGGTCTGACCGTAGATAAGGATGTGCAGGTGACGCTTTCCCGTGCGCAGATGAAGCAGATGAAGGTCGAGGCGGTCTATGATGAGCCTATCGATGTGAGCCGTATTGGACAAATTGTGGGTAAAGTCACTATAACGATCCCCGATCGTCAACCTATCGAGGCGCCCTTGCGGGCTATGGGTGATGTGAAGTCGGCTGGATTCTTCAATCGTCTACATGCGGCCCTCTACTACCTGTTCTGGGGGCACAATGAGCAACCCGCATAAGGGCAAGTTTATTACCCTTGAAGGCGGGGAGGGGACCGGTAAATCCACCCAGGCGGAAATGATGATTCAGAGCTTGAGCGCTCGTGGGATCTCAGCTATCTCCACCCGTGAGCCAGGGGGCAGCGAGGGAGCGGAGTTAATCCGCCAACTTTTGGTGAGCGGCGATGTGCAACGGTGGGATGCGGTTACGGAAACGCTTCTTATGAATGCGGCCCGGCGGGATCATCTCGTTTCTAAAATTATTCCTGCCCTTCAGGCTGGTACTTGGGTGATCTGTGACCGGTTTGCTGATTCTACGTTGGCCTATCAGGGCTATGGGAATGGGGTGGAGTTGCCTTATTTGAACTCTATTTACGAATTGGTGGCAGGGACACTGACACCGGATATCACTTTTGTGTTCGATATATGCCCTCGCGTGGGTATTGAACGAGCTAGAGGACGCGGTGGTAAAGAAGACCGCTATGAACGCATGTCCATGGAATTTCACGACCGAGTTCGCGAAGGCTTCAGACGTATTGCGCAAACGGACTTAAACCGCTACATTCTGATAGATGCATCCCTAGATCGGGATACAATCGCACAACAATTAGATGAGTATATTAGGCAACGTTTAGCATGACCCCACGGGAACAAACACAACTTGTCGGCCACGAAGCTATCGAGGCGGAGCTATTGAAGGCTTGGAAGCAGGGGCGTATGCCCCACAGCCTGTTGTTGACTGGGCCTAAAGGTGTCGGTCGCGCAACCCTTGCGTTTCGATTGGCTAAGTTCCTGTTGTCTGAGCCTGCCCTGGATGCGACTAGTTTTCAGACGGATCCGGCGCATCCGATCGTTCGTCGTGTTATATCGGGTGGTCATGGGGATTTGCAGGTTGTTGAGCCTGATCCAGAAAAAGCGACCAAAGAAATCACCGTAGACCAAGTAAGGCAGATCAAGCATTTCCTGTCTCAAACACCCATGGAGGGCGGTTGGCGTATTGTCATTGTCGATGGGGAGATGAACAAGAGTGCCGCGAACGCCGTGTTGAAGGCTCTTGAAGAGCCGCCGCGTCAATCGTTGCTGATCATTATGTCTGAGTCTGTGGGCCGGGTATTGCCGACCATTCGTTCTCGTTGCCATATGGCGAAGCTTAAGCTGCTGACGCCTGAGCAAGTTGAGCAAGTGGTTATGAGGGAGGCGCCTCAGATATCTAAGGAAGATATGAAGGCTCTGACGATCCTCAGTGAAGGCCGGCCGGGTCTTGCTCTGCAGTACCACGAGTTTGGTGCGGCCTCTACCTACCGAGATTTGCTGAAAATCTTGAGTCGCCTTGCCTCCTTTGATTATGGAGAGGCCTTGAGTTTTAGCCAGAAGTATAGCGGTAAGGCCAAGTCCGAAGAAATTGATATGGACCCGTTCCTGGTGGTGGGGGATTGCTTGAAGCGGTTTATTCAAAAGCTGACACGGTATGGCACCCTGCAGGATGTATCGTCTACATTGCCGGAGGAAATACCTATTTTTCAGCAAGCTCTAAACGTGCGGCCGGCTCTTGAATGGGCACGGACGTGGGAGACGGTAAATGCTAACTTCCGTCAGGCTCATCGTTCTCACTTGGATAAGGCGCAGGTTATGTTCTGTTGTTTGTGTGATGTTGCAGGGGTGAAGGCGTAAGAGACCCCCAATTCACCTCTCCCCTTGTGGGAGAGGTCCGGAGCGAAGCGTAGGGGTGAGGGGTGCTAACGAGCAATATTTATAGCCCTCACCCGGCCTACGGCCGACCTCTCCCACAAGGGGAGAGGTGATTCTAAACGGCCAGGCCCGATTTCACCTCTCCCCTTGTGGGAGAGGTCCGGAGCGAAGCGTAGGGGTGAGGGGTGCTAAGGAGCAATATTTATACCCCTCACCCGGCCTTCGGCCGACCTCTCCCACAAGGGGAGAGGTGATTCTAAACGGCCAGGCCCGATTTCAGCTCTCCCACAAGGGGAGAGGTGATTCTAAAAGGCCAGGCCCGATTTCACCTCTCCCCTTGTGGGAGAGGTCCGGAGCGAAGCGTAGGGGTGAGGGGTGCTAACGAGCAATATTTATAGCCCTCACCCGGCCTACGGCCGACCTCTCCCACAAGGGGAGAGGTGATTCTAAACGGCCAGGCCCGATTTCACCTCTCCCCTTGTGGGAGAGGTCCGGAGCGAAGCGTAGGGGTGAGGGGGTGCTAACGAGCAATATTTATACCCCTCACCCGGCCTACGGCCGACCTCTCCCACAAGGGGAGAGGTGATTCTAAACGGCCAGTTTAGAACTGGTGGCCACAGGCCGTTAACAACGACGAAGAAGAGGAACTTTAGTTCATGGTTACGAGAAGTGTATATTTAACCACCCCCATCTATTACGTCAACGATGTGCCCCATATTGGTCATGCCTACACGTCCATTGCCACCGATGTGCTGGCTCGGTTGTACCGTCTTGGTGGCGCACAGGTCTATTTTTCAACGGGTGTGGACGAGCATGGGCAGAAGATTGAACAGGCGGCTGGCAAGGCGAATATGACGCCACAGGCCTATTGCGACAAGATTTCCGATGTGTTCCGCGATCTAAGCCGGGCTATGAACATCTCTGAAGATGTTTTTATTCGCACCACAGAGGAACGGCACAAACTTGCGGCGCAGGCTTTGTGGACGCGGCTGGTGGAGAGGGATCAGATCTATTTGGGATCTTATTCCGGTTGGTATTCAGTGCGGGATGAGACTTTCTTTGCGGAGTCTGAGTTAATCGAGGGCAAAGCCCCCACAGGAGCGCCTGTGGAATGGGTGGAAGAGCCTAGCTATTTCTTCCGCATGTCCCAATGGCAGGAGCCTCTGCTGGCATACTATCGTCAGCATCCTGATTTTATGGGGCCCGATTCTCGCCGTAATGAAATTATGCGTTTTGTGGAAGGGGGCTTGCGAGATCTTTCTATTTCGCGCTCGACCTTTAAGTGGGGTGTGCCCGTGCCTAATGATCCGTACCATGTGATGTATGTTTGGGTTGAGGCTTTGACTAATTATTTGACGGTGCTGAATTTCCCTGACATGGAAGGGGAATTGTATAAGACCTTCTGGGAGCAGGCGACTCATATCGTTGGTAAGGATATTATCCGGCACCATATGGTCTATTGGCCGGCTTTGCTCATGGCCGCAGATCTGCCTTTGCCGAAGCGCATATTTGGTCATGGTTGGTGGACCCGTGAGGGACAAAAGATTTCCAAGTCGGTGGGCAACGTGATTGATCCTTTTGCTCTGGTTGAGCAATATGGGCTTGATCCGGTTCGTTATTTCCTTATGCGTGAGATGCCATTTGGTAAGGATGGTGATTTCTCCGATGCGGCCTTCAAACATCGCGTCAATGGTGACTTGGCCAATGACTTGGGTAACTTGGCTCAACGGGTTCTGTCTTTTGTGCAGAAACAAGTGGATGCAAAGACGCCTGAATGTGGTGAGCTGTTTGATGTCGATCGGGCACTGTTGGATATGGCTAGCGCTTTGCCAGACAAGCTTTTGGCTTTGGCTGACCATCAAGAAATTCACAAGATATGCGAGAGCATTTGGGCCGTAGTGGGTGAAGCCAATCGCTATGTGGATGCCCAACAGCCTTGGGCGCTGAAGAAGACAGATACGGACCGCATGCAGACGGTGTTGTATGTTCTGATGGAAACCATCCGCAGGATCGCGATTGTGACTCAGCCGCTGATGCCGGAATCTTGTGGCCGGATGTTGGATTACTTAGGGGTACCTGAGGGGCTGCGGGATTTCAAAGGACTTGATACGCAGTTGGTACCCGGCACGGCCTTGCCTAAGCCTGAGCCTATATTCCCGCGGATAGAGTAGGGGTATCGTGCTTGAGGTCACAGCAACTGAACGTGAATGGCGGTATTTAGCAAAGCGTATATTCCCGGCTCCCGTCATCCTGAATGGACGACCGCGAAGCGGGCGGGAGAGAAGGATCCAGTTAGACATGTGTCGCGAAGCGACTCTGCTTTATATGGTCCCAATCATCTTGTTTGTCATCATCTAGACGGCTGGTTGCTTTACTTACTTGTTTGATATATTTATAAGCAGAGTCGCTGCGCGACACATGTCTGACTGGATCCTTCACTCCCGCCCGCTACGCGGTCGTCCGTTCAGGATGACGGGAGGTGGGGGGCGGAAGATTTCATCTAACTTACTTGTTTTGCATAAGAGCCATATCAAAATCCTATATAGTTAATAAATTAGACATATCTGAAACCTATAATAACGACTATGAGGAAGATTACAAACAAACGCATAAACATGTGAGATTCTATGAATTTAAGACGCATGTGCTTTAATTTTGTAGCGAAGATAAGTCGTGCGAGGTATCGCTTCGGCGATACGATTTATATTACCAGGTCCAATTATGTGCCGTTGGCCAGGACGATCTATTATCTCAGCCGTAGACCTAGAGATGTATATGTGGACCAGCAGCCTGTTGATGGCATACATGGTGTCCGTTTGCTTCCCAAGAATAAAAGTTCTCGTGTGATCCTCTATTTTTATGGGGGCTCGTTTGTTATGGAATTGAAGGTTATGAAATACCCCTCAATTCCTTTTGCTGCAACTCTTGCTAAAGAGGCCAATGCAGAGGTCTGGATTCCCGAGTATCGGGCATCGCCTGAGCACGGGTATCCTTCTCAGGGTGAGGATTGTCTTGCCAGTTACATGAGCCTTATCAACCGGGGTGTAAACCCACAGGATATTACAGTCCTTGGAATGAGCAGTGGCGCCACGCTGGCGTTGGGTCTTGTGCACGAGTTAAAACGAAAGAATTTGCCCCTGCCAGGGTCCATTGCTACGATTTCAGCCTGGACGGATTTGGCTATGACCGCGAAGTCTATAACTGAACGGGCGGATCTTGATCCTGTATTCGATGCAGATACCATTCGTGGTTATTTTTCCCATTACCTGCAAGGTTTTGATCCAACGGATCCTCTGGCTTCGCCTTATTATGGTGACTTTAAGTGTTTTCCCCCTATGTACATGATGGTGGGTGGGCGTGAACTATTTTATGATGACACCGTAAGAACCGCAGAAAAAGCCAAGGCAGCGGGTGTTGATGTCACGGTTGATGTGGAAGAAGATATGATTTTCAACTATCCCATCTATTATGAATTCATTGATGAGGGGAGGGCTGCAATTAGTAGGTTAGCTTCCTTTGTAAAAGAGGCGGGCGCTCATAAAAAAGCCGTGCCCTTAAAAAATAATGCCGGTAGTCGTGAGAAAAAGTCCGGAACGAAAATGATATCATGAATTCGGCTGAGTTAATCGAAGTTGTGGATGTCTCCTTGTCAATTGATCCTTTTTAATCTATAGATAAATAATAGAGCCTTCATATAAAGAGGTGACTCTCATGCCTACAAGACTTCTTTTCGTCGTCGTTCTTTTTACTCTAACTCAGAGTTACCTGGCGTATTCATCGGATCAAGAGCTTGTAACTGATTCCGATTGGATAAGTTCTGGAGACATGGAGTATCATCACATAAATTCTCCAGGCTCCCAGCCTAGGGTTTCCAATATAAAGCTTGTAAAGGATCCTGATTGGAAAAGTTCTGGAGGCACTGAATTTCCTCAATTTACAAGTCTGCCCCCAGGCGTCCAAGCAGTGGTTGTGGCTCTCTTGGATGGGTATACGGCAAAGGAATTTCTGTTTGTCGCTAAGGGAGCGGAAAACATCGTTGCTATGGGGCGGGGCAGGGTAGTCAGGCAGGATCTTGAATTCGGGAATTTTGTAAGAGGTCTGAAGCCAATTCCATCGGTACACGTCAATCTATTACGCCTATATATAGACTCATTCGGTCCCAAGACTGTCGGTGTTCTTAATGTCACCCGGTATATTTATTCATATTATATAGATTATAATCGGGGGAGGAATCCTTATCATTTAAATGATCTTTCTGAGGCTCTAGAAGAGCTTGTCAATCTCAAGTGCCTCGATATTGAAGACATGGGGCCGGTGATTGCTGAAGAAAAGGCGCTTACCACCATTGGGCGCCATTCTAATCTGCGGTTTTTAAGGCTGAGGTCCTGCATTCTAGGTGATGAAGGCATTCGCCTTTTTGCTGTGCCCGGCTCGAAGCTTACCCATTTAGAGCTTGGAACGAGCAGTGAGCTTAGTGATGTGGGCCTGAAGACTATTGCCAAAAACTGCCATGGATTGACACACCTGGGGTTCGGTTTAGCTAACACTTCACGCACAGCAGAAGGCCTTTGGGTACTGAGCACGACTAATTTGCCGAATCTTACAAGTCTGGGTTTACATGGGTCTTCGCAAGATTACGCAGCAGATTTCGAGGTTCTGGGGGAATCCTGCCTGAAACTGACCTGTCTGACGATCGAAGATGCTGGTTATAAATATGGTGGCATTGTTCGTGGGCCGCATTTTCTTGAGATTTTCGGCCAACGAAACGGCAATCTTAGGGCGCTAACCCTGAGAAATTCGGATCGGCATGGGTGTAGATTTGAAGCAATTAAAAGGTACTTTACCAAGCTTGTGGCTTTACGTATAGATGGTTTTTGTGCAGAAAAAAAACGGGCTATTGAGCTGCTGGAAGCTTGTCCGGGCCTGAACCTGATTCAATTTGGCAGCGGCTTTGCCACCACACCCGATGCGGTCAGACAGTTAATTGAAGAACATATGCTCAAAAAGCGTCCGAACATACGTTTTGTGGGGGGCGAGGTTACCAAAGAATGGTGGGGTAACGAAGTGCGACAAGCATTGAATCGTGACATGCGTGACGTTGGTAGGATTGGTGAGGCTAGTGACATTAGTGACATGAAGAAGGTTGAGTAGCATGGGCAGGCTTTTTCGATTAGGATACTAGTCGGTCTCGATGCGGATGTTTTGGTCGTTATATTGGCTTCAATATCAATATCTTATCTATCATTTTCCATAATATAAATTATGCGCCTGTAGAATGTGTGGCGTGAGGGGTCTTGTATGGAATGCTTTGACAAGGCGTGCTGGATCCCCCTTACCTTTCAATGGCTTTCACGAACCTGTAGAGACGCGATGGCTTTCACGAAAGTGACTGGTCGCTATGGCTTGTCTTGATAAGGCGCGCCTGGATACCTTCTGCCCCAACAGTTGCAGACATACAAAAAGTCTTGGCATGAAAGGGTGGAATGTGTATCAATATCTGATTGCGCACTCTGCTCTGCCAAAGGAACGCCTTCATGAATAACTATGACATCTCTATTGGAGATTATACCCTCTTTCTGACAGCTATTAAGGATTGCATCCTTCAAGCTCGCATACAAGTTTCCCGTGTTCTAAATCGAGAACTAACTGTTCTCTACTGGTCAATTGGCGAACAGATTGCTATTTCCCAAGAAAAACACCAATGGGGTGAGTCTATAGTAGAGCAGCTTTCAAGGGATCTAAGGGAATCTTTTCCGGGGCAATCTGGTTTTTCGTCACGTAATTTGTGGTCTATGCGTAAATTTTATCTTGAGTATGTTGATGACCCAATTCTGCAGACGCTATCTGCAGAAATTCCATGGAGTCAGAATCTTACTATACTTACTCATGTGAAAGAGAGGGATGCTAGAGAATATTACATAAAGGCCACGACAGAAATGGGCTGGACTGTAAATATACTTATCAACCAGATCAAGGCGCAAGCTTTTGAGCTCACTATCTTGTCATGAAACACACAATTTTCAGAAAGCCTTACCATCCCATCTAGCTGAGCAAGCAGACCTTGCCTTAAAAGACTCGTATGTTTTGGACTTCTTGGGCATAAAGAAACCTATTTTGGAAGCTGAATTAGAAAGTAGAATGATTGAAAAGATCAGGGAAGTTATTCTAGAATTTGGTTATGGATTCTCTTTTATCGGCAACCAATACCGCATACAGGCAGGTGAAAAGGAATATTTTCTAGATCTTCTGTTTTACAACCGCCGCTTGCAAGCCCTCGTCGCTATTGAGCTCAAAATTGGTTCTTTTAGGCCTGAATACGCGGGAAAAATGAACTTCTATCTCAACCTTTTGGACGATTTTGTGCGGGAACCCGGAGAAAATCCTTCGATAGGTATCATTCTGTGTTCTGGACGTGATCGATTTGAAGTGGAGTATGCGTTGAGAGGACTAGAGAAGCCAATGGGTGTTTCTGAGTACCAGTTAACGAAAATTCTTCCTAAGGGACTTCAGGACAAATTACCAAATGTAGGAAGTCTAGAAAAAGAACTTGAAAGAGAGCTCTCTGACATCAAGACAAAATCATATCTTACCGATCAATAATCCTATGCAATTCTGCAGATGCCGTATGCAGAATTGCATGATCTCGGAAACTCATGCCTGGGATCACGAGAAAGTTGATCTCTTTCTCTTGTGTCCCAGCACCACCCTCCTCCTCTTGCTTACTGGTGGTGCGGGCACGTAAGCTGGGCTTAACGTGGGTCTTCTAAGCCTAGATCCCTACGCACACCCAAGGACGAGGCGATCGGTTGGGTGATGGGTAGCTCAACAATTGCTTGGTTTCGGCCGCCAACGTTCAATAGCTTTTGTTCTACTTCATTATAAGCCCTTTGGGCTATGTCTGAGATAGATAGGCTTGGTTGTTGGTCTGGGTTATTATAGCTAGGCAACAGCAACGTCTTGTCCTCTGTAGACAAAGTCATGACCTTTTGAACTAGATCGTTCCAGTCTTTATCGCTCACAGCATGATTACATGCTGAAAGGTAGGTTCGGACCGATTCAGCTTTATTTCCTTCCAGCAAGCTGTTCGTTCTCACATAACAACTGCTTAACAAGTCTAAAAAGCTGAGTACATTACCAAAACTAGCCATATTGTGGAGCTCATAAGACCTATGTATCAGCGGGCTTAGTATATCGCATGCAAGTACATCACCTTTCGCTTTGAAGGCTTTCCAGAACCAGTGGGCAATCATCGTATTTGCTATCTGAGCTTGAGTGTCGTCGACAAGTTCTTCAGGCTTAGACTTACTTAGTACCTGTGAGATATCCTTCACCAGTTTTACATTGGTCTCACCCATGGTTAAAAAACGACGCACTCCCCCATGATCGTACTCATGATAAAATGGTGCTCCAACCTGTTGAATCTGGGGATCATTCAATAATTCTCGGCATCTAGGGGTAGCCTCGAAAACCGTTCCCAGGATTGGTTTTGACTCCAAATCTCGTGCCAGGGCACAGAGTCGGTCGACGTAGTTCCTCATCTGCGAAAGACTAGGCTGTAAAGCCGGGCAGACGGAATCTTCTATGGAAACATCTGAAACTTCTTCTGACAAATAGCCGAACTTGCCCGAATAAGTAAGTAATGCCATCAGTGCGTTATTTTGCGGGTGCATTAATAGTGGCTGTGCATGCCTTGGTTCGGCTGTGTTACAGATCAATATCGCATTCAGTCTCTGGGAGACACTGCCCGCTCGTAAACCCCACCTGGTAACCTCAAGAAGCGATTCCCTGATATTTTGACGAGCATCAACAGTATCATAAAAACGGCACAACTCAATCTGGGCTGGACGATGGTCTCTCAGGGCAACCGCGCGGAGATAGTTCAAGAATTCCTGCTGATTGTTTCTGTCGCGCATGATCAGCCCTAATTCGTAACCCGAATTTAAGTCGCCCATCCGGTAGGCTGCGCTGAAGTGGTTGTAAGCTTTGCGTTTATACTCCTCTACTGCTGCGCCGTCTGCAGGAAGATTCTTATATATGTGACCCAAGCGGGCATGGGCACGCATATCATCCTGCGCGGCAGCTAATTCGTACCAGTGAATTGCTAGTCCGACGTCTTTGGCTGCACCGAGTCCCCTCTCGTGCATGGCGCCAACACACGCCTGAGCCCAAGCAATACCTTTTTCTGCAGCAAGATTGAGCAGTCTCCATGCTTCTGCTAGATCCTGTTTTATGGGTTTAGGGGCGCGTACGAGAAGATTCGCCAAATGTATGTGTGCATAATCGTCATTTTGTTCAACAGCTCTCCTGTAGGCAAGATAGGCTGCCATATATGCCGGTTGGCCGTTTTCCTTCACGAAACTTTCATAAAGACGCCCTAATTTCCGATTTTCTAAGGCACCAAGGTGCTGTCTATAACGCTGGTAGATATTATACGCGAGTTGCTTATCTTTGCCCGGCATGCCACGGCCTTTCATGCACATATTTGCAAGCTCTAGGCTGGCTTGAATATGTCCCGCCTCATAGGCAACCCTCAGGAAATCAACGGCCTGGCCATCATTCCTATCTTTGATATCTGCATTGAGCAATCCCATGGCGACCTGATAGCAAGCCTCAGGATGACCTGCTTCTGCGGCTTTATGCAAATAGAATTTGGCTGCGCCTTCATGCTCCGAACAGTCATTGGCTGCCTCAAAGCATAATTCTGCGAACTCGTTCTGGGGCATCTCAATTATTTTTTGGTTAATGCCTAGAAACGTGAGCTGCAAAAGTCTAGTTTTACCTTCCTTTGATCCCAATTGAGCGGATCTTTCAAAGAAGCCCCTCGCCGCTCGGAATTCAGCCTCTCTAAGTTGCAGATGGTTAAACCCATTGCCTAACTGATTCAGTTTTTCGCACAAAAGTTCACGGATTTCCGAATCACCTGGAAGTTTAGAGGCAGCTAAGGCTTCTTCGAGTTTCTGAGTGACATCATAGGTATTTGGTCTAGGGAGTGCGGCACAGGCCTTAGCCCTTTCAAACAGGATTTCCGATACCACACCCCGGGAATCAGGTCCTTCGTCTATCGTTAGCTTGCGGATCTGTTTGAGGATTTTTTCTCGCGCCTGTTCTCCGCCAGGAAGGTTCCTATCCAGAGCCAATTGCCCAAGTGCAATCGCTGCGCCATTGTGGCCATGGGAGATAGCTTCCTCGAATCTTTGCTGGGCCCTGGCATACTCAATGTTGTTTCCACTCAGAGCATTTTGTCCCTGAACGAAGAGATAATTGGCCAGTTTTGACGTGGCCTCTGATTGTCCTTTTTGAACGGCAAGGCGATAACAGTGCACGGCTTGTGCGATGGCATTTTGTTCAACGTACTTGTCACCTAAAAGAACCACAGCGGGGTGCTTACCGAACTCAGCAAAAATCTTTTTTTCCGTCTGCTGGCCGCCAGGGGATTTGCGCTCAATGCATATCTTGACCAGCTCCATGACGGCTTCGTCGCTTCCAAAAGATGCGGCTTCTTGGTAGTGCTTCAAAGCCAACTCGTAGTTTGGATTTTCGCCCGACATGGCCTGTTGTGCGAGAAGACACTTGACCTTGGCCATTCGATTTTTGGCCGGTCCCTGTTGCCTTTTGTCAGCCTCCTCATAACATGCCCATGCATTTTCCAGATCCTTCATCTCAACCAACAGATCACCTTTCAAGATCAAGGCATCATGTCTGCCATATTTAATCGCGTTCGTAAAAGACTCTAGAGCTTCCTCAAGTTTGTCTTTAGCGATCATTTCCTGCCCATTATGAATATAAAGCAAAGGCAGTGCTTGTTGTGCAGCCTTATAACCACGTTGAGCTAAGGGCTCAAAAAACTTGATTTTAGTATAGGTATGTAAAAAGGAAGTTAGGTATACCTCTAAGAGCTCTTCTAGCTTTTCCCGAGCCTGTTCAGAGCCATTATCGAAGGCTGCAACTAGCCAGTCTTTTGTCTTTTGCTTACATTCTATTGTGTTCGATACTAAGGAATTTCTGGCGTATTGCTGGGATATTTCGTATTGGTGTTGCCCTACAACCTTCTGTGCCTCAGCGTGTCCCCGGGCAGCTGCGGACATCACGGAATGAACTCCCTTTTCTGTTAATTCAAGCGCTTGGATTGTTCTAGGAGTGCCAACAGGACACAGGGCTTCAGCCTGGCTGTAATAAAATTTACAAATCTTGAATTCGCATTCCGCCAGGGCTTTCGTAATATTTTCAACATCCTTAGGATTGCCATGTTTGAACAATTCTAGTGCTTTTGCGAGCCAGTGAATGGCGTTTGAATATTTCTCATAGGAATCATCTGTTCTTTGGTGATGGATGAATGCAAGTTTAAAGGTGGCTTGAGGATGCCCTTGTCGGGCTGCCTTTGTGTACCAGATTGCGGCGTTTCTCATATTCACAGAAAAACCCAAACCTTTATGTAGCATACACGCTAGCTGATAACAGGCTTCCGCGTGATCTTTGCCTTGAGTTGCTTGGAATAACTCATTGGTCTGTTGAAAACTATTGAAGGCAAGCTGGTGTTCCTGGCGTGCGAGGTGGATTTTGGCCCGCAAGAAGGTGCAAGAGACACTCTTTAGGCAAGAGGGCTGGCTTAGGCAATTGATAGCTGCTTGTAAATCGGTGGGGACAATAGGATTTTTTTCACTATAAAGCTGTGCCATTAAATAAAGGGCTTGCTTGTTTCCCTTTTTAGATTCGGCTTCAATAACAGAAAGTGCATGTTTATCCCCTTGCATCGCGAAGCCAAAGAAATCTTCCAGCTGTTGCTGTTCATCCAGAGTACCCACCGCCGAAACCATCATATTTTCGCGACCACGCTTTCCTCTTGAGGCTGGTGTGGCTATCTCACATGAGGGGTCCTTTGGTGTTTGGCTAGCAATAGGATTGCCATTATCAGCTTTGCTTTTTTTGGGCGCAGCACTGTCGGATGCCATAAGCGGAGATAGGGAAAGAAGGCATAGGGCCAGCGAGGTACATAGACGCAAATAGTTCATATCATCAATATCCTTTAATAAATCATACTAAGCATTGTCAATAGATACTACAAAGTAATGGGACGTGTCAATATTCTAGTTAAAACCTCTTAAATCAGCAGGCCCTTTTTGTGAAAACGATCGCAATGTTCTTGAAAGAAAATATCAGGTATAATAACTAAAAATTCAACATAGCCATCAGTGCTTATGGCCATAGGGGACAAGGAAATGAACTCTCGGGTGATCTGGTTAAAAGTTACGGTTCTGGTGTTAATGTTGTGGGTGCCCTGCCCCACTGCTGAGGCTTCTGATGACGAAGGTGCGGACAGTCCGAAGTCTGTATCGAGGAAAAAGGATCGCGATGTTGTTGACGAGGATTCTCATTATGCCAGTGGTAGCACACACAAAAAACGACGAGGGAAAGGAAAACAAGTTGTCGCTATAGATAATGGCAACGCGTCGAGGGCGCCTACTGTGCTTACCTTTTTAGGCAATATTCCATTCGACGTATTTTGGAAGCATATTGCTATCCATCTGGAGATGGCCGATATTAACAACTGCGGTGTGGTTTCAAGGAATATGCAGGCAAGGATAAAAGCCGTGAAAGCAAGAGTAGTGGCAGAAGCCCGTGCCCATTATGCAAAATGTGGCATAATGGGATTTGAGGAAGAACGTTTGATACCTCTTATCCGCTTAAATGTGCCTATTATACCTATCGCTGTGGATAGTAATGCCCTTAGGGCCGCAAATTTAGTGGCCCAGACTGCGAGGGACCGCCTCATAAGGCACTCCAGAGCCAGGGATGAAAGGGGTTATCCTTTGGTTAATTTGTATTATTTCCCCCAACTTGTAGCGCCTGGGTTGTCTGCGTTGAAGTCCCTCAGTTTTCACCAGGTACAAATAACCGAGCTGCCTGCATGTATATGCCAGCTTCCTTGTTTGGAGATCTTGGACTTGGGGAAAAATAGGCTAACTTCCTTGCCCTTTGAATTTGGTCGACTTGGTCAACTGAAGAATGTGGAGCTTTGGGGTAACAATTTTACAGAATTTCCTTTGCCGCTACTTGGATGTGAGAGGCTAGAATCACTCTCTTTAGGTGGAAACGGACTAGCGTCGTTGCCAGATAATATCGACAAATTGAAGAACCTTGCCACCCTAATTCTGAGCGCCAATCTATTAAAATCCCTTCCGCTCGGATTGTGTGCCCTTAAGAAACTGAAGGTTCTATACCTTCGTCGAAACCCTAACCTCTCTAGATTGCCTGAGGCTATGATAGATATGCCCGCCTTAGAAGAAGTCTTTCTTTTTGGGACGCCTGTGAGTCGAAGATCCAATGTGATACAGCTAATGAATATCAATTGGCTTTGGACGCAAAAGGGGAAGTGAGTTGTTTATGGGAAACAACAAACGCTCAGGAATAGAGTATTCCTGAGCGTTTGAGTGAGTGCTTTGGGCCAGAGATTATGCGTTAGCAACCTGTGCGTGCTGATCTGCTGAGCTTTTCTTAATGTCTATTCCTGCGTCTGCGTGGCAGCCTGCTAAAGATACGGATGCTGCGCCCAGAACTAGTGCTAATGCTAAGTATTTCATTGTAGTCTCCCTGTTTTTATATACTGCACTTATAAGAATACCATAGCATTGTTATTATATCAATTGGCATTATGAATTTTATCGGGGGGCAATCTCTATTAATCTCTAAGATAGTAGTGATATAGGTTCTCAATATATTATAAGTGATTTTATAATTTATTATAAAATCGGTAATATTTTCTCTTTATATTTAGACGGTTACATTAGATAGGGGAAGCAAGATGACACAGCATGCTATGACAATCGTATACGTAGACAACATGCCTGAATGCGTAGATTTTTTCGAAAATGCTATGGGGCTGAAGTGCCGCGTGCGTGATGAGACTATGGGTTACGCAGATTTCGAGGGCCAGGGAACGAACTTGGCTATCTTGGACAAAAAGAATATGCAAAAAGTGATGGGCGGCAACTGGAAATCGGGCAATCCAGACGGTTTCGAGCTGACTTTCGTGAGCGACAACGTGAAAGCGACGCTCGATAAGGCTGTCAGCGCTGGTGCGGAGCTGGTTTCCCCCATATCAGAAAAGGGCTGGTCTAACGAGGTTTGCTATGTCAAGGCACCTGGAGGCATTCTCGTCGAGATCTGTGCACCCTTCAAACCCGGTGGCCAATAAGCATCTAGTTGCCTTATTGTCACAGGTATAATTATTTTAAAGGGCGGGTAATCTCGCCCTTTCTTTGTGAGATGACTCCTGCTAGGTTTGCCTTGCTCGTGCCAGATTGGCAACGGGACAATGTAAACAAAATTTGTCGAGGAGTATATTATGAAGAAGATCATTCGCACAGCGAGCTTGGCCGCTTTGGTAGCCGTTAGTTCTATGTCAGTAGCAAATGCTGAGCCTTTCAAGGGCACTTACATCGGTGCTCAAGCTGGTTGGCAACACAACCATGTTAAGTCTAATATCAGAGGCCTCAAGATTAAGAACGGTCAGGACGATTTCCTGTGGGGTGCCAATATTGGTATGTCAACGGTTTCAGCTAACGGTGTGTTTATGGCTGGTGAAGTAAACTTTGATTTCACAACGGGTGGTCATGACACCGTGTTTACACCTGGTTTGACGGCTAAGCTTGGTTATCGTTTTTCACCAAACTTTGTTTTGGCTGCTAAGGCTGGCGTAACTTATAACAGCTATCGCTTCAAGGCCCTGGGCTACACGTCACACCGCAAGAGCCGCTTTGGTTTCGTACCAGGCGTTGAGGCATTGTATTCTGTAAATGAGCACAACATTATTGGGCTTTCCTACCAGTATACGTTCCATAACAACATCCACTTTGGTGGTGTTAAGGTAAAGCCGACTTCTCATGCTGTGACTGCGAAGTATGCTTACAAGTTTTAATTAAAACTGCATTGCTTAGAGAGGGTGTCTTCGGACACCCTTTTTTTATGAGCAAATTCCTTGCGTTGCGATAGAAGATTCGTCTTATTCGGGGAATAAACGATTTACGAACCCTTTAATTTTCTCGATAGCCTTGGCATCACCTTTCAAATCACCCTCTTCAGTGTGCGATTTCATTGCCCTGGTGATGTAGCTCATCTCAGACTTGCAGGCATCGTTACCTAGGCCAGGCTGCGTCATCGATGCATACAAGGCGAGAATGGAGCCTAGGTTTTCATAGAACATATCATCTGTACAATAGCTCGGATCGGTCTTATGGGCGCTGGTTAGTAAGGTGAGGCTCGAAATCAAGCCCTCCCCCGCCGACTTTAACGCGGAAACATCTTTGTAATCCTTTACAGAAAATTGCCTTAAGGCTACCAGCATATTATTGTGTTGCTGACTGTATGACATTAAATAATCATGGGCCTTTTTATATTGTGGCGTCGTTTGTTCATCAATCCTGCTCTGGATGTATCGCTTTTGAGCTGCTTGCTCATATGCTTTTTCGGCACTGCCGGCACGACGTATCTCCTCTGAGGTGAAATAGGTGCGGGTTGCGCAAACTGTGGTCATCGTGCCCATTACGCTACAAGCGGCGGTTATCATAAAAATAGTAGTCTTCATCATGCTCTCCTTTTATTTTTTACACTAAGATCTTAGCAGCTTTTTGTTCATATTCAAGAGGTTAGTAATTGTTGGTAAGATAGTCTTAATAAGGGGTTGTTGTAAAATCTAAGCTATGGCATGCTTGTTTCGATTACTAAATATAACGTCAAAAAACGGGAGACTTCTAAATGAGTGAAAAAGGAAAAGGTATGTGCACACCTCTTGGATGCAACAGTATGAAATCTGTGCTGATTTGTACAGTTGCGGGCTTTATCTTTTTTTTCGCATACAATTTTGTCGTCCACGGCCATCTATTGATCAGTACGTATGCTCTCACGCCGCAACTTTGGCGCCCTGAGGCTGATATGCATAGCCATTTTACGCTTATGCTGGTGATGTATGCGGTATTGGTCTATGTGGCAGCTGATATCTATGGCAGATTTTCCCGCGTCGGCGGCACGGGAGAAGGTGTTCGATTTGGACTGTTACTAGGTCTGTTTATAGGATGCATGGATGCATTGCCTTACGTGTGGATGCCGATTTCTGGAACGCTTGCGGTTTACTGGTTCTTGGCTGGTTTCGGACAGGGTCTAGGGCTTGGGGTGCTGTTTGCAATGTTTTATAAGGCTGAGGTTAAGTAGGTAGAAGATAGAAACCAGAATCCAGAAACCAGAAACCAGAAACCAGAATCCGGAATCCGGAAACCAGAATCCAGAAACCAGAAACCAGAATCCGGAAACCAGAAACTGGAATCCGGAATCCAGAAACTGGAATCCGGAATCTGGAATTATTATTCTGCCTTCCCTTGGCCGTCATCCTGAGTGGCATGGGCGAAGTGTTGCTGGACGGATTCCAGCGCGATAGTGTGAGCGGAGCGAACTCGGAACTGTCTTGCTTGGGGTGAGAGTGTTTATAAGGCGTTCGCTTTGCTCACACATGTTTGACTGGATCCTTCACTGCCTCCCGCTTCGCGGTCGTACGTTCAGGATGACGGCTGTGGGGAGCAAAATTAATGATTCTGGATTCTGTTTTCTGGATTCTGGATTCTGTTTTCTGGATTCTGGATTCTGGATTCTGGATTCTGGTTTCTGGATTCTTGTTTCTGGATTCTGAATACTGGATTCTGGATTCTGGTTTCTGAATTCTGGATTCTGGTTTCTGGATTCTGACTTCTGTCTTCTGGCTTCACGCCTCTTGTATCATTCTCTCCAAACCAGCTTTTAGATAGTCATACCCTGTGAACAGCGTCAGCAGCGCGGCGCCCCATAGGCCGGCTATGCCGATTTGGTGTAGGGGGATTTCTGGTAGGGTGGATGCTTCCATTAGTAGGCAGCCTAGGGCTAGCATTTGTAGGGCGGTCTTCCATTTGGCTAGGCGGCTGACGGGGACAGGGACGCGTAGTTCGGCTAGGAACTCTCGCAGGCCTGATACCAGGATTTCTCGGCATAGGATAATGATGGCCGGGATTAGGGATATACCACTCACTCGATTGAGTTCTACCAGCATTAGCAGGATTGAGGCCACCAGGAGTTTGTCCGCTATGGGATCCAGGAAACGTCCTAAAGATGAGGTTTGCTGCCAGGCGCGGGCAAAATAGCCGTCCAGGTAATCGGTCACGCAGACCACGAAAAAGAGGCTCACAGCCAGAATATCTGTCAGTTTGCTAGGAATGTAGACCAGTACGATCACCACGGGAATCATCAAGATCCGTGTCAGGGTTAATAAATTCGGAAAGCTATAATACTTCACCTAAGCCTCATCCATGAAAATGGTCGTATATATGTTGAGCTATTGCCGCGCTGATGCCTTCGACCTCCTGGAGATCGGCCACCCCCGCCCGGCTGACGCCTACTGCCGAGCCGAAATGACGTAATAACGCCTGCTTTCGTTTCGGACCTATACCACTTATATCATCAAGTAAAGATTTTTTGAACGTTTTTGATCGCCGTATCCGATGACTGCCAATGGCAAAGCGGTGGGCCTCGTCTCGCAAGGTTTGGATGTAGTAAAAGACCGGGTCTTTCTTATCAAGACGGAACTCGTCGCGATCGGGCATGAAGAATCGTTCTTCGCCGGGTGTGCGGGCAACGCCCTTGGCGATGGCAACCACGGGCATTTCCATGACGCCTTGGTCCGCCAGGGTTTCCATCACCGCTCGGAGCTGGCCTTTACCGCCGTCGACAATGATAAGATCTGGCATGGTGTGCTCATCGAGGTCATGGGCCAGGGACTTCTTAAAGCGGCGGGAGAATACCTCGCGCATCATGCCGTAGTCATCCCCTGGGCTGAGTTCCATGTTCTTGATGTTGAACTTGCGGTAGGCATTCTTTACAAAGCCATCAGGCCCCGCCACCACCATAGCGCCGATGGCATTGGTACCGGAGATATGGCTGTTGTCGTCAGTCTCGATACGCTTCGGAGGACCCATGAGACCGAAGCGTTCGGCCAGGTTTTGCAGGACTGTCTTACGGGAGGATGCTTCGGCCCGTTTTCTTCTCAAGGCATCGGCCGCGTTTTGGCCTGCATGGCGTACCAGGTCTGCGAGCTTGCCCCGCACAGGGTATTTTATCTCGACCTTGGTTTCGGCTTTGAGACTGAGGGCTTGGGTCAGCAGAGGCCCCTCCTCCATGTGGCAATTGACGAGGATTAACTTGGGCGGCGTTTGATCATCGTAGAGTTGCCCTATAAAAGCCGCCAGGACCTCCTCAGGGGTGTCTTCTCTATCGTGGCTAGGAAAGTATACCCGGCTGCCGTAATTGCTTCCCATGCGGTAGAAAAAGACCTGCACGCAGATTTGGCCGCCTTCTTGAGCCACGGCCAGGACGTCTGCGTCTTTGAGTCCAGGCACATGTACCGATTGTTGGAGCAGGACAAAGCTGAGAGCTTTTATGCGGTCTCTGTACATGGCAGCCTGTTCGTAATCGCGGCTGGCGCTGGCTTTGGTCATGTGTTCGTTGAGAGAGGTCATGACTTCCGTGTTTTTCCCCTCCAGAACGGAACGGGTGTCTTGGACCGATTGGCTGTAAACTTCTTTGGAAACGTAACCTACGCAAGGCGCTGTGCAGCGTTTGATGTGGTATTGTAAACAGGGTCGCTTGCGGCTGGCAAAAACCGTGTCCGTGCAGGAGCGCAAACGGAATATTTTATGGAGAGAAACTAACGTATCGTTGACCGCCTGGACCGAGGCAAAGGGTCCATGGTACCAGCCTTTTTTCTTGCGCTCGCCCCGGTGTTTGGTGATCAGAGGAAAATCGTGGTCCCCTTCGGATGAAGATGTAAACGAATGATTTGCTGTCTTTGAGTAAGATATTATAGCGCGGCAGGAACTTTTTGATCAGATTGGATTCCAGCAGCAGGGCCTCAACCTCGCTGCGGGTGGTGACGAACTCCATCTTGACGGTTTCGGCCACCATGCGCTTCAGGCGTAAGGACATCTTGTCCGTTTGGGTATAACTGGTCACCCTGTTGCGTAAGCTTTTTGCCTTGCCGACATAGAGAACGTCGCCTCGGCTGTTAATCATACGGTAGACGCCAGGCTGGTTTGGCAGCGTCTTCACATAGGAGCGAATGACGTCTGTGCCGCGCTGTAGCTGAGTTACCGTAAGTTCTCGTTCCATTTTTCCAGTCTGGTCATTCATATGGTTAATAAGAAATTAATTCTATCCACCGAAGCTGTGGATAAGGTTGTGGTAAGAGGTCTAACAACCCATTAGACTCAGTATAGCTCATTGGTCTCAACACATCGATTAAAATTTGAGCAGGGGTAGCAGCGACGGTGGTTTTTCTGAAGCCTTTGATGCACTCACTTTTTGGGCTCTTATGCAAATCGAGTGGGTGAGCATTATGCCAGGACGAACGTAAGTAAGGGTAATTAGCAAAACGAATATTCCCGGCTCCCGTCATCCTGAACGGACGACCGCGGAGCGGGCGGTAGTGAAAGATCCAGTTAGACATGCGTCGCGAAGCGACTCTGCTGTAAATGGTCCCATTCATCTTGTTTGATTTCATCTAGACCGCTTATTGATTCATTTGTATGTTTGGAATATTTATTAGCAGAGTCGCTACGCGACACATCTTTAACTGGATCCTTCACTAGCGCCCGCTTCGCGGTCGTCCGTTCAGGATGACGTCTGCCGGGGGCAGTAGGTTACATCTAACTCACCCGCTTCGCGGTCGTCCGTTTCAGGATGACGTCTGCCGGGGGCAGAAGGTTACATCTAACTCACCCGTTTTGCATAATAGCGACTTTTGGTGATTATACCTTTAAGGGCTATGATTGCTTCCTTGCTCCTGAACTATTTCTTGACCATCTGTCTAAAGATCACATATATATAATCTCCTGATAGCCCACCTGTATATTTCATAAGGTCGATAAAAATGAAGTCATCCAGCTCGATAATAGTGCTCTTGCTAACCTTGCTCTGCCTGCCCTCTGTTTATGGCAGCTCCTCAGATGAGGATAGGAAGATGGTCGCGTCGTTAAACGAGCCAAATATGGTTGCTGGCCATGTACGTACTCTCAAGACTCATCCTCTGAAGAAGAAGGAATGGACCTCGAAGCCGTTGATGGTGAGGTTGATTGCAAGTTTGAAAGGTTCCTTGAACTGCCTCCCGGCGTTCAGCGACAAATCGCCTTTCGTGCTATCGACACGCCTCAAGCTTATTTAAATTTTGGACTCGCATCTAAGGGCACCTTAGCACTTCTCGACTCTTTAGAACTAAATCGTGAGCTAGACTACTTACGACTTATTGACGAAGAAGCAACTCATCCTCTGTTTCGCGACGAATTCACGCAATATACCATCAGTGGCATTTTCAATTTGCTAACCGAAGGACAAGCTAATCCCAAAGCTCTTAGGCGCTTTAAAGCAGCTAATGGCTCAATGATGAAGATTTATCTTAAAGGTACTTTTAGGAATTGCTTTGAGGGAGCTTTTTATGAGGCCGCAAGGTTACTCGCTCATCGTTTGGAACAAAGACCCGAGCTTGCAGAAACAGAGTTAGTCCTGAGTGAGACGTTTGGAGAGGGTACTGTCAATCCATGCCGTTTCGTTGTGGTTTTTCCTCAGATAGGCGGCCTATGGACCCTTACCTCTCTATCCCTGGCAAGCAATGATATTCCATGCCTTCAACCCCAACTCTTTCTGCTCACCAACCTAGAAGTGCTGCAGCTAGACAAAAACCGCATCACAACCATTCCCCGAGAGATAAAAAAGTTAAAGAAGCTTAGAAGATTCTCAGCTAGAGAAAATCAACTCATTAAATTGCCGGGTGCCTTGTGTCAGCTTGCAAATTTAGAAGTTGTAGATCTGAGCGACAATAATCTGCTGATGATTTCTCTCAAAATTGGCCTGCTGAGAAAACTTGTGCATCTCGGCCTAAGTAATAACCAAGTCCGTGAGATCCCAAAAACGATATTTGAGATCAAAGGCCAATTAGCTATAGAAATTTGGAATAACCCTTGCAGCCTTCCCGTATGCTTGCTTAATCAGCAAAACTTTACTATCACAGGGTATAAGGGGAGCACTCAATGGCATCAACCCGGATGCAAGCATTGCGCTAGAAATTCCAACTGCACTGTTATGTAGACTCACCCTCGTACTATTATTCAGGCAATGAAGTAGTTGACGTTTTGGAACTCTAGGAGGGTCGTCATCCTCGAGCGGAGCAGAGCCCCTTGGGGCTCTGTCGGAGCGAAGGATCCAGTCAAACATGCATCGCGAAGCGATTCTTTATTCTTAAAGGGGATACAGAGCGGCTACGCCGCACATTTTTTACTGGATCCTTCGCTCCGACGGAGCCTAAGAAGGCTCCGCTTCGCTCGAGGATGACGCCCCCTAGAGTACCAAAACATCAACAGTTCATTGCCGGAGTAATATAAAAAACGAGGGAGTCTGTAAACCCATCCATTGCCGCTCTCTTAACACTCATCTTGAATTGAAATCTTATTGGGTGTATACAAGAGAGCAATCGGTCAACGGATCGATCGTCACAACGGGGAATCAAATGACAATAACAAGATCTCTTTTTGCCTTGCTTTTGGCTCTGGCACAGCCATGTGTGGCTTGCAATGAATACGGATTTGATGGCGACGTCCTTACTCTTAAGTGCAGTCTTGAGGGTTTTCAGACATGTAGGACGTCACAAGAGCAAATCGATCTTTTGTGGTCGTCGCTGACGGATAAGACACTTTTTGAAAGTGGTCCAAGCAAAATAACCACACCCGGTTCACCACCTGAGGATGAGCAGGAGCCCCTTTTTTTTAGGAAATCTGGGGGGATTCGGAAGGAATCGAGAGATACCGATATTAGCCTTGAGTCTTCGGGAGACGATGTCTTAACAAGCTTATTGGACCTTACCTATTCATCCCAGCTACGTCGGGGGGATCATGCGGATTCCTACCTTAATGCCCTGGGATTTGATCTTACTGCCGTCATCACTGAAAATGAAATTAGAGACTTCTTTTTCTTTGTTAGGGAGTTGAGAAAAAAGAACAAAATGATCCCTAGTGTTGACCTTTTAAAGCATCCAAACTTTCTGTGCTGGCGTATGCAGCCTGTCGGAGAGGTGGAGCTGCCAGTCACTTATGTGGGCGTCTTGTTAAAAGCATCCGATGTGAAGTTTGCTGATTTGAAGGTCTATACGTTAACTGAAACACTTTCACCTGAGTATTTAAGACGCGTTAAGGCTGCGCTGGGCGCGGTCATGATGGGCCTTACCCGTGAATCCCGATCCCAGGACCATAAACTGGGCGGTTATCAGTTTGTGTTTTCCGATAAAGACAATCTCATGAAGCTTGTGACAGCCGACATGGGTTTGAGCAGATCAAACAATGATCTCGGGACCGCCCCGTGGCCAACTATTCCCAGAAAACGAAGCTACGAGGATCTCTATGAGGCCATTGGGGATGTTCATTATCGGGATATTAAGTCTGAAGCAGATCGTAAAGAATTTGTGGCCTGGACGGGGCTTGGGAGAGAGACTAAGCGAGGGTTCTCGTTGCGATTTCCCCTTCGTTGGTGCTTTTCAGTATTGTAACCACTCACCATAATGGTTGATAAGATGGCGCAAGCCTCCCGCTTGTCATCCCCGCGAAGGCGGGGATCCAGCTCTAATAATGTGCTGCGAAGCAGCTCTGCGTAGAAATTAAAGAGTCGCTCCGCGACGCATTTGTGCTGCATCCCCGCCTTCGCGGGGATGACAAGCGGGGAGATGTTACCATCCCTGGCAATATTTGGTGAGAGGTTACTGAATGCTCACCTATATTCATTCTGGCATACAGCTTGCCCGCTCGAGGTACATGGTCAGATCAGCAAATTCTTCCCCGTCATTTCTTTCGGCTGTGGAAGGCCCATAATAGATAGAATCGTTGGTGCCACATCGGACAGCAGGCCGTCTTTGAGTTTGGCATTACGGTGGTTTTCGGAAACGACTATAAACGGTACCGGATTAAGAGTGTGGGCCGTATGGGGTTGGCCGGTGGTCTCGTCGATCATGACTTCCACGTTGCCGTGATCTGCGGTGATTAATAAGGCGCCGCCAGCTTCCAGGACTGTTTTGGACAGTCGCTTCATACATTGATCCACTGCCTCTACGGACTTAATGGCAGCTGCCTCATCACCCGTATGTCCCACCATGTCGGTGTTGGCGTAGTTCACGACAATGAAGTCATATTGTTCAGACTTGATGGCCTCGATTAAACGGTCGGTTACTTCCACGGCTGACATCTCTGGCTGCAGGTCATAGGTTGCTATTTTTGGTGATGGCACCAGAATACGGTCTTCATTCTCGAACATCTTTTCCTCGCCGCCGTTAAAGAAAAAGGTCACATGGGCGTACTTTTCAGTTTCAGCGATACGCAGTTGCGTCAAGCCCGCATCAGCTACAATTTCTCCCAAGGTCTGGGTCAGTTCCTGAGGTGCAAATAACGCTGGCATGAAGGTATCCAATTGCTCACTATAGGAAACCATGCCCACGCAGGTGATTAATTGCGGAACCTTCTCTCGGGGAAATTCCTGGAAGGCTGGATCTACCAATGCGATTAGAATCTCTCGGGCGCGATCGGCCCGGTAATTGACGAACAGGAGCGCATCACCATCTTTCATGCCATGGTATGTGCCGATGACCGTTGGCAGGACGAACTCGTCCGTAAGTCCGTGGTCATAGCTAGATTGAATGGCCTCGATACTGTCGACAGCGTGTTGGCCCTGAGCCATAACCATTGCCTCGTATGCCAGCTGCACCCGATCCCAACGTTTATCACGATCCATGGCGTAATAGCGTCCACTGATTGTCGCCATATGAGCTTTTTTCGGGAGATTCTGAACAAATTCAGACACAAACGACTTGGCGCTTTTCGGGGGTGTATCGCGACCATCCAGAAAAGCGTGGATATTCACAGGCACCCGCTCGGCCAGGACTTTAACCAAATACTCAAAATGTATTTGCATGGAATGGACACCGCCTGGTGAGAGCAACCCCATCACATGGCAAGCGCCGCCGGTAGCGTCTAACTTAGCTATAAGATCTAGTAACGCTGGGTTCTGGGAAAGCTCATTCGTTTCAATCGCTTTGTTGATGCGAGGAAGATCCTGGAGGACTACCCTGCCCGCCCCTAGATTGGTGTGACCAACTTCGGAGTTACCCATCTGACCTTCAGGCAGGCCCACGTAGCCTTCTGATGCTTGCAACAATGAATGAGGATATGTTTTGAAGAGCCGATCCATACAAGGCGTGTGAGCCTCGTGAATAGCATTGCCAAGACCATCAGGGCGATAGCCCCAGCCATCTAAAACACACAAGACGATTGGTTTAGTCATTTGCGTTCCTTAATTTCGGGGACATGGTCCTTTAAGATAAAAGAAAAATGGTGCCATCGGGGAGAATCGAACTCCCGACCCCACCCTTACCAAGGGTGTGCTCTACCTCTGAGCCACGATGGCATGGGGGTAACATAACCAGATCCAACATGAATTTCAAGAAAAACGTTTAAATGATATTTTTTAAGTCAGTCGCATTCTATGCTTGGCTAAGAGCTATGTATCGTCTACACTGAGTTCAGGACGAATTATGAGGAAACAGGGTTTGTTAAAGTTAAGTCGGTATATCGCGCTCAGCGTGCTGATGGTGTCAGCCACGTCATGTTCTGGTCAGGACAAGCCGGAGGTGCTGGAGATTGATGCGAAGACTGCCGAAGAGATAAATCCATCGGAAGATATCACTTTACGTAACGCCGCCATATTCTTTGCGAGCGTCGCTAAGCATGTGCAGGAAAATTATGTGGAACCTACCAGCTATAATAAGCTGTTGGAGGGCGCGCTCAATGGCATGTTGAGCTCACTGGATCCTCACTCGGGCTATTTCACCCCTGCCAAATATCAAGAATTGAAGAGCCAGACCCAAGGTGAATTTGGTGGTCTTGGTATCGAAGTGACCATGGAAGATGGCTTCATCAAGGTTGTCTCTCCTATGGAAGACACGCCTGCTTATCAAGCAGGGCTGCAGCCTGGCGATTTGATTATCCGTATCGAAGGCGAGCCTGTGTATGGCATGACTCTATTTAATGCGGTGGAGAAGCTGCAAGGTAAACCCGGCACGAGCGTTACTTTCACGATCCGTCGAAACAATGCGACGGACACTGATGTGACCATCACTCGCGCGATCATTCATGTTCATCCCGTGAAAGTTAAGATCGAAGGTGACATCGGCGTCATAAGGATCCTGACCTTTAATGAAGATACCACCCAAGAAGTCATTAAGGCCGTGCACGAGATCAAAGACCAGATTGGCGATAAACTCCAAGGTGTGGTATTGGATCTGCGGAACAATGCGGGCGGTCTGTTTAATCAGGCTATTTCCGTGTCGAATCTGTTCCTAGATGGGGGCCGAATTGTTGCGATCAAGAGTCGTAACGATGGGGTGCAGGCTCAAAATGTGGAGGCTAATCCTCAGGATATGCTAAAGGGGCTGCCTATGGCGGTGCTTATTAACTCAGGCTCGGCGAGTTCTTCAGAAATTGTGGCGGGCGCTTTGCAGGATCAAAAACGCGCCATTATTGTGGGCACCCGTTCCTTTGGTAAGGGCTCTGTCCAGACGGTCATTCCGTTGAGCAATGGCGGGGCGATTAAGCTGACCACGGCTTTGTATTACACGCCAAATGGTAGGTCGATCCAGAAGACAGGCATTGAGCCCGACATTAAGATCGAGCAGGCCATGGACCTGAAACTGCTGGATGAGAGCGATCGCCTTAAGGAATCAGACTTCCACTCGGCCTTGGAGAATGGGAATAAGAAGGCTACGTCAGCCCCAGCTGCAGCATCGGTGAAACCTATTAAGAAGGATAAGACCGGTAAGGAAGAGATTGTGGACTATCAGCTGTTGCGTGCGATTGATACTTTACGGGCGATTAACTTTTATAAGAAAGCCTCGTAGTAGTTGCTGTCACAGAGAGGTTGACAAGCTGGAGACGTTTACTGACCTAACTACCCAGGGTGGATGCAACTTAATATTAAAAAAGGGTGAAACAACTAACCTAGCACGTCATCTACGTGCGAAAGCCTGCGCTCCGGTGCTCACGTACCCAAAAGTACGCTCCGCTCCGGTGCTCGACTTTCACACGTAGCTAACGCACTATCTGAGTTGTTAAGAAGAATGTTTAAAAAAAAGGGTGTGAATCGAATGCAAAAGAACATCTCTCGATCGTTGATAATGGCCTGGGCGGCTTTGTTGATTTTCATTCTTGGGATTCTTACATGGATCGCCATTATGCCTTCTTCCCATGTGTCCCTCGGCGATGACATACCCACCGCGGTGGATCTGCAACTGCCGGATGCGATGCCCGTGGACAAATATATTCTGAAGGATAAAGAAAAAACCGAAGATACGGGTGGATCTGCTGCTGCGGAACCTCGGATACAATTGGCGGACAATCATCTAGAAAACACTAAGTTCGGAGAGATACCAAACTTGGACACCCATGGTAAGGGCGCCGCGCAGCTTTATGCGGGCCAGCCGGTTGCGGTTCCTGAAGGCAAAATCAAAGTCGCTTTCGTTTTTAGTGACCTCGGGAGGAACGACCCTCTCCATGATAAGATCCTGGAAAGTACGCCCTCTGGCGTGACGTTGGCCTATCTTCCTTACGGACCCAATCTTAAAACCAAAATGTCTTCGGCGAGAAGTAAAGGACACGAGGTGTTGATGAATTTGCCCATGGAGCCCACCGATTACCCCCATACAGATCCGGGGCCCAATACATTACTTACGGGGCTGACTCGGGATCAAAACGTGGAGAGACTCCACTGGGTTATGGCCCAAGGACATGAATATATCGGCGTGATGAACCTTCAGGGTTCTCTTTTTTTGTCCTCAATTCAGGATCTAACCCCCATCTTGCATGAGATAGACAAGCGTGGTTTGCTGTTTGTAGAGTCGGAGGCTTGCTATCGCAGTCAGGTACTTGAATCATCGAAAAATGGCCATCTGCCCCCTATTAAATCTCAGTTTGAATTAAGCGAATCCCTGACACCTGACGAGCTTCACACCATTATGATCCGCATTGAGCAAATGGCCCAGGAGACAGGACTGGTCACCGTTGTTGCCCATACGAGTCCGCTTAATGTGCCGATACTGCTGACATGGATTAAAAAGGCGCAGGAGCAAAACTATGTGTTCTTGCCCATCTCTCAGGTAGCAGCTCTATCGACTCCCCATCATGGAGGTACCTTATGAGATGGCCGCCTCGACTGAATCGTCCCTATCGTCCGTGTGTCGGTATTATGTTAATCAACCATGACAACCAAGTGTTTGTAGCCCAACGGCTTGACCATCCATCCAACGCCTGGCAGATGCCCCAAGGGGGAATTAATCCTGACGAAGATCCCCTGGACGCAGCCTTTCGCGAGCTTAAAGAAGAGATCGGGACGAATCAGGCCACACTCATCGCCACCGCCAAGAAACAGTATACCTATGACATCCCTGCCCCACTCAACAACAAAATTTGGCAAGGCCGATACCGTGGCCAGCGGCAGCAATGGTATCTGATGCGCTTTGAAGGCAGCGATGAGGATATCGATCTGGGAACCCACACACCAGAATTCTCCGCCTGGCGCTGGGCTCCTTTGGAGGAACTGTTGGATCTTGTGGTGCACTTTAAGCGGGGTGTGTATCTGGAGGTTATTAAGGAGTTTAAAGAGTATTTGAAATAATAAAGACGGGCCGAAGTCTGCCTAGAGTTTAAGATATGTGCACTTCATTATCGACACCCTTTTATCAACCCCTGAAAATCTCCACCTAAACTGACGGATAGCCTTGCCGCGGAACAATTTGTATAAGCGCTTGAAAAGATATTACAAATTATAGGCATAATTAACGGAACATTTACCCAAGTATGAGAGATTGTCAATATGAGGTGAGGATCGTTATTATATACCTTGCTTCGGTCTTGTATCTAATTACTGCTTGCTGTTTTTGTTAATCCTGAGGAATCGGCATCTTTTGTTAAGAGACGAGTATGCGTCTTCATTTCATCGCTTATTACTTGGAGGTTGTGATGGTTAATATAGTAGGTAATCAAAATAGTTATACGTTTACGGCGTCTGGCCTGACAAATCCAGGCGGGAGTTTGGCAAATCCCCCTGTGTCGCCTGGACCTTCGTATGGGTCTCATTTCTTTTTCCTAGGCAATAGCAGTACGATTCTCTACCCGGCTCTTAATGGGCTCACTTTGGCAGCAGATCCTACTATGTCTGTTGCTGCCGTTCAGGATGATACTTTCACCTTTCTAGCCAACCTTATCATTGCTGGCAGCGGTGCGGACACAATCTATGGGACGCTGAACAGTGTAGATTTGTCGGCAAACAATGGCGGCTTAATTAGCGGATGACTTTACCTTTGGCAGTACCCACTGTGGTGAATTTGTCGGTAATACCATTCTTGTGGGTAACGGTGAAGATAAGGTCTTCGGGACGATGAATTCATTTGTTATGTCCGCTAGTGGAATAAACGGCAGTGATCTGGGAAGTCTTGTGACAGATTGTGATGTCAAAATTGCCGGCAACTTGATCCTTGCTGGTCACGGGAACGGAGATCAGCTTTATGGTACCATGGAAACGCTTGAGCTTGACGCTATAGGCGGCGGCAATGGCAACCAAGGGCAAACTACTTTCGCGACAGTCGGGGGATATAACGGTAGCGGAGGTAACACCTTTACCATTGGCAGCATGATTTGTGGTCAACTGGAGGGTAACACAGTCATTGCCGGCAATGGAAATGATGATGAGGTGTTCGGAACGCTCGGTGTTCTCAACCTGAATGCTAATGTCCCTACTTCAGTTATTGGTGGATCCGATGGTGGGTCTAATACCTTTAATTTCGGTGGTAACTGGCTTGAAGCAGGCAATGGTTGCGGTGATCAGCTATTTGGTACAATGCAAGCTATTGATTTGAGTGCGCTGGCGGGTGATCTTATCGGCGGCTATATTGGTGGCAGCAACAGCTTTGACATGGGTGCGAATTTCCTACTCACCGGTTGTGGCAGTGGCGATGAACTGTTTGGCACAGCGCAATCTATAGAGCTAATAGCCACGGCTATTTCCCAAAGCAGCTATATTGGTGGCGCATTAGGTGGGAACGACAGTTTTATCTTTGGCACCATGGATTGTGGCAACCTAGACGGCAATACCCTCATTGCAGGAAATGGTAATGATGACTCTCTGTTTGGATCCTTGCAAACTCTGGAGTTGTCTGCAACGGCAGGTAGCTTGATTGGTGAAGTTACTTCTCCCTCCACAAGCAACTTTGTCAGTTTCACCTTTGGCAACAACTACGTTGCAGCGGGTAATGGCAACGGCGACCTGCTCGTAGGTGCTGTTGATCAATTACAGCTTACCCAAGAGAGTGGGAGCTTCATTGGCGGCGTCACCATCACTTTTGGCGTGGATACTATTCACGCAGGTAACGGCGCTACAACCCTGGTCGGCGAGCTTGAAGATGTTATCCTTGGCGACGGATACACCCTACCCGAGTTTTTGACCAACAACACAGTCATTAGTGGAGAGAATACTTTTGATCTTGGCAGAGGGGTAGACACCCTTGTATTTGATGTGGGTATCGATGCCGGCGTCAATCTTGTTAATGCTTGGAACGTGAATAAGAACATCCTCGAGTTCAACAATGCCATAAGTTTGGCGGATCTTGAAAGCCGAGCAACTCTATCTAGTGATGGCCATGGAGGAACATTAGTCAGTATCACAACCGCTCCTGGAGATGTGCATAACATCAATGGCGGTTCGATCGATTTTGAAGGTGTTGCTTATCATACGGGCGCGACATTGCTAGATTTGGTTCATGGTAATGCCGCTCATCTTATTGTACATGCTTAATAATCTATAATATTGAGAGGGAGCGACAAAGAAGCTCCCTCTTTTTTCTTGTATCACTGGTATTCATGTGCGTATCAGCGGCATTAATCAGAAAGCTGTGTATTATCCTTAGCCAAGCAGTGAAAGAACCTGAGCGTCTTCTGGCGCTAATGTAAAACAGGTGGGGTAATTGGTATGCCCCCCGCCGCCGTCATCCTGAACGGACGACCGCAAAGCGGGCGGGAGAGAAGGATCCAGTTAGACATGCGTCGCGAAGCGACTCTGCCGCAGATGGTTCCGCTCATTTTGTTTATCGTCATATAGACAACTGGTTGTTTCATTTGTCTGTCTGATATATTTATCAATAGAGTCGCTTCGCGACACATATTCAACTGGATCCTTCTCTCCCGCCCGCTTCGCGGTCGTCCGTTCAGGATGACGGCGGCGGGGGGCATAAGATTACACCCAACCCACCCGTTTTGCATAAGAGCCTGTTTCCTAGGTCAATCGACTCAAAACTTAAAACCGCACATCCACCGCTTCCGCTTGGCAGACATTCTGACTTAAATTATCTAAGCAAGATTGTGTTTCTGCACTGATTTTCCAAGTTTTTACGCGGTCTTTAATGTTTTTAACTTTCTGATTCCATTCTGCCAACGTACCTTTCCATAGGATTTTGTTGGCAAGGGGGCCTGGAATATAGCCATCGGGATCCCGAACCTCTAGGCGCATGCGAACTATGCTTACGTGGTCTTTTCCGAAGGCAAAAACGATTGTGTCGAGGGGATAAACCGCGAGATCTCCTGGTTCGCTTTTGCTGTCGATGATATCCAGGGCGCGTAATAAATCTGATATGAGGTCATCATGAGTGAGCATAAGGGTATGACTGCCTGGCTTTCTGTCTTCCATGTATTGCAAGGGATATAGACTGACGGCGTCACCTGCTTGCTTTGGATTGCTGGTGAAAAATCGGATTCCCATAAAATTAAGTGCGGATTCGACCACCTGCTTGCCTAGACTAGGGTCTGAGCCAGGGAAAACTACGTCCAGAGGGGGAGCCAAATCCGCGCTCATTTCGAAGGCAGACGCAAGGTTTGCGATCTGGCTATATACTTTGGGGAGCTTGCCTTGCGCGTCATAGGTTGCGGGCGGTAATTCGGTCTTGGCGTCTTTAATATTATGAGCCTTTTTTACTGTGTCCAGGAAACTGGCTGCTCTTTGTCTAAAAAGATCTAGATCTGGGGAAGCGCTTCGTAGAGAGCGAATTTCCTTCTTAGCACACTGCATGGCGGGTTTTCTTGTGGTCACTACATCTAAGGGCTCACCTGCTGTTGTGGGGCAACCGGTAACATTCGTTGTTTCTTTCAGCCCCTCTTTTATACGCACCGCTGTCACCAAGGTTCTCTCCGTCGACAGATCCGCGCGGATATCCCAATGTCCATCAAACATTTCGTTTTCATTGACAGCTTTGACGGCGACCTCCGCAGCCTTTTGCAGCCCGACACCTCCATAATCCCGGGCAATTTCTTGCCCCCGTGGGGTGGAATCTTCGGCCCAGCTTAGGATGGGAAGAGTTTTAATGGGGATTCCATAATCTTCTAAGGCAATCTCTTGTGGACCTACTTTTTTATTGATGCCGCGGAAGCTATGGCGCGCAATAGCTACGATTTTCGTGCCGTCTGTGGCAGCATTGACTGAATCGAGGGGGGTGAATGTAAGTGCAAGCAGAATTGATACACCGCAAGACAGGGTTGTGCGTTTAATCATATTCCTTATCCTTACCTTTCTAGTCTCATCTTCTTACAGAAAGCTTACTACAACGTTAAACTAAAGCGCGTTCCAGGCGGATTCGCGTGTGGTGAATTAGTCACAAAACCTTCTCATATTTCTATGTATTTTCCAGGCTAATCAAGCTACAATTCGGCATGAAAAGAATCTTGAAAGCACTGTGGCGGGCGGTGAACAATTTGTTCCATGACCTGTCCATCGATATTGCCGGGTATATTGCCTATACCAGTTTGTTGGCCTTGTTCCCTTTTATCATGCTGCTGGTGTCCATTGCGGGGTATGTGGGCACGACGGAGGCTGTGCAAGCGACTATCCAACAGTTTTATACGGTGCTGCCTGCGCAGATAGTGTCGGCTATATCGCCAATCATCAATGAGATTACCATTGAACATCCGCCCACGGGGGTGCTAACTCTTCTGATCCTGGTTATTCTATGGGTTAGCTCATCCAGTATTGAGGCTATTCGCGAGGGGCTTAACCATGCCTATGGTATTCATGAGCGTAGGTCCATTTTTTACCGGCGGTCGCAGGCGATCTTATTTGTGCTCCTGGGATCTTTTTGCGTTTTTGTTGGCATCTACGATTCTGATTATATTGCCGCTGGGCTTGGAGATTTGGCAGTACCTGGAGACCTATGTGGACAAGCTTCCTAAACTGCCCGAGACGTTTGGGTTTAATATTGATGTCTTCGCATTACTGGGTGCTTTCTTGGCCATTTTTATCAGCATGGTGACGATGTATCGGTGGCTGCCCTATCACAAGACGAGTCTGGCACATACAGTGCCAGGGGCGCTTATAACGAGTTTGCTGTGGATGGTTATGGCGGGTCTGTTTTCATTGTATCTGCGGAATTTCGCCCGGTATGACTTGCTGTATGGAAGCCTTGGAGGCCTGATCGTTACGTTGGTCTTTTTCCATATGACGGCGATTTTAATATTATACGGTGCGCACATTAATCGAGTACTTCAGAAAGATTAGGCTTTTTTTATGGCTGAAATTGGGGTATCAAACTTATAGAGAATGATGAGAGGAGAACACATCATGAGCACTCAGCAAAAAGCAAGAACAGCATATATCATTGATAACTCTACTTTAAGCCTATTTGAAAAAATCAGTTTGGCGGTATTGGGGTCCGTTTTTCTCGTCCTCAGCGCCAAGATGATGGTGCCGTTTTGGCCGGTGCCGATGACTTTTCAGTCGTTGGCGGTGATCATGATTGGGGTGGTGTTGGGGCCTAGGCTAGGGCTGGCTGCCGTCATGGCTTATCTTGCAGAAGGCTTTGTCGGCCTGAATGTTTATGCAGATACGGTAAGCTATCCAGGCCTTTCCGTACTGACACGCCCATCGGCTGGTTTTTTGATGAGCTTTCCAATTACGGCTTTTGTGGCAGGTATGCTGGCAAAGCAAGGCTGGACTGATAGCTGGTTGAAGAGTTTGGGTTTGTTTGCCATATCATACGTTATTATGTACACCATAGGCATGGCTTGGTTTGCCAACTTTTTTGGGATGGAAATTGCGTTCCAGAATATGTGGTTGTGGGTGCCTGGTGAATTGGCCAAGATTGGATTGGGTATCACGAGTATTCAGGCTTTAATAGTTATCGGAATAGAGGAACAAAATGCGACTAAGCACGTACTTCTTACTTACGTGAAGGAAGATCCTAGCGAGGCTAGTGTTGTCTCTCACCGCTATATGTTGCGGACGGGTATGATTTATCAGACAGCGGCGGGTATTTATTCCTGGTTGCCGCTTGGTTTCGGGTGCTGAAGAAGATTGAGCAGATTGTTCGTCGAGGAACAGGATGCGGCCGGTGCTCATGAGATTTTGATGCCGACTATTCAGCCTTTGAATTGTGGGGCTGAAGGTGGTCGACCCGATGCGATGGGTAAGGAAACCTTGCGCATGAAGGATCGCCATGATCGGGAGATGCTCTACGACCTACGGCTGAGGAAGTGGTTACGGATGTGTTTCGCAAGCATGTGTTCAGCTATAAGAACCTGCCTACCATGCTGTATCAGATCCAATGGAAGTTCCGGGACGAGATTCGTCCTCGCTTTGGCGTGATGCGTGGCCGTGAGTTCTATATGAAGGAACTGCTATTCCTTTGACCTGGATGAGGCCTCTGCGCGGATTAGCTATGAGAAGATGTTCAGTGCCTATTTGCGGACCTTTACCCGCATGGGACTGGTGGCTGTGCCTGTAAAGGCCGACACGGGTGCTATTGGTGGTAGTTTGAGTCATGAGTTCCAGATCCTAGCGGATACGGGCGAGAGCCAGATTTTCTATGATCGCATATTGGATGACTTGCGCCGCAAGGGTGATGCTATTCCTGTGGAAACCCTGATGAATACTTATGCTGCCGCGGATGAGCTGCACGATCCGAACAACTGCCCTGTGCCTGCGGAGAACTTGCGTACCGCTCGCGGTATTGAGGTTGGACATGTGTTTTACCTGGGCACCAAGTATTCCGAGGCCTTAAAGGCGCGGGTTGCGGACAAGGATGGCAACCAGGTGACCACCTTTATGGGGTGCTATGGTATTGGTGTGTCGCGTTTGGTGGCAACGGTGATCGAGGCTTCTCATGATGAAAACGGGATTATCTGGCCTGCGTCCGTGGCGCCGTTCCATGTGGGGCTTATTAACCTGAGAACTGGCGACAGTGCTTGTGATGGGGCTGCGGAAAAGATTTATCAGCAGCTGGAAGACGCTAAGATCGAGGTTCTCTACGACGATCGCGACGAGCGTGCCGGCGTGAAGTTTGCCGACATGGATCTGATTGGCCTGCCTTGGCAGGTGATTCTTGGACCTAAGGGCGTTGCCGCCGGTCAGGTCGAAATTAAAAACCGCCGCACCGGTGATCGCCAGGAAGTTTCCCTGGACAGCGTTGTGGATATCTTGAGTGATAAGCTAAAGGATGTAATCCGCTGATGTTCAGTCTATTTGAGAGACGCATTGCCTTTCGTTATTTACGAGCCCGCCGCAGCGAGGGAGCTATTTCCATCATTGCGGCATTTTCCGTGCTTGGCATATGTTTGGGGGTGGCAACCTTGATCATTGTTATGTCGGTGATGAATGGCTTCCGGGAGGAACTCACCAAACAAATCTTGGGCTTTAACGGGCATATTAACGTCTACCCTGCCCGCGGCGAAGTCATTCACGATTATGACGATATGGCGGAACAAATCAGGAAGCTGCCCGGGATTGTGGGGGTTAACCCCGTGGTTGACCGCCAAGCCATGGTTCTGAAGGGCAATCTGGCTAGCGGTATGATGATCCATGGTATCACAGCGGCGGATCTTGCTAAAAATAAGTCCATTTCCAAGAAGATCAAGGCTGGCACCTTGGAAGGGTTCGATGAGGGGAATAATATTGCCATCGGTACGAAGCTTGCGGCCAAGTTAGGCCTTGCGCCTGGTGACAACCTCACTCTTGTATCGCCCAAAGGGTCTTCCACAGCATTTGGCACTGTGCCGCGCATGCGTCCCTTTAAGGTGGTGGCCTTGTTTGAGGTCGGTATGTACCAGTATGACAGCGCAACGGCGTTTATGTCTATGAAGGCGGCCCAGAATTTCTTCGAACTGGATGGCGGCGTTACGGGACTTGAGATATTTGTCGATGACCCGGACAAGGTGAAGGATGTGACGAACCAGTTGGCAGGCGTCCTGTCCGATCGCTACCTTATATCCGACTGGGAGATGGCCAATGCTCAGTTCTTCAATGCGTTGAAGGTTGAGCGGAACGTTATGTTTCTCATCTTAACGATGATCATCTTAATTGCGGCATTTAACATTATCTCCAGCTTGATTATGTTGGTGAAGGATAAAAGCCGCGACATTGCTATCCTGCGTACCATGGGGGCGACCCGTGGATCCATCATGCGGATCTTCTTTTTAACGGGCGCCAGCACGGGTATCGCCGGTACCGTGGTGGGTTTTACCCTTGGTCTGGTCTTTAGCCTGAACATAGAAACCATTCGCCAGTGGATTCAGAAACTAAGCAATACCCAGTTGTTCAGCCCTGAGGTTTATTATCTATCCAAGTTGCCATCCAAGGTGGAGCCCGATGAAGTCATAACTGTCGTGGTTTTGTCTTTAGCGCTGTCCTTTTTAGCAACCTTATATCCAGCCTGGCGTGCGGCTAAACTTGATCCCGTGGAGGCGTTGCGTTATGAATAATCAGGTAGCAGTATTAAAGCTCGAGAACTTGCGACGCTCCTATACGGAAGGTGCAGGTACGCTGGAGGTGCTGAAGGGAATTTCTATTGAGATTTATCCTGGAGAAATCGTAGCGTTGATGGGGCCTTCGGGCGCAGGTAAGACGACCATGCTGCAGATTTCGGGGCTATTGGAACAGCCCACCAGCGGTAAGATTCTGATCAATGGTGTGTCTGCTGAGACTATGGATGACACCCAAAGAACAATGCTGCGCCGCAATGATATTGGCTTTGTGTACCAGTTTCACCAGCTACTGCCGGACTTTAGCGCCTTGGAGAACGTGGTGATGCCGCAGTTGATCCACGGCAGCGGATTGAAGGATGCCGAGGAAAATGCCATCAAGCTCATCACCAAGATGGGCCTGGCTGCTCGTATCCATCACCGTCCTGCTGAAATGTCCGGCGGCGAACAACAACGCATCGCCATCGCCCGAGCAGTTGCTAATCATCCCAAGTTGCTGCTTGCGGACGAGCCCACCGGAAACCTAGACTCAAAAACCGCCGATGTGGTGTTTGGGGAGCTTATGACGTTGGTGAGAGACATGCAAGTCGGGGCGTTGATCGCGACTCATAACGCGGAGCTGGCTGCGCGTATGGACCGGGTTATTATGTTGGTGGATGGCCAGGTGGTTTAGGACTATTGGTCCAGTAGAGTTTCTTCGTTGGACCTTTCTGAATGCCTGTTATATGAATGAAGACGAAATCAGTTAAATGTTTTGTAACCACTCACCATAATGGTGCATAGGATGGCACCAGCTTCCAGCTGTCGCCCCCGCGAAGGCGGGGGTCCAGCTCTTAAAATGTGTTGCGAAGCTGCTCTGTATAGAAAGTACAGAATCGCTCTGCGATGCATGTTGCGCTGGATCCCCGCCTTCGCGGGGATGACTAGCTGGGAGATGTTGCCATCTCTGGTAATATTTGGTGAGTGGTTACAATGTTTTTTAGGAGACAAACTTATGAATATCTATAAAAGAAAGTCTACGCTGGCCACGCTGTTGATGGTATTTGTGACCGCAGGCTGTGGTCCTAACACTGCCACACACACTAATGAGTTTTCCGGCATCAACGCTAATGTTCTAAATAACAATGTCATGTCTCGTGGATTGGGCGATATCGTCGTGCTTGATGCGGCAACTGCTGGCGATCATGTGGTAATTATGTTTAGTGTTTCCCCAGGAACTGACATTAAGCTATTTGGCCGGCGGATGAAAATAGAACTTGTTGACAGCAGAGGTAATCAAAAAACCATCGCAGGCATAACGGATACCTATAGCGACCGCGATGATGAAAAAATCAAGTTTGCCACCGGTCTTTTTACTGCAAATTATGCATACTATACTGGTTATCAGTATCTTATGAAGAAGCAGGACTTCCTTGATGTAGTTAATTCCAAGCGTGCCAAATTTATCCTTGAGGGCAATAAGGGCTCAACGACATTTGATTACGATTATGACGACATGAAGAACTTGCGAGACTTTGCTAATCAATATGTCAGGTAGTCAGAAGGGTGGCTAAGCTGAGGGAGTGCTTAGCCTGCCAGAAACCTAAAATCTATTCGATAACGGGACAAAAGTAATTGGCACTAGTTCTAGGGCACCGTTTCAGACAGAGACCTTTAGATTCAGGGGCAACAAGGGTTTCATTTTTTGACCGTACAAGAAATACCTGAGAATGGCACTTGTGGGAAAAAGTGCTATGGCTTGTTCAATTTTCATCAGCATGAAGCTCTCGGGTCAGAATATCGGGGCAATTCTGACCTTATTCTCTGCAGCCCTTCACACTTCGATCACAAGCTTCCCGAAATTCTTCCCGCGTAATAATCCCGCGATGGCTTGCGGAGCATTCTCGATTCCTTTGACGATGTCTTCCTTCACTTTGATTTTTCCAGAATGAACCAGCGGAATGGTTTCCTTTAAAAATTTCCCATAGCCTTTGTAATGATCACTTATGATAAAACCTTGGAGCTTTAGCCTTTTGCCTATCAGATTGAACCAAATGAGGGGTGTTTGGTCGAGGTGAAAAAACGTGCGAAAGAATGCGGCTATTCTGGGTAGGATTTGATCAAAGGAAAAGCTCTTTTCAGCCAGGGTTGCGGCATCATTATACCATTGAATGGCACCGCAAACGGGTACGCGTGCAAATGCATTCAGCAGTGGGAGAACCGCTTTAAATATGGTGCCTCCAACATTTTCATAATAAATGTCAATGCCTTTAGGGCAGGCTTGTTTAAGATCCTTGGCCATGGTTTTGCTCGTGTGATCTATGCAAGCATCAAAGCCAAAATGTTCTATCGCATAGCGACATTTTTCTGGGCCGCCTGCTATGCCAACCACATGGCATCCCTTGGCTTTTGCGAGCTGTCCTACCATCGACCCTACGGGCCCTGTGGCTGCGGCAACGACAACTGTTTCTCCTGCTTGAGGTTGGCCAATCTCTAAAAGTCCATGGTAGGCAGTAAATCCAGGCATGCCCAGGGTTCCTAAGTAAAGGGAAGGCTTAACAGCGGGGTCCAGTTTGGTTACGGTCCGCTCATCAAACCCCATAGTTTCTGACAGAGTCGGTTTAATCACGGCGTACTTCTGCCATCCTGTGCTTGCCAGAACCATGTCTCCGGCTTTTAAATCTGGGCTATTGGACTCTTCAACGCGGCAGATTGAATGGCCTGTGAGGACTTCATTCAGTTTGAAAGCCTCCGCGTAGGATTTTAGATCGTTCATCCGATTCCTCATGTAGGGATCGAGACTAAAATACTCGGTTTTTAATAGAACCTCGCCCTTTTTTAAGGCGGGAACGGGTGCCTCGACGAGCTTGAAGTCAGAGGGTTTTACTTCACCAGCGGGCCGTTTTATGAGATGTATTTGTTGATTTATGAGGGACATGTTTGTATCCAGTGTTAGGTATGAGTCTTAGCTATAGTTATCCCATATAATGGTTTAATTATGAATTAATATTGGAGCAACAATTACGGGCTGGGGTGAGCCTCCCGCCCTTTTGCATACAGAGACCATTTCAAAACACCCCATTTGCCGGTTTAGAATCACCTCTCCCCTTATGGGAGAGGTCGGCCGAAGGCCGGGTGAGGGTTATAAATATTGCTTGTTGGTACCCCTCACCCCTACGCTTCGCTCCGGACCTCTCCCACAAGGGGAGAGGTGAAATGTAGTGTTTTGAAATGGTCTCTTACGTCAACTCGGAATCCGCAACATCACCTTCAACCCGCCCATACTGGAATCGGCGAGCTCTATCGTGCCGCCGTGTTGGTGGATGGCGTCTTGGGCGATGCAGAGGCCTAAGCCTGTGCCGCCTTTGTCTAGGTTGCGGGAGGAATCTATGCGATAGAATGGCTTGAACACGTCTTTTCGTTTGCTTTCGGGGATACCTGGGCCATCATCTTCGATGTTGATTTCGAAGCCATCGTTAATGGCGTTCATGGAGACTTTAATGTGATTGGCGTATTTGTTGGCGTTATCCAGAAGGTTCTGGAAACAGCGTTTCATGCACTGGATCTTGATGGGGCGGCGATAGCTGCGGCGTTGGGGTAGCGTTACTTTGCCGCCGTATTGGTCTGCCACGGACTCCAGGAGGTCATAGATGTTGGTCATGACGGGTTTTTCGGGCTCATCGCCGCGGGCGAAGGATAGGTAGGAATCTACCATGCTGCGCATTTCTGTTACGTCTTGTTTCAGGCCCTGTACTTCTGGTGAGCTCTCGAGCATGGCCAGCTGGAGCTCCATACGGGTCAGCGGCGTGCGCAGGTCGTGGGATACGCCTGCCAGCATTTCTGTGCGCTGGCTGATCTGGCGGTGGATGCGCTCTTGCATGCGATTAAAGGCAACAGCCGCTTGTCTCACCTCGGTGGCACCTTCGGGTTTGATGGGCGGCACCGATAGCCCTTTACCGAACTTATCAGCGGACGACACCAGCCGGCGTATGGGGCGCACCTGATTCTTCATGAACAACGCTGCAATGATGAACATGAACACCGGCAGGACAATCACCCACAACAGGTACATAGGCGTGGTCTTGCTCAGCAACCGCTTACGGGCGGTTTCAAAACGCAAAACCTCATCGGGGAGGACGACGTCTACGTAGATGGTCGACTTATCTAGTTTTACGTAAAAAGGAACCTTCATTACGTCGGTCAAGGAATCCTCAAGAAACCACTCGCCGATGGCGCGCATGGGTGTGCGTTCATTACGTTTGGCTTCATAGGAATTTTCAAAAGCAAGCTTGATATTATAATGCTCTTGGGCAAACTTGATGGCCTGTTCCTGGTCCATGGTTTTGGAGCGATAAACTTCGGTGATACTTGAGATCTCACCGGCGATATCGTCCGCCAGACGATGGGTAAAGGTATCTAAATGGTGGTCGATAAAGAAATAGATGGTGCCGGTCATCACAACAATCAACGGCACCACCAGGATGATCAATGTGCGTGCATAGAGGCTCTTCGGCATTAACAGCTTGAGCATTTTAAAGGGATGAAGGATAGAGACCATTTTAAAACTCCAATTCACCTCTCCCCTTGTGGGAGAGGTCCGTAGCGAAGCGAAGGGGTGAGGGGTACCAACAAGCAATATCTATAGGCCTCAGCATACCCCTCACCCGGCCTTCGGCCGACCTCTCCCACAAGGGGAGAGGTGAATCTAGCGTCAAAATCGAGTATTTTAAAATGGTCTCGGATATTCAACCTGGCCATAACACATAACCCTTATGGCGAACGGTTTTAATGTAAGTGGGCATACGAGGATCGGGTTCAATGCGACGGCGCAGGCGTGTGACTTGCACATCGACCGTGCGGGGGCTTAAAGGAACTCCGGTGCGAGCCGCCAGGTCTTCCCGGGAATGGGTACGGCCGGGGCTGGTGGCCAGAATTTTGAGAAGCGTTGCCTCGGCGGTCGTAATGCCCACGGTCTGGGCATTGTGTTGCAGCTCTGCCCGCTCGATATCAAAGGTAAAATCGCCCAGGTTAATGATCTTGAGGGCTTTTAACGGGAGCTGGGTACGCTTGAGAATCTTTTGCACACGTAGGACGAGCTCCTTCGGATCAAAGGGCTTTGCCAGATAATCGTCAGCGCCGCTTTCCAGGCCTTCGATGCGGTTTTCTGTTTCGGCCATGGCTGTCAGCAGCAATATGGGTGTGTTGTGGGCGGGGTGAAAAGTATCATCCTTAATGGCCCGGGTCAGCTCAAAACCAGTCTCACCGGGCATCATCACATCCAGGACTACAAGATCAAAGATGCCGTCCTGCAGCTTAACACGAGCTTCAGCGGCGTCTTTAGCCATGGTCACAATAAACCCATTGTCGCTGAGGTATTTGCGCAATAATTCTCTCAGTCGACTGTCGTCATCAACGACTAATAAATGGGCACGGTCCTGTGACATAGAGTATACTTTCGTTCAAACTGAATGCATCATAAGACAAAATGAGGAAAAGATCCAGAATTTATGGGTGGGTTCTGGACTTACGCATGAATATTAGCCGCGTACCTAGACCCCGCTTGTCATCCCCGCGGAGGCGGGGTTCCAGCTAAAATGTGCTGCGCAGCAGCTCGAGATAGATAGCATAGAGTCGCTTCGCGACGCTTTTTGCGCTGGATCCCCGCCTGCGCGGGGATGACAAGCTGGGGGCTGCGTGCTTCGCAGTATAGAATTCGTTTCATGGGCCGGCTTGGCTTAATCTGATTCCTCTCTGGATTTTACACTCAAAATCGCTTAAGCTTCAACGATAACTCAAGGAGAAATACATGCTTAGATCTATCTCAATAACCCTAGGATTACTTTTACTTTTTACCAACAGCGCATGGGCGGAAAAGTTGGTTTCTTTCGAGGATAAGAAAACCAAGTTATTTGGTTTTAAGGATGCGAAGGGTAAAGTGGTTGTGCCGGCCCAGTACGAGATGGTTGGTGAGCCTGCGGAGGGTGAGGCTTTAATTCCGGTGGTCAAGAATCGCACGTTCCTGCGCATGGATAAAAAGGGCCATGTGCGCTTTGAGTCGGTATTCTTTGATAACGCTTGGGATTACTATCAGGACGGCCTTGCGCGGTTTTTGCGGAACAATAAGGTTGGATTTCATGATGCCAAGGGTACTGTCGTCGTGAAGCCCGTGTATGACTTTGCCTCGCCCTTTAAGGATGGTTATTCCAATGTGTGTAACGACTGTTGGGCGTTCTACCCTAAAAGTCCGAAGTTTCAGCCTCTGACCTCGGGTGGTAGCTATCTGGTGAAGCACGAAGAACATATGGAAGTTACTGGCGGTAAATGGGGTGTCATCAATACGAAGGGTGACGTGGTGGTTCCGCTGGAATATGATTCTAGCGAAGATGCTATGAATGCGTTAGCCCGCTAACTGTTTGATAAAGAAAATAGGCTCTTATGCAAAACGGGTGGGTTAGCTGTAATCTCCTACCCCCTTGGCCGTCATCCTAGAGCAGAATAAGCGAAGCGTTGCTGCGAAGGATCCAGCGCAATAGCGTGAGCGTAGCGAACTCGAAACTACTTTACGGTGGTGCATTTTTAATTGAGAGTTTGCTACCTCCCGCTTCGCGGTCGTCCGTTCAGGATGATGGGAGCCGGGAATATTTTTTTTTGCAATTACCCTCACTTATCTTCAGCAAGCATACTGATTACCCACTCAATTTGCATAAGGGTCAGAAAATAGATTCATCCCGAGTACATTAGTCTAAGAAAGACTATGTCCCGGGATTAAAACTTCACCATCTTGGAAAGATGTCGGGTGGTCAGCTTATTTGCTGAAGAACTTAAAGATAGACTCCAGAATCGTCGGAGCAGCTTCAACCACCTTAGTGTAAGCAGGTATAGCAAAATCGGTGACAACAACCTTAGCGGGTTCTGCTGCATTCTTAGCAAGTTCCACATATAAATTGGCATTAGGATTGTTGGTCATTGCTTCCGCAACCTTAGCATCGGCCTTATCTGCCGCAGCAAAATAAGCAGCATATCCTGTAGGAGTTATCTTTTTTACGATCTTGCCGATTGTGGGCAGAACATGGGAAAGACCTTCCTGTAGAACGCCTAAGAATCCTTCGTCCCTTTTAGACATGTCATAAGGAACAGGTTGACGCTTAGCAATAGTAGTGTCCTCAGTTAAAGATGCAACAGCAACCGTGGGTGCTTGAACATCGTCAGCAAGGGGGTTCTGAGCAGAAACAGGGCTTAAAGTGCATGCTACCAGCGCAGCTGAAGCTAACAACTTTTTAAAATTCAGAGATATCATAATTAACATCCTTTCAAATTAATCAACAAGGTCACAACGACCTCTACTCTTGATATGGGTATTCAAACACAATTTGTCAAACTTGAGATGCCATATTTTGGAATACCGTGTATGAGCAGTTCGAGATACTGTGTACGAGTCATAAAAAGTCACCACTCGCCATAATGCTGGATAGGATGGCATAAGCCCCCAGCTTGTCATCCCCGCGAAGGCGGGGATCCAGCTCTTATAATGCGCTGCGAAGCAGCTCCGGATAGAAAGTTCGGAGTCGCTATGCGACGCATTTTGCGCTGGATCCCCGCCTTCGCGGGGATGACAAGCTGGGGGATGTTACCTCCCCTGGCAATAGCTCAGTCCTTCAACTTCCTCAACGCCGTCAAACAAACCCCCAACTCCTTCCAGCTGCAGCCTGCGCAAATGCGATCGAAGGTTTCCTCGTCGATACGGGCGGCTATGCGGCGTTTTGCCTCGCTCCAGGTAAGTTGATCTCCAGCTTTCAGCCCAAGGGCCGCGGCATGGCCTGCATCCAGGCGTTGAATCTTCTCTTCATCAGATCCGCACAGTTTGTCTCTTTTGTGAGGACAGGCGCCGCAGATTGAATCTGTTGCTTCTGCCACGATAATGACCACATCATCACCACCCTGCCCTCGCAGGCGATCGGCAATGGCTTGGAAATTCTTTACAAAGTCAGATGAATATCCCTTGCCCTCAAACCCGAGGGTGCACATGAAGTGGTGGGGTCTGTATGTAATGGCGTTGTCCATAGGTTTTCGGACCTTTCCCGTACTATAATGTGCCATTGTCACGCGAACTAGTTTAACCGGCCCATACAATTCTCTGCTGGTCAGGGCCGGCGACATCATACTGGCCATCAGACCAAGCATGAGGGCTTGTTTTATAATCATACTTAATCAAGAGATGCTTCGCGAATCTTGGTTAACAGGAATTTGATGGTCACCAAAGATGCCTCCCTAACGGTTATGTCTCCCACCTGTACGTTGATGCGATCAACGGTTCCTGATTGACTTGCGGTGATGTGACAGAACATTTTCATGAACTCAAGAGTCATGAGCGGGGCGCCTTTAACAACATATTGGCCAGGAACAACGTGTATCGTCTCAACTCGAGCATAAGGCATGGGCGGATAGATTTCTTCGTAAGCTTGGGCAGGGCTGATTAGGACAGATAGAGTAACTAGAAACGCACTGAGTTGTTTATTCATCATATTCTCCTCATGTTACCCAACCCTTTTAGACTAGAAAACCGCCCCGCACAAGAGGGAAAATAATTATAATCTCTTCCTATAGATGTTGATCTCCTATATTATGATTATATATGGCATGAACCAATAATAATAACGAGAACAGTCATGAGCCGCAAACATCTGAAAATCTTTATTATATATTCAGGAGTCTTGATTTATGGGTTGCCCGCATGGAGTTCTGGCCAGCCCGAATATGAATCCCCCAGATCATGGATAACGTACTCTTCGGGCGAGGAGCAAAATGAATACGCTTCTGCCGAGCCTAGCCCCAGATCGAGCGAGGAGCAAGATAAGCACAGCTCTACTGGCCGTAGCCCCAGATCCACTACGTTTATTTTTTCCAGTGATGAAAATGTTGCGGAGGTTAAGGAAGGGTTTGAAATAATGCGTGATAGGAAGGGGCGTGAGATTTTGTTTAGGCTTGGGATATTATCGCCTCGCGGCTTGCAAGTAAACTCTCCCAATGCCCCGACGCTCTACCAGACTGATGAAAGTAATGCAGACGCCATGTATCCTGAGCTACAACAGGCAGTCCGATTTGAAAGAGTGCTAAATCAGTTGAAAGAAAGAGCTGAGAGTGATTCCAATAAATAGTTAAAGTTGACTATTCCAGGTCTGACCTGTACAACCACTTCATGAGTACGCAGACCATAGCTGATCTGATAGCAACCATACAAGCGCTGGGGAGTCAACAGGGCCCCTCCTCCTATGATTCATTCCGGATACTTCTTGATCGATTAGGTAACCCTCATCATAAGCTTCCTCTTACGATTCATGTGGCTGGCACCAATGGTAAGGGCTCTACTTTGGCGGATCTTGACAGCATCATGCGGCGGGCCGGATTTAAGGTGCATCGCTATACCTCGCCTCATTTGGTGTCCGTATGTGAACGCATTCAGACGTCCAATGAGATGATTTCAGGAGAGGCTCTTGAACATCATTTAAGGACTGTCGCGTCACACGCAACGGGTTTGAATTTAACGTTTTTCGATATGATGACAGCGGCGGCCTTTTTGGAATTTGCTGCGAGCTCGGCGGATTATTTGCTGTTGGAGACAGGTATCGGTGGAGAGTTTGATCCCACTAATGTTATTGAAAAACCAGTAGCCACCATCTTCACCCAGATTGGACTCGACCACCTGCAGAGGCTCGGACCTCGTCTTGCAGACATCGCCCAAACAAAGGCAGGTATCATCAAGCAAGACTGCCCCGTTTTCACCTATGTTCAAGATCCCATCATAATGGCGGCGATTGTTGCGCAGGCTGAAGCAAAGCACGCGCCTTTATATACTGTGCCTGTCGACCAGGTATTCGAGACGGGACTGTTAGGTCCCCATCAAAACATCAACGCATCGCTTGCCGCAGGGGTCGCTAGATACTTAGGAATTGCTGAGGAACACATCAAGACCGGTATTGCTAACGCCCAATGGCCAGCGCGCATGCAGCAGGTTGCCTATCATGGCCGCGAAGTGTGGCTTGATATGGCCCATAACCCTAGCGCTGCTGAAGTTGCGTCGAAGTCTATGAAAGAATTAGGTGCGGCTCCGTTTCATTTGATCTTTTCCCTTAGGGAAACGAAGGATCTAAAGGGTTTTCTCGAGGCTTTTAGAGGTCATATATTATCTATCCGCTATGTTCCCTTTAAAGCTGACTATGCTGACGGACACACGATCGAAAAGCTGTCTGAGGTCTCTGAAGAGTTAGATCTTAGGGTAGTCATTTCTGATGGCCTGGCAATCGCCATGGATCAAACCCCCGCCGGCCCTGTTCTCATAACGGGCTCTGCTGTTTTGGTGGGGGAAGCCCTGGAAGAAGCTTCTTGACTGGAACCATCGCCCTGGCTAATCTGTTATAAATAACAGGAAATCCAAAATGACCATCAATAAACAAAAACAACAAGAATTTGCAGCCGCTTACCAAGAATCCATCAATAACCCAGAAGAGTTCTGGGCCAGGGAAGGTAAGCGTATTGACTGGATCAAGCCTTATACCAAAATCAAGGATGTGAGCTTTGATGAAAAGGATCTGCACATCGGTTGGTATTATGATGGAAGCCTCAATGCCTGTTATAACTGTCTGGATCGACATCTTGCCACTAAGGGGGAGCAAACGGCGATCCTGTGGGAGGGAGATGATCCTGCGCAACAGCGGACGCTAACTTATAATGAACTGTATGCTCTTACCTGTAAGATCGCCAATGTCTTGAAAGCCAAGGGCGTAAAGAAGGGTGATCGAGTTACCATTTACCTGCCCATGATTCCCGAGGCCTTGGCATCCATGTTGGCTTGTGCTCGTATTGGTGCCATCCATTCCGTGGTATTTGGGGGCTTTTCTTCGGAATCCCTTGCCAACCGCGTTGGTGATTGTGGCTCTAAGGTTATTCTGACTGCCGATGGAGGCAATCGTGGGGGCAAGGCCATATCTATCAAGGAAAAGGTGGATGTGGCTATGAAGACGGAATTGTGCGCCCCTGTGGAATCTGTTTTAGTTTTCCGTCATAGCCGTGATCCCATCTCCATGAATGAGGGCATTGATTTCTGGATGCACGAAGAGATGGCTAAGGTTGCAGGCGAGTGTCCTTGCGAAGAAATGAACGCGGAAGATCCTCTGTTTATACTTTATACATCGGGTTCTACGGGCAAGCCCAAGGGCGTGCTCCACACCACGGGTGGTTATATGGTGTATGCATCTTTGACCCATGCGAAAATTTTTGACTATAAGCCCGGCGAAGTCTATTGGTGCACGGCTGACGTGGGGTGGATAACAGGGCATACCTATATCGTCTATGGCCCCTTGGCTAATGGTGCTACCTGCGTGGTATTTGAAGGCATTCCTACCTATCCCGACTATTCACGATTCTGGCAGGTCGTTGACCGTTATAAGGTTAATATTTTCTACACTGCACCCACTGCTATTCGCTCACTCATGCGGGAGGGCGATGGGCCTGTAAAGAAGACCTCTAGGGCGAGTTTGCGGATTTTAGGCACTGTGGGCGAGCCCATCAATGAGACCGCCTGGCATTGGTATCACGACGTGGTGGGTGAAGGCCGCTGTCCCGTTATGGATACTTGGTGGCAGACAGAAACGGGCGGGATAATGATCTCTCCCATACCGTATGCAACCAGGGAAGTCGCGGGCTCGGCCACGCAGCCATTCCTGGGAATTAAACCCGCATTGGTCAATAGTGAAGGTAAAATTCTGGAGGGCGAAGCTGAAGGCTCGTTGGTGATAACCGATTCATGGCCCGGACAGATGCGCACCGTATTCGGTGACCACAAGCGTTTTTATGAGACCTACTTTAAAAGTTTCCCTGGCATGTATGAAACTGGCGACGGTGCTCGCCGGGATAAGGATGGATTCTACTGGATTACGGGGCGTATTGATGACGTCATTAAAGTATCAGGCCATCGCCTTGGTACGGCTGAGATCGAGAGTTCCCTGGATACTCACCCCAAGGTCGCAGAAACCGCTATTGTTGGCTATCCCCATGATATTAAGGGACAGGGTATTTATGCTTTTGTGACCTTAGTCGCCGGTATTGAGCCTTCTGCCGAGATCCATCAGGAATTGGTGATGCACGTCCGTGAAACCATAGGTCCTGTGGCGACCCCAGACATTATCCAGTTCTCGCCGGAGCTCCCTAAAACTAGGTCAGGTAAGATCATGCGCCGTATTTTGCGTAAGATTGCAGCTGGGGAAATCGAAGAGATTGGCGATACGTCAACTCTCGCTAACCCTGATATCGTCGAGTACATCATCAAGTTTAGGCCAAACCAATGACCAATGCATACGTCATCGCTTTTGGGATCCTATCCTATCTCTTTGCTACGGACATCTATACGCCGAGCATGCCTGAGATTGGCCGGTTCTTTGGCGAAAGTGATGACCAGGTGCAAAGGACTATCAGCTACTTCTTGTTAGGCTCCGTACTTACGTGTATAGCCGCTGGTGTCTTTGCGGACCAGGTCGGCAAGAAGAAGTTTCTCATGTGGGGAATGGTGCTTGCGGTCTTTGGAAGTCTTTTAACTCTGATGGCCAGCACTCTGGAATGGTTGATCCTGGGGCGTTTTATCCAAGGCTTAGGCAGCGGTGTTGGACCGGTAATCGGTTACGCCATGATTCAGGAGCTCTATAGCCGCGAGAAGCAGGCCAAGATTTATGCGATCATGGCCATTCTGGTGTCCGGCGTGCCAGCGGTTGCACCGCTGATGGGTGGTATCATCAGCACTTACTTTGGTTGGCATATAATTTTCGTGCTTATTGCGGCCACCTTTGTTGTGAGCACCGTTTTAGCCGGCATCTATTTGCCCTCCTCCTTGAATCATAAGATTCCCCATTCGGGGATGGAGATACTCCGGTCTTATAAAGAGATTCTCAGCAGCCGTGCGTTTCTAGCGCTGGCACTTTTGAGCCCTATGTTTAATTCTGTGGAATGGTTTTACCTGACATACCTGCCCTTCTATGCCCAAGACAACATCGGTATTTCGCCCGAGTTTTATGGTGTCGTGGTAGGTATTCTCATCGCCTGGTTTGCGGTTGGTAGTTCATTGGGGGCCTATATGATGGGTAAGTTTGGACTCCACAGGACTATTCAGGCTGGCCTTTATTGTGGTTTGATTGCAGGCCTCATGTTGTGGATAGCCACAATATGGTGCCCTCTATCGCTGCTGGGCATCAGCCTTTCCTTGTCCGTGTTTTTTATAGGTTTTGGTATATTATTCCCCAGCTCCGTCAGTGCTTCGCTCAGTGTGTTCGAAAAAGCACGGACCCGCGCTTCATCTGTTCGGTCTCTGTTTATTACAGGCTTTGCCTTTATCGGAAGCTTTGTGGCCGAATTGGTTGATGACAAAAACCTGTCTAGTCTTGCGGGTTATGTGAGCATTTGTGCGGTTGCTGCGTTTTTGATCTATGCTATGCGCAAACGTGAATCTGGTGCTCTTAAACACTAATTTAGCCCCGGCCGTCATCCTGAACGGATGACGGCCGGGGGGAATTAATAATTCTAGATACCAGTTAGCCCCTACTCGTCATGGTCCATTGGCCAAATGTCGTCGTCATCCATCAGGAAAATGCCTGGGTATTCGTGCGTGGGCATTTCTACAATGGGCTGTTTCAGCTGTCCATGGTCTGGGAGCATAGACTCCAAGATCCTATCTTGCCGTTCTTGCTCTTTTATTTTTGTCTCAATTTCTTCAAGGAGGGCGCAAGAGAGAGTATGGTCCTTCTCTGCGGCTTCAAAGAGGCACTGATGGGCAAATATTTCATTTTTCGGTTGGCCTATTCCATAAAGGTAGAAAAACCCCAGATTGTGTTTTGCAAATACATCGCCCCTGTTGGCTCGGATGTTAATGTTGATAAGAATCTGACGATACTTTATCTCCAGTTTCTCCACGGGCAGATAACCATCTTTAAACAGATTGAGGACAAGGTAAGCATACTTATCATTCTGATGAGCAAAGTTCATCAGTGATGGATCGAATTTGTCAAAGCCGAGTTTTCTCACCCCATCCGCAGTTAACACAGCCTTCCCTTGCGCAAAGAGATCAATGAATTCGCGCTGAACCGCTGCGCGATCTTTTCCAGGTTCCCCGCTCGCCCCCCGTGACCGTTTCATCGGGGAACGGCCATCAGTCTCATAGGAGGCATGAGCTGTCGTTCCAAACAACACCATAAAACCCGCAAGCAAAAACATATGAAATTTCATTGTTCAAATATCCTTAAGTCTATTGATTATATATGCTGGTTGGTAATAGAATTAAGCTCAAATGTCAATCAATTAGAATACACACTTTTTACGCAAACATCCTCATCAACGCCAGCAGAAAGACAAGTCAGCAAAGACGACTCATTTTGCTGCCGGCAATGTCATTTCAATCTAATGAACAATTCCTTCATCATCAGAGAATTATACGAACTTCCTTCTTGAACTTTTTCGCCATCGCACTGAGCGTTTCTTGATGATAATTGGCTCCAGATAGATTCAAAACCGTCACATAAGGGAATAAGTCTGGGATCTCGAGCAATTCAGCATGCATTAAACTCGTAAGGGGCAGATCAAGTTGATCGATATGATAAAAGCCAGCTTCAGAATACGCCCTCCAAAAAGCAATTGGTAAATGTTTAGCGCCGCATTTACGACCATTCACAAAAGTGATAGTTCTATCAATGTCATTGCTAATAACGAATTTCATTTGCCCAGATAAACTTTCCCCAATATGAAATCCGTCTTCTAACGGATAAAACATCATTTCTTCAATGATATTCTCAAGTCGTGGTAGCACTACTTCTCTCACACGAGGCAGCGCACGAATAAGCTGCACCACCTGGGCTAGAGTGACACCTGTGGATTCAGCAAGATTTACAGTCTCTAGTTGTGTACAGCATCGCGTTAGAGCAATGAGGCCTTCGGCATTGAGCTCCTGACCTGTCAAGGTCAGATGTCTTAATGGGCTGCTAGCTGTCCCATCAAATTCTTCAAGTTCAAAATATTTGTTCTGGTCCATGCTCAAGCTTCGAAGGTTTGGAAAAGCGCATATTATGTGCTTAAAGAACAACACAGGCGAATGGTCCTGTCTTCCTTCATAAGTAAAATCACACCCATCAAATTCCAGATTTTCAATTTCATTGAAGGCATCTTTAGGCTTGTCCATCAGCAAGTAGTTCATATAGCTACCCTCAATGATCCGGAAGTTTAATGATCTTATGCCCTTGCACTTTTCACCAATGGCTTTCATGGCGTCAAAACTAATTACTTGGGGGTCTTCATGCCCATCGTAAAATACCATGCTTCTAATGTCGGGATTATTCTGTACAATCAGCGGGATGAGCTCGTTCTTATTGGAATCGACTAGCGAAAGATCCACTGATTTCAAATCTCTTTGCTTGCCAATAAAAGTCTTTAAATCACTCAATGCTGCAACCGCAAGTCGTGTCGCATTGTTTTCTCTATCCCGCACATTTGGAGTCAATGGGCTATAAGTCTCAAAATCATCAAGACCGAAATCAATATAATGGAATTTTATATGTCCTCTAGCGTACACAGCATCGCGAATGAACTGCTGGAAGGCACGATTAGGAACATGAAGTAGCATTTTTGCGCTTACGCCGTCTAGGAAACCACATATGTGTGTACGTACACCCTTATCTAAGCGATAAAACTGCTCTAGGCCGCCAACGGTGTGTATTGATGGATCTAATTTCTCTGCCGGCGCAGCATTATGTACAACTAAAACGCCATTTGCACCTGCTAAATCAGCCGTGACTGATCGCTGGCCTACGTTGGCTATTTTAACTTGAGTCTCATCGGAGGAGTGGCTGTCTTCATCGCTTCTTTCCCGCTTTGAAGCTATAGCTGAGCTAGAAAGCAACGCGATTTGACACATTATAATAATATTAAATATAAGTTTATTCATAATCTAATTCCCAAAATAAAATAAATAACCCACGGCGTCATGCAATGGCTACATGCTAGTTAATAGTATAGCTCTATGATTTTGTCAACATTTACTCATTGTAAAACAGAATTTCCACTAAACTTTCCACGTGTTAGCCCACCGAGCGAATGGCTTCAAATCATCAATTAGGTTTAACCACTAACCAAAATGGTGGACAGCATGGCACAAGCCCCCAGCTTGTCATCCCCGCGAAGGCGGGGATCCAGCCCTTATAATGTGCTGCAAAGCAGCTCTATATAGAAAGTAAAGAGTCGCTACGCGACGCATTTTGCGCTGGATCCCCGCCTTCGCGGGGATGACAAGCTGGGAAGATGTTCCACCCCTGCAAAATTTGGTGAGTGGTTACCAATAGGCTGCATCACAATCGCTAACTTGCCTTTGCCAGCTTCTTCTTGCTTTGTGTATGCGAGACTTCCGCATTGCTTTCAAAGATGCAACTTAACAGCCTGTCCGTCGATTCCTTCCAGGTTAAATGAGGTATGGCTTCGCTCTTGGGATGATTGTTTTTCTCATTCAGGGCTAACCACTGAATTATGGCATTGGCTAAATCGGCGCCTTTTTCACCTGAGAAGTAATGGGCGTGTTCGCCTGCGATCTCTCTGAACACGGGAATGTCGCGCACGATTATTGGCAGGCCCTCTCGAGCTGCCTCAATAAGGGGAAGGCCAAAACCTTCGCCGCGGGATGCCATTAGATATACCTTTGCAAGCTTAAAGATCTTGTGGAGCAGCTCATCGCTAGCATGCTCAAACCAGAACAGACGTTTATCATATTCACCGTGGCGTTTGACCCGTGAGATAAATTTCTCCATCATCCAGCCTTTTTTACCGACGATCACGTAAGGGATGTTCTCTCCCTTGGCCCACAGGGTTTCCATAGCATCTAGCGCCTGATCGTAACCTTTTCGCGGCTCCAGTGTTCCAACGCTAAGTATGGTTTTTTGGCCTCGTAGTTGTTTCAATCGCTTTTCATCTTCTGGGCTGATACCTGTCGTGGGCTTGCTGCTCTCAATATCTGCCCCTAAATGGAAATAACTTGTCTTTAGCACAGGCAGACGATCTGGGAGGTTTTCTTGTAACCAGTGTTTCACATGGTTCTCCGTCGCCTTGGAAATACAAATGAGTTCATCTGCATTAACGGATGCTTTGCTGATCCATTCGGATATCAACGAGAAACCTCCATCCAAAAACCACTCGGGATTGGTGATGCAGAGCAAATCGTATACCACGTAATAGATCTTTAGACCCCTCTGGGAATGGTGTCGCAAGAACTTTTGCGCGCTCTCATCGGTTGCATTCCACGGATCCAAATCCAGACCTAGAAATATGTCACCTACGCCCACATCTAGAGGTTCATCGATGAGACCGAAGTTTTCAATATTCAGGATTCCTAGAGTATATTCCCGAGCATAATAGTACTGCCCATTTTTCCGATAGACTGGCTCTACCCTATATCCGGGTAGTTCTCTGGTCAGTAATTGGTCCAGCACGCTTCGGGTGACGCGTTGAATGCCCGTTCTGGAATCCCCATTGACGATGACAGAAATATCTACAAAAAACTGTTTGAATAAATGTTTCGGCGAGTTTTCAGTTAAGACCCTCGCCAGATCCAGAATCTCCTGATCAGACAAGTTCAACTCAGGGTCCCGTTCAATCATGCGGCAGACATTTGCATTGGTTATGAGCAATGGCTTATTTTTATATCTTTCTAGGGCTCCAGCATACTGCCTCGCCACAATTTCCGGGGTATGGTTTTCTATATAATATTCATAACCAGTGGTCTGCAAACGTTTCCGTAATTTGGCATCCTTGTGGAGTGTCTCCATGGCAGAAACGAGTTCTTTTTTCTTGAAATCCGCGGGCAGCTTGAAGACCGTCTCGTCGGGGATTTCCTCAAATGAGCCGCAAGCATTAATGATGGTAGGCAATTTGTGGGAAAAACAATCGAGAATACTGATGGAGGATTCGCCGCGGGAACGCCTGCGCAGCTGAATACCCACATCAGCTGCCGACAGGTATTGTTCATACATTTCAGCATCCACAAAACCAGTTACAATCATTCTTCTAGCGTCAGAACGAGTGTCAATAAGCCTTTTGATCTCATGCACAAAAAATGAGTCGGAGGATTGACCAACGAAGTAGAGATAACAGTCTTTATTGTTTGATAATGATGACGACAACCAGGCTTTTAATATTTGGTCAGCTTGCTTGGCATAGGACAAGGATCCAAAACTAGCAAAGATAAAGGCATCTTCAGGAATACCTAACGTTTTGCGCGCTTCTGCCCTGCTCACATCATTTGCCTCTCGCCTTGGAAGTTTGACGAGAGAAATATCCTCTAATAATTCAGGACAGTTCCATTGACTGACCATCTGTTTTGCGTGGTCCGAATGGACAATGATGCCCTTGGCAAAACGTAAATATGTGTTATTCGTCGGAAAATGATTGATAGCTTCATCACGACCTTTTACGCTTAATTCCTTTAAGGCAGGATAACCGTGTGATTCATAAAGGCCAGTTCTAAATATATTTTTATAGTATGAATCATTTGGGTGACCGTGTTCTAGATGGTGTAGCAGATCACTAAAAAAGATGTCATGAGCGACAACAACGCCTGGAAATTTGGCAATCATGGAAATCATGTGTTCATGAAAATGCGAATTTCCGAAATGGTACATTATGTGATCATATGAGTCTGCACAATCGTAGAATTGCTTGATGGTCTTCGTGTCAAAGAGTTCTACCAAATCTTTTGAATCTATAACATCCAAACGCGTAATGAGGTCAATATCGTAATATTTTCCCAGGGCCTTCAGAATGCCTGCGCTATAATCTGCAATACCAGACTTTTCCGGGGGCAGTGGGGACACATATGCCAGCCTCTTCTTTCGACCTTCAAAGTCAAAAGGAGCTTCTGTTTTGATTTTATGTACCCGAGCTAGAGCTTCAATTATTTGATCGGCTGTGTTCTTAACTGTGTTTGTATCGTCGGTCAGGGGCAGCTTAATTACATTTTCTTGAGGCGTGTTCAGATTGCCGATATCATCCGTCAGGCAGACTATGTCAAATTGCTGCAATTGGGTTTTTCGGGTAAAAGCAAATTCAGGGCAATCTCGGAGCTGATGAGGATAAGCAAGAACGGCAGAAGCGTGATGTGGCAGATGAGAGCTAGTTACAACGCCCTCTTTCCAACCCTGCCAAATACTTGAGGTTATAAGGGCATCTGCTCCCAGACCGCGAATATAGTTGTCGTAAGTTAATAAAGATAACGCCGTGCGAGAATCATTTTCTGGACCAATCATACTCCCATGATGAAGTCCTTGCCAAACGTGGATTTTATCCTTCTCGATGAGATCAGAAAAAGCACGGCGAATGAGATCAATTTTGTCCGCAAATACGTGGCTAAGGCTGATGATGACATCATGCTGGCCACGGTTTTCGATCAACGTACGTGCCAATTTATAACAATACTGTGTTAATTTGTCATCCCAAGCATTGACTTGGAGAATTTGTAAATCTAATAGAATTTTCATCTTAGCTAGCTCTAATCTTTTCAAATCCTGTGCTTTCTCGTTCTAAGTATGAAATAACACAGGGGAGGACAATCCAGCTGCTTTTTGAGATGCGTCCAAAGGACGATTCAAAAAAAGGACTACCTTTTTTAACATAGGGCTATATAAACATTTTTCCATTCATCGGGCAAGAAAAGATTGTCGATTTGAGTGGAGCTTACATGGGGCTTGTGCTCTCTCCTCTACCAGATTGGTGAGTTGTTACCTTGATGTTAACCATGTTTTAATGACAATTGATTAGGATAAGGGTGAGTTTACTGATTTTTATCTCGTCTAAAGGAGCAAAGGTAAAAAATGAATATAAAATCACTGATAATTACTCTGTCGTGTCTCGTCATCTGTAGCTCTGGCGCGATGGCAAGCGATAAGGAAAGTAACTATAAGCTTCTAGAAGGCCTTCGCTCTCAGGTTGAGGAATTGGTTAGCAACGCATCGGCTGAAGATAAAGCTAAGGCTGAGTCTGCCAAGAAAATTATTGATAATGCGTATGAGGCTTGTTCAGCGACCTCCAAAGAAACAGATGAATATTGCGATATCCAGACGAAAGAGGCTCAGGGAGCTTTTCAGTTAGCCAAGGGCCAAGAAGCCCCTGCAGCAGTACCAGCATCAGGTAAGCCAGAAGCCAAAAAAGAAGCCCCTGCAGAAGAACCAGCCTCTGCCGCGTCCGGCTCAGATGGGTCGTCAACTCATGAAGCAGTAGCTACAAAAATGCTTACCTATACTGGGGACGGGCCGGTAGAATGTAATCCCGAACCTAACGAGCCTAAGCCTGGATCACCAGAATATAAGCTGTATCAACAAAAAGTCAAGAATTGTGCGAGGATTCAAGAATTGGTAAGGTTCAGGATAGCTAAGACGAATGAGCTAGGCGAAAGTATTCTAACCCCAAAGTTTGCTGTTAAGTGGAATGCATTTGATAAAGCACTGAAAGACATCCTAGCGGAAAATTGCAAAGAACCAGATGATGTTACAAAGGACGCTACAGATTATTTGGCACAAGGTAGCTGTAGTAAGTCTATCATTAATGCCGAGCAGTTAAAGGCGCAGGTCATAAAATTAAAGAATTAATTTTGTATCTGATTCCAGCCACAACTGTCGTACTCCTGGGGATTACCCATCGATCGCAAGTGTTACTATGCTTCGAGGTAAAACCCAGGAAGAGATTTCCCTCTTTATCCAAACACAGCCTCTGACCCAAGTTGTTCTTCGATACGTAACAGCTGGTTATACTTCGCCACTCGGTCCGACCTTGAAGGGGCGCCGGTTTTGATCTGGCCGCAGTTGGTTGCAACCGCCAGGTCTGCAATGGTTACATCCTCCGTCTCGCCGGAACGATGAGACATAATGGCCGTATAGGATGACCGTTGAGCTAGGTCTACCGCAGCCAGAGTCTCTGTCAGGGTTCCAATTTGGTTAACTTTTATCAGGATTGAGTTGGCATAGTTTTCAACGATACCCTGCTTGAGGCGTGACACGTTGGTTACAAACACATCATCACCGACCAGCTGAACTTGCTCGCCCAAGGCTTGGGTCAGCAGCTTCCAGCCTTCAAAGTCGTCCTCCGCCATGGCGTCCTCAATGGACACTATGGGATAGCTCTGGCAGAGTTCTTCAAAATATCCCACCAGTTCCGTTGCGTCGTAACGTGATTTTTCACCCTTGAAATGATAAAAGCCATCTTTATAAAGCTCCGTGGCTGCCACGTCCAGGGCTATGGCTACCTCGTCTTTAGGTTTATACCCAGCCTTCTCAATGCCTCGCATAATAAAGTCCAGTGCCTGACGGCTGCTGTTAAAGTTAGGAGCAAAACCACCCTCGTCGCCTACATTGGTGCTGAAGCCATCTTTTGCTAACTCACTGCGCAGGGCATGGAAGACCTCGCAACCCATTTGAACGGCTTCAGAAAAGCTGGATGCACCAACGGGAATCACCATAAATTCTTGGATGTCCACGGCGTTATCCGCATGGGCGCCACCATTGATGATGTTCATCATGGGCATGGGTAGGCGATTCGCGTTGATGCCGCCCACATAACGATAAAGGGGAAGCTCTTGCTGATGGGCCGCAGCCTTAGCCACGGCCAGGCTCACACCCAGAATAGCATTGGCACCCAAGCGTGATTTATTCTCAGTCCCATCCAACTGAATCAACGAATGGTCTAGGGCAGACTGATTCAAGGCATCAAAACCAAGAATCGTTTCAGCAATTTCCGAGTTCACCGCCTCGACAGCCTTCAACACGCCCTTGCCATTGAATTTCTTCTTATCCCCATCGCGCAGCTCAACCGCCTCGTGTTGTCCCGTAGAGGCACCCGAGGGAACCGATGCTCGACCGAAGGCACCACTTTCCAGTAGGACATCAACCTCCACCGTTGGGTTGCCGCGGGAGTCAATAATTTGTCGTGCGAAGAGATCAATAATGGCGGTCATGTTATGTTACCTGATAAAGCTGTTGATATGGGTCGGATTATAGCGCTCCAGGTCTGGGATCGCAATAGGGATGCTTGAGAAATACGGGGTATGCACATGAAAATTAGATGCGCACTGGGCCCCGGCTTGTCATCCCCGCGAAGGCGGGGATCCAGCTACTATGTGCTGCGAAGCAGCTCTGTATAGAAAATCAGGAGTCGCTTCACGACGCATTTTGCGCTGGATCCCCGCCTTCGCGGGGATGACAAGCTGGGGGCTTTCTGCTTCCCAGTATAGATTTTGTTTTAATGAGTAGGCCCTTACGAGAACTCACCTATTACTGATCGCCACCCTGCGGGCTCTCCTTCGCCTGCTCCACCGGCTGGGCCTGCTTCAGCAACGCATACAGCTGATCTGGGGTTGAACATCCATTTTGCACAAGGATGTTAACTAAATTTATCATTTCAGGCCAGCGTAGCTGTACTTTATCACCCTGGTTTCCCTCAAACTCAAGCGCTCCGGGAAGATGAGTGGCTGGATCCGTAGACATGTTGGCTATATCTCTCTTCAGTTTGACAACTTGCCCTTTTAGGAGCCTAAGAGCCATATCCTGGTTATCAGGGCTAGTTTGGTGATCAACCGCTTGCTTACCATCAGGCGCTTGCCTTTGGGCCGGCGGTGTCTGGCGTTCGCGCAGTGAAGCTAGATGCTCTGCTTCGCGCGCAACATCTTTCTCTTTTAAAGTGGCCAAAGACAGTTTTGCCTTAGCAAGCTGGCTGGTAAGCTTCTCGTTTTCAGCCTTCGAGGTTCTAAGATCCGCTTCCAGTTTACACTTCTCGGCAAATAACTTGTGCCATAGTTTAAAATTATCATCTAACTGTTGCTGCTTTATAGTGAGCATTTGCTCCAGCTCTTGGCTACGAGTATCAGGAGCCTTGAGCTTGGTCTCTAAGGCACGATTTTCGGCGCTCAGTGTCGCATTTTCTGCGGCGAACGCGGAATTCTGTGCATTCAGCGTATTTATTCTTTGAGCCTTTTCCGCATTTTGTTTTGTAAGTTCATCCCTGGTAGCAATATTCTTCTCGGCCTGAGCCTTCAGTTTGTCTATTTGATCCTGCAGGCTGGCTGCGTTTTTTTGCCCCTTCTCAATCTTCTTTTGAAGACGAGTAATTTCCGCCCCAGCTTTATGAACCTGATGTTCTAGGGTCTTCTGCTGCTGATTAATCACCGAATCCGTGCTTGGCGTTGTTGCGGCAGCAACTGCAGGTACACTGGCAGAATTCTTATTCTTCGACCTTTTCTTTTTTTGTTTTTGCAAAGGATTAGTCGTGCGAGAGAGCAACCGACTAGGAAGATCTTCTAGAGCTGTCAACCGCTGCCCACAATCATCGTCCGCTTTACATCCGAATTCCTTCATGAACCCAAGGTACTGCTGAAACATCGCCGCCTGGTCGGTTATGGCATTGGGGCATATATCAAACATAGCCTCAATTATACAGCAGTATCGAAACAAATCATGACCCGTGAGCTGTTGTTGGCAGTTATCCGTGAGGTATTTTGGCAAGGTCAACTCGACAGACACAAGAGGATTATCCCCCTCCTGAGGCTTATCCCATTTTCTAGCTTCAGTAGACCACGATGAATAGCATCTGTGCCTCTTTATGTCCGAGTTCAGCCACGATCTAAGTTCCTTTTCGGCAAATGTCTTGATCCCGTCAAGACGCTCTCTAAAGCACTGTATTCCGGCAGGATCGAAATGCCTGAACGGATTCTCTTTTCCTTCTATCGCTTTGTAACTCCCATTCAGAAACATTTCCAGCACGCTGTTCAGTGTCATGGTCTCAATAAAGCGAACAAGGTTTTCATTATTCAGATTGTGCTTGGTCATGATAGCTGCAATGGCGTCTAGGTCAGTGTCTACATCCCTGAAGGGAACTACTACATCGGGGAGTCCTGCGAATCGAAATTTAATTGATTGCTCCGCATAAGCCTTTGGAAGAACAGGGAGCTTATGGACTGTAAAATAGCTGTTGCTGTTTAATTCCCATTGTTTGTATGAGGCAGCGAGCAAACCCACTATGGCCGCTGCGGTTTGCTTCGGTTTATTGCCATAATAAGAACTAAACAATCGATCGAAGTGCTTAAAGAAAGCTGTCGTATCGGCATGATATCGAGCGCCATTTACCGGTTCAACGACCTTAACGACACGCCCCGGTTCATCGACAGTCACAGCCCCAGATGCACCTGGTAGCAAAGAAGCACTGTCCCACTGAGCCTGTTTAGCGATGTCGTCAACCTGATTCAAAACTGTCTGGAATTGGCTGTCGTCTGGCGCGTCCGCGATTTTATCGCTGGCCACCGCCGAGTTCAACAAACCTAGTATTACTAAACAAATAAACATAAAGTGTCTCATTTAAACGCTCCATATTAATATTTAAACCTGGCTCTTATACAAAACAGGCGGGTTAGATGAAATCTTCTGCCCCCAACGCCCGTCATCCTGAACGGACGACCGCGTAGCGGGCGGTAGTGAAGGATCCAGTTATAAATGCGTCGCGCAGCGACTCTGCTTATAAATATATTAAACAAAGCAGTGAAGCAACCAGCCAGCCGTCTAGATGATAACAAACAAGATGATTGGGACCATGTAAAGTAGAGTCGCTTCGCGACGCATGTCTGACTGGATCCTTCACTACCGCCCGCTACGCGGTCGTCCGTTCAGGATGACGGCTGCTGGGAATTTTCGTTTTGCTAGCTCCCCTCACTTACGTTCGTTCTGGCATAATGCTCACTCACCTGTTTTGCATAAGAGCCTTAAACATAACAACAATGAAGTCCACTACTGCGCTTTACCCTCATCCAATAGAAAGGAGGTGTGCGCCTTTGAGCTCGCACTCTCAAATTCAGCGAAGATACTTTTATACTCCAATTCATCCTGCTCCCATGTCCACCTACTTCGTGGATTTTTGTAAAGTCTGAAAAATCGGTCCCTCACTTCGCGAAGAGCTAGGGTAGGAGCACGTCCTTCGTCAGAATATTTTTTCCATACAGGATCATTTAATATATGATCATGTAGCCAACATAGCCTCTCATTATATTTTGCAAAGAATGCCACAGAGGCCTCAGGGTTGGGAAACTCGGGTATATTATACGAGGAGCCAATCGCATGACTCGGATCATATGGATTATCCGATGCGTTTTGTGGTTTTGCAGCCGGAACCAAATCCTTTTCGCTTGGGTCTTGGGAACCATGAGCCGGAAAAAGAGTCGCTCCCATTAACGCGCTGGCCGTTAGATATTTGACGAAACGCATACCGCACATCTCCATGATATTTTCTGCTACGCTACTTGTACGTCTTCCATATTGGCCTTAGCGATAGCATCAAATTGTTGCAGGAGTTTCACCAGCTTTGGCATATCTTTGAGATACACCATATTGGGGCCGTCACTAGGCGCATTATCCGGATCCTCGTGGGTCTCCAAGAACACACCCGCTACGCCGGCAGCCACTGCTGAGCGAGCTAAGGTTGGTACAAACTCACGTTTGCCGCCCGTGCTGCTGCCTGTGGAACCTGGTTGTTGGACTGAATGAGTGGCGTCAAAAATCACCGGATACCCCGTGGCCCGCATAATGGGCAGGGATCGCATATCGGAGATAAGAGTCTGGTACCCAAAAGAGGCACCTCGCTCGCATAGGATGATGTTGGTATTACCCGCAGCTTCAACCTTCTTCACTACGTTCACCATGTCCCAAGGGGCCAGAAACTGGCCTTTCTTGATGTGCAGGGCACGACCAGTTTCAGCTGCCGCTTCGAGCAGATCGGTCTGACGACACATGAACGCAGGAATCTGAAGTATGTCAACGACTTCAGCCACTATCTTACAATGCTCCGGCAGATGCACATCGGTCAGGACGGGGATTTTCCGCTTTTCACGGATTTCCGCCAGAATTTCAAGGCCTTTATCCATACCAATCCCACGGAAGCCAGAACCACTGGTGCGGTTGGCTTTGTCATAGGATGTCTTGTAAACAAGGCCGATACCCAGTTCCTTAGCCATGTTGCATAGGATCTCGGACACTTCCATCGCATGCTCGCGGCTTTCCAGAGCACAAGGGCCTGCAATCAGCGTCATGGGCTGGTTGTTGCCAAAAATAACTTCTGCGACGTCGCCGCCGCCTACCTTAACTTGCTTTTGCGTGACCATAGGATTCTCCTTTAACACCCTTCTTCTCAAGGGCGGCTTCAATAAATGACTTAAATATCGGACTCGGATGGAATGGACGGGATTTAAACTCAGGGTGAGCTTGCGTACACAAGAACCACGGATGACCTGGACGCTCGCACATCTCAGGCAGGCGGCCATCTTTGCTGATTCCGGAAATGACCATCCCCGCCGCAGCCAGTTGTTCCGCATAAGCTATGTTTACCTCGTAACGGTGACGATGGCGTTCTTCGATCACATCTTGACCATATACCTTGTGAGCTAGGGTTCCTGGTGTAATATGGCATTCATAGGATCCAAGACGCATGGTACCACCTAAATCACCACCCTGCTCCCGTAGTTCCGTAGATTCCCCGCGACGCCACTCAGTCAACAGACCAATAATGGGATCTGGGGTCGGACCAAATTCCGTCGAATTAGCCAGTGGCAGATTAGCCAGGCTACGTGCGGTTTCTATGACTGCCAGCTGCATACCAAAACAAATACCCAGGTAAGGAATCTTATTCTCCCGCGCCATGCGGATGGCGGCCATCTTACCGAAAGCCCCGCGAATACCGTAACCACCGGGCACCAGAATACCGGACACATCACCGATGATCGCTTGTGTTTCCTTCAGCGATTTCATGCGAAGCTCGCCGTCGACCTCTTCTTCCAGATGCTCAGCGTTAATCCACTTGATGTTAACCCGTGCATTATTCGCAAAACCGCCGTGAGATATGGCTTCAATCAAAGATTTATAAGCATCCCTCATCGTGACGTACTTTGCGATGATGGCTATGGTTACGTCTTTGGCAGGTTTCTGTATGCGTTTTAGAATGTCAATCCAATGGGACATATCGGGTTTGTGTGACGTGTCCAGATTGAAATGACTCAACACTTGTACATCCAAACCTTGTTCCGCATAGGTGATCGGCACTTCGTAAATGGACTTCACATCCAAAGCTTCTAAAACCCTTTCAGGCTTTAAGTTACAGAATAGAGCCAGCTTGCGACGTGCATCTTCAGGGATAGGACGATCACAGCGGCACAACAGGATATCCGGTTGAATACCCACAGATAATAGTTCTTTCACCGAATGCTGAGAAGGCTTGGTTTTAAGCTCATCCGCACTGGGAATATAAGGGATCAGGGTCAAGTGCACGAAAATGGTACGGTCGCGGCCGTATTCGTTCATAAACTGGCGAATGGCCTCTAGGTAGGGCTGACCTTCGATGTCACCCACGGTGCCGCCTACTTCTACGATCATGAAATCGATATCGTCGGGAACATCCTTGGTAATATAGCCTTTAATCGCATCGGTAATGTGAGGGATGACTTGAACCGTGGCGCCTAAGTAGTCGCCCCGTCGTTCTTTCGCGATAACATTCGAGTAAACCCGTCCTGTGGTCACAGAATCGCTAGCCGTACATGTAATGTCCGCAAAGCGCTCGTAGTGGCCTAAGTCTAGATCGGTTTCGGCGCCGTCGTCGGTCACATAGACTTCACCGTGTTGGCTGGGGCTCATGGTTCCTGGATCTACGTTGAGATAAGGATCCAGTTTCCGCATGTGGACCTTATATCCCCGTGCTTTCAGCAGCGCGGCCAAGGCGGCGGCTGCCAGTCCTTTACCTAGTGATGAAACCACACCGCCAGTTACGAAGATATATCTTGTCATTCCCACCTCAAATAAGTTCATCCCGGAAAGATACCTCATTCTGCAAAAATCCTAAAGAAAATTTTAAACCAAGAAACAATAAAAATGGGGCGCACCGAAGATGCGCCCCGAGAGATTGTCGATTCAGTATTTAAACGGTTAAAGCCAACTTCACACCATAGTAGAAAAGTACGCTCCCGGTGATGCGGCCAAACCAAGTCCCGGTACGGGCCAGTTGCTGACGAATCTGCTTGTTAGAAAAGATCCAGGCTGTTCCCAGGAACCAAATTAGGGCAAGTATGAAAATCTCGGCTCCGAAGAACACCTTCACTGGCAGAGTAGAATTCACATCCAGTACCAGCGCAAAGATCGAGATAAAGAACACCATGCAGAATGGGTTCAGAGCATCCGTAACAAAGCCAATGCGCACAGCCTGAAAAGCCGTCAGATCTTCAGATGCAGGCAGATGCTTAATATCGTCATCAAGGTGAGCCATCCGTTCAAAAGCAACGGGCTTCTTAAAGAAAGAGCTAATGCCCAAATAACCTAAATAACCAGCACCAAGCACGCGGATGATCGTAAAGCCCCATTCAGATTCTTTAATAAGGATTGCGATACCAATAAGGGTGTAAGTCGCATGGAAAATAAGGCCTAGGCTGGTGCCAAGAGCCGTAAACATGCCTGTGCGGCGAGAATACATGACGCTTGTTACGCACAACCATAGCAAAGTCAGGGCCTGGAGAAATAACGCAGATCGCATACGCGAAGGTAAATTCTGCTAGCATCAACAAAAAGTCAGGAGTAATTTCAAACATTGCCTATTTCCTTTCAAAGCCTGTTACTATACATGTAGGTGTATAGAGCTATTTCGTCAAGAGGTTCTTACAAATTATTTTAAGGCATTATAAATGAAAGAAAAAATAGCCAGATCCTTGCATGAATTGAACCAGAGTTGTCAGGCGGATTTAAAGGCAAAAATACAGAAATGGCATGACCATCTGGCCTTTGAAAAACATGCGTCTCCGCATACGATTTATAACTATGTGCTCGACCTGAAGAGCTTTTTCGGGTTCCTCAATGATCACCTGGGAGAGCCTGTGGGCCTTAAGTATCTGGAGGAGCTAAACTTGTCGGTGTTTAGATCTTTTTTGGCCTTTCGTGTTCGAAACACGTCTTCAGCTAAATCTAATAAGCGGGCGCTTTCTGCGATCAAGAATCTGTATGGCTATTTGCACAAGCATGTGGGATTGAAGAATGTAACCTTGGCGGAGCTGACCAGTCCTAAGGCTGAAAAGACTCTGCCAAGGCCGATGTCCCATCATCAAACCAAGCATCTTTTGGACTTAAGTGCCCTTTATACTCACCAACCAAAATGGGTGCAAGCTCGAGATGAAGCGGTCTTTATATTGTTGTATGGATGCGGCTTGCGTATAACGGAAGCACTCAACTTGAATGTGAATGACATCAACAGTCATAGCCTGCGGGTAATCGGAAAACGCAACAAGGAGCGCGTTGTCCCTATGCTATCGTCGGTGTATGACAAGATTCAGGATTACATTAAAACGTGCCCCATGCCTTCCCAAGCTGAAACCCCCTTATTTCGAGGGGTTAAGGGAGACCGTTTAGGCTCAAGAGTCGTTCAGAAGCAAATGGAGAAAATCAGGCTGTACTTGGGTCTGCCAGAAACAGCAACGCCCCACGCCTTGCGTCACAGCTATGCCTCACACCTGTTGGCCGGCGGCGCTGATCTGCGCAGCATCCAAGAGCTGATGGGCCATGATTCCCTGGCCAGCACACAGGTTTATACCAAGTTAGAAGACCAGGCGCTGTTTGATGTGTTTATGAAAGCCCACCCTAGGGCAGGTTCAACGCATGAAAATTAGATGCGCACAATCGCCCAGCTTGTCATCCCCGCGAAGGCGGGGATCCAGCTGAAGTGTGCTGCAAGGCAGCTCTATATAGAAAACCAGGACTCGCTTCGCGACACATTATGTGCTGGATCCCCGCTTCCGCGGGGATGACAAGCTTGGGGCGATGTGCATCCTAGTGTAGATTCCGTTTTTATGTGTAGGCACTACCACCCCCGGGCAAAGTAATTGACATCGCGATTTGGATAGGCGAAGATAAGGAAAATAACAGGGGTCTTCGCAATGAATTGGTCCACTTCCGCTTACACGTTACTACTTTCTTTGATTTTAGTCATGCCCGCACAGGCAGTGGTGGGATACTTGGGCGCGTCTATTTCGGAATATGACGTACTTGGCTGCCATAATAACAGCAAGAACCCACGGTGTAAGAGGGTCGTAAAAATAGCATGCAAAAGTGTGTGCTGTGGCCATGAGGAAGACTCCTCTGATCTGGGGGATGCTTGCCGGGAATTATGCCAGGTACCAGAATCTCAAGTCCAGGACGTAAAGTCCGAAAGTCAGACACCGGAAAGCGATGGTCCCTTACCGTTGCTGACGGACCTCAGTTTTGCTGCACCTGAGGATAAGTAGTCTATTCCGGAATCCGAAACCAAAGCTTTCCACAATTATGAGTTATAGGATAAGATTCTATAACTCACATTTCTGTTGATTATGAGTTATAGAACCTCTTCCTATAACTCATAATTCGTGCAATAATGAGTTATAACTTAAAAACATATAACTCAGGTGCACCCGAAGACGGGTTCTGACGTGTGGAAAGCTATTACCCATGAAATGGAATTGGCAGCGGGACGATTGGCCCCATTTTACCTACGACAAATCCCAACTAGAAGCTTTAGAGGCTCAGTTTCTGAAGTCTGAGGGTATTTTACTGGGAGCCTATAAGCATCTTTCAGAAGACGACAAAGATGCTCTTAAAATAGAAATCATCAGTAACGAAGCCATCAAAACATCGGAAATAGAAGGGGAATTCCTGAACCGGGAAAGCGTTCAATCCTCCATCCGTCGTAATTTTGGCTTGGCCACCGATGGTCGTCAATCATCTCCTGCTGAACAGGGTATTGCCGAGATGATGGTGGATCTGTATCAATCTTTTAACGAACCCCTCACCCATGAAAAGCTATTTGCTTGGCATCGCATGATCACCGCCGGTCGGAGCGATTTAGTTGATATTGGCAAATACCGCGCCCATCAAGAACCCATGCAGGTGATATCTGGCTATCATGGAAAAATCAATGTGCACTTTGAGGCGCCCCCTTCCGATCAAATTCCATCGGAGATGGATCTGTTCATGGCCTGGTTTAATGGTACGGCCCCCGGGGGCGTCTCCCCCCTGCCCGCTTTGACCCGATGCGGTATTGCTCATCTCTATTTCATTTGTATACACCCCTTTGAGGACGGTAATGGTCGGGTAGGCCGTGGTATAGCCGAAAAGGCCCTGGCTCAGACGTTTGGCGAACCAACGCTCATTGCATTATCTGCTGCCATCCTGCAAAAACGTAAAGAGTACTATAATGCCTTAGAACAGGCCAACAAAGACAACGAAATCACCCGCTGGCTTGTGTATTTTGCGAACACCATTATGGAAGCTCAGGCCTATTCTAATGTTTACATCGAGTTCTTGATTGGCAAAACCAAGCTCTACGACCGCTTGCGGGACAGACTGAATGAGAGACAGAATAAGGTCCTGGCAAGGATATTTAAAGAAGGCCCCACTGGGTTTAAGGGGGGATTAAGTGCTGAAAATTATATTACAATTACCAAAACATCCAGGGCTACCGCCACGCGCGATCTGAATGAATTGGTAGAGATGGAAGCTCTCACCAAGACCGGAGAGAGAAAACATACGAGGTATTATTTGAAAATAACTTAACAGTTGATAAACTAGCACTCTCAACTTGACAAGTTGGTATATGCGTAGTAACTAGGTAATGTTAATGTACACAGCTATTTAGATATTGGAGCTAAAATGTTTTGCAAAACTGGACGATTTAAAACTAATTTACTATCAGGCCTACTGGTGTCAACCATTGCAGCCGGAAGTTCTTTTGCCAGCGATAAGGTAGATGCGGATCAAGATGTACGTGCCGTCACTAGCGCAGCCGTGGTTAGCAGGTCAGAGAACTTTGCCTCACAAGGTAAGGGCCAAGATGCGGACGTCCAAACGAGTGGACCGGCGGCTGTTGAGCCAGGGACTGCGGAAGTGCAAAATAAGTATGCATGCAAATTCACTAATTCACTCTTTCTCGTCGAAAATAGGGGCCGATTCAGTGATAACGGCCGCTGGCTGCCACGCGGTGATGAATTGAACTACCATTTCTACAATTCCGCCATACGAAGTTCCGCCATAGGAAGTCAGCCAAAAAATAGGGACAGAAGCAGCGATAGCGGCAAACCATCCCTAAAAGATATGTTTTAAATATTGGAGATTAAGATGTTTTATAAAACTAGACAATTTAAGACTAATTTTCTATCAACCCTAATGCTGTCGACTATCGCAGCCGGAGCTTCTTTTGCGAGCGATCAGGTGGATGCGGCGCAAGATGTGCACGTAAGTGGTAAGGCCGCAGTTGTTGATGGAGTGATGACAGGAAGAGATTTTTCATTTAATAGAAATGTTGCCCTCACACCGATACCCGGCGATCAAAGCTTTCAGTATTATCATACTATGGCGAGCAATAAGGTTGATGCGCCGATACTGCCTATACCAAATGATATTATGAAATATATCATCGTTAGAAGCTCGCAGTCTGATCAAATAATCCCGCCGAATAATCAAATTGAGAAGTATGGATCAGGCGACAATATTAAGTACCATTTTAATGGTAAGACTTATAAAGGATCAAGATCCGATACAGGTATAATCTTAGTTGATGGACAGGCAACGATTGTAGCAGGGAGGCTTAATAATTCAGGTACGATCGCTGCTAGGGACCTGGAGATTGCATCAGGTAAAGTTAGTAATACTGGAACAATCAGTTTCCATAGCTATACAGGCCCTCGGATAAACAATAGTAATCCTGACAAAAAGTAAGCTCGTACCACGGCTCATTGAATCTACCCCCGCGCGGCCGTCATCCTGAACGGACGAGCGCGCAGCGGGCGGTAGTGAAGGATCCAGTTAGACATGCGTCGCGCAGCGACTCTGCTTTACCTGGCCCCAATCAACTTGTTTGTCATAATTTAGACCAGGGCCTACGCATGAAAACGAATATCTGCAGGGAAACACGTAGCTCCCAGCTTGCCTCCCCTGCGAAAGCAGGGGTCCAGCCCTTAAAATGTGCTGCGTAGCAGCTCCGAAGAAAGTACAGAGTCTCTACGCGAAGCATTTTGCGCTGGACCCCTGCTTTCGCAGGGGAGGCAAGCTGGGGCTTTGTGCGCTTTTAATGTTCATGCGTAGGCCCTGTAATATAGACGGATGGTTGTTTCACTTACTGGTTTGATGTATTTATAATCAGAGTCGCTTCGCGACACATGTCTAACTGGATCCTTCACTACCGCCCGCTGCGCGGTCGTCCGTTCAGGATGACGGCCGCGTGGGGGTAGAATTAATGAATCGGGGTGCTTAAAGCGCCCCCCAATTAATTATCCAAAAAGCTTCTCAACTTCCTAGAACGACTAGGATGCTTCAGTTTCCGCAAGGCCTTCGCCTCGATTTGGCGGATACGTTCGCGGGTTACTGAGAACTGTTGTCCGACTTCCTCAAGGGTGTGTTCCATGTTGACACCCATACCGATACCGAAACGCATGCGCAGCACGCGCTCTTCTCTTGGCGTCAGTGTGGACAGCACCCGTGTGGTTGTGTCGCGCAGGTTCGCTTGTACGGCGGCATCGATCGGGATAATTGCGTTCTTGTCCTCGATAAAATCGCCCAGCTGGCCGTCTTCCTCGTCGCCAATTGGCGTTTCAAGGCTGATCGGCTCTTTCGCGATCTTCAATACTTTGCGGACCTTTTCTAGTGGCATGTTCAATTTCTTGGACAGCTCTTCTGGGGTGGGCTCGCGGCCGATTTCGTGAAGCATCTGGCGTGACGTCCGTACCAGTTTGTTAATGGTCTCGATCATATGCACTGGGATACGAATAGTTCGCGCCTGGTCCGCAATGGACCTGGTTATAGCCTGGCGAATCCACCATGTCGCATAGGTTGAAAACTTATAACCACGGCGGTATTCAAACTTATCCACAGCTTTCATCAAGCCGATGTTACCCTCCTGGATCAGATCCAAGAATTGCAGGCCACGGTTCGTGTATTTCTTCGCAATGGAGATCACCAAACGCAGGTTCGCTTCAATCATTTCTTTCTTCGCGCGGGAGGCCTGACGGTCACCTTTTTGAACATCGGCTACAACGCGGCGGAATTCGGTCGTGGACAGATAGGTCTTGTCTGAAATAGCACGCATCTCAGCAATGATTTCTTCCAGCTCAGCCCCATGGGACTCAACCATCTTCTGCCAGCCTTTACCCTTCAGCTCTTTAACTTCTTCCAGCCACTTTTCGTTGATCTCGTGACCTACGTACTGCTTCAAGAAATCCTCACGCTTAACGCCGGAATCCGTTGACATGCGCAGCATGCGTCCATCCAACGTCATCAGACGACGGTGAAAACCGTATAGCTGATCTACTAACTCATCAATACGAGAGTTGTTCAAGGACATGTTGTTCACTTGCTCAACCAGCATATCACTCAAGGCAGCCAGCTTATCCAGATCCTTCTTGGACAAGGCTTTGCCTGTGCCGATACTCTGTTGCTGAAGCTTTTTGTACTTATCGTAGTTCTGAGAAATTTCCTCCAGAGCCTTTGTTACCTCAGGCATCATGGCTTCTTCCATCTCGGCGAGTGTGGCATGAGCCTCTTCGCCTTCTTCCTCTTCGTCATCGCCGTCTTCTTCAGACTTAGACTCTTCCTCTTCGTCCTCGCCCTCTTCGCCGTCTTCAGCCTTTACCTTGGCAGGCTTAGGCTTGGGTTCTTCCTTTACTTCAGGCTCAACAACCTTTTCTTCCACAGCTTCAACCACAACCGCTTCATCGGGGAGCTTTGGCTCACCTTCAGCGTCCACAGCGGTTTCATCAAAGGTTTCCGTTGCGCTCTCGAGAATAACGATATCGCGCAAATAAATCTCACCGTTTTCCAAGGCATCGCGCCAGCGGATAAGGGACTGGTAAGTCATGGGGCTTTCGCACAGGCCCCGCATTTTCATCTCGTGGCCTTCTTCAATACGCTTGGCTAGGGAAATTTCCCCTTCACGGGATAGCAACTCAACGCTGCCCATTTCTTTCAAATACATACGCACGGGATCATCGGAACGACCGCCGGGCTCTTCTTCAACGACAGCCTCAGAAGCCTCTGCAACGGCTTCCAGATCAACTTCACCGTCAACTTCTATGGCGTCGGGATCGCCGTCGGTTTCATCATTTTCAACTATACTGATGCCCATTTCCGACAGCATTGCCATGGCATCTTCAATTTGCTCAGAAGACACCTGATCTTGAGGCAAAGCACGGTTCAGCTGATCATAGGTGATAAACCCATTCTCGCGACCTTTTTCAATAAGCTTTTTGATAGACGAGTTAAAATCAACACTCGCAACCTCAACCTCTTCTTCATCGATATCGGGTAGGATATCTTGATTACCCTTTGACATTGTGTCTTCCTCTTTCATTTCTAATAACTCCTGCTGTAAGGCATAAGTATCAACTCAAACGTATAGTCGCAACAGGCAGGGCTTATGAACTCCCCAGCTGCATCTCCTACACCATATGGCTGCCTAGTTCTTAACCACCTGGTGTTGTAGGGCGTTAAATCTTGTCCATGTATCCGAATCAAAGGATTCAATGAGCTGGCGACGCAATTCTTCACGCTGCACCGCAAGCATATCCTTCTCTTCTAGCATGTACCAAACGTCTTGCCAACCTTCTCGTGCATCTTCAAGGGATGACTGGGGTTTGGCAAAGCTGGCATGCTGGTAGATATCACTAGATTGAATGGAGGCCAAAAGCCTTTCATATCCTCTACTTATTATGTGGTATCTCAATGCCTCTTTGTCAAGACCTGGTTGTTCATTTATTTTCAATAAAATTTCATCACGCAACTGGTTTAATTCCTCTTCTGAGGAAGGAATCTCGAGCCGTGAAAAGTCTTCTTCCACATGGACCAGCAGCGACGGATGATTAAGTATCGTTGCAAATAATATATAGCGTTGCAATTTCTTTGTGTCAAACTTTGTGAGAATTCCGCAGGCCTGGATAGAATCTTCCTTTTTCTTTCCCTTTTTGGGACGAAAAGTATGAAAGAACTTATCATTGGCCGCAGCCTTATAAGGAAACTTAATGGTGTTATCCGTAATGGTTTCCAAAAGTTCCAAGAACTGCTTCCGCACAAGGGCCTGTTGCTCTGGCGTTTTGGGTACTACCTCGGGCACATGCTGGCTCCAGAGCATCTGGAACAAGGGCTGAGCATTGTTTAACAAATCCTTCAACAGTGGCAAAGCGCCGCCACGGATAAGACTATCGGGATCCTCTCCCTTTGGCAGCAACGTAAAGTTCAAAGAATGTCCTGGTTTTAACAAAGGCAATACCCGTTCAGAAGCCCTTTTAGCCGCATTCAACCCTGCCGTATCACCGTCAAAGCACAAAACCGGCTCAGGACAACACTTCCACAGCATCTGAATCTGTTCCTCGGTCAAAGCCGTCCCTAAAGGCGCTACCGCTGGCCCTAGGCCCGCTTGCACCATGGCGATGACGTCCATGTACCCTTCAACCACATATACCTTGGGCTGATTTTTCGTCATCTCACGCAGCATGTGAGAGCCAAACAAGCAGTTCTTCTTGCTAAATAAAGGCGTCTCTGGCGAGTTCAGATATTTAGGCAAAGCATCGCCAAACACCCGACCACCAAAGGCGATCACGCGACCTCTAGGTGAGAATATAGGAAACATGAGGCGATCACGAAACCGGTCGTAAATGCCATTGTCCCCCTGCCCTAAAATGCCCGAAGCAAGCAAGTCTTTTTCACTGTAACCGCGCTTGGCAAACTCAGTCTGGAAGCTATGACCGGATGGTGCATAGCCCAAACGAAACTGGCGCATGGTACCATCGGTGATACCACGCTTTTCCAGATACTGGCGCGCATTATAGCCCTTGGAGGACTGGAGCTGCTGTTGAAACCACTGGCAGGCTTCCTCATGGATTTTATAGAGGGTCTCCCGTTGATCAATCTGCTCTTTTTCCTGAGGCGAAGATGGCGCTTGCACCGGCAGTGGCGTATTGGTCATGCGGGCAACTTCCTTAACCGCATCCACAAAGGTATAGCTGTATGCATCCATCAGGAAGCGAAACGCATCCCCAGAAGCATGACAACCAAAACAGTGAAAGGCACCGCGGGTATCGCTTACTTGAAACGAGGGAGATTTTTCCTTATGAAAGGGGCACAAGCCCACCAGGTCGCGACCTTGCTTCTTCAGAGTGACCTTCTGGCCGATTACCTCTGATATGCGTACTTTTTCTCGCAATAGGTCTATAAATTCAGGTCCAAAAAACATGACTATGGTTTACAATGACAACCGCTGTTATCAAGCTTTGGGTTATAGGTCATGGCCTTAACCGGCACATCCACAACCAGCTGTTGACCATTATCAAGGGCCAGCGTCAGCTTAAAGACCTGTCCATCGGTCAGCCCCTGTCCTAGCTCGAAGAACATCAGGTGCTTACCACCCGGCATAAGCTCAATAGAATCCCCCGCTGGCACCACGAGCGTGTCTACTTTACGCATCTTCATAACGTCACCATCTCGCAAGTGATCATGCAGCTCGATACGGTTAGACACATCCGCCTTGGCCGAAATAATTTTGCGGTCCTCGGACGATTCGTTTTTGATCTTCATAAATGCCGCTGAATTAGGCTTTCCAGCCCTTGCCCAGACATCCTGGATTACCAGTCCGCTGGCTGAGTCTTCGCAAGCTGCTTGGCCTGCGAACGAAGCAATGAAGAAAATGAAGGTCAGTGACTTAATGGCTTGGAGCATCTGGGTATCCTATCGTTATCATGATTTTCCGGGATGCATTACATGCAGTGAATTGACTATAGCATCCGCGTTCAAACGAATCAATCTTTTGCACAGGCTTATATACAAATCTAATGGGTGGGAGTGATGTCAAGCTGACAAAAGTAAGGGCAATTAGCTAAGCGAATATACCCGCCCTCCCGTCATCCTGAACGGACGACCGCGAGGGGAGAAATTTAATGATTTAGTGCACTGGTTTTCCTCTATCTGGGTTATTGAGAAAAATAAGGTGATTGTTTACCTAAACTTGTTATCCTAAGAGAAAAGGAGGAACACATGATACGCTATCAGCTGCTGCTCATATGTCTCTTCATACCCATAGCACATGCCTCAACACCTCCAGATGAACTCGGTCGTCGTATTGGCATTAAGGTTGGGGGCTACACTATACCCTCGCAGCCCAGCTCTGGATCATCTCCCGAGTCATCATTAAGCCTTGATTGGGAATCGCAAAAAAAGATAGATGATGCCACATTGCTTCTTGCCTTGGGGGACCCTACTAAGTCAAATATTCGCAGCATAAACTTATCCTACACCTCGATCTCAGCCACCTCCTTTATGAAGATCGCCCAACTTAACCTACTCCAGAGTCTTTCTGTAAAAGCAATCAAACTAACCCTGAACGATCTGGTACCGCTGTTGAGATTAAAATCTCTGACACACTTGGACTTATCTGAATGCGATCGTTTAACGGGCAACCTCACATTGATGTTGCGCCAATACATAGGTCAACTGCCACTAAAGACCTTACGTCTAGAAAAAATGGATAATCTCTGCCTCTTGCGTTTAGAGCATCTGCGCCCAAGTGGGGATGGAACAATCTTTGGCAGCCTCAAACAGCTCCATATTTCCCATAGCTACCTTGCCAAGGATGGTCTTTGCGAGCTTCCTCTCGAGATATTACAAGCTGGATCGGTGAAACTCATTGGAAAAGAAGCTTGCGAGATGGCTGGTCTTCCACCCGCGGTCGCAACGATAAAAGACACGAAGGCTAGTGTGGGACTCGATATCATAGAAGACTATCATCGGCCCCCTCACTGGTTGACCATGCTTGCTTGCGATTACAAGATAGAAGCCAGTCCATCATCTCCACATTCCTGGCAAACGATGACAGAACTTGATCTGTCCGATAACAGCCTTCAAGATGATGATGTTTCGCAGTTAAGTCAGTTCAAGTCCTTAAAAGCATTGGTCTTAAACAGCAATCCCTTAACTCAGAATTGCCTGCCATCTCTGGTGGATTTGCCCCTACATATACTTAGTCTGAGTAAGACCGCGGTGGCTGATTATCGATTTCTTGATAAGGATGAGAAGAAAGCTAAACCCATAACCTTACGATTCCCAAAAACTGTCAAAAGGCTCAGGCTGAATGGAACCCATATAATGGGTTATACCCTGATGGCAATTTTTGCCCTACCCGATATAGTGAAGGTCAAGCTACTCCATACCAATTTGAATGAGACAGGCATCGAAGCAATCCTAACCTGCCCCAAGTACATCCATATTTGTATGGACAAGGTCTTGTATGATAAAGGGCAAGAACTCTCAGCTCTCAGCGGGAGAAAGTGGTCGACTCCCGCCAAAATTAGTTTCAAGTAATTGGCCCATTTGGTCGCGCTCCCCTTTTGGGCGGGGTTCTTCAAATTGGTGGCCGGAAATCAAGTAATGAACCAGCTCGGCGATATTGGTCGCATGATCGCCGATGCGCTCGATGTTTTTGGCAATAAACAAGAACTGTGTACAGGCGTTGATATTACGGGGCTCTTCCATCATGTATGTCAGCAGCTCCCGCAGGAAGCTCATATACATCTCGTCCAGCTCCACATCCCGCTCCCACACTTCTTTGGCCTGCACATCATCCCTTTGAATGTATGCCTTAAGGATATCCTTAATCATATCCTGGGCCAATCGCATCAGACGAGGAACGGCCTTACCAATGGCGGGGGTATATTTGATTTCAGATAGACTCAGAGCTCTTTTAGCAATGTTGGTCGCATAGTCCGCAATACGTTCCAAATGGCTGGAAACCTTCAGGGCTGCAATCACAGCCCTCAAGTCACTGGCCACGGGCTGGCGCAGTGCGATCGTACGAATGGCGAAGGTATCGATACTATGCTCGATAGCATCGATCTCCGGATCACTTTCGATCACTTCATTAGCCAGCTGAGGATCACTGTCCACAACGGATTTCAAGGCTTTTTCTAATTGCTGAATCACCAACTCACCCATATTGGTGATTTCGGAATTCAGATAATCTAAATCACCGTCGAATGATTTAACGATGTGTGATGCTTCGTTCATGTTTGTTCTCCTGGTAATTCTAAATAACACAGTTTGTAATTCCCGGATGCGCGCATAGGCGTCAACTTAAGGGCAAAAACGTTGTAAATAGCGCGCTTGAACGTCCCAGCTTGTCATCCCCGCGAAGGCGGGGATCCAGCGTATAATGCGTCGCTAAGCGACTCCTAATTTTCTATACAGAGCTGCTGCGCAGCACATGTCAGCTGGATCCCCGCCTTCGCGGGGATGACAAGACGGGGCAGATAGCCACCACGCCAACCACCGACTAACTAACCAAATCTTCCCGTAATATACCCCTGCGTTCGCTCGTCCGTTGGGTTGGTGAATATCTCACCGGTTTCTCCCGCTTCAACCAGGCGGCCCATGTGGAAAAATGCCGTTTGTTGAGACACGCGAGCGGCCTGTTGCAGGTTATGGGTCACTATGATGATTGTATACTTTTCCCGTAATTCATCAATCAATTCCTCTACCTTGGCTGTGGCTATAGGGTCCAGGGCTGAGCATGGCTCGTCCATCAGGATAATCTCTGGGTTTACCGCAATCGCCCTGGCGATGCACAAACGCTGCTGCTGGCCTCCGGAAAGACCCGTTCCCGCATGATCCAGGCGGTCTTTGACTTCTTCCCACAAACCTGCCCGTCGTAGGCTTTTTTCCACCACGTGGTCCATATCACCCTTGGTGGCGCATTGCTGGTGGATCTTTGGCCCATAGGCCACATTATCATAGATCGACTTAGGAAAAGGATTGGGTTTCTGGAATACCATACCAACCCGAGCTCGCAAGGACACCACGTCCACAGCCCGGTCATAAATGTCCAGGTTGTCGATCATAACCTTGCCTTTGATGCGAATGCCCTCAACCCGATCGTTCATGCGATTGATGCACCTCAGGAAGCTGCTTTTACCGCATCCTGAAGGTCCTATCAACGAAAGCACCTGCTTTTCCTTGACCGTCACATTGATGTCGTGGAGAGCCTGCTTATCGTCATAGAAGAGATTCAAGTCGTTAATCTTTATTTTAGACGTCATAACCAATCGTTCCTACCAGCGATGTTCGAATTGTCTACGAATATAGATGGCAACTAAATTAAACGCCATCAAAAACAGCAACAGAACCATAATAGCCGCTGCCGTATGATCTTCAAAGCCTTGTTCGGGATTGCGGGACCAACTGAAAATCTGTACGGGCAATACCGTCGCTGGATCCATAATTGAGGTCGGCGCATCCACCACAAAGGCCACCATACCCACCATCAGCAAGGCCGCACTTTCCCCCAAAGCCCGGGCCACGCCTAGAATAGTGCCCGTCAGAATCCCCGGCAGCGCCAGGGGGATCTTGTGATGAAACACCACCTGTACAGGCGATGCCCCCAGAGCCTCAGCCGCCCGCGCAATCGCTTTCGGCACCGTATGTAAGGCAGAACGGGTTGCAATAAAGATCGTCGGCATAATCATTAACGCCAGCGTCATACCCCCCACCAACGCCGACGATCGCGGCACATGCATAAGATTTATAAACACCGCCAGCCCCAGCAAACCAAACACAATGGAAGGTACCGAGGCTAGGTTATTAATGTTCAGCTCTAAGAAACGCACCAGCCTATTAGGCGGCGCGAACTCTTCGATGTAGACCGCCGCAGCGATTCCAAAAGGAAATGCCAGTATCAATGTCACCAGAATGGTCAACATAGACCCCACCAAGGCACCCTTGATACCCGCCAGCTCCGGCGAGCGTGAGTCCCCTTCGGTGAAGAACAACCAGTTGAACTTATGCTGCAACTTCCCGCTGGCCTGTTCGGTCAGCAAGAAAGTCATCTGCGCGTTGGTTAAACGACGTTCACTAGCCCGTTTCTTCTCACTTTCAGGATTCTTGAGGAAATAGTCCACATCATCGGATGCAAGCAACCAAACCAGATATTTGCCGCCAATCATCAGGGGCGATTGTCTGACTTGGTCAAAAAGCATGAACTCCGCCCCCGGGCTGATCAGCTGTTGGACCTCGTTTCTGGACATGCCCTTCAGATCACCGTTCAGGGCCATGGATTTATAGATCACATCGCGGAAATTAACCTTCCGCAACGAGCCTTCAGGATCAGTCGGATCGAATAGAATATCGCTTGCGTAAAAATGTATCTCTACCCCTATATAAGCCTTACTGAATACCGAAGAGCCCTTTATGGCAATGCTTATCAGCATCAGGGCAAGCAGGCTCAGCACCACAACAATGGTCGCAAATCCATAAAACCGGAAGCGAGTTTCACGGCGATGGCGTTTTTTTAATAGTTTCGAAGGTTTAGTCATATTTCTCCCGATAATGCCTAACGATCGCCATGGCCACCAGATTCAGGGCCAATGTAATAAACAGGAGCATCAACCCCAACGCAAACGCCGCCAACGTCTTGGGACTTGAAAACTCCTGATCCCCTGTCAGCAGACTGACGATCTGAACGGTCACTGTGGTCACGGCTTCCAAGGGATTTGCCGTCATTCGGGCCGAATACCCCGCCGCCATGACCACGATCATCGTCTCGCCAATGGCTCTGGACATTGCCAGCAGAAAGGACGCCATAATGCCAGGAATAGCTGAAGGCACAATTACCCGCTTAATCGTCTCCGACTGGGTCGCCCCTAGTGCGAGCGATCCTTCCTTCAAAGCCTTTGGTATAGATGAGAGCACATCCTCAGACAGTGACGCAATGTAAGGGATAATCATAAAGCCCATAACAATGCCAACGCCCAAGGCGCTTTCCGTTGCAATGGGAATGCCCACGATCTCACCCGTATTTCGCAACAGCGGCGATATGGCAACCAACGCAAAGAACCCATATACCACCGTCGGAATACCCGCCAGCAACTCCAACGCCGGCTTGATGATATTGCGCGCTCGATCACTGGCATAACAGGATAGGTAAATGGCACAGAGCAAACCGGTGGGTATGGCTAAGACCATCGCAATGCCCGTAATCAGAAAGGTCCCCAAAAACAGCGGCACTGCCCCGAAATATCCAACCCCATTCGGGCCGATCGCACTGGGGCTCCAGCGGGTCCCAAACAGAAAATCCAAGATGGGTACAAACTCAAAAAACCTTAAGGCTTCATAAATAAGCGACAGTGCGATGGAAAACGTAACAAGAACCGCCAGAACCGCGGAAAACAACAAAGTGCCCCGGATCAAGCCCTCCAAAATCCGCCGCCGGGCCCGGTATTCGATGCTCTTGTAGAGCACCCAGGAAACAGCCCATAGGCCAACGCCAATAAAAAACACCCAACTCCATCGAATGGCAGGGGTGTCCTCGTCATGGGTCAGGAATATAAGGTACAGCAAAAGCGAGAGCAAACCCACAATCGTGATAGACGTCAAATTTTTGCGGGATACACTGCTGAAATAAGACTGACTGGATGGCGTAAGCAAGGCGTAAGCAATTACGACACAAACCATAGCAATAAGTGCAGCGGTCAGGAATACCAGTTCGAAACCCATTCTTTTTGTGATGCCATCCTGGCTTACTAGTGCCACGAATGGGGGGGAAAATCAATAGGGAATCAGGGGGAGGAAGGATATAGGGATGAAAAAGTCGTTACTTATGAAAAGCAGGTGGGTGAGCAAAGTCGGACGAACGTAAGTAGGGTAATTAGCAAAACAAATATTCCCGGCTCCTGTCATCCTGAACGGACGACCGCGAAGCGGGCGGTAGCGAAGGATCCAGTTAGAGATGAGTCGCGTAGCGACTCAGCTTTACATAGCCCCAATTATCTTGTTTGTCATCATACAGGCGAATGGTGGGTTTCATTGCGTGTTTAAAATATGTCATAAGCGAGTCGCTGCGGGACAGTTTATAACTGGATCCTTCACTACCGCCCGCTTCGCGGTCGTCCGTTCAGGGGATGACGGCTGCCGGGGATTTCAGAAGATTAAATTAGCCCAACCGTTTCGCAGATAAGCAAAAAATGGTGAAGCCCATTTATGAACCTTCACCATTTTTTCTGTAAATACTCAAAAAAGCCACAGGGCGGAAAATCAGCTGCAAAGCTATTTCTTAGCTGAAGTATCGCTGTTCACCTTTTCTTCCAAAGCTCTAATTTTCGCTAAATCAGCATCAAGCCTATCCTTCAAGAGACCAGCAGCTTGTAGACGGTCATAAATTTCTTTCTGTTGAGTTAAATCTTCTTCCCCTATTGTATAATAATCTCTGCCGCCGGGATTCTGTCCACCAATTATAATATTACTATAATCACTTGGCTTAGGGAGCTTTAGCTTATAATCATTTGGATTAAGCAGCTCTAAGTTACCAACACCCTGATTCTGTTCTCCAAGTCCTCCAACCAGAATATGACTATAATCTTGTGCAGGCAGCCCCCTATTCTTCATGTCATCCTCGTGACTAGCAAGCCCCGGGCTCACCATAGTAAAAGCCAAGACAGATGCAACTATTGCTATGTTAACAGTTTTCATAATAACTCTCCTTTAACTCAGAAATCATAGAGGCCACACTCCTGCTTCACTGTTTCAGTGTACAGAATATATTTTAATAAATCGTTAATAGCGTGTATAACTAAAGTTAACAGATTCATCTATACTTAGAAATCACCCCATACAGCACTTTTTATATTTCTTACCGCTACCACAAAGGCAAGGATCATTTCGACCAATCTTGGGCACTTCACGGACAATAGGCGTTAGCAGCTCACCATGATGGTGGTGATCATGGTTACACGGCCCATCGTGATGGTGGTGGTGATGCCCGAAGTCATCATCTTCATCCAAATCATCGCTATCTTCGGAAAGGTACTTCGCTTCTTCAAAAAGCGCAAACATACAGTCTTTCATTAAGTCCGCATCCATCGGCCGGTTCAGTATCTCCTCCGCCTCATTGTCGTGGGCATAGGCAGACAAGAAGTCCTCTCGAACAAATTCTCTGACATCATTCAGCGCTGCGACCAGACCTGTACCCGTCATGGACAGGTTTATCCCCATCTCATAGTCTAGAAAGAGAGCATCTAAATATTCTTTAACAGCCTCAAATCGCGCCTCTTCCTCAGGCTTATCAGTGGGGAAAGGTAAGGGCTTGCCCGTATCAAGGCAAGTGTACTTGGCCAACCCCATATACGCATAAGCGGCAATTAACTCATGCCGAGCCTCATCATCCCGGATATCTGGAAGCTCGAAGTCCTCTTCATCCCAGTCCATATCTTCTAGATCTAGATCCATATCCTTGCTTGCTGTTTGCGTATCTGACATCATTTCTCTCACCGGTAAATTATTATGGACTGAAAATACACCTAAAAAATATTAGATTGCAACAAAAAAGCTGTTTAAATGCTGTCCAGAGTACTCAACCTCAGTGTCCCAATCATTAATTCTACCCCTCGAGGACGTCATCCTGAACGAACGACCGCGAAGCGGGCGGTAGTGAAGGATCCAGTCAAACATGTGTCGCGAAGCGACTCTGCTTATAAATATATCAAACAAATGAAAAGACCAACCGTCTATCTATATGATGCAAAGCAGCATGATTGCAGCCATCTACAGCGGAGTCGCTTCGCGACGCATGTCTAACTGGATCCTTCACTACCGCCCGCTTCGCGGTCGTCCGTTCAGGATGACGGGGGTCGGGAGGCATAATCAATGATTCTCGGTGCTAGATGCCATCAAGAATTATTCGCCAAAAAAAGCCCCCTATCCGGGGGCTTTCATCTTTTCAGTAGAAACATACGCTTACGTTATTTCTTCTTACCCTTACCTAACCATACGCGGTCTTCTTTATCAGCCCCTTTTACGGTAATTCGGTTCACATTGATGGGATCCAGTTTTTTAAACTTATCGCAGGCCGCCGAAAAGGCAGAGATTAAAACGTCTCTATCATGTCTAGTGCTAAAGGGCATGAAAGCCGCTTTTTGACCAGCCACCTTTTTTGCTAAAGCTGCGTCTGTGTATTTATAAAGATTACCAATGGTAATGTGGGTATCTAGCTTGGGATACTCGCCTTTGGTCTTATATGTGCGATTGCTATCGAGACATTTTACTCTAAACCTTTCCCAGTCTTTCTTTAATGCGCCATTCGTACCATGCTTTATGACCAAGTTCGCATAGGATATTGGCGTATTGTAGACCGCCAGTTCTCGAATATCCTTAACCTTTTCCGATGGTTTCATTGCATAATGCTGCACGCGTCCGTCCGCATAGTGTACGTAAAGTCTCAATTCAAAACCTTCACCTTTATAAGATTTTCCATGATCGTTCTTTTCGGCTCTTTTGGCTTTGAATTTACCGATCAAGTCCACGATTGCAACATGATCCGCGGTGGTTAATTTTCGACCATCTTTTCGCTCGATGTTATCCAACGTCACATGATAGGTGCTAGCCTCGTTTGGGGCAAGGAAGTAGCAAGTATCCGCACCCTTGTTCTTACGAAGCTCTCCTATAGCTGCACCTAAAGATGCATTTATGGTGGGGGTGATTGCGGTGACGGTCCCTGGGGAAATATCCGCCTGGACAAACTCAGAACTAGCATGCGCAGCTACGCCTGCCAACGTAAAGGCGACTGCCAGTACTTGTGTAAATCTATTCATAACTCTAAACAGTTTCATTTATAATACTCCATTTAATATTTTAATATGAGACCATTCACGATAGTCTTCAGAATAAGCTATAGGTAAAACCTTACTATCTGTCAATCTTTTTGATCAGAAAACTTTTTCCTTGACGACCCGGCAATCTCTCCCCATATTAATAATAGGCCCTGATGGCAGGGCTGCGTAAACATAAGGCGTAATAGACTTTAAAATGTTGACACACGAGCACTTCAACATCGTTATTATCTCCCTCATTATTATCGGCTAAGGCCGATACATACACTCACACCCATATATCAGCTATAGAATTATTTGAAACTCAACCTAATGAGGTTAATTATGTTTGACTCAAAATATAAATACACGTCCTATGTGATGTGGCTTTTTCCTGTGTTGTTCTTTGCGTATCAGTTCATCCTACGGCTGTGGCCGGGGTTGATGATGCATCAGATCATGGAACAATTTTCTATCGATGCTAGCGACTTTGGCATGCTGGCGGCTTTTTACTACTATGGTTATGCAGGCATGCAGATACCTGTTGCGATCCTGCTGGACCGATTTGGCGCAAGACTTATCCTTTTTGTCTTCGCCATGATCTGTGGAGTGGCCACACTGATGTTCATCTATACGGAAAGCTTCTGGCTTGCGGTTGTCAGCCGATTCCTGATCGGTGCGGGATCTGCGGTGGGATTCCTTGGGGTATCCAAAGTTGTGTCCCAGTGGTTTCCTAAAGATGAATATGCCCGCATGATCAGTTTGTCCTTCACCGTGGGCCTGATGGGCGCCATATATGGGGGCAAGCCAGTGAATATGCTGATCGAGGCCTATAGCTGGCAACAGGTTGCCCTGACGCTGGCTGTGGTTTCCATGGTATTGGGTCTGGGTGCCCTCCTCATGCTTAGAGAACCAAAAACGACTACCGTCAAGTCAGAGCCCTTTCGCTGGACCAACCTGCGAGAGCTGCTGTCTTCGCCCGTGATCTGGGCTCTGGCACTGGCTAACCTGCTTATGGTAGGCGCTTTGGAGGGCTTTGCCGATGTTTGGGGTGTCCAGTACTTAATGACGGCCTATGGCATTGCCAAGGGGGATGCGGCTGGACTGGTGTCATTCGTGTTCTTTGGCATGCTGTTCGGTGGCCCCCTGCTGGCCACTATAGCCAGGCGTGTTGGTGATTATCCAGTGCTGGCGACAGCTGGATTGGGTATGGCTCTCGCGTTCGGACTCTTGTTCATGAACACGGGTTACAACTGGTGGCTGTTGGCAGGCTTATTCTTTACAGTCGGCTTGCTGTGCTGTTATCAGGTCATCGTGTTTGCGGCTGGTTCTAATCTGGTTGCGCCTCAGAACTTAGGGGTAACGGTTGCGTTTCTGAACTGCATCAATATGCTAGGCGGATCATTCTTTCACACTTCGATCGGCAAGCTGATGGATCTGTTTTGGACCGGCAATCTAGACGTGGAAGGCCTGAGGGTATATGATCTTCAGACATATCAATATGCCTTGAGTATCGTGCCCGTATGTGCGGTCGCTGGCGCAGCATTGATCTACGTAGTTGCCGTCATGGTACAACGCCGAGCATGGGAGTTTGGGCGATGAAAAAAGTATTTTGGGATGATCCCTATCAGACCAGCCTGAATACAAAGGTTGTCTCCGTAAATGGCAATGAGGTGCTGTTTGCGGAGACCATCGCCTTTTCCTTTTCCGGCGGTCAGGAAAGTGATCGTGCTTATGTGAACGGCATGGAGATTGTGTCGTCTCGGATGGAGGGGAACCTCATCTATTATACCCTTCCCGAAGGACATAACCTACAACCAGGCTCGGACGTAGCAATGACCATCGACTGGCCCCGCAGGTACAGGCTTATGCGCCTGCACTTCGCGGCGGAGCTGATCCTTGAGCTGGTAACCCGGAAATATCACCTGGAAAAGGTCGGTGCTCACATCTCCGAAACCAAGTCTCGTATAGACTTTAAGTCCGATGAGAATATATCGAAAATCTTTGAGGATTTGCTGATCGAGTATAACCAGATCATCCAATCAGACCTAGTGATCCACAAAGACTTCACCGATGTGCCAAATCAACGCCGTTACTGGAAAATAGATGGCTTCGCAGAAGTGCCTTGCGGGGGAACCCACGTAAAATCCACCGCCGAGGTAGGGTATGTGAGCCTGAAAAGATCTCACCCGGGAAAGTCAATCGAACGGATTGAGATCAGACTACAGGATGCTGGCGAATTCGATCATTAAATTCGCCCCCGCGGCCTTCTTTCAGGCCGCGGGGGTAATGTATACGATTTTGCAAAACAGGTGGGTAATCGGTATGCTAAGTTGAACTCAAGTGAGGATAGTTAGCAAAGCGAATACTCCTGCCCCCGTCATCCTGAACGGACGACCGCGAAGCGGGCGGTAGTGAAGGATCCAGTTAGACATGCGTCGCGCAGCGACTCTGCTTTACATGGCCCCAATCATCTTGTTTGTCATCATGTAGACAGCTGGTTATTTCACTTACTTGTTTGGTATATTTATAAGCAGAGTCGCTGCGAGACACATGTTTAACTGGATCCTTCACTACCGCCCACTTCGCGGTCGTCCGTTCAGGATGACGTCTGCCGGGGGCAGAAGATTACATCCAACCCACCCGTTTTGCATAAGAGCCAGGGAAAGTGATTCTATGCCCAAAATGCGAGCTACCCCTTACAAGAAATCCCAAAACAATGCATGCAGCATATAAATCAGCATAGGCAAGGTAACCAGAAACATCTGACCATAGGGCACAAGGTATTCGGCTTTAGCCAGGTATGCCGGAAGGGCAAGCTCAGCGGGGGTGTACTGTATATTGTAATCTAGAGGCGAAAGGGCTTCCATAACATTAAAAAAACCAGTTCTCATGCTACAACAGCCTGCCAGATCAGCGTCATAGTAACCGTGCGCAAATTTGATATACTCGACCAAGAGTTAATCTTTGCCAAGGGACGGCATAGGTATCCGCCAGGAGGAAATAAGAACCAACCGCTACGCCTATAACGACGCCGCATAAGAGAGCACCTCTCCCAATGTCACCACACTTTACCCCCGCTGCCTCTTCATATCTATTAGTTTCAAAGTGCTTGCCATCCAATCGTAACCTCTTCGGCCCCAATTATATTTAAGCGGATGGCTACAACAAGTGCCGCAAACTGAAATGCCATAGAGAATGATTGCTGCCCCATAAAGGCCTGTTAATCCCAGATTTACATATAAGGTTCTGAAATGCCCATAACCCTCCCACCAGCCACCCATTCTATCGGGGATTGAAAAATATAGACTGGGTTGCAACGTTCAGGCACCCGGTAGGGATTCGACCATACTAAATACATGCCCGGAATCATCGGAGCTGATCACTACTATAGCCTTGATGGATTCAACGACGGCTGCCATCTTCCGGGAGGTATAGGCATACCCCAGCCGCATGGCCCTGAGTGTATTGAGTGGATTGCGGTTAAGGGAAGATTAATTTCGGTAGCGATGGCCTCAACCAGAGCCGGCGACATACCCGGCCCATACCGCAATGCCCAAAGGTTCTTAGACCTCTCGAGAAGGATTTCGCGCAAAGGCCCAGAAATGTGACTATTTGATGGGATTTAAGGGCCTCTTCAAGAATTCTTTGGGCATACAGAGCCACTTCTGCGTGTTCAGGCAATAGCTTTGTATTTAAGAATTTTGTCGCATTTATAGGCAGTTGACGGGAAAAACCGGGTATCTCATTGGTGATCTCCTTGAAATAGGGGTGCGTTAACCTTAGAGTTAACAGAACATGAAATCCAGTGGGGTCTACCGCTAACTCATGAGCTATAATCTGCCACACGTCTTTTGGAAAAAAACTTTTTTGGATGGAGTCCAGCCGGCGCAGCATCTATGATATGCTCCCCTACCCTGTCGGCCGCTTCCACGACCACAGCTTCCATGCCTTGTTGCGTGTTTTCTGTCGGTTGCTCACAAGGTTCATCGTGAAAATCCAAAAAGAGGTACCCCGCTGCCATCGGCAGGCATAGAGCAAAGACAAAATAGTAAAGCCACAAGCAAGCGCTTCATTTTACCCTCCGGATGAATGGGACTTTATATCATCCAGTGACGGTTAGGTCAAATTCTAAAACAGAACGGTATCAGGTGCTTACCCATTTTTCAGCCTGAGCTCCTTAAGCAATAATTCTATATGGGAGCAGAGCAGCATACAGCCAAAAATATTACGGTCATAATCATCTTTGCTATACCCTATATGGTGCTTTTTATTATGACTTTAATAAGTTAGATTAATTCCTACCCTTTGCCACCGTATTTTTTTCGGTTGGTATTGACCATCGGGTTAGTGTACATCTCTTGCTTGTTGGGTATGTGTGACCAATATACAATATGTGAGGAATATATAAATGGATACGATTAAAAAGCTAATCTTAGCCATGCTAATGATATCAAACGTCGCGTCAGCCCTCTGCTCTGAGAGAGAAGAAGATCCCTACCCCAAGGTCTGGAATGTCAGCCTTGAGAAAAAAATATTAAAATCGGCTAATGCCGGTGATGAAATTGCTCAAACTGTTATTGTGAAACGATTTCATAAGGGGGCAGGAATTTAATCATGCTTTTGCTACTGGCCTGAAAAAAGAACAAATATCTTTATTGGAGCATCCTTAAGCTCGCCGAGACCGATGATATTTACGCTGTTTTTGCCCTAAGATTTCTTGATGATGATACAATCGCTCGTAAATGCCCAGGCGTGTTTAATAACACCGCTGCCAGAGCAAAAGCAGGTCATAGGTTGGCTATATCTAATTATGCACATATGCTCCTGGAAGGAATTGGTGTTCCCGAAAAGATAGACGAAGGCTATGCATTGTTAACGGATGCTGCCAATCAAGGGTGCCGATTTGCCCTAAACTATCTTGGGGTGGCGCATTGGAGTGATGCTTCTTCTGGTGAAAATAAAAGAAAAGCTCTTAGCTGTTGGTTAAGGGCAGCAGAGCCAGGTTGGGCTTGCGCACAATTCAATTGTGCTCTCGCGTTGGAATCGATAAACCCCTTACCGAACAGCGCAGAATTCGCGGCCATTTTGGGTTGGTATAAGAAAGCTGCTGACCAACATATGACAGAAGCTCAATATCAATTTGGTTTCCGTTTAGCAAGATATCTTGAGAATGCCCCCCAAAACTCAGTGGTACCAGCCGAATACTTACAGCGATAGGCTATGCGGGCAATGGGGACTCCATAGCAGATTGCTATCAACTATCATTGGTATATCTAAAGGATGCAGGTGATCAAGGTCA
>CAWAEF010000027.1:0-14083 GCA_963780985.1 uncultured Alphaproteobacteria bacterium
AGTGAGAAATAGTTTGGATCCTTTGGCGAAGGAATTAAAGTTTTTCGATGCTCAAAGCAAGAACGAGACTAATAGTAAGGATGATCGTGATACGGCAAGTGCTCTTTTTAAGGAAGGGAAGCAAGCTCTTCTTAATATCTGTCAGTACAAACGCAATGGCCCAAGTGCTAGCGGAGTATCGGTAGGGAACGCCACTACGGAATGTCAAAAATGCGGCTGATGCCGTTTTAGCTAAGATGAAGAAATTTAAGCTGAAGAACGTATCCACCCCGAATGCCCCCGCAAAAACGCCTGGTCCTTGGAAAGCTGCGCAACCAGGGAAATCGCTAAAAGTAAGTTCCTTTTCGACGTCGAGAAAGCAAGGTGCATTACCAAATGCGAAGTAATGCTGGGGTTAGGGGTAGTTGCTCACAAGGAATGAACAATAAGGTGACGATCGCAAGGTCTTGCGCCTATTAACGCAGCCTCCTATCACTGTTATTCTGTTTGGCAGACTCATTTCCTAAATAACATGCAAAACTGGCTCTCGCAGCCGGTTTTTTTCTGGACAAGCACTGGCTTTTTCCTTATACATGACTCTATGACAAAGCAAGATCAAGACAACATTCTTATTGCCAAAATCGTCGGGCCCCATTCCTTGAGTGGTTCTGTGCGTGTGCTGGTTTATTCTGATAACCCGGAGCAGCTGCAGCGCTATAAAGTCCTTAAGGCTAGTAATGGCAAGGCTTTTACGATTAAGAAAGCCCGCCATTTGAAAGGCGATATGCTTGTGGTGAAGTTTGAAGAGATCAGTGATCGCCTGGAAGCCGAGGCAGCCCGTGGCATAGACCTTTATGTACCCCGTTCCCAAATGCCTGAGCTGGAAGAAGATGAGTTCTACATTAATGACCTAGTGGGTCTTAAGGTTCGGTCTCTTTCAGGCGAAGAAATTGGTGTTGTGAAGAACGTTGAGAACCATGGGGCAGGGGACTTTCTGACCATCGACCCATTTTTGACGGTGGCAGTGCCATTTACTCGAGCCGCGGTGCCGGAGGTTCATGCGCGTGACGGCTATATCGTCCTGGACGAGAGTTTTCTAACTTTATCTGAATCTGAATCTGAGCCAGAATAAATGCAACCTCCCCTGTGGCAAGCGACTGTGTTTACGCTTTTTCCTGAAATTTTCCCAGGGCCTCTAGGCTGCTCAATATTGGGTAATGTTTTGGATCAGGGGGTTTCGTTCTCTGAAGACTGTAACATACGCGACTATGCAGAGGATAGACAATATGGTAGACGAGCCGGCTTTTGGGGGCGAACCTGGAATGGTGATGTGTGATGTGGTGGATAGAGCGCTGGAGGCTCATTGTTCGGGGGATCGAAAACCGGATGTTTTGCTCTATTTATCGCCCCGCGGAAAACCTTTTACGCAAGATGATGCAAAACAATTGGCAAACGTGAAAAAAGTTGCTATGTTGTGCGGGCGGTTCGAAGGTATCGACCAGCGCGTGCTCGACCATTGGCAGGTGAGAGAAGTCAGTTTAGGTGACTTTATCCTTTGTGGTGGCGGGATTGCGGCGATGGCTGTAATCGAGGCGAGTCTTCGTTTTGTTCCCGGGGTTGTGGGAACATTTGAGTCTGTGGAAGAAGAAAATTTCTCTCACGGCCTTTTAGAAGCTCCTCATTACACAAGGCCGCGGGTATGGAACGGTATGGAAGTGCCAGAGGTGTTAATATCTGGTCATCACGGGAATATACGAAAATGGCGTCTGGCGGAGGCTGAAAAGCTCACCAAAGAACGTCGCAGAGATTTATGGGATAATCACGTTACTGAAGAGGTCAAGGAATGAACATTTTACAACAATTCGAACACGAGCAAGTAACTAAGCTTGCAGCTGCAACTACAATACCAGATTTCGCCCCAGGTGATACTCTGCGTGTCCATGTGAAGGTTGTCGAGGGTGACCGCGAGCGTATGCAGGCATACGAAGGCGTATGCATTGCATTGAGCCGCGGTGGCATCAACTCCTCTTTCACAGTCCGTAAGATATCCTACGGCGAAGGCGTTGAGCGTTTGTTCCCTCTCTATTCACCAAACATCAAGGTGGAGTTGGTTCGCAAAGGGCGCGTACGTCGTGCGAAGCTTTACTACTTGCGCGATCTGCGCGGTAAGTCTGCTCGTATTAAGGAAAAGACAGATTACGGCCGTTTGGCAGCTAAAGCTGCGGAAGAGGCTCTAAAGATCAAGCAAGAGCGCGAGTCATCAGTCGCCGAGGCCGTTGCGGAAGCCGCTAAGGCAGAGGCTCCTAAGGCAGAGGCTACTCCTGCAAAGACAGAAGAGTAAAGCCGACACTCGCGTCGAAGAATTTAAAACGGCCCTCCGAAAGGGGGCCGTTTTTTTATGTCCGGAGTTGATGGTGGGCTGAGTTAAGCACTACTCCCTAATCGGAAAATACAAAACTTCAATACCCTTATCTCGAAGGATTTCTAAGATATTTGTTTGTTCCCCGAGGTTACCGCACAAATGGATACTCTCCAAAGTCGTTGATAAATTGAGGAGAGCTGATGCATCATCAGCGAGGCCTTTGCATTTGAGTTGCAGGATTTTCAAGAGAGGCAAGGTTTGCAAAACGGTGAGACTTCCTCCCAGATAGTCATCCTCAAGGCTGAGGTCATTAATAAAAGGCAGTCCTGCAAGGGCAGTCAGGTGCTGGCCCACGTTATTGCACTTCATCCGTAGATTTTCCAAGCATGTCAGATTACGTAACACCGTTATGCCTTCACCCATATGGTTATGATCGATATCCAATACCCGCAGGTGGGTCAGGGGTGCTAAAACATGGCCCTGTTTGGCCAAGCCAACTTGTTGAGCCTCCTGCTTGTCATTCTCATACCTTCGCATGGCCATATGCAATGTTTCCAAGTTTGTCAGGTGCATCAAAAATGAATAATCTATGTTCAGTGGCATGTTGTTATAATGAGAGGCTGACAAGTCTAGGTAAGTCAGCTTGGTAAGTCCCCCGATCACCGAGAAGTTCCTGCCGGGTTGGATGTCGTGCAAGTCAAGGTGTGTAAGATTTGTCAGTGCACCGAGAGTTTTGAATGTCTCATCATCCCCGCTTATTTTGCAGGTGCACAAGTCTAGGGCGACCAGATGGGTGAATTGGCCCAAGAAATCGATATTTGTAAGATCTCGATCGCGTAAGGCAAAGCGTGTTATAAACATGAGAATGGTTGGATCACTAGGTCGTGGTGCCTTGTAGAAGTTACCATAGAAGACTTCTTGAAACATATGGGCGCCAAATTGCTTGTGTAACCTCTCTATAACGTTGTACTGGTTTTCAGCCGCTTCGCTGTTAATTTTTCTCGTGAGGTCTAAAATGCATGGTTGAAACTTAGGGTCTTGCCATGGCGTATGCCCAATGGGTCTTTCTTGAAGAGCTTGTAGGGTCATTACTTGAAAAGCTTGTTGGGTCACAGCTGCAAGAGTTTCTAAAATCTCTTCTTCATGCGATGGGTCATTCCAATAGGAACACAGGGCTTGATTGCTGACAAACAGTGTCGTGAGGGTAAGTAAGATGATTTTCTTTAAAGACATCAGGTCCTCCGAATCGAGTCCTTTAAGGGTAGCAGGACTTGGTAATGAAGGCAATGGCGCTAGCCCCCATAAAAAATACCCGGTCACATTCGAGAAAAGGTCAGATCTTTAGTATCTGGCCTCTAATATCTGCCTTCTGATAACCCATTTCCTTGCCAAAAAATATGTGTTACGATTTCCAAAAATTGGGAGGACGTCAAACATGCTCTTTAACTTTTTTCTTAAAAGCTTTGTCAGAGTCGGAACTCTGACAGTCATTGATCACCGCGGCAACAGTCAGGTATTTTCTGCTACACCCACTCCGGCCATTACCTTGCGTCTTCACAATAAAGCCATAGAACGGAGGCTAGCTTTTGCTCCTTCGTTTGCTTTGGGTGAAGGCTATACTGATGGCGATCTTTCCATTGAAAATGGTGACATTTACGATTTCCTTATATTCTGCGGTCGAAATCTGCAAAAGCAAGATGCCTCCTGGCTGACAAAGTTATCGGAAAACTTGGCCACTATTGGGTCCTACTTTCATTGGAAGAATCCTATCTCACGCGCTCAACAAAATGTGGCCCATCACTATGATTTGTCTGAGAATCTGTACCGATTGTTTCTCGACAAAGATATGCAGTATTCATGTGCTTATTTCAAAAGCCTGGACGATGATCTCGATACCGCTCAGGAAAACAAAAAGCGACATATTGCTGCGAAATTGCGGCTGGAGCCAGGGCAGAAAGTCTTGGACATCGGTAGTGGTTGGGGTGGGCTTGCTATCACCTTGGCTCGTGACTGGGACGTGGATGTGACAGGGCTTACGCTCTCGGTTGAACAGCACCGTGTTGCCACTGAACGAGCTAAGGCTGCTGGTGTTGAGGATCGTGTTCGATTTTACCTTCGGGACTATCGGCATGAAACCGGTCGCTACGACCGGATCGTATCCGTAGGCATGTTCGAGCACGTAGGTGTGAAACATTACACTGAATTTTTCAACCAAGTGCATACTCTGCTCAAGGATGATGGCCTTGCCTTGCTGCATTCCATTGGTATTTCTACAGGACCTACCCGTCCCAATGCCTGGCTTTATAAATATATATTCCCAGGCGGCTACTGTCCCGCATTGTCCGAGACCCTGGCACCTCTTGAGCCATCGAGGCTGTACGTAACAGACATTGAAATTCTTCACCACCACTATGCGGAAACTTTGCGTCATTGGCGTGAGCGGTTTTTGGCACACAAAGAAGAGGTCTTAGCGCAATGGGGTGAGAGGTTCTTCCGCATGTGGGATTTTTATTTGTCTTCTTGTAGGGCTGCCTTCCTCACGCGTGGATTCATGATATTCCAGATACAAATGATGAAGAATGTCGAACACTCCCCTTTGACACGGGACTATATTGCTGAGAAGGAATCCCAAGAGTCAGCGCAAGTAAAGAGAGTAAAACGCACTGGTACCAGGTAAAAGTGGGTTAGACACAAAAATCCCCGGTCACATTTCTGTGATCGGGGATGCTTTTGTTTGTTAGCTAGATTAAGCTGACCTTATTTCTTAGCTTCACTCTCAGAGCCTGCATTCAGAACCGCACCGATGATTGGCGCAACGGCTCTTTGAATTACGAAGCCAGCCATACGAGGAAGACGCTTGGCGCGAGCCTTTACTTTATCCCACAACGAAGCATTTGGACCTACTTCTTTAGCTACTTCTGCTTCGACTTCTTTTGCATTCTTCATGTAGTCATCGAAGAAACCGCCATCAACAATTTCCTTGGCTTGCTTGCCACCGGCAGCGGCCACGCCAGCTGCTTCTTTTAGGTCTTCGATAGTCAATTTGGTGCCAGGTTGCTCTTTTGTTGTCTCTTTAGGAGCGGCGGCTTTCTGAGGCGCAGCTTCATCCAGTTCAATGTTGATGGGGGCATGCATTGATACGTTGATGGGATCATCAAGTTCTACGTTGATGCCTTCAGCTTGAGCGCCTGTAGCGCCCATGGCCAATACTGATAATGCTGTAGTAAATGACAATAATAACTTATTCATTCTATTCATCCTCAAAAATGTCTATTTAATAATCAAGAAGTTAATCAACCTCTTATACTTTATATATTGTTATTGCAACAGGTTTTGTCAAGGGTGGCACGTAAAATTTTGGAATATCTTGTATTCCCAACATGTTACTAGCTTTGGTCATTGGAAGTTGGGACAATAAAAAACCCGGCTACCGATAAGTAGCCGGGTTTAATTCTTTCGGTTTTGGTGCTTAGGCTCCAACAACCTTGGTAATTATTGGTACGACCGCTCCCACTACAACATGCTTAACTGGTGCCAAGCAGATCTCGAGGGGGTGTGTGATACGAACCACGAACTTATCCCACATGGAAGCATTTGGGCCAGCTATCTTATTAACTTTGGCTTCAGCTTCTGCAGCGACCTTCCAATACTCATCCATGAATCCGCCTTTAGCAACTTCTTTTACAGCACCGGCAGTTTCGCCCAGTACTTCAAAGTTGCTCTTTTCTGCTTTAGTTGTCTCAATTGTGTCTGGAGAAACGTCTTGAAGGTCAAGGCCTTCAGCCTGAACGCTTACTGTGCCCATTACTAACACTGACAATGCTGTCGCAACTGATATTAAAAACTTTTTCATTTCGATCATCCTTTAACTATGTATATTCCAATAACAAAGAAGTCTAACAACCTCTTATACTTTATATATTGTCATTAAAACACAGTTTGTCAAGAGTTGCACGTACAATTTCGGAATACCTCGTATTCCCAGTATGTTAGGGGGACTCTCCCGCTTGTCATCCCCGCGAAGGCGGGGATCCAGCACAAAATGCGTCGCGAAGTGACCCCTAATTCTCTAAATAGGGCTGCGCCGCAGCACATATCAGCTGGATCCCCGCCTTCGCGGGGATGACAAGCCGGGCTATCCCTCAATCTCTTCCCTTAGGAGCTCTAGTTCTAGCCACTGGTGTTCGAGTTCGTCCTTTTTGTCTTTTGCGGCTTGCAGGTCGTGGGCGACTTTTCGGGCTTTGTCTGGGCCTGAGGCATAGAGGTCGGGATCGTTGAGTTCGAGCTCGAGCTTCAATATCTTCTCCCCCCAGGGTCTGAATCTGCTTTGGCAGGTGTGTCAGGGCGTATTGATCTTTAAAGGTCAATTTCTTAGGCTTTTGGGGTTGTTTCTCTTCCGCGTCGGCTTTGCTGGCCTTAGGGGCCGGCTGATGTTCAGTTTTCTTAGCTGTCCCCCCTTTTTCTGCAACAAGTAATCTTCGTAACCACCTGCGTATTCGATGGCTGTGCCATCTCCTTCCAGAACGATGGTGGATGTAACGACGTTATCCAGAAACGCACGGTCGTGGCTGACGATCAGTAATGTCCCATCGTACGCTGCCAGCATATCTTGCAGCCTATCCAGCGTATCCATATCCAAGTCATTGGTGGGCTCGTCGAGAATCAGGAAATTAGATTCCTGTGCCAAAGACATGGCAAGGAGTAAGCGGTTCTTTTCGCCGCCTGACAGCACGCCGACAGGCCCGCGGAGTTGTTCTGGTTGGAACAGGAATTCCTTGATGTAGGCCATCACATGCTTGGGCTTGCCCATGACCTTCACCATGTCACCCCCTTGAGGGCACAGGGTTTCCAGAATGGTCTTCTTGGGATCCAGTTGCGTGCGGTTTTGGTCTAGATAGAGGGTTTCCAACCGTTTGGAAATCTTAATGCTGCCTTGGTCGGGTTTTAGCTCTCCGATCAGCATCTTCAGCAGTGTGGTCTTGCCAGAGCCATTGGGTCCAATTATACCGATGCGGTCGCCGCGGACGATTTTTGTGCTGAAATCATTGATGAGAGTTTGATGGCCGTAGGCCTTAGAGATGTGGTCTGCCTCAATAATGGAACGGCTGGAAAGCTCTGCCGTAGCGGCTTCCAGGCGACCCAGCTTGAGGGTGCGTAGCTGTTGGGCGCGTTGATCGCGCAGCGTCCGTAGACGGGCCAGTCGTCCCTGGTTCCGTTTGCGACGAGCGGAAATACCGCCGTGGGACCATTCGGTTTCCTGCTCAATGATTTTATCGGCTTTGATCAGGGTCTTGGTTTCTTCCTCACCAGCTTATCCGCCCAATCCTCGAAATGGGCATAGCCCTTGTTGAGGCGACGGATGTTGCCTTTATAGAGCCACAAGGTTGTGGTGGTGGTGTTTCTCAAGAACGCACGATCATGGCTGATCATGACCACAGCGCCGCGCAGGCTTCTGATCTTTTTCCAGCCACTCAATGGTGGCCACATCCAAGTGGTTGGTAGGCTCGTCCAATATCAAAATATCTGGGTCTGTGACCAGGGCAAAAGCCAATGATACGCGCCTGGCCTCTCCGCCGGATAGGTTATCTAATCGTTTGTCGTAAGGTATGCCCAAAGCATCCAACAAGGATTTCGCCTCATGTTCAGATACGTGTTCTTGATCTATAACATAGGCGAGAGCAGTCTGATCAGCAGGAAAGCTGGGCTCCTGGGGCATGTAAGTGATGCGCGTGCCAGGCTGAATAGAAATCACGCCCTCATCAGCCTCCATAAGGCCCACGATCAGCCTCATAAGCGTAGACTTGCCGCTTCCGTTCTGTCCGACCAAGCAAATACGCGCACGAGCTTCTACGGTCAGATCCACATGGCGGAAGAGCTGGCTCGAGCCAATATGAAAACTAATACCTTTTAGCTGAAGGGGAGGGCTAGCTTTTTCCATGATTCCATCGATCTAGTTGCACTGAATTCTCATATTGGTTATACATGAAATCCTTGAAAATGCCATATCTTTGGTGAATTCCCTGTTGGTTTGCGGATTTACCAAATTGCTTTATAGTAGTTACATAGGGTTGCTTGCATTGCGGAGGCTGATGATAGGTTTTGTTCGGACTATATCCTTGTCAGCTGCTGCCTATGGGCTCGTTGCGAGCGCAAATGCTCATGCAAGCGTTTCTTTTATTGAGATCCCTCCCGTCAAGAGGGCAGCTTTTACGGTTCGGGATGCTACGGCTGTCCGTATCAATGAAATGGGTATAAGGCTTGATGGTAATGAAGTTATTCTCTATGGAAACCCGCATACAAAGCGCTATGCCATCTTGCGTGCGCGGGTACTATTTCGACCTTGGTGTGACCCGATACGGAAGCATATGAGCGAGAATCGCTGCGTAACAAAACTAGTTCAGCAAAATTATCATCTGGAAAGACAAGGAAATATCCTTACCCTTACTCGTGATTGTATTTATATAGGACAGGGTGAATTGGACTGCAGAGATTTTATTGATAGTGAGGCTCGTGTCATAGTACAGTTTGTTCAGCAGAGGATAACATCGCAAGATGAGCAGCTCGTCATAGCCGGAAAGCTATGGATATGCGGTTTAGAGGATGTTGAGGTTATGAAAAAGCTTGAGAGCTATATCCGATGCGTAGAAATCAAAACCCTCGGCAAGGCGTTTAACGCCAGTGTCGTGTTTAATCGGTAATGTGGAATTGTTTGATCGACATAACCGAATGCCCTAAGATCTCCTTGCGCCGGGCTTGCATATTCTTTATTCTTATGACCGTTAACTATGGCTTAGTTAATGGCTGCTAAAATCTGCTTATCAATTTATGAGATTAAAATGACACGTAAAGCACTTAAATCGTTAGAGGCAAACATGCTTAACTCCTCGGAGTCCACATCCTACCTTCAAGGGCAAAACGCCCAGCTGTTAGCGGATTTATACGCGCAATACATACGAGACCCCAATAGCATCGATGCCAGTTGGGCCCAGGTCTTTGTTAACCTGGACGACGAGGCTCGTGCGCTGCTGCAGGGATTGATCACTAAGGAGTCGAATCTGGAAGCAGCCGTGGATGTCACCACTGCTGTTGAGGACGCGATTCGAGTGGCTATGTTGATCCGCAATTATCAGGTGCGGGGTCACTTGTTGGCGAACCTGGATCCATTAGGTCTGGAAAAGCGCGAGTATCATAAAGAGCTCGATCCTAAGACTTATGGCTTTACGGAGGATGATTATAGCCGTCCCTTCTATTTGGGTGGGTCTCTCCATCGGCAGACGGCGACTCTGGCTGAAATTTATGAATTACTTCAGCAGATTTATTCCAGCACCATAGGTGTGGAATATATGCACATCCAGGATCCTGAACAAAAGCAATGGATTCGTGATCGGGTGGAAAACCTGGAGGAGCGTCACGCTCTGAGCATGGAAGACAAGACCAGTATACTCTACGAGCTTATTATGGCCGATGGTTTTGAGAAATTCCTGCATGCGAAATATCCAGGTGCCAAGCGTTTCGGCCTCGATGGCGGTGAGAGTACTATACCAGCGCTAGAGGGGATACTTAAGCAAGCGGCCCGGCATGGCATTAAAGACATGGTCTTCGGCATGGCTCACCGCGGCAGGTTGAACGTGCTTGCGAACGTTATTGGTAAGCCCATTCGCAGCATATTCGCAGAATTTGAGGGCGCTCCGTCCCATCCGGAGGATGTGCAAGGTTCCGGCGATGTTAAATATCACTTGGGAAGCTCCAATAATCGTGAAATCTTGGGTCAAGAGATACATCTGTCCCTGACGGCGAATCCTTCTCACTTAGAGGCTGTGGACCCGGTTGTGGTGGGTAAGGTACGGGCCAAGCAACGCAACTTTGGGCCTCAGGGCCATGATGTGGCGATGGGACTGTTGATCCACGGCGATGCCGCCTTTGCGGGCCAGGGTCTGGTGGCAGAAACCTTGTGTTTGTCTGAGCTGCCCGGTTACCGAGTGGGTGGTACCATCCACCTTATTATCAATAACCAGATTGGATTTACAACGAGCCCCAAACATTCCCGCTCATCACCTTATTGTTCAGACGTGGCTAAGGCCATCCAGGCTCCCATATTTCACGTCAATGGGGATGATCCAGAGGCGGTGTCTTATGTTTCTAAGCTGGCCATGGACTTCAGACAGCGTTTCAAAAAAGATATCGTCATCGATTTATTCTGTTATCGTAGTCACGGACATAACGAAATGGACGAGCCAGCCTACACTCAGCCGTTGATGTACCAGGCTATTGATAAGCAAGTGTCTGTTAAAGAACAGTACAAGAAGTTTTTAGTTGAATCGGGTGTCTTGACTCCTGAGGCTGCTGAGGCCCTTGAAAACAAGTATCTTGATTACCTGAAAGACGAGTTCACCGCCTCAGAAAACTACAAGCCCCACAAGGCTGACTGGCTGGATGGTTTGTGGACTGGATTTGATGTGGGTGAGGAGCACGGCAACAGTGATGACACGGTTGTGTCTATGGAGCTGTTGCACAAAGTGGGGAATGCGATTACTTCTGCGCCCGAGGGGTTCACTCTCCACAAACGTCTTGATCGTATCCGACAGGAAAAGCGTGAAAAGCTGGATGCGGGCGAGGGCCTGGACTGGGCCACCTGTGAAGCTCTGGCTTTTGGTACGCTGCTTTGTGAGGGCAACGATGTGCGGCTTTCGGGTCAGGATAGTTGTCGGGGTACATTCTCTCAACGGCACGCGGTCTTTATCGACCAAACCAATGAGAATCGTTATGTGCCCCTGAATCATATTGAAGAAGGCCAGGCAAGGTTTGAGGTGCTGGATAGCCCGCTGTCAGAGGCGTCGGTCTTGGGCTTTGAATACGGCTATTCCCTTACCAATCCCAATACGTTGGTCATGTGGGAAGCCCAATTCGGTGACTTTGTGAATGGCGCCCAGGTGATTATTGACCAATTCATCAGCTCTGGTGAGGCCAAATGGTTGCGCATGTCCGGTTTGGTGATGCTTCTTCCCCATGGCTATGAAGGGCAGGGGCCTGAACACTCGTCAGCCCGGCCTGAGCGGTTCTTGCAGATGTGCGCGGAATATAACTGGCAGGTGGCTAATTGTACGACACCGGCAAACTATTACCATGTCTTGCGTCGTCAGCTGCGTCGGAATATCCGTAAGCCCTTGATTGTGTTTACGCCTAAAGCTCTGCTGCGTCACAAATTGGCGGTATCAAGTCTGGAAGAGATGGGCCCGGGCAGTAAGTTCCACAAGGTTTACGACGATGTGGATCCAAATGTGCGGTCCAACAAGAACGTGCGCCGTGTGATTTTGTGTACGGGTAAGGTCTATTATGACCTGTTGGCGGAGCGCATGGAGCGCCAGATCACGGATGTGGCTTTGGTTCGCATAGAGCAGCTCTATCCTTTCCCTGACGAAAATCTCACTGAGGTACTGACAACCTATCGTCATGCTCGTGAAGTGGTGTGGTGCCAGGAAGAGCCTGAAAACATGGGTGCATGGCAATATATCGATCACCGCATCGAGAAGGTGATTACTAATCTGGGTATGGAAACCACGCGTCCCCATTATTTGGGACGACCAGCATCTGCGGCCACGGCCACGGGCTTTGCGAAAAAACATGAAAAAGTACAAAAAGAGTTGGTTGATCGAGCGCTGTCGATCGATTAGACTTTGCGAAGAAATAAGAATTTGAGGACCAAATGGCTAGAACAGAAGAATTAAAAGTCCCCTCCCTTGGAGAGTCCGTTTCCGAGGCAACCATTGCTAAATGGATCAAGAAAGCTGGGGACAGTGTCAAGGAAGACGAAACCCTGGTGGAACTGGAAACCGATAAGGTGACCGTGGAGGTCAATGCTCCTTTCAGCGGCACTTTAACTGAGATTAAGGCGCTTGAAGGTCAAACTGTTGTTGTAGGGGATTTACTGGGAACAGTGGAAGAAGGCGCTGTCAGCGCTAAGCCCGAAGAGAAAAAGGTTGAGGCTCCTGCGCCGGCAAAGGTTGAGCCGAAGGAGCAGCCTACGCTGAACTTGCCTTTATCGCCCTCCGTTAGGCGTATGGTTGATGAGGAACAGGTGGATGTTACTGTGATTCCCGCGACCGGTAAGGACGGACGTGTTACCAAGGAAGACTTGGTGAATTTCTTGTCCCAGACCCCTGCGCCTGCCCAAGTCCAAACCCAAACCCAAACCCAGACCCAAACCTCTGCTCCCGTAGCTCGTGCTCCTATCACTCAGCAAGACAATCTCGGACGGGAAGAGCGTGTACCCATGTCACGCCTGCGTCAGACCATCGCCTTGCGTCTTAAAGAAGCACAGCAAACCGCAGCGATCCTAACCACTTTCAACGAAATTGACATGACCGCAGTTATGGATGTGCGCAATCGCTTGAAGGATAAGTTTGAAGAGAAATACGGCATCAAGCTGGGATTCATGTCCTTCTTTGTAAAAGCAGCTGTCGAGGCCCTCAAGGAGATTCCTGATGTGAATGCCTCCATTGATGGGCTGGATATGGTTTAACAAGCATTACTACGACATTGGTGTTGCCGTTTCTGCACCCCAGGGCTTGGTTGGCCTGTGGTCCGTGATGCGGATAAGAAAACCTTCGCTGAAATCGAGCAAGACATTGCCGGTTATGAGCCAAGGCCCGGGAGGGTAACTGTGGGCTCAGGGACATGTGGGGCGGTACCTTTACGGTATCCAACGGCGGCGTGTTCGGATCCTTGATGTCCACGCCTATCTTGAATCCACCGCAATCGGCGATTCTGGGCATGCACAAGACTGAAAAGCGGCCCGTGGTTATTAATGACAAAATCGAAATTCGCCCCTGATGTAGGTACGGGCCTTGTCCTATGACCACCGCATTATCGATGGTCGCCAAGCGGTGACGTTCCTGGTGCGGATTAAGGATTGTATCGAAGATCCGGAGAGAATGCTGCTGAGCGTTTAGGGGAATAAGGCACGATTCACTTGGGTTGCTTAGTCGCTTAATGATGGCATAAACTTCCAGCTTGCCTCCCCTGCGAAAGCAGGGGTCGAGCGCAAAATGCGTCGCGTAGCGACTCTGTTTACCTATTCAGAGCTGCTACGCAGCACATTTTAAGGGCTGGACCCCTGCTTTCGCAGGGGAGGCAAGGGGGGCTTGAATGTCACCCTAAGAAAACTCGGCGGATGGCTACTACAAAATTAAGGATAACTATGGCTGATTTAAAATTCGACGTTGTAATAGTTGGAGGCGGTCCTGCGGGATACGTTTGTGCCATTCGGGCTGCCCAGTTGGGGTTCAGTGTGGCGTGTGTGGAGAAACGTGGGACTCTGGGGGGTACATGTTTAAATGTAGGGTGTATTCCTTCCAAAGCCTTGTTGCATTCATCCTACCTTTATGAACAAGCCAAACACGGTTTGGAAAAATTTGGAATAAAGACCTCCAAGGTAAGCCTGGACTTGCCCCAGATGTTACAGCGTAAGCTGGACGTGGTAGGTGATCTGACAAAGGGTATCGATTACCTTTTCAAGAAGAACAAAATCACGCGGATTTTGGGCACAGCGAAGATGATGTCTGCCAATAAGCTTGCGGTGAGTGGTGATGAGGAATCGGTGATAACCGCTGATCACATCATCATTGCGACGGGATCGGAAGTAACGCCTCTGCCCGGTATTACCATCGATGAAAAACGGGTGGTGACGTCTACTGGTGCTTTGTCCTTAGAGAAAGTGCCTGAGCACCTGGTGGTTATCGGTGG
>CAWAEF010000028.1:0-86817 GCA_963780985.1 uncultured Alphaproteobacteria bacterium
AGAAGCGGCGACAGTAGCAGCAGCCCCAAGCCCCGCCAAGCCCAACCACTCCAGAACTGGAATGGCTGGAGTTAGAGCTGGCAACGTCTCTGACATCGCAAAGTTATTCTCAAACGCATTACTCGCTGCCATAGCAGCGACATTTACATCCCCGCGAAGAAGAAACGCACCAACCCCGGCGGTCATGAGAACCACGTTCTTGCGCGCTTGCATACTCATGGTCGACGGCAAGCCTTCCGCTATGATCTCAGCCCCACCTGCCGCAATTCCACCACTTATAAAGCCCTTGAGTGGATCACGATGGCCCATTATGAGACCCTCTACGCTGCCTACAACAATGTGCCTGACTTTGTGCTCGACGTAACCTATAGGGCCATTGCCCGAGTCATAAAGCTTACACAATCTGGTTGGCCGCCAACTCACCTGCCGTGTTAGCTGCTACGTTGATCACCCCTTGGTTGCAGGGCCTCCTTCCACTTCATGTCCCCGGTAATCACCTGCATTCCCGTAGAAACACCCACCTGAACAGCATGAGCTTGTAATTTTTACCAACTTCGGCGAAAAACGCAGCAGGTTCGCTGGTTAAAGCATCAAGACCCGTGGCCTGCGATGCCTGCGCCGCAGAGCCCGTATCCACCCCAAGGAAATCCCCGACGCCAACAGTCGCACCAGCCACAGCCATGGACATCAACACACCACGCAGGTTTTGCGAGCTGCATACAGACTTCAGGGTACTCTTCAGATTACCTTTGTTCTCGAAGAAGCTTATGGCCGCAGACGTAACTAAAGACTTAAAACCGGCAACCACTGCTGTGGTTACAACTTTTGCGACTACCGCAGAAGTTGCAGATAAAGCCCCTGATACGGCCGTGGCAATACCAGCGGCTGCGCCTGCCGTCACGATGCTCATAACCAGTGCAATCAGCGCCTTCGCAGCAGGCGTTAGGCCAAAGACACTAAATTCCGAAGTCCGATACAGCTCTTCCACTTCCGTAAAAGTCACGTCAGTCCGCTTGACCGCGTCCCCAATCCATTCATACCCAGGCTGTGCTTGGAGTCGCTTAAGGGCATGTTCTAGGCTTTCACGTTTCTTACCCTTTTCCTTGCCGTCTTTGCTGCTGGATTTTACTTTTACGGGGACTTCTAAAACGACTCGCTTAGGGGTCTTTAGCCGGACGCCTTCCGGAAGTGAGCTGACGTCATATTTCTCAGCATGTCGATATTTTCCCTCCTTCTCAGTATAGGCTATGCTCTTTGTGCTTTTATTTGTGGATTGCGTGTGGGAGGACAAGGCTCCCTTGAATATAATCTCTCCATTAAGAGAAACAATTGAGACGTTTTTTCCCTCGACGCCTTTAACAACTACCGCCTGTAAGGTGTTGTCACCCCCCGCGGCCGCCTTGAAGGAGGACGTTGCCTCATATTCGTTCTTTAGAGCTGTCCTATCTTCTGTTTCCTGCTCTTTCTTCTTTTTCCCTAAGAACTGCTTTGAGGTCGTAGTTTCCTTCTTCACCTCCACATTCGTGACGACTTCGTTTACTAACGTCCCACCGGCAATCGTTGCTATGCTTTCGGCTTTGGCATTCAAACCCCGAATCAAGGCGTTGGCCTCGATGAGTATATTAAGTTTGCCCCCGGCTTCGCTGGTGGATTTCTGGTGGATTAACTTGTACTCGTAGCTCTCCTTATTCTTCTTGCGAGACTTATGCTCTTCTGATTCAACCTGTTGGGACTCAATCAGCAGGTCTTTCGCATATATATTGGTATCCTTTTTCGACTCAGTCGCAACGCCTTTTGCATGGTAAGTCGTAGCCACACGCAGGTTCAGGTCTTCCTGCGTGGCCCGGAAACGAGCTTTCTCATGCAGATGATCCTTAAACCCACCGGCAAGGTTTTCTCTGGTGACAAGGGTTTCAGCCTCCAGTTTATTGGCTTTGATATCAAGAGAGCTACCCTGAATCAGCCCTGAAAGAGAGGAAAGGGTTTCGCCAACAGCCATCACCGTTTGCCCGCGCTCGCCACCGATGGTGCCTTCCCGGTTTGTTGCATTGGCGCTGGCTTTCATTAAGAGGCCTTTTTGCCCCGCAACCATTCCCTTGTCTACAAGGACATTTTTGACATCCAGAGAAAGATACTGGGCCCCGACGTGACCTAACTTCGACTGAAATGCTTGACGTATGAATTCGGGAAGGATGATCTGAGCGGATAAAACAAGCTCACCAAAATCTTCCCAAACACGGTAGATAATGGCAGGGTCTTTAAATTGGCTAGCCTCTGTACCTTGGATACACTCTTTCAGCTGTTGGGCGAGTTTCTCCTCCTGAGAAAGTGCAGGCCAGTTAGCGGCCGCAGGCTGAGCCTTCTTCTCATGGAGTCTGGTGGCATTGAGGTATCCCATTTCTTCCAACACCCGCAGCAAAAGCTCGGGGGTGGTAATCTTGTTTGAGATACTCCCATAACCGATTGTGTCCATAAAGGTCTTCATCACCAGCTCGGCTAACAAAGCTGGATGGTGATGCATACGCTCGCCTCCGGCTAACCGGGTATCGCAAAGGAATGCAATCCGTGGCGGGATCTGAACCAGGGCCTCAGGCGTAATGGTGGATACGAAAGTGGCCAAGTCCTCGGCCTTTGGATTCCAAAACCTGGAATCGGTTGCGGTGAGATCAAGTTTCGTATCCTTGCCCACGACTGAATTTATGCCTTTCTTCAGCTCAACCAAAAAGGCCGCTACAGAAGTGTTTGTGGGGATTGGGGCTCCGTTAAGTTCTTCCCTGATCCTCTCAAGGGAGAGAAGACGTACGGGTTTCATGGGCACAATCTGGAAGCCAGCTTTCTTCTCGAGATCGGCCTTCCAGAACGAAGGACCCTTTAGGGTCGAGGAATCGAAATAATCCTTTACAGAGACCTCGGCCTGAATAGGCCTATCCGTATTAACCGTTGTAGGGGCATTGTTTCGGCATTCAAAGCTGCCACCAGCTATTCCCATGGTTTGGGCGAGAACTTCACCGGTGTTTTGGAAATCCGCTTGTCCGGCACTGGTATGAGGGACCAAGCTCTCGCCACGCTGGAAGAAGAGTCCGGACGATGAATAGACACGAGCAACAAAGCTGTGGTGGCTGGGTTTTACGTATTTCTTAGTGGCTTCTCCCATCAGCACAGGCAGGACAAATTTGTATTTACCATCCTCTTTGAGGGCGCGCTCTTTGAGTTTTTTCCTTTGCTTTTTGCTGAGTTTTATCTTTTCACCAGTTGCATCCGGTTTAAAGGAATGTTTACCAGTATGCGGTTTCCTTGATTCGTGGTGTCCAGGGATAACGCCAATCAAGCGATCGTGTGGCTCCAGACCCCGCTCAGCAAAATGAATAGTCTCGTTGTGAAACGCGCAATCCTTTAGAAACAGCGGTTTAACGGCCGAAATGGTGCTACCATAGTTGTGGACTAGCTTGGCCAGAATCGTTCCTTCCGCCACATGGAAAAGGGCCCCCTCTTTGCCATCTTTCCTAAACACAGGGACATCTTTGGTCGCTGGAAGCGTGATTATTTTTGTCTTCTTACCCTTCTTCTTTTTAGGCACAGTGAATTCGTTCTCGATAGAAATCGATCCAGGTGTTGTTGCTCTTACAAGAAAGCGCTTCGAGGTTGATTCGAGCTTTCCTTCAATGAACATAACAGCATCATGGGTATCAATATCCTCTGCCGCCGTTAGCTTAAATAGGTTTGGCCTACCTTGAATTACCCGTTGTACGAACTGGGCATTGGGGTGATTGATAAGAGAAGCTTTAGCAGTCTTCAACTCACAGTCGCCCCATATTTCCATCTGACCAAAGTTTTCAATACCCAAGGGGCAATCGAAAAGGGTGTTTTCTGCCGAATAAAACGCGCCCCTAATAATCAGGCGGGTTGCAGGATTTGGAACGCCTGCGGGAGGGCTTAGCTTGAAACCCTTGAACCCTTGAAGATTTGCCTGAATAATGACAAGGCCGTTGTGGATGATGGTAAACACGCCTTCCACGATCAAATTGATTTTTTCTAACAATGCTAAATCAGCGTTTGACCCGGTTTCCCACGTGAAATCTCCAGCAATTGTCAAGTTGCCTGGATTGGCTATGGACCCTTTAAGATGCACGGCATGGCCAATTTTCTTGTCCTGGCCTTTGAGATCCCATCCCTTAGGCGCATCAAGATTCAGCTTTTCTGAGACATTTAATTGAACGTCAGGCCACACAAAAGGCCCTTCTCCCCGATGGAGAAAATCAACATTTTTTGCATTAATTTTGCCTTTAACGAGATCAAAGCTTGGAAGGGCAAGACGTACCGTGCCTTGTTGGCTTTCAAGGGCGCCGCCAACGGATTGCTCAAACATTTGTGATTTGAGGTCAATAGTGATGGATCTACCCGAAACCAGGCCACAATTCTCGACCTTTGCATTCGCTCCGACAGTTATATCTGCCTGACTTAAAATCTTGGCATCCCGTTCGTTCTTGATGCTGCCGCCTATGATGTTGATGGAGCCTTTGGATTGAACAAGATCTTTGTTGATGTGGATACCATCTTCAAAGGTCATGCTGCCGTCGGATCGCATGACATTTTCGTTAACTGTTGTGCCCTTGCCTTTCAGATTCAGGCTTTCTAAGGCATGAATTGTGTCTCGATTGATAAACTGATCTCCAGGGCTTAGAGATTGATTCGTCTGGACTGTCATAGTCTTGGCTTGCACAACGCCTGCATTCTGACCCCTGGTAATACGAAGACTAAGATTGTCTTCAATAACAATATCTTTCGTATTGTTAAACGTTTGCGCTGCCAGATCTGCGCTTCCAGCCTTAAGTCCGTCGTTATTGTTGAACGTATTGTGATCGGCCTTTATGTTCTGGGCCTGCATCAAACCGTTGTTATCAAAATTATCACCGTTTAAGGCAAGCAGCCCCTTCGTTTGGATAGAGTCTCTGTTATCAAAAGACGCGTGGGCGGTGATAAGGACTTTTTCACTACCATAAACCGGGGCCCTACTGACTCCATTGGTCACGACCAATTGAGCGGCTCCTTCGACGGCGTTCAAAGGTAGATTACTTTCCAGCTGTTCAGCTTTGATCGTAACGTTCTTGCCTTGAATTATGTTAGGATTTTCCTCGGAAGCAATTTGATCTGTGCTTTGAACCGTTTTAACGACAGGACTCTCTATGTCGACGTTTTCTTGAGCAAGCGTCGCGCCTCCAATGGTTGCCGTCTTGCCGCTTTTATAAGAAATGGATCCATTCTCACTTAACGTTTTAGCGTTATCGCCTTGGATATAGGAATCGGAGGTTTTAACCGTCACATTATCTTTAGCCGCAAAAATGTTAGTATTCGTCACCTCGGTCGTATGAGCGTTTAGTTCTTTCCCAGAATAAACTTCAGCTGCATTTGTCGTGGGGCTATTGAAGGTAACTCCTCGTGCGCCTTTTACAACGCCACCCTGAAGATCAACAACTCCCTTACCGGTGAAGTCAACTTTCCCCTCGTGACTAACGGTTCTGGCTCCAGCAGTTTGGGAAACACCTCCGTTGTTTCCGAAAGTTATATCCGCGGGAGTTTCAACTATCTCCTTGATATTTAAACGACCTGCGCCCTGAATCCCTATTGGCCCCTGGCTCTTGATTTCTTTGGTATCGAGAACCTCATGGGTAACGATATCAACCGCCTTTTTACCATAGAGGGAACCCTGGCTTTCTCCTTTGGTGACCTCAAGTTTGAGCTGTCCGTTCAATGAATTGATAGCGCCTTCACTGTCGAGATCATTGGTTGCAATCGATACATCTCCGTTACGGCCTTCGATGACCCCTTTGTTTACAAGCCTGACACAGTCCTTAATACCTATGCCTCCTTCAGAGAGCATAAGCTCATGGTTTGTCAGACCTTGAGTCAGACTATCAAAAGCGATGCTGTGGTAAGCCCGCATGGTCTTTTCGTTTGAAAACCCGGAGACATGAGACTCAATATGGTCAGTCTTACTGATTTCACTTTGATTTCTGACGACACCTGGCCCATCAAATACAGCTTTTTCTCCACCCACGATGTGACCCTTGATGACGAGCTGATTGCCTATCGTCAGCTCCAATTGCTTTCTAGCAATCAAGCCCTTCAAGCTGTCCGGCTCAGAAAGATCAATGCTGCCATTCACTGGCCCGGTAGTCTCGCCATCATAAAAACTTGCCTTAATGACGTCACTCAATACAAGGCCACGGACATCAAAATCCACAGCTTGCTGGGCCTGTTTTGTGGTCGTTATATTCACCTGATTTTCAGCGATGATCTGCCCACTGACGCTAGCCTTGCCCACAGTCACTTCAACTTGATCACGGCTTTCGACGTTACCATCCAAAAGTGCATTGCCGGTCTCACCCCGCAAGCTAAGCTTTTTCGTAGCGCCTAAAAGTGAGCCCTTCGTATTTTCCAGGACATCACTAAAAGTAACCGATAGCTCCCCTCCAGAAGACGTTTCATCATCATTTTTCACGCGCTTGGCGTTTATCTCAACGCTATGCGTACCATGGAAGACACGGCTGCTGCTGAATTCTTCCAAAAGGGAGCCGGGTCCTGTCGTGCCTGATGCGTTTAATACCCTCCCGGTTATTTCCCCTGGGTTACTCATTTTCAGATAATTAAACCTGCCCGTGTCCTGGAAAGTCATGGTTCGAGAGTTGGAAAATGAGAGACCTGATAACTCTCCATTTTGGACATCAACAACACCAGGATTCTGGAAATGAGCCACTTGCGAGCTTAAAAGGCCATGGCTTAGCAACAGACCCCGACTTACAAAGCGCCCCTTGCCCCCAAGAGTAATTTTCTTTCCTCCGTAAAATAGGCTGTCGCTGGTATAGGTCTCTATATCTGGAACCTCCAGTGACTCAAGCGCAACCACGCCTTCTAATTTCTCAGACTGAACCCGATTGAAACCCTTATTGGCTCCCCTCTTCTGGTTTAATAGGATTCTATTACTTAAGATAAGACCCTTGTTAATGTTGGGTTGCTGCCCCTGGGTTTCAAACTGGACTGAATTTCCAGCAATCAGTCTGCCCAAGTTCAGAGTTTTGCCCTCACCCTTGACGGTGAAATCACCCATCGCGGCTGCGACTCGATCTTTTCCAATCTTGAACATATTTCGGTTCATAAGCTCTAGATTCTGCAAGGCAACAAGGTCTTGCTGAATGTCCAACTTGCCTATATCAAACTGAAGGGATTGGCTCACAGTGGGCTGTTGAACGGTAAAGCGTTCAGCTCTTATATTCCCCTTTTGCGGAAGGGACCAAACCCCCGATGTTAATTCGGCGAGCTCAGCCACATTGATGTCGGCCTCCTGATGAGCAATAATACTGCCGTCATTTTCAGCCCTTTGCAGAAATAGTTTCAAACTTTGGGCTTCAGTAACGGTTCCCTTGCGATTGGCAAGAAAATTACCCACAACTCCCCAGTGCACCACTTGAAGAAATGCGAGCACCTTCCTGATTAACAATTCCTCCTCCGCCTGGCAGCTCTATAATTGTGCCCTGCCTCTTGATATCCAAAACACTCCAATTTTCCAAAGTGCCAGTTATACAGGAAAGATCCTCAGAGGATATAAGATTTCCATTCCAGGTCTTTCCTCTCACAACGAAATAACCTCTGTTGCTAAGGATAAAGGCCTTACTCCCCTCATTTACGAGGTCGCCCCCTACCAAACAGGTGCTCTGCTCAGTTGAGGCAAATAGTCCACGATTTAGAAAAGAATTTTCACAATCCACATGAAGTAGTTGGACTAAACCAGTATCCCCCGTTCTGAATCCATTGTGCACTTACAGCTAATTGGGCAGTTAAAGCTGTTGGGCAATCTGATTGCGCAGGGTAAAATAGACCCGCTGTTAACAAACGTTTTTACGTTTCGGATAGAAAAAAGGCCTTTCCAAGTTATATAGGTCTTAAAAGGATCAGCCTTTATGTCGAGCGCATTAATGGTCTGGCCATGGACATCTTGGTTGATAAAATCATGGCCGTGACAATCAAAACACTACCATCAACGCCCTTAACTCTTCCCTGGTTGATAAACTGTCCGTTCCAGATATGGGCTTCTTTTAAGATCTTAATGCGGCCTTCTACGTTATTTTCTACGTATCCGGACATATGAAGGCTTTTAGCTACAAGAGTCTTGTAATTCAAAATCCTTACCGCCTCGAGAAACATGTCGGTGACTTTTCCAGAGCTTCCAAACTCAATATCCCCGAAAGTTTTCACCTTGAAGGTTTTGGAAAGATTCAGTTTTCCAGGTCTTGAAGAATGACATTGCCATCTGCGTTCAGAAACAAGGAGAATTTATTGTCCTTGACATCTGAAGACAGACGGACACCCCGGGGGGAATAATTCAATTTAATATTAGAGGTTTTAAGGGAATCAACTACCGGTTGATCTTTTAAAAATGAATGACGATATACGTCAGTTTGAAAAGGCTGGTCAATAACTTTGCGTTCTCTACCTTGATCATCGGTCTGGAAACACTTGTAGAGATAAACTGGTCGGCCTGTTCCTCAGCAAAAACTATCTGGTAGAACCGGACTAGCCTGTAGAACATAAATATTAAATATCTGGCAGATCAGCAGCCAGCATAAAGTTTTCTTAAACATATTATTCACTCCCTAAACGATTTCAAGCCCCACCCCTCTTTTAAGTTAAAAGGGGCCAACATTATTATTATGTAGTCCATATTAAACAGCGCAGGATTAACATGATCTACTCATCCTAGCAAGACCTTTTTTCCAGTGATACCCTACGGGTAGTATCAACCAAATTATTGATTAATCAACAATACCCTCTGGCAACCGAAATACATTAAGCTGCGATCCGGAGGTCCTATACCAGCTATCTATTCACCTTGTTACATATAGAAACATACGAAGACAGCGTCCATTAATAGAGGGCCCGAAATTTGGTTTGTTTTTTTGAATAATAATTTCGGGCCCTGCCTCCCAGGTGGCAACGTTTTAATCTTACTCGGTCCCCTGCCCTAGATTTATAATTCCTAAGATATATCGCTCATCATATGGAGTGCTATAATTGGGGGCAGCCACGAGAGATTCGATATTAAATGGCCATTGTCCGAAATGTCGAACTTCCTCGTGTATCACTTCTGGAAGGAAGGTGATCAGCGATTTAAAGTCGCTCACTTGGGTAAGAAATTCCCAAATACCCATATAAAAATCAGTACGAGTTTGATTGAACTCGTCAAGCGATTCTTGAATGGGGTGAGATGAGGGCGGATAAAAGAACAGCTTCGATATCTCCCAGACATCTTTGTCACGCAAAACGTAGTCTTTTTTCTTTAAAACTATATCTGATAGTATAGGACCAGAGCTAGATAAGAGTCTGAGGCCGCCAATAACCCCGAACTCTGGATGTACACAGATCACATATCGAGCATTTTGCGTGTCATATTCATCAAATGCTTGATCACCCCAAATGGTTGTGTTTATCGTGAAGTAATCTTGCATAAGGTCAAGGCAGTGTTCCCTATTCTCGGGAATAACGAAATGATATTCCATTATAACCCTCCTCGCGGATCCAAATATGGCACAGCCCTCTGGCCAAAATCGAAAAAGCTGCAACGTACAAAAAGTATCTGCTCCATATGATCTATAATTGTTAGACGAGGTGGGTCCGTGACAGTTGTGGCACAATTCAATATTATGTTCCTTTCTAATATCATTAACATACTTATATCTATCTATATAGGACTTGTGGAACATATTGTCAATATATTTTTTACTATTTTAGTAACATCTTCCTAAAATCACATTTTTGAAGTTGTAAAAATAATCCCTCGTGTAGGCACTAGAGCATGATAGTCGAGCAAAGGCTTGAAGGATGACAACCAAGTTAAGCACTAAGTAGTCCACACATGCACACTGCGCTCTTTAAGTAATTTTTAAGCGAGGGTTATAAGGAGATATTGTAATTCCTAGATAAAAGCACCAGCAAGATTGCTATGCTGGGCGCTGAAGATCAGAAGAAATTAAAGCCGATGTGGAAATATTCACAGCCTAGCCGCATCCTGACCAATTAATTGACATGCAGGCAAGCCCTTTTAATGCTAAAAGTGCCAGCTGCCCTTGGAACACCGTAAGTTCTCTTATAGAGGAAGGTGAGACTTTCCGCCAATGATCCTCTCGTCCTTAGCCTTAACCATTCTGCTCCATCACAGTAATACAAGGTTACAGGACATAGTTCATGCCAATAAGAATTCTCGACCGAAATTGACTTTTTGTTGGCGCCAGAAAAGATCTCTTTCCGGATTCGCCCCAAGGATAAATCCTTTCCGGCAGCTCTGCCATTACCTGGACTTGTATTCACGGGCATTGGCAATTAATTCAGACACAGCTACCTTTTGCTTGGCCCGCTCAATGTTCCATCCATAGATGATTTCATCTCGCGTAGCTTGAGGGCTAACACGGACTAAGTTTTGAGCGAAATTTATATAGGCCCATTCTTCTTTTGGCGTACTTCCCAGTTGTTTGCGCTTGGTGTGCTCAACTTTCCACATTTCAGCAAATTCTTGGTATGTGGGAGGCTCACCCTTCAACCACCGGTCATTGAGCCAGTCAATTCCAAATGCGGTAAAATGAAAATGCTCCCCTATGAGTTGTTTGAAAAACAAACGTGTTTTTAGATCATTTTTATATGCGCCTTTCAGCATCAGTGTTTCTGGATGCAGCGAATAAACCACATTGCGCTTGGCCTTCGAGACACCTGGGACAATTGGCTCAGTTATCGTTTCGCCGGATTTGATGAAATGCAAGATACGAGTTATGAGCATGCCTTTTGCACCTTTATCGTGAATGCCAAGCTCAAGACATAAATTCTTCAGTTCATCCACATGCAGATACAGCAAGGCCGGTTTCAGCTTGCCCAAAAGATTGTCATCCAAAAGAGGAAAATTGTGATCAGCCATATATTCTTCATACATGGGGACCTATTGAAGGTCAATGAAGAATAATGACGACAGTCAAACTTGTTGCCGCCTTGCCCCAATAACGCATGATTGCGGCACAAAAAACTTATAGACTGCTTGCAGTTTGAATAAAATCTATGATTATCTTATAGCCATTGATTTACCTACTCATGAGTTAGTATTAATATAGAGAAGCTTCTGTGGGGAAAACGATAAATGCTTAATCTTAAAAAGAAACTTTCATCAGTTATTTGCGTTATGACTTTTTGTTCTAGTCAAATTGATGCTTTTGGATCAGATGCTGAAGATAGGGGAGAGTTACCAACGAAACAACAGCTTGTGGCATATAAAGTTGCAGAAAATACAGAAGATCAAGCATGGATAGAAAGTATAGAACCTAAGATGCGGCCACTAATCGAATCAAATGGGGGGCTGGGTAATGAAGCGCTCTATGAGCGATTTCTAAACATCACTTTTAAGTTTAAGAAAAGCTATCATATTCGTTCTGGGTTCGATCTCTTGCCTTTATCGACTGCGCCCAGTCTGTTTCGAGGGAAGCTAGAGATGCCCGAATATATAACAGGTGCAACAATAACGACCCACATGCCTGCGTTTTGCGATAAGAACATTCATAAAGACGATATAGTGGTTTGTATAGCCCCTTTACCATACATCCAGAAGCATGCAGATCAATTGCCACATTTGGCTGAAAAGATTGCTAAAAAAGACTTTTGGACGTTTGTTTTCCTTTTTAGGCGCGCCTGTGATGATTTATCTCGTTACGACGTAGCATTTGTCACGCCTGAAGACGTGCTTAAACTATCCTCATTGCATACCATTTGGCAAAATTATATCGCTCATGGAAAGAGGTTGGGCAACGGTTACACAGAAGGTCGAGAGTCCTCCCTTATAGGCATTTATCTAGCGTAAATCTATAGACACCAGCTTAGAGTAACTTTTATGGTAAGGAATTAAAAATGTGCGACTTTATTAAGGTCCTGTTATATGGACGCAACTGACCCAACAGGGTAATTTTTAGCATGGACGATCGTTATGATGAATTATAAGTAGTTGGCGGCGGACCCACGCTTTTTATACGTATTTTCTTTGTCACCAATAGACATTGCAGTTTCTAGCAACTAGGAATTGGCGTATTCATTATCTGAGTTAAGCGTTGAGTGTGATCTTACAAACTTAATTGATAGATACATTTCTCCCGACTTCGTGGAAACGGATCGCCCCTAGATTCTTGATAAGTGTTAGAAAGGAACCCTTGTGATTGTGACCATCAATTTAATTGTAATGGGCTTTGTGCTCATGGGGAACGTCTGGGCTTCAGCTCAGCAGTACGCGACACAGATCGATGATCTCGCAGATGATTTAAAGCAGGTCGAACCGATTTTTTTTAATGAGGACGAAGCAAGCAAACTCGTTCTCGCCAAGCACCTGAATCTGACCTCGTGTGGTGACGAAGTCTATTCATTGTATTCAGAGCTCGAATATGCCGGCAGTGGTAAGAGCGCAGTGGTATTCAGAGCAGTCCTTGCACACGACAGGCCGCGCTCTGGATTGAAACGAGGCGATACCATTGCTGTCAGAATAACAAGCGGTTTCAGCATACCGTTGAATGAGCATTCTTTTTCCCTCATGGGTTATGATCCCCTTGTAAGGTTGTCACAATTTAAGAGACCAGTAGATCCTAATCGCCCTATTACGGATTATTTCCCTGACTTCTATGGCGTCTATTTTAGTGGGCACATTCGTGAGCTGGAGAATTTCTTTTTGGATGATAAACCCTGCAATTTTCGGTTTGAAGAGATGGAATGGGTTGATACAACCTTCTATCGGCACCTACAGGCGGACGATAAATTATCGGACTCTATGATCTTTGAATTCCTCTATGGCGAGTGGGCCGGCGTTTATTACATGGGTATGCACGTCACGGACGACTTCGCGACTAACTATGGCATCAAACATGTCACACACGGACGATGCTATCATATCGGCGACCTCGACCTCATTTATTACTTTAACTATTATCTCATGCCCACGCGTATTGACTTGAGCTCTGTCATCGAGTGTAGTTTGCCTCGAACGCAGCGATTCTTTTGTAGCCTCTTCGAAGTAGTTAAGACTAAAAGCAAGGCAGGTGAGCACTTATTGGACGATTGGAATAGCAAGAAGGCTGATTTGTTCACTCTGTTTGATCGATATTTTAACGAGCATAAAAAAACCGCCGCTTGGGTAGAAGACAACGACCCAAAGGCCAAGCATTTTTATATTTCACAAGAAGCAGTGGATCATGAAAAAAGCTTAAGTCTGTCTCCAACTCAGTCGGACATTTGTAAATGAAAATAGCCAGAGACAGCGCGACTCACAAGTGATGATCACAACATATTAAGGCCTAAGTAATTTTTCACCTCATTATCGCATGGTTTAAGGTTAAACTAGCAAAGAATTGGATTCCTTGTTTGCGTTTAGATCATTCTTTAGCTGAGATAATTAGGTGCACAGAACCTAGCCAGCTTAATCTTGCCCTTTCAGGGTATAGTTAATATCCGACTGTAAAGCGCTCTCGCAAATGCTTTGGATTCTCGATTTCATCGAGCATGGCAATGGCGTAATCTCCTGTGGAGATTGAACTTTTGCCTTCCTCATCCTTTAGCAACTGATCTTTGCCAAAGCGCACATTGCCGCGGGCGTCTCCATCGAAAAAATTGGCCGAAGGTGAGATGTATATCCACTCCAAATCCTTAATCGACTTCAACATTTCTAACATCTTAGCATTTGCTTTAGATTGTGGAATGGCGGCGGCGGGCATGCTCGGATCGTCAACGAGGAACTTGCCAGGGGCCACCTCTAGGGATCCTGCCCCACCTACAACAGCAATGCGTTTTATGCCAGCCTTACGGATCGCCCCAAAGATTTGCTCTGCGTCTGTTTTATTATACTTTACAGCGAGAATCACAACATCATGACCGTGGAGAACCTCCGTCAATTTGGATACGTCTCCTGCGTCGAGCTGAACGATCTTCAAATTTTCGTGTTTTGGCAGTGTGTCCGTATGGCGTGCAATACCAGTTACCTTATGCCCACGCTTCAGGGCCTCATCGCGTATACGAGCGCCTGCCATGCCCGTTGCTCCAATTAATGCAATTTTCATGATACCCCCGGCTGTTATGATATTTAATTATAGCAAATAATTGAACCCGTCTAAAGGAAATAGCTCGCTCTATTTTCCCTCAAGATAGGATAGCTAACACCCTGCACTCGCCATCCCAAAGACATGCGCAATAGAAACTCAAGGTTGTTTCTGAACAATTTTATTGGGATTTTGTATTGCCAGAAGGCATTTGCCATTCTGATCTCTTTTCTGATAAGACAGCAAGCCAACTGCAGAGCTTGGACCCGAAATTGTTGAAGACTGAGTCATGTATGCCGCAAATCCTCAAGGGACGTCTTGTTGGAAACCCCAAGCCGTGTGGCGATATCACAAACGTTGACACCTTAGAGTATGACTCAGCATCTTTATTTCTTAGATGTGCTAACAAACTCGCCACTAAACGTATCCCACGGCAAGAGATCGAAGGTGTATTAGGCTTGCTATGTGATGATTTGTTTTACTTGGGCGAGTATAACATGGATAGGATCCTCCAGGTCACAAGTTACCTCTATGCCCTAAACCGCGAGGGTAAACTCCAAGATGATTGTTCAAAGCTCCAGTTAGCCAACGATCCAAAAGTCCCAATTAATGTGCCTTTGCTTGCGGAGATTAGATTGAAAAGACGTAAGTAGCCACAACCTATGACGCATCCCCTATTCATGCGTTTTCGGTGCCAGCTGATGTATCTTCAAGAAAAGGGCCCTAGTGTTTAGCTAGGATCCTTTAATTTGAAATGACCTAAATTCACTACCTTATGCTATTGCTCCAGGAGTAGTTGTTATCAACGGATAGCCTATGACTGGTGTGGCGTGTTTTGGGGTTGAGTAGATGCGTTTGCTGTGAGATAGCCCGGCATCGGCTAACATTCTGGCAAACCTTATGGCCAGGGGTAATGGGTCTATGACGACTAGGTCCTTATATTTTTCACCAGATAGTAACTCTGAAATGACATTGTCTCTTCCTATGAAATAACTGCCTCCTAATACTATTGTGTCTGCATCTAGCTCCAAGAGTTTATCAATGGCGGAAACAATGGTTTGATTTAGGCGCTTATTCGAATCCGTAAAATCCGTAAACGGCTGGTAATTCAACGTCTCAAATCCTACGAACTGCGAGAAGATACCGTATGACTTCATGAGGCGCTCTAACGCATAGCCATGCCACTTACCCGCAGTTATAAGTCCGAATTTTCTACCCAACATTTGCGCCACACGGCATGAGCTATCAGTCATGCCGACGACCGGGATATTGACGGCTTCACGGCATTCGAACAGCCCTGTGTCACCCATAGAGTCGATGACGATGGCATCCATACCTTCCTTCTCAGCTGCAATAGCTTGCAACACCATAGTGCCACGGGCCAATGAGTGCTCAATATCTGTCTGCCCATGGACAGGGCCTGCGCTGTTGTAGCTGAGACTTAGCTCTACGCCTAGGTCTTGATAAGGAAGCAGGTCAGCCAACTGCCTGAATTGTTTCTCGGGATTGGATATCCCAGCGAATATAACCCTTATTTTAATTGTACTCTTCATAACTATTCTCCTATTGATGCGATTTAAGTCCAGTGACAAAGTGATTGTTGATTATTTTGTTCAAACCTGGAACTGAGTTTGATGTTGAAAGGCTTAAACTTTTAGTTTATGCTGAGTTGTGTAACTCAGGAGTTGTGATACATGAATGTGAACCAGCTTAAAATGTTTGTAACTGTGGTCGAGAGCCGAGGATTCAGCGCTGCGGCACGCCAGTCGAATGTTTCGGCGACCGCTGTCAGTAAGCAAATAAAGGCCCTTGAGGATATGCTCGGTACCCAGCTTATTTATAGAACCAGCACGAAATTTCAGATCACAGATGTGGGAGAGATGTTTTATACCCATTGCAAGCGGCTACTGAAAGACATGGATAATTTAGAAGACATGGTTCATTCATTCCAAAGTGAGCCCAGCGGGAATTTGTTCGTGTTTTCGACGACTGCTTTTGCGGATGTTTATATAACACCTCACCTGAAAGAATTTTCCACCCTTTATCCAAGAGTTCTTATAACCCTAGATGTGGCCGATCGCATAGCGGATGTGCAAAAAGAGGGCCTAGACTTATGTTTTGGTCTTATCCGTCATTGGGATGGTGACCTTATTCAGAAGAAACTTTTTACCTCATACCCAAATATCTATGCAGCTCCCAGCTATTTAAAAAGCCACGGCGAGCCCAAGTCAATCAAAGAATTGCTGGACCACAAATTCATTTGCCACGGGAACAGGCCAGATAATTTGATGGTTACGTTTAGGGATGGTCATTCTATCCAAGTCACACCAAGCCTTGTGGTTAATGCTCATGAGTCCTTTATGTCGGCTTCTTTGCAGGGCTTAGGTTTGATTGTTCTATTCGATTTTACCGCTAAGGACCATGTGGAGAAAGGGCAGCTTGTTCAACTGCTTGTAGGAGAAGAGATGGTGAGCGAAAACTACCACGTGCATTATCCAGCAACCCAACATCCAAAACCAGCAGCAAAGGCCTTAATGGATTTCGTTCTTTCCAAGATATAGATCTTGTTATGATTTCTAACGCCTGGCCCTGCGTGTTCCACCCCATAAACATGCACTATCGGAACTTGAAGCAAGTTGCCTGACTGTTTTAAAGTTTTATAATGCCTACCAATAAATACGTCCTTGACATAAACCAGCCCCATACTTAGATTGACACCCTGTTGATATGACCCTATGAACTTCATGCAACGAATACGCAGAACTCGCTGACACTACCTGTTCTAATGTTACTGCAGTAGATCTTAATGTTTAAAGAATAAGGAATATTTTCATGCACATACTTTCTTTAAAAAAAATCTTATTGGTAGCTCTCGTAGCTGCAGCCTTTAACGGTGTGTCCAATGCCTCACTGCCCGGAGATCACAACAGTGAAATAGAACCTGGGTTAAAAAGTAACAAAGTTATCCCTGCCGACAACTCCGCTATAGATCCAGAGGAAGCGCTAACTGTGCATATAAATGGCAAGATCGTCGCCTTCTTAAAGAATGAACAACGGACTTTTGCGGAAAGGCTCTTCAACCATACCCCCGGGGAGTGTGCATCCCCGATTATGCCTGCTGTTGTTGATGATCACTGCAGGAAAGTAATTTTCAATAGGACTGGCTACTTAGAATTAGAAATTCAACCGATTAGAGATTATTCAATTGCCAGTATCAGTACTGGGAATGCTAAAAGGCTTTATGCTGAAAACTTAAAGCGATGGGAAGGTAAAACTAAATTGGGAGCTAGGATACATCACAGCTCCCCAATTGGCTATAACATATACCTTCCTTTAACAACTCCTAAAGCTATTTTGGTTGAAGTATATGGAGGGGGAGAAATACATAAATACTATACAAAGGTTCTCCTCAGTAATTATCATCAAATTCTTTTGTCCCGTGGCATAGTAATAATTACTCTTAACATGGTAGATATCCTTGAATTTGGGGGTCACAGATCCGAGCAGTTAAAAATGCCCGAGCAAGTTTATACCAAAGTTCAAAACAGTATAAATGCCTTCTATGCCGCTTTTAAGGCAAGCCCTGAGTCCATTGATCCAGAATTGTCCGGTTTGAACAATCTTTCCATTTACCTAAGTGGCTGTAGCTTTGGCGGCTTGGCGACAATCTATCAAGCTAAGCTTTACCCTCATACATTTGATGGTTACATCAGCCATAGTGGTGGACTGGGAAAAGATAAACCTGGGTGGTATTTTAATAGGTCTAAATCGGACTACTTGAGTGATGTGTCAAAAGAAGACGAGATTGCCAAAATCGCCAAACCTATATTGATCCTGCATAACAGGAATGATAGCATTGTGAACATTGAAGAATCTAATGACTGGGCCATTAAGGCACGCAAGGTATTGGGAGCTCATGCTAAAATACAAGTGTTCTACACCAGTCGATTGAACCCTCATGACGCAAATAAGGCACACGGCGATCCTATAGAAGAAATTGCGTTCAGGCAGTATGTTGACACGGTTTCGCAATTTATTTTGTCAGGTCCTAGCGAAGTTCCATCATTGACCGAATGGAGATTGTGCACACAAGCGCTTTATGCAGACAAGTTTCGAAGGTTGTCGACACCTGAAGAGAAGTTTTTACATGTGGCTTTCAGATTTTATAAAACTCACCTTCACGAGGCAGATTTGCAAGAAGCAGACGGCGTGTTGCCCACAACAATTGGCTTTGGCTGTAGAGAAGCACAACTAGCGTCCTGGAAAAAATATTACGAGCCGTTGTTCTATGTAATCCATTACTTCGAACAAGCCATCAGATTGCCAGATAGAAAAGTCATTGAAACCGACAGCTCCTATGTCAGCAGGCTGGGCTTAACCTGCATGTCTGAATTGGAGTTGTGCGGATGGGACGACGCAGTAAAAACCCAATTAAATATAAATAAGCTTCAAAATACCCTTAAGATGGCTTCCGATGAGTCGGTGAAAAAAACATTACGTGTGGTTTTGCCTCTCTATCTAGGCTACCTCCATAGACATCGTGATGGCGCCAATAAATTAGAGGCTTATATGCTTAATTTGAATAAGCTTGGGCTAGAGAAATTATTGACACCCGTTTTGATCGAGGCTTTTAGATTGCATTTGGGTAATGCACAAAAGAAATCCCTTAACCCTCCATCCTATAGGGCTAAGTACCTAATGGTGATATCCCATTTTATGGCCAATCCTGAACTTCTTGCTGATAAATATATCGAAATAGAAAGCATGCCAGGGTTTCATGAGGGTCTAAGTCAGGCAAAAATTGCTTTTGAAAAAGCCGTACAGCTTGATCGTTTGATGACCAAGACAGTATTGAGAGATTGTCTTAAGCTAGCCGTTCGTCAGGTCAAGGCCGACAACGTTGCGCGTAAAGGCGCCGGCGATAAGTAGCAATAGTTTTGGTCTAAATGCATGCAATAACTGTTTCCTGGAGGGCAATTAATTCATAAGAATTATTTCTGCACAGATTTGATTCCATCTTAGTCCCATAATCATAAGTTTATGGGATTTTAATTTTTTGAAACGCGTTTATGAAAATTTCACCGATTCCGCTAAACTGCATGTAGCTCTTTGGGCCTACTACCGTAATATGAGCTGAATCACGAAAAGAAATAAATTATTTCTCGTAACGAAATATTAAATTATTTATTTAATAATAGATTTAATACATTTTTAATCATAAATATGGGAAGAAATGGATAATGACAACAAATTATTCGCATATCATTAAAAAGGCCTTAGATTACATACCAGCCTCAATCCCAGTTTTTGAAAGTTCGCGTCTCAAAGATCTTTATGATCTGAAAATTTTGGATACAGAACAAGAAGAAAGGTTTGACCGATATACCAAATTTGCTACAGACATTTTTAATACCCCTGTTTCACTAATTAGTCTGGTTGATGCTAATCGACAGTGGTTTAAGTCTGCTTGTGGCGTGAGTGCGGAAGATACTTCCAACGACATGTCTTCCAGAAATATTTCTTTTTGTGCGCATGCAATTTTAGAAGATAGGCTCCTTGTTATTCCAGACATGCTAGCGGATGATCAATTCATTTTTCACCCCTTAGTCCAGAATGCACCATTTGTGCGATTCTATGCCGGTGCTATTATTAGGGGGCCAGAGGATTACCCTATAGGAACTCTTTGTCTAATTGATTTCAAGGCCCGTGAATTTAATACGACACACCAGAATCAACTTTTGCAGTTAGCTAAGCTTGTAGAACAAGAAGTTCATTCTCATTATACCCTGACTCAAGTCTATGGCAATTTAAGAAAAGCCGTTTTTTATCACCCCATTACAGATCTTCCAAATCGTCGTCTCTTTCAAGAACGGTTGGAAGAAGCTATTCAGCAAAATGATGCTGATAGTGAAATCATCGTTCTTTCATTAAATATTATGAGATTTCATGATATTAAAAATGTTTTTGGGCAAATTTTTGCTCATAAGATTTTAAAAGAAGTATGTTTACGCCTTCGAGAAATAAAAAAAATTGACTTAAACATTTGTAATGATGAGCATGATAATTTTTTCTTCTTCATAGAAGCCCCTAGAAATTTCTCAGAAACTCAAGATTTCCAGATTATCATTAATGATCTCTTGGCTATTTTTAAGAGATCATTCCTACAAAAAGATGTTTTCAATAATAATGGCGAAAGAAATCTTAATGTCCTTACCTGTGCTATAGGAGGCAGTGTTTTCCCAAAAGACGGGTCAAAAGCCAATGAGCTCATCGAAAAGACTTCTTTGGCTAGAGATTCCACCTCATCATCAAATTCTAGCTTCCAATTTTATGCTCATCATTTATCCCAAGGGCTCACAGAATATTTTAATTTGGAAAAAAAACTCCGCGAGGCTATAGAAGAAAATTTACTTACCCTTAATTACCAACCAATTGTGGATTGTCAGAGTGAAAGAATTATGGGCGTAGAGGCTCTGTGCCGCTGGTATGATAAAGAAAAGGGACCGATTTCACCCATAGAATTTATTCCCGTTGCAGAAGAATCTGGACTCATTATTGATTTAGGAAAATGGGTTATGGAACAAGCTTGCAAAGATGCACAGGAGTGGCAAGAAAAAGGTCTGCATCCCTTATCTGTTTCTGTAAACGTTACGAAAGAACTTTTATTAAGTAGAGATTTTAAAAAAACAATTTCAGATATTCTGATTAAAACAGGATTAAAACCTCAATTATTGAAATTAGAGATTACCGAAAGCGCCTTTATTCAAGACCTCAATGAAGCCATTAAGATCATGAAAGATATATTGAATCTTGGTGTTAGCTTTGTGGTTGATGATTTTGGAACAGGGTATTCTTCTTTGAGTTATTTACGAGAACTTCCTGTTTGCACTTTAAAAATCGATAAATCTTTTATTGACCCAATTACACATAACACTAAATCCGCATCTCTTACTCATAATATTATTATTATTGGAAAAAGCCTAGGATTAGAAGTTGTAGCAGAAGGTGTTGAGACAAAAGAACAATTGATGTTTTTACGGGCTTATCAATGCTCCCTTATTCAGGGTTACTGGTTTAGCAAACCTTTACCAAAAAATGACCTCGAAAAATTATGGCTTTTTCCCTAAAAAGTGGTAATTTCCCAACTACAGATGTAATAGTTCAATATGAGAGTTAACATAATCTATGATATTTCGTAGAATTATGCTCACCCATAGCTGCATAGGACAAAAATGTCATCCAAGCAAACCCTTGTTGATTTTATTCTGGACCAAATATCAGGAGCAGGCTCCGTATCTGCAAAAAAGATGTTTGGAGAATACGCACTTTATTGTGATGGAAAAATAGTGGCTTTGGTTTGTAATAACGAACTATTTGTTAAGCCAACCGTTGCTGGAAAAGCATTTATAGGAGACTTCGTAGAAGGGTGTCCTTATGTTGGGGCGAAACCACGTCTGCTTATTTCGAGTGAAAAGTTGGATGATAGCGAGTGGCTGACAAATCTCATCAAAATAACTGCAGCAGAAGTACAGTAAAGTCGAGCTCATTCCCATAATCACACGGATATGCATATGAGGTCGCCAGATTCCAGCATCCGTATTTTTTTCGGATTGCAAATTAAGTAGACTTGAGTATATCTTAACACCACCAATGCTTTTTTCAACATGCCGGGTCTTACAATGAAGAATTTTCTATTCTCTCTCTTAATATTTAATTGTACAATTTTGCCTGCTTTTCCTAGCCAAACAGATAATTATGGCGACGAACCTAGAGAGTCCGAGCATAAGTCTCAAGTACATAGCAACCGAGGAGAGGCACAGGAATATGCGTGGGTATTATCAACTAAAGATACGCGACCATTACCTTTTCCAGGGGATAGCAACGTAAATCAGTTGATCGTTAATAAACTGGATGGACAAACAGCTTTATCACTCTCCTCTGCAAGCCCACGCGCATTCAAATTGGTCCTAAACCGTAAACATCTGCGTCCTAAAAACAACGTTACTGATGAGGCTATTCTCTACCTCGTGAGAAACGGTAGGGCCCTCGATTCTCTGGCGCTGTTTGGGGGTGAAAAAGTTTCACCTGATGCCTTACTGCTGCTTGCATACAGGCTCAAAAATCTGCGGGGATTAACTCTAAGGTTGGATGCTGGAAGAAACGACGTAGCCCTCGCTTTTGTTCAGAATAACCCGCATCTAAATTCTTTAACAATTGATTCCGGACCAGGAATAAGGGATGCGACTATATATGCTGTAGCAAAGCTGGCATGTCTGAGAAAACTAAAACTCGCCTCAGCTTTCATTTCTGATGCTCCCTTAATTGAATTGGCGGGACATAGTAATATACTTGAGACTCTTGAGCTTTCCAGCTATATCATGACTGATGCTGCGATGAAAGCGATTGGGTCTGGTTGCCCCAATTTGACTCAAGTCATGATGTGGAACACACCGAATGTAGGAAATGAAGGGATTGTTGAGCTCGCACGATGTTCAAAATTAGCTGCTTTAATATTTAGTCACTGTCAGCAGCTGAACGACGATACAATCACAAAACTGGCTGGTGGCTGTTCGAACTTGCAAGTTATTTGGTTGCCTTGCCAAACCCAAATTACTAATAACGCAGTTATAGCTTTGTCGAAAGGCTGTTCCAATTTACATCAGTTCTTTGTGTCTAGTAACGATCACCTTACAAGTGCAGCATTGGCCTGCTTGCTGTCAGGCTGTCCTCGACTGGGGGAGTTGAGTCTGGAAGGATGTTCACAGATTGGCAAGGATACATTTTCCCAGTTAAAAGGGCCTTATCCCCATCCACTTATATTGAGTGTTCAGGATTGTAATTCAATTACCGACGCGGGCATAAGGGTGCTGGCTCAAAGTCTCCCCCAACTAAGATCGTTAGATATGAAATATTGTCACAAGATCACCGGTTCATCCGTGAAGATATTCTCTGCAAGATGCCTGGAATTAAGTTATCTTTCCCTAGGCAATAACGCAAGAATCTCGAATTTTGCTGTAGCAACTTTAAGAAATAGTCGCCCGAAATTGTATATAGACTACAAAGAGAAGGCCTTTTTCGGGAATATCAGGAGTATCTTTTCGTTTAAGTAGGGAAAAGATTAGCGTAGGCGTCTTTAATGCTTCTTTTCACTCTCTTACCATTCGCTCAGGATATACGTGAACAATCAATCTTGTCCTTTCAGAGCTTGGTCTCGTTTTTTGACCAGTTATCGTGGATTTGAAAATGGTTTCCCATTACACCCCTTTTCGACATCCCAGATTTTCCTGAAAGTGCTGAAATTGCACACTTGTGGGGGACCGCGCCCTTTGTTAGTATCCCTTAAATTTTTCATCGAAAAACAAGGGGCCCTAAGGCCAAGAAGCTTGCCTAACCCTTCTTTAAATCATCCGCCAAGAACATATACATAGCCGGCACCATAAACAGTGTAAAGAACGTCCCGATGGAGATTCCCGTTGAAATCACCAGGCCAATACTATACCGGCTCACAGCACCTGCACCCGTAGCTATAATCAGAGGAAACACCCCCAAAACCATCGCCGCCGTGGTCATCAAAATAGGCCGCAAGCGGATAGATGCCGCCATCTCGATAGCTTCGCGTTTGGTCTTGCCTTCTTTCTGCAGATCATTCGCAAATTGCACGATCAATATACCATGCTTACTAATTAACCCAATAAGGGTCACCAGCCCAATCTGCGTATAAATATTCAAAGTGGCGCCACCAATGCCCATAGCAATAAAGATCATGGCGCCACAGATGGACATGGGCACACTGATGAGAACGATGAGCGGATCTCGAAAGCTCTCAAACAATGCCGACAGCGCAAGGAAAATAATCAAAATAGAAAAGAAGAAAGTGACAACCAACGCTGAACCTTCCTGCTCATACTGCCGTGACTGACCCGCAAAGTCGATGCTATATCCCTGTGGCATCACTTCTTTTGCCACGCTCTTCAAAAAATCATTAGCCCCACCAATAGTCACACCCGGCGCAGGGACTCCTGAAATCGTCGACGCATTCAGCTGTTGAAAGTGAGTAATATACTCCGGCACCACAACCGTTTTAATGGTTGCAATGGTGGACAGAGGAACAGCCGTGCCATCGGCAGCCTTAAAATAATAATTTAAAAGCTGATTGGCATTGCCTCGATCTCTTCTCTCTACCTGCGGAATCACCTTATAGGACCGACCTGAGTAGTTAAAAAAGTTCACATACCCCTCACTCAACGAAGACTGTAGCAAGCCGCCTATAGCCTGCATATCCAGCCCCAACAGCGCAGCCTTTTCCCGATCTAGATTCACCTTAGTTTGAGTCTTATCGATTTTAAGATCCACATCCAAAAACACAAACATGCCGCTGGCGTTCACCTTATCCATAATGTCCTGCGTCACATCATTCAGCAGCTCGTAAGACTCCGTAGTTTGGATAACAAACTGCACTGGCAAACCACGCCCTCCACCGGGCAGAGAAGGCCGCTGGAACGCAGCCACATTGGCCCCCGCAATTTGCGTGAAATATTTCTGCATAATTGGCTGAATCTGGTTCGTCGTTCTTGTTCTTTCGTCCCACGGTGTCAAAACAATACCGCCAAAACCTAGGTTCAAGCCACCCCTGCCCTCCAATTGGAATACCTTATCTTTTTCTGGGAATTGGCAGAAAGCATCATACACTTGTTTGCCATATACCTCTGTTTGACTCAAAGAGGCATTCGGCGCAGCCGTCCATTGCGCAATCACAAAGCCCTGGTCTTCTTGCGGGGCCAGCTCAGAACGGGAGAATGAATACAGAAAATACAGACTAGACAGAACAATCAGCGCAAAAACCGCAAAAACATTCAGCTGATTCAAGCTCTCCCGCAGGAATTTTTCATATCCCTTTTCGAGCCGATTGAATCGCTCATTCACAAAAATGGCTAAACGCCCTTCACCTTTGTCCGTCAGGAACTTCGAGCACATCATAGGCGACAAGGTCAATGCAATGATCGCTGAAATGGTTACGGCCGCCACCAGGGTAAAGGCAAATTCCGTAAACAACGCACCTGTCAGCCCTCCCATAAACCCGATAGGTATATAAACGGCAATGAGCACCACAGTGATAGCAATAATAGGACTGGCAAGCTCCCTAGCCCCCAGAATGGAAGCTTCAATCGGTTTCATCCCCTGTTCAATATGCCGATAGACATTTTCCACCACAATAATGGCGTCATCAACCACCAACCCAATAGAAAGCACCAGTGCCAGCAGTGTCAGCAAATTAATTGAATACCCCAACATCAACATAATAAACAACGCACCAATAAGAGAAAGGGGAATGGCCACAATGGGGATAAGGATCGATCTGAAAGAAGCCAGAAACAGGAAAATGACAAAGATCACAATGGCAATAGCTTCCGCCAGGGAACTTTTCACCTCATAAATGGATGAATTCACATACTTTGTTGCGTCATAGCCGATGGTCGCCGTCATACCTTCGGGCAGAGCTGCCTGAATAGAAGGAAATATCTCTTCCACATTTTTAATAACCGTAAGCAGGTTCGCCGAAGGTGCAATTTGAATTCCGACAAATACCGCATGCTGACCATCGAACTTCACGGAGGTATCGTAATCTTCAGCCCCCAAAGAAACTGTTGCCACATCTTTCAATCGCACAATCGTTTGGTTTTCTTGCCTTACCACCAAGTTCTTAAATTCTTCCACACTGACCAAACTGGTTTCAGTCGTTAAATTAACCGTCACCACATCCCCATCGGTTCGGCCTACCGCTGCAATGAAGTTGTTAGCTGTCAGCGCCGTTGACACTCTCCGCCGAGGTCACCCCAAAAGCCGACATCCTGACCGGGTCTAGCCACGCGCGCATAGCAAAGTTCCGCGCCCCAATAATCTCCGCTAGCTGCACATCAGGCACCGATTGCAATCTTGGCTGCACCACCCGCACCAAATAATCCGTAATTTTATTGCTGGGCAAAATATCACTGTAAAACCCAATGTACATCGAATCCAGAACATCTCCGATAGCCACAGTAATACTCGGCAATTGGGCATCTTTGGGCAGAAGGTTCAATACTGCATTGACCTTTGTATTGATCTCAGTCAGGGCCCTCTGAGAATCATAATTAAGCCGCAAATTGGCCACAATGGTACTGACGTTTTGATTGCTCGTAGACGTCATGTAATCGATACCATTGGCCTGCGCAATAGACTGCTCCAGCGGCGTGGTGATGAACCCAGCCACCAATTCCGGATCAGCACCCGTATAAACGGTGGTAACCGTCACCACCGCGTTCTGGGTGTAAGGAAACTCCCGCACCGGCAACAACCACATAGACCTCAAGCCCAAAACAAGTATAATCAGACTCACAACTGTGGCCAGAACGGGTTTGCGAATAAATAGGTCTGTAAAGCTCATGCTAGCTATCCATTCTATTTATTATCCAATTTTGGATCAGGATTGTTGGCCGGCACCACCTTGTTATTAACCATCACCAGACTCCCATTCTTCAATTTCATCTGCCCCGAGGTGACCACCAAGTCATCCTTTTCCAGCCCTTTCGTCACCTGCACCTGATCGCCTCGCGTCTCCCCGAGGACTACAAATCTTTGATTGGCCATATAGATCATATTGCCGTCTTTGTCCTTCTCCTTTTCCTTCAATATATAAACCAAATCGCCATAAGGATTATAAGTGATGGCCGCCTGGGGCAGGGTCAGGAATTCTTGTGGAGCTCCCGTTGTAATCTCTACCTGACCAAACATTCCAGGCAATAATTTCTCGTCAGCATTGACTATCGTAGCTTCAACCTCGAAGTTTCTGGTGGCCGGATCTACTTTAGGATTTATGGTCGTTATCTTTCCTTTAAACTTCACCCCCGGATAGGTATCCGTGGACAGCACAATGTCTTGCCCCACTTTAATATGCGAGAGCTCTTGTTGCGGCAGAAAATAATCCGCCAGGATTGGATTCAACGATTGCAGCGTAACAATTTTATCCCCCGGATTTAAAAACTGCCCCACATTAATCAGCGAAATACCCAAACGCCCCTTTATGGGCGCCAGGATTTTTTTCTTAGCGACAACCGCTGCCTGCTGAGCCACCAGCGCCTGCTTACTTTTAAGATCGGCTTCATCGATATCTACCTGAGCTTGGCTGACCGCTTGTACTTTAAGCTGTTTCTTATCACGCTCATAGGTTACCCGAGACAGCTCCGCCTGAGCTTGCAAGGAATGTAACGACGCAACCTCCACATCAGCATTCAGTTGCACCAGCAAGTCGCCCTTATTAACTCTAGCCCCCGGAATAAAAGCAGCCGTATCCACCAGACCAACCACTTCTGTGGTGACATCAACACCGTCTTTTGCCCTCAAGGAGCCCACCGCAACTAGCCTGGATTGCCAAGGCTCCATCTTTACCTGCATGGCGGTTACGGCGACAGGCATCCCATGCATGCCAGCCAAAGATCTCTTCATCATAAAATTTCCGAAGACCAAATAAGCCCCCACGCCGCCAAAAACAATGGCTGAGCACACCAGCATAACCTTCATACGTTTGGATATTACGATTTTCCGGTCATAAAACATTTTCTGACCCTTTCTGTTCTTTTAAAGCACAAGGGGACAACTGTCCCTTCTCGTTCCACCACCCGCCACCCAAGGCCTGAAAAAGGGCAGCCGTATTTGTATACCGTGAGGCCAAAGCCTGAATACGACTAATGCGGGATTGAAGATACTGTCTCTGCGCGATGATTAAATTCAGATAACTCACCGCACCCAAATCATATTGGACTTGGGTGAGCTTGAGTGATTCTGTTGCCGCTCTTTCGGCCTCCGTCAAGACTTGCAACTGAACAGCATCCAGCTCCAAAGCCTGCAGCGCATCCGCCACATTCTTGTAAGCTTCTAAAACAGTTTCGCGATATTGCGCAAACGCTTGCTCAAAGGCGGCAATGGCTGCATCTTGCTTAGCAATAAGCGCTCCACCTTCGAAGATAGGCTGCAAGACCCCACCCATAAGGGTCCAAACATTAGCTGAGTGTTTGAACAGGTCCTTAATAAAATTAGAGGTTCCCCCATAATTTCCCGTAATCGTAAATTGCGGCAATAAGTTAGCCGTTGCCACTCCAATCTGAGCACTAGCAGCATGCAGCAGGGCTTCTGCGGCCCTAACATCCGGACGCCCATGAACCAAACACGAGGGAATTCCCATTGGCATTTCCGTCGGCAATGTTATTTCATCTAAATCGAAAGGCGTAATTGTACTGGCGCTAGGCAGCTCGCCGACCAAAACCGCCAGGGTCGTCCGCTGTTGTGCTAGGCTATTTTGCAGAGGTGCAATTAATCCCTTTGTTTGATACAGCTGAGCTTCCTGAGCCAATGTGTCAATTTTCGACTTCCCCCCCAAATCAAAGCTCTTCTTCGAGATCTCATAGTTTTTCTCCTGGAAAAATACCAGTTGCTGCGTAGCATCAATCTGAGCGCGTAAGGAAGCTTCCATTATGGCTGTGGTCACGATATTGGATGTAAGGGTCAGGAATGCAGCTTTTTCCTCAAAGTCCTGGAAATCCACCTGAGCGCCAGCTGCCTCCACCTGCCGCCGGATTCCCCCAAACACATCCAAGGTATACGACAGATTGAAACCCACATTAAACAGGTTAAAGGTCACGGGCTGCAGGCTAGTCTCATCTAATGACGCCCCATTAACTCTTTGCCTCGAGCCGTTTCCACCCCCCGTCACCGCCGGAAAAAGGGGACCAATGGCTACCCAATAATTGGCCTCTGCCTGGCGCAGAGCCGCCTGAGCCGCTTTTAAATTATTGTTATTTTTAATACCCTTTTCAATTAAATCATTCAGCTTTTTGGAATGAAATAAACGCCACCAATCAGCAGGAATACTTCCTCCTTTGACAAAATGCTGCGCACCACCCCCGTGGCCTTTGGTCTCAACGCTGGTCAAAGGCATCTCAGCCGCAGTATAGGATTCAATTTCAGGTGCAGCAGGAATTTCAAAATCAGGACCAACAGCACATCCCGAAAGCGGCAAGATGATACACGGTATTAGACGAATGATTCGGCTAATCATAATGGCTGTCATATTTCTTTTATGATCTTATTTTTTTATAGGTTATATAATATCTGACAAGTTGTCCAGCGAGTTTGATTCAGGGCCTTCGCATGAAAATTAATAGTGCACAAAGCCCCAGAGTACGAAAAAATTTCAAACCCTCTTTTGCCCTGAATATTAAAATGTTATACAGTTATATGGGATCCTCAGCCCATTTTAGAAAGTTAATACATAGATACGAAATGCAGCTTAGCTACCTGAGACCCGTCCCAGCACTGCATGATTTTGGGATGGTTGGCTAATATTGCATTCATTCCATCTATCTTATCATTCAGCTGACTTGATTACATCCAACCCACCCGTTTTGCATAAGAGCCCTATTTATCTTTACTATTTATATGAATCTATGTATATTCCGGGATATCTATGGAAATAGCATAGATATTGTGTTCATTTCATGAAGATTCGCATAAAGAGTAACTGGGTATAATTGTGATTAGCAGGCAACTTTATCTTCCTATCGATCTCTATACTGATTATCTAGTCAACCTTAGTGACATCAACTTTACACGACGCGAAATTGACATTCTGGCGTGCCTCTTAAGTGCAAGAGGGACCAGCAAAATCGCTCATTTCTTATGCATCTCCCCCAAAACAGTTGTCACACATATTCGAAATATAATGTTCAAGCTGGATTGTAATTCACGCGAGCGTATCATTGACTTTCTTGAGCGATCTGGGAAGGTCTCTATGTTAAGGCAGCACTATTCAAATTTGATTGCCCAGTCAGCTTTTGAAAAATGCCTGAAGGGCGTTTCAAAATTGAAACAAGAAGCAAAACCGACCTGTACCATTCTTTGCAGTAAAACTCAAAGCACGAAAGATCCCCACATTGACTCTATCGAAACCCATTTAAAGCTTTCGGGGTTATTGGTAAATGTGGAGTATCGAGAGGGAGGCGATTTTGTAAGGGAGCCCCGGATAGACGAATTCCTTATATATGCCCTTCCATCTGCTGAGGAAGCAAATCCCCAAGCACAAGCATTACTTAGTGAAACTGGGGAATCTCGCAGCAATGGAATTGTTCTTTTCCTTTGCTCAAAAAATGATGATCCCGATAATTGGGGTGACTATTATCTCTCATTATTAGAGATTCTACCCGTAATCTTGCCCGAGGCGAACCTTCAAAAAATTACCCATGAATTTAAAGACCACTATGATCCTCTTCCATGCAAGGAATCAGGCGAGCATCTTCAAGCTAACCGGGAAAGCAGAGAGCTAGGATCTCCTGATTCCGAAAAGAAGACTTACTTGCTATCCAAATTTGCAGTAGGGTTAGGGATACTAATCGTCGGATGTTGCTTTTTCTACTTGAATGGGGGGAGAGACACCAGTACTGGCAGTCAAAACAAATCACAGCATATTCGTTCTGATCTGATTCTTCCTAGTCAGGTAACTTTAGTCAATAGATCTGATTTGATTGCGCAGATTACGAACGAGTTCAGCAATCAAAAAGGAATTCAGTCGGTCGCCATAGTTGGAATTGGCGGTGCTGGAAAGACAACGCTCGCAAGGTTCTATGCCAAACAAATCAATAGTGGCGTTGCGTGGGAAGTTAATGCAGAAAACCAGGAATCACTGCTACGATCATTTGAGAGCCTGGCCTATGCCCTTTCTGTCGCAGAAGAAGACAAAAAGACCTTAACTGAATTGCAAAACATTAAAGATCCCATCGAGAAGCGGGATAAAATTATTTTCTTTGTCAGAGAAAGGTTGCTGTTACATAAGAATTGGCTCTTGATCTACGATAACGTTGAAAGTTGCAAGGATATTGAGAAATATTATCCTCATGACCCAACCCTATGGGGGATGGGAAAAGTACTCATTACCACACGAAATAGTACCATACAAAACAACAGCCAGATAAATTCTGCAGTGCAAATTGGTGAATTGTCGAATGCCCAAAAGCTTAACCTCTTTGAACAGATTTTGAAGCAAGGTGGTTCCATAGAATTTAACAAGCAAGCAGCTGAGCAATTCTTGACTGAAATTCCGCCTTTTCCTTTGGATGTATCACTGGCTGCTTATTATATAAAGAGCACAAACATTCCTTACGCCAAATATTTAGAACATCTGAAATCTGACGAGGAAAGTTTGTCAGGCCTACATGAAAATATCTTAAACGAGTCCGGCAGTTATAATAAGACACGATACAAGATCATCACGCTAACGCTTAAAAGGCTTATAGCTGAAAATAAAGAATTCCTACCCCTATTTCTTCTCGTGAGCCTTATGGACTCACAGAACATACCACAAGGGATTTTAGAGCGACTTAAAGGCGATCAGACGGTAAGCGCTTTTATATATCAGTTAAAAAAACACTCGCTGATTGCGGATGGTACGCTTTCGACAGCTGCGGAGCCAACTTTTTCTATCCATAGAAGCACACAAAAGATTATTTTCGATCATCTACGTATAGCAAGAGATAATGAAGTTATTAGTTCTATCTGCATGTCCATGGATTCAGTAGCCACTGAAGCCAGCGATCAGGAGAACTTTACAAAATTAAAATGCCTCATTAGTCACTTCATGCGAATGTTGGAATGTGAAGATTTAATTAGGGAAGAAAACTGGGTGATCATCGCCGAAGAACTTGGCTGGATATATTTTTACTTAGGAGACTATGACAATGCCACAACAATTCTGGAACAATGCAGAGACATTTTGATTAAGGACAGTAAGTACAATAATAGTTTGCTTTTAGCACACGTGCTGAAAAGCCTGGGCGCTACCTACTTGGAAACCAAGGAATATAGAAAAGCGGACGAGTTACTTAACCAAAGTCTGACTATTTATGAGCATATAAAAGGTGAAAACCATGAACTCGTTGCATCAAATCTTCAACTACTAGCTATGAGAGCATACCACCGTGGGGAATATGCTCATGCGAAAGAATTGTATGAAAAAGCAAAGGATATACTTACCATAAATTATCCACACAAATATATTGCCATTGCTAGACTTACCTCAAGACTGGGGGATGTAAATCGGGAGTTAGGAAATTACGATGAGGCACGAAAATTACTTGAGGAGAGCCTGTCACTTTACAAAATGTGCTTGGATGAAGATCACTATCGAATTGGCCAAGCCCAAGCGCGATTAGGTGTGGTTTACAAAGACATTGGCGAATATGGCAAGGCCAAAGAATTGCTCGAGCTCGGGCTGGCAATCAACAAAAAATATTATCCGAATAACTGTGACAAAGTGATACGGCTGGCGGGAAAACTGGGACAGGTGGAATATGAGCTGGGCCATATTGGAGAGTCGCTAAAGATATTAGAAGAATGTCATGAAATTTACACAACCCTGTATCCAGAAGATTTTAGAGTGGGCTGGATCAAGTTTTGCCTGGGTCAAGTTTATATGGCCAAAGGTGATTATGAACGCGCTAAATTGATATTCGAACAAAGTCTTATGTGGCACGAAAAAAACTATGGAAAAGATCATAAGGAAACGGCTCAAGTCATACGCACTTTAGGCAAATTACATTACCTGCAAGGTGACCTTGAAACAGGCGAGGCATTGCTTCAAAAGAGTTTGAAAATCTGCCAGGCATCAAATCACCCACAAGCTTTTATGGACCTAGAGATGCTGGGCGAATTATATTCGCAACGAGCTCAGCTGGCAGAAAAAGAAGAACAGGCACAAGAGTTGAGGCGCACCTCCTTATCCTATTATCAACAAGCACTGGAAATTATAACGACACGATTCCCCAGTGATTCCCCTCATTTGAAGCGGATTCAATCGGCTATTAAGAACCTTAAGCAATAAACCATCACCTTTTTATTGGATGTAAACTATACAACAAACGTCGCCCCACATAGCCAGCTATCGCCATCCTGACGGTTTACAATAGCTGCGCCTGCTAATATACCCCGGGTTTATCCTTCGAATTGAGCCAGTCCAGCCAATAGGTCAATTTATGAATCCAGGTTGCTTCCAAAATAGCCCCCATAAGAGGGCGCACATCAAAGATGAAGATCCTTTTTATTTTCTAAGGACTAGTGAGGATAAGAGCTCGCCGATAAAGACTACTATACCGATCCAACACAACATTTTGTTTTGATTACAATAGTTTATAAACTTGACGTAAATATAATATATCATTATATAAATACAATGCGTTCCGTAATTGTTTTGTTATTGGCACCGATTTATTATTTTGCATAGGACAATATATGATTTATCTGGATAAAAACATCAGACTGCCTCTCGCGATATATTCTGAGCATTTTGAAGATTTAAATAAGATCAAATTTACGCCGCGAGAGATTGACGTAATTGCCTGCGTCTTAAACGGAAGGTCAGCAAAAACAATCCCTTCACTCCTATCCATCTCCGCAAAAACCGTTGCCACGCACCTGGCGAACATCAGGGCGAAGACAGGATGCCCTTCCAGGGAAAGCATTATCGATTTCATTGAAAAGTCCGGCAAGCTTTCTTTGATAAAGCATGACTATTACTTAAGTTTGCTAACTCAAGTTTTTTTTGAGAATCAAATCAAAGGAATTTCCAAGTCAGAAAATCATATTTCTATTGCCCATGGGCCTGATATCAATACCCAGAAACCCTTACTAGATAAGCTTAAATATCACTTAGAATTAGCAGGCTTTAAGACGAAGTGCCTGGTTGAACAGGAGCTTAAAGATGCGGCTATCCTTCAGACAACCGCTGATGGAACTGAAGTGCAATTCCCCATTGATATATTAAGTTCCGACAATTATTACGCCACGTTCTTTTCTATGCTGAAACAGCTGCTGCCTCAAAATGATATCGATAAGATGGTGAACGATTTTAAGGCATACAGTGCGGGCATTGAAAGCCACAGCTCTATGGAATCTGCGTCAGATCAGCCTGTTTTTCAGGAAGGAACTCGCAGGCCTGTTATTGCTGGGCTGGCATTATTGTGCTGCCTCTTGATTTTTGCGGGCCTGATGTGGGCTAAGCCTGCCTCTCAAAATTCCTCATTGCGCTCAGATCTGATTCTCCCCAGTGATCTAACCTTAGTCGACAGATCTGATCTTATTTCGCAAATAAACCATGCATTCAAACAACAAAAAGGCATTGCATCCGTAGCTATAGTTGGAATAGGCGGAGCAGGAAAAACGACGCTAGTTCGTAACTATGGAAAAGCGCTACAGAATAAAATTGTATGGGAGGTCAATGCAGAAACTCAAGAATCACTGCAAAGGTCATTTGAAGATTTAGCATATGCGCTAGCCAATAATGACGATGACAAGAATGAATTAAGAGAGATCCAAGAAATACAGATCCCCAATCAAAAGCAGGAGCGAATTATTGCTTTCGTAAGAGACAGGCTGAGGGCCTGTCAGGATTGGCTTCTGATCTATGACAACGTCGAAACCTACAGAGATATCGAAAAGTACTTTCCCCATGACACCGCATTGTGGGGAGTCGGTAGAGTGCTGATTACAACAAGGAACTCTACAATTCTTAACAATAGCCCGATCAGCTCATTGGTACAAATAGGAGAGCTTACCCGCGGGCAAAAGTTAGAGCTATTTTCTCAGATTATGCAACAGGGTGCGTCAAACCAACTTAACGAAGCCGATGCCCAAAAGTTGCTGGCGGAGATTCCCCCTTTTCCCTTAGATGTATCAATTGCAGCTTATTATATACGGAGCACAAACATTCCCTATGAAAAGTACCTCGCACATCTTAACGCCGACGAAGAAGGTTTTTCAGGCCTCCAGGAGGAAATCTTAAGGGAATCTGGTGGGTATAATAAGACCAGATACAAGATTATTGTCTTAGCGCTTAATAAGCTAATATCTGAAAACGAAGAATTTCGGGATCTATTTGTCCTGACAAGCTTATTGAACTCCCAGAACATTCCCAAAAAACTACTCGACCGTTATAAAGGCGATCAGGTTGTCGAAAACTTCATTTATAGCATCAAAAAATACTCTCTGATTTCAGAGGGAACCTTGTCTACGCCTGCCCTACCCACATTTTCAATACATCGCAGTACACAGAAGATTATTTTGGATTATCTGGCGCCAGGAACTAAAAGCGAAGAGATAAACGCAATAGGCAAGACAATTGGTGATTTTTCTAGTGAGGTCATCGGCGAGGAGAACATTCCTGAAGCAAAAGGCATCATCAGCCATTGCGAGAAATTTTTAGAACATAGTAATCTGGTGACGGGTGAAAACTGGGTTCTTGTTGGCAAGGAACTAGGGTGGATCTATTTCTATGTAGGTAATTATTCTAAATCCATCGAGACGCTAGAGCGATGCCAGACGATTATCAGCAAAAATAGCCAGTATGATCATACGCTCCTCTCCACATATGTGAAGCACTACCTAGGCGTTGCCTATGCTGAAATGCATGAATGCGAGAAAGCAGAGAAATTACTTAATGAAAGTTTGGTTCTCTATAAGGGGCTTAACGGGGATAATCATGACTCGGTTGCAAATAATCTAGCCCACTTGGGTATGGTCGCACTTTATAAAGGCAAGTATGAAAGTGCAAAAGAGCTGTTTGGCCAGTCATATCATATTTTATCAACCTATTACCCCGACGATTCTCTTAGTATAGCAAGGGTAATGACTCGACTTGGAGATGCTAACAGAGAATTAGGAAATTATGCAGAAGCCATTAGAATCCTAGAAGAAGGTCTAGCTATTTATAGAAAAATCATTCCTGCCGACCACTATCGTATTGGCCAAACCCTTGTTCGCTTAGGGCTCGTTTATCGAGACATCGGTGATTACCAGAAGGCAAGACAGCTGCTACAAGAAGGCCTGACCATTTATAAAAAACATTTTCCCAGCAACTGCGATAAAGTGGCCTGGGTAGCAGGCAAATTAGGGCAGATGGAAAATGTGCTAGGCAATACAAATTCTGCCCGTGACTTGTTGGAAAACAGCCTCAATATATACAAAACCCACTATTCACACGACTTCGAACTTTCCTGGATAAAGTCCTATCTAGGCAAGGTCTATAGTGATCTTGGCCTTTATGAAGAGGCTAAGGTATTGTTAGAAGAGAGTCTTCAAGGAAATGAAAATAACTATGGAATAGGTCACAAAGACACGGCTCAAATCTTAAGGGATCTAGGAGAGTTATATTGCTTGCAAGGCAATCAGATCGAGGGGGAACAACTTATTGAGAGAAGTTTAAACATTTACCAAGCAGCTGATCATCCTTTAGCTTGCATGATATTGGAAACACTTGGAGAGCTCTACTTTAAGAAATCTAAACAAGCTAAAACACCGGAAGAGGCGCAAGCACTTAAAAATGCCTCTTTTTCTTATTATAGCCAAGCGCTCGCAATCATTGAAAACCGCTTTCCTGAAGCTTGCCTCCATCATGAAAGAATTCAATCTGCCATAAAGAAACTAGAGCAATAAAGCTTACATAGCAGGATCTGCTCATTCTTAAACCTGTTATGAACCCTTGAATTTCTTTGTTGATCGGTGCCCACCTTCTGAACAAAGCTCTTTCTTCAAGCCTATATCACAGATATGTTTGGCTAGCCTTTGGATGGCGCCTTTGCCTTCTTCGATGAAATCATACCACAACGGATAGCAGTGGATCATGTTTTCTTCAATATCCAACGTTACATCAACGCCAGCTTGCTCAGCTATGGCCGCAACTAAAATGGTGTCATCGTAGAATATTTCATTCCCTCCCACCATCATATACATTGGAGGAAACCCCTTGTAACTTCCGTACCTAGGTGATGCAAGTGGGTTTAAGGGAGAATGCCCTTGTAAATAATGATTAAAATGACCACCTATGTTTTCTGCTGCAAACATAGGATCACGATCGGCCCGCAATTTAATAGAACTGGCGGTCATGGTCAGATCTGTAATTGCTGAAATTGTCGCAACGGAGGCTGGCATAGGTAAGCCCTTGTCACGAAGGCTCATCACAAGCGCCAAGGCTAAGGAGGCACCGCTAGCCAGTCCCAGGATGGTTATATCCTGCGGGTTGATGCCCCGTTTAATCAGACTTAAATAATTGGAAAGGCAATCCTGTCCCTGTTGAGGGAAGCTGTTCTCGGGAGCTATCCCATATTCCGGTATCCATACTTCAGCCTGCGCCGCTTTTGCAAGGATCGCCCCAAAAGGGATGTAAATCTTTGTGAGAGAAGCAAATTCCATGACAAAACTTCCCCCATAAATCACAAAAACCACCGCATCCGTTTTGTTGGGCGGTATTAATCTTAAGCATTGACTACCTTCAAGAGTCTCTAAATTTATCCGCACATCGTTAGGCCTATTGCTAAGCATAGATATTATTTTACAAAACGACCCATAGTTAGCCCTCGTGGCATATATGCTAGAGTTGCGCTTGTATTTTATTTTACTGAGTTTAAACATTAGGTTAAGAATCAGGCGTTTAAAACCCATGCTGAGCTCCAGTTTTTATATAATTTGATTATGTAGGTAAAATGTTTCCAATTAACTAAAGTCTTCCCAATAAATTGCAAACCACCTATCCGTATTTTTTACGGATGCGCAATAATTATCCCACCCCTATAATCCACACTCCAATGTTAAAGGAGTGACCCATGTTCAAGAAATTATGTTTACTACCAGGCACCATCGCCCTGGCGTTAGTCGTTTCATCCCACAGCCACGCCAGCTCCGATGAGGAAGATTTTGATGCTGCTCATTCTGTAAAAAACCAACAGATCGGTGAAGCCCCCATATATCACAAGGTAACGGATATCAACAGCGTTGATCCCAGCCAGTTTACCGAAAATGACGTAATCTTATTTGGTACAAAAGGGATTCTAGTATATCTCTATCGCAATAAGGAGCCAAATATTAAGCAACCGTTTATTGACGCTGTTAATGCTAGCAAAGCGATGTGTTTCCTGTTGGGACGTTACGCGGATCACCACGGCGCTTATTATCGTGAAGAAGCTGAAAAACGCGGAATGAAATTATGCCAAGCTCTCAACAGCGTGGAAAATTATGAAGATATTAGAGATTCAATGCCAAATGAAGCCGACATGGACATTTATTATGGCGTGGTGCCCATGTTTGGTGACTATTTCCCTGAAAAACGGCTCAGAAAGCTCCTGTTGGGATTGCAAGAAAAGGGCCATAATCCAAAACGGATTATTTACTTTGAAAATGATCAAACGTGCTTAAGACAGGTGCAAAAAACCCGTTGGCCAGTGCCATTTCACCTCTATTTCAAGATGGAGTCGAACCATTTTAAATATAGCAATACGGGTCTGTTAAGTTTGAAGCTACTTGGTGAAGAACCGCTGCAATGGATATTGACAGGCAACAGCACAGAAATCGGCAAGATGATAAGGGAAAAGCCAGAACTGCTGGTCAGTGAGTATATCTATCAACCATTCCCTAATAAAGCTGGAATGGTCCTAATGGAAACTCTACGGGAGTTAAAAAAAGAAGATGCCATTGTCAGGGCCTTTATGGGGCCCTATGAAGCTCACGAGTTATTTGCACGGACTTTTGCTTTTATGGGGCTTAAAGAAAGTGATCTTTCTTACTCAGAATGGGAGCCAGGAGACGTATGCTATAGCTCGGATTGGTACCCACCCGTGATTACGGAATGGGTGAAGGCGTTTTATCCTCTCTATCAAGCTAATCCTGACATTTGGGAAGATGTCGTCAATTTAGCTGAAAAAGTGATCGAGCCAAAAACGAGCCAAGATGAGAGCATGAGAATTTTTAAAATCATTCACAAGCTGGCTGTTGAAAACAGAGGTTTCGTGACTGAATGCTTAGCTTCCGAGCAAGATGCTAAGTATCTCCTGTTCCTAGAAATGACAAAGGGACCACTGACTTGTCTTCAAAAGGCGCTTAAACAAGCGACATTTGATGATGAAAAACGTCGCGCCAGAGAGCTTTATGGTATCGTTCAATTCTTAACAGAGGCCGACCCCTTCAAAGTTCATTTAACTGCAGAGGCAATTCTGCATCAACTAGCCAACCGCCCCTTATATAAAAATGGCCTATTGGTGCTGGAAGAGTGCATTCATCTGCCTGCCGAAAATATCCCTGAACTATTTGAGGCAAATCAAATGGTATTGGACGCTTATCGTAAAATCATACCTAAAGACAGGAAGTTCTCATTTTTTGGTATACTTTCCAAGGTCCCTATGGATGGCTTGAAGAGTAGTACTAACAGAACCGTTGCCATAGTTAATGAAGGCCTTCTGTTGAAGAGAAAAAGCGATACCCTTAAGAGTTTTGAAGATAATCCCATAAAAGAACGCCAATGCAATTATGAATTGGAAAGGGCCATAGATGCCTGCCTTGCTGGCTTTGCCTCATGTAAAGATGAAGATCAAAGAAATTTGTTTGATAAACTCGTCAGAAACACCATTGAGCTTTTTGGCTTGGGTCAGGACCAAAGTTATTGCATAGGGGTGCTCTCTGATATGTCCCATGAACAGAGATCTGTTTTGAATGGATTATGGGTGCTTTTTAGTTATAAATCTAACCTAAATTTGTATGGGACCAATACTAGAGAATTGACAAGAATACTGGAAGCATTCTCCCGCCGCACAAGCCCAGACAAGCTTGAAAGCTTTCAGGTATATGCTCTTCCACGGTTAGCTACAGCGCTCCTCAATAATAAAACCGAGTTCTGGGATCTGGCACATGTATTTTATGGTTTTTCGGAGTTTTGAGATTTTGAGGTCAGGTATGGTTTATGTGAACGAACAATAGGATGTAGGCAATGTATGGCTCTTATACAAAACGGATGGCTAGGATGTAATCTTCTGCCCCCAGCAGACGTCATCCTCGAGCGGAGCGGAGCCTTCTTAGGCTCCGTCGGAGCGAAGGATCCAGTAAAAAATGTGCGGCGTAGCCGCTCTATATCTCCGTTTTAAAAGAATTAAGAATCGCTTCGCGATGCATGTTTAACTGGATCCTTCGCTCCGACAGAGCCCCAAGGGCTCTGCTCCGCTCGAGGATGACGGTCCCCCCTTGAGTACCAAAACGTCAACTGCTTCATTGGCTGAGTAATACCATACCGATTACCCACCTGTTTTACTTAAGACCCCTTAACTTTCAAGCTTTGGCCTTCCACCACTCAACAGGAGGAGAACCAAGCTTCAAAGGCTTCACATATTTTATAGCCTCAGAGGCTGCGTCAATAATTTTAGGGTCATAATACGCACGATCGTTACGCTTGAATGCCATGCGTATTACATCCCTGATTGCAGCCCCATGTCCCTTCGGAATGTTAGCTGAGTCAAATGAGTGTTCAGGTTGCAGCAAAATGAAAGTACATCCAGTGCCCCAAGCATATCTTGAGTTGGATTTTGGATAACAAGGGGCAAATGTCGTTACAAAGAAACTGGTCCCACCATAACTAAATCGCCAATTAGGATCCTCAAAATTCTGATTCATTGTTGAAAGGATGGGGGACATCGAATTTAGCTTGATCAATATTTTCTTCGTAAACACGGATAAATCTTCAATGGATCTTCCATAGACCTCTGGCGCTGCAATAACATAACCATCCAAGCCCTCTGAAATGGCGATATTAACGAACTTGCTGAGAGAATCGCCAAATGCTTCCACATTCTCTTCAAGGCTTTTTGCCGAATCCCACTCAGGACTTCCCCAAAGCCTGGATCTTTTTGCAAAAGGGCATTCTATGTTTTGCTTGATGGCAGAAAAAAGGTCCAGAGCCTTGCAATCCTGAGGATTATACGCTTTCATCCCCTGAAAGCCGTCAAATGAGTTTAATCCACGGCTCATCAAAGGCTGACTCTTTCTAGGTTTACTTTCTATATGCAAGATGAGACTCTTCAAGATAAGGGTAGCTAGCCACGAATTCCCAATTACGTATCCCTTGAGTCCCCTTAAGGAAAGAGTCGCACGTTCCAGTTATCTCATAAATAAGATCATAGTAACGTTGAGCCATGGCTTGTCCATCATCCCCCGCAACGCCAGAAGCTGCCTCATTTCTTTCAGCTTCTATTCGTTTATCATCGAGCAGAGCAACCCCAGTTTTATGATCGCCTTCTTTTACAGCGCCCATCATCTTTAACTGCTCTAGTGAAGTAAACTTAACCTCTCTCAGCTTGTCGTATTCCTCGGCAAATTTCACGTTTTCATAACCTAGACTAAAAACGCACCATTTATAGTGCAAAATGCCACAACTGTTGCCGACATCGAGAGAATTACTTCGAATGTAGCCCGCTTTCTTCCCCATACAATAAAAACTGTCATCGAGTTCCGAAGCATATGCATGTACATAACGCCCTTCATAACCCGCACAAGGATGCCGCCTGTCGCCATAAATGTTGATGCAATCCACCATCACACCCAGCTGGGGGTTACTATCACTTATCATCCCATAAACTTTTATTACGGAGCAAAGGTACTTCTCGAATATAATGGAAGCTTCATTCTGAGAATTATCAGCTCCTACTTGTTTCATACCAAGCAGCTTCTCCAAAAACATTTCAGCACTTTGTTTGAAAGAACCTATGACCGGAGCAGTTTTATATCCATACTTGAAGAAATTATGTTTAATGGCCTCTATAGCTCGCTTAGCAGTATCTTCCGTTGCCCTTCCCCCGACTCCGTTTAATTGCCGAGTTGCAGCCTTATGAAACCACTGCAGGGAGAGCAAGCGATCACTAAATTCGCTGGAGTCCGACAGCAAGTCCCCTAAAGAATATGCTGCAACCGCCATCCCATTTTCGGCCAATTGCTGGTACATTTCTTTGGCTCTGTTTATGTCTTTTTCACAACCCAGGCCATACTGGTAATGCTGCGCTAAACAAAATAGAGCCAGGTCTAAAACCTTATCAGCAGCTTCCTTACTTATATCAGCAGCTTCCTTACATAAACAAAAGGCCATATAAAAATCCTGTCGTATTTCAAGCAGAGGATATTTACGCACTTCTTTATCATTCACATAAAATCTGCTTAGAATTAACATTCCTAGAGGATCTTTTTTATGACTTGAGAGACTATAGAAAAATAATGCATCTACCAAAGACCGCTCTACGCCATGGCCAAAGTCATGCAAATGCCCAAGCAGGGCCTGATGCCGGCCACTGCCTTCACTGGCGTGTTTCTTACACCAGTTCACGAACTTCATGAGTACTTTCGAATCATTTTTTTCTTTATAAAAATCAACACAATCCCAAAACTTAGTACCATCCAGCGCGAGTCTTTTATAATTGGCGTACCGTTGAATATCTGCTTCTGTCTCTAAGCTAGTAGCCCGTGATTCTAAACTCAATAAAGATGAACAGATTAGAGCCGATAAAATAAGTATGGTATTTTTCATGATGCTACCTTCCGTTTCACAAAAATAACGACAGAAGTTTCAGATTTTCAATCGTCTTCACTTTTCTTTGCTCGCTTATGTTTTTTGCCAGATTTTTCGACTACCGTTGGCTTGCAGTCTCGCAAGCTCGGACAAGCCTCAAGTACTCGTCGAAGGACAGGAGGACTTTTGACCTTAAAGTTATTACAAGGAGCCAACATCAGCAAAAAACGAAAGCTATGTTCACGATCTCTTTTATCTGAACTCAATGCGAACATATTGTCCTCCCGCTCCATCTGCATTTCTAGACGGGAGGACTGATCCATGGCCTCACCAAATGACAGGTTAGGATCTTCGCTTTCGAAGCTAGAATATCCACGGGGCACGAAATACCAAATGTCGTCTACTTTAAAAGCGTGTTCCTGCCGGTTAAATTCTTCAAAGCTCGAAGCAAATGAATGACAGATCTGGAAACAACATAATAGAGTGTATAGGATGAAACGTTTTTGCATATCGACCTCCCCTTTTAATAGGTGCAACACTAAATCCAAGTGACCCTAAAGTCAATGGCCCAAAAACCGACTTGTCGACCTCTTTTCGACTTGGTCCGAGAGTGGCCAGCGGCCTTTGGTGAATGTTACAATTCCCTTCTATAACATTGACTAGATTTACATATAGCTATATAAGTCAAATACTTAACTTGATTTTCACGACATAATAAGGAGACGCCCCATGTCAAAGTTAAAAAGCCTTTTCTTAAGCTCAGCATTATCTCTAGCTCTCATCATACCGGGTTTTGCATCAAGCCTACGCACCGATGACCTTACGACCCTTGAACAAAGATTTCCCGCCCATTTTGCAGGCTTCTCGGCGGCTCCTCTAGGATTTGCAGACGAAATCAGGAAGAGCATGAAGAATCCATTTATTGTACAACCGGGTTTAGAACCATTATTTGGCCGTCTTCTTATGACATTAGACGGGAAACCGGAATTTGTTGATTTACATGGCGAGCTCAAGGCTTACATGAACAGTTCGCCAGAACATACCTTAATTCGTTACGTCTACTTCATATTTAAACTAGCTGGGGCACAAAAAACGGGCCTGCCAGAAGAAGGATATTTCTTAAAAGGCGCAGGATTTCCCCATCCTTACAGCATGATCAATCGACCAGACTTTACAAGTATGCTGTCGGATTTTAATCAGTTCTTGGCTGGCTTTGCCACCTCCGACGACGATGAAGATGACGATGATGATGACTCAAGGATAGGCACCACGCACCACTTCAGGGATAAAAAAGACGCAGTCAGAAACCAGTTTGTTTATAAGGGACCTTTTTCTAGCGTCGTTCTGCCCTTGCCGGGAGAAGACAACCTAGGATATTTTTATCTCGCTTTGACTTATTTAAAGGGCATTCACCCTCTAGCCATTCCCATTGAGGACAATCGTTGCGAGCTTCATGGTATTAGCATGAGTCGGTATGCAAAATTCTGTCATGATATGGCTCACTTTCAGGACGATCCCATCGACCAAATTGTCCACCAGTTCATCTGTTATCTCATCGATCACAACCTTAATATCGCCAGAACTGCTTTAAATACTCTTACTGCCGAACAGCGCAAACGACACGCCGTACGATATGTTCTTCCCCATTGCGCACGCTTTGGTATGGATGTTCACAATCTCTACCATAAAAGCCTGCTGGATATCCTATGGCTATCCCTTAAAGATCTGAATCCTCTAGAAGAAGCAAAAAGAGTAGAGTTTGAAGCCTTTTCAGTAGCTTCCTGCCTCGTAGTTCACGAACAGAAGAACTTCAATCCCAAGGCTTATGGCACCCCCATATTAAAGGACATACTCACGTCCGAGATTGGACTAAAGGATGATGACGGGGTCACACTGAAGGATGATGATACAGTTAAGGTTGCTACGGTTGTAAAAGCTAAAGACCTCTTAAAAACATCCTACCGCACAGGCGAAACCGCGCTCACAGATTCAGAAATCTTCGATCTCGTGAAAGTCCGTCCTTTATTTGAATTCCAAGGAAGGTACTCTTATTCTGATTCTAATAGAGTAAATATAGAGCTGAATGAAGTTTTAGACTACGTAGTCCTGCGAAACAAACTATACATCGATGTCAAAATCTGTATGTTCGACAACACAGAACATAAATTCCGGGAGCAAACCAACTATTCCATTCGCCTCAATCTGAAGCATGACTTGATCATGCTAGAGTCGGCAGCTCATGTCTTGAAAAGGGATTATAATTATGAGTTGCCTGCTGTCCCTGTTATTGAATCCTTCCAGGACGATAGTGCTTACGAAAAAGCCGCAAGAGAATGCCGCAAAGCACTCGATGAGGGCTTCAAGCACCTAAAGGAAATCTGGTTGAAGCAATGTATCCGTCTCAGCGAGTTGAAAACGGCTGAGGAAAGCCCTTCAATTGCAGAAAAGTTTGCCTCAGAATATGCAACCGCTTTGGATCAAGCTAGCCAGAATTGTTTTCCTGATATGCCGCTATACACAAGCGCCCTCTTGCAGGAAGGGATCGAATTTGCCACAGGAAGAAAAAAGCTTGATGCGCCTGCTAACAAGTCAGTGTCAGAAGCTAAGCCGGAAGCAAATGGTGAGGATAATATCAACAACGACAACAACGCAAGTCAGTAAAGCCAAGACGGCCGGCCATGGATTATCTCCATGGCCGGTACCAACTACTTAGGCGCGCCCATACTGTTCACCATCAGAATCGACATCCCAAACATCAGCAGGTTAATCCCTACCAAGGTTCCAATCGCCCAGAATGAGCTGATGGGATAGCTAACCGTCAGAATGACAGCCAATGCAATGGTCACAAGTCCGTTAAAAACTGCCCAACCCCATTTCTCCGTTTTTTTCCGCAGCTGAAGGCCAAAAAACAGCATCAAAACACCCTGGGTGTAAAAGAGGGCAATCAAGATGAAAGTAAGAGCAAGAAGCCCTGCCACGGGATGACCCAAAAGATAGACGCCAGCAAGAATATAAAGGACGCCAATACAGAAACTCCACAAACGACCTGTATCGTGGGCATCCTCAAAAGCTCCAAACAGCTGAAAGATACCACCCACAAGAAACAACGCCCCAATCAAGCTCTCAAAACCTATAGAGCTATAAATCGGGTAAGCAATTGATAGTATACCGCAAAGTAAGAAGATAACGCCCGTTGCACTTGATATTGATGTTGCACTTGGTATTGATTTAGTTTGCATGATTCTCATGTCCTTTCTTGTTGTGATTAGTGAAAGTCTATTACAAATATCAAGGCAAGACAAATTAAAATAATAACGTAACTGCCCAGGTAGTTACGGGTAACTCTTCAGATGGTGCGTTAGCTACGTGTGAAAGCCGAGCACCGGAGCGGAGCGTACTTTTGGGTACGTGAGCACCGGAGCGCAGGCTTTCGCATGTAGATGACGTGCTAGCTGGGGAGTTACAAGATTTTTGAATTGCTCCGAGTGAATCTTGCATGTAGGGTGTCTCTATGGTCAGGCTGGAGAGCCAAACAAATTGTATCCGATGAAGCATGGAGTAAACAATGATGAAACTATTCGCTATCTACATTGGTGGCTCACATTCCTCAATCGCTCATAGAATTACATGATGTGAGATTTGCAGTGGCGGAACGGATTGAAGATACTTACGAGGAGCTTAGAAGAAGCTGGTGGGGGAAACCTGGAAGTCTTCATATCGATGCCTGGGGTATATTGGATACGGTTGATGGTTTTGAAATCCAGTTAAAAACTAAACCACAGACTGAAGGCGAGAATAAGCTCTTTTTTGTGAACTTGGGCGGATATGACAAAAATGAGTTTGCGGAATTGCACAAAAACGTCTTTGTTGTAGCTAAGAACGCTAGCAAGGCCAAGGTGAAGGCATTGGAACAAATCCTGCACTGGCAATCACATCATAAAGACTACCAATATGATATTGACGGTCTCATCGATGTAAATAATGCCCTGGCGAATCAAAATCACTTTATCCACCTCACCCCGAACGAGAGACATAAGCTCTTCGAATTTAACTGTGGATTGATAATGCTCAATGAGCTAGCGCCCCAAAGCACTTAAACGTGGGGCCCTGCCAACACTAGCGAGAAAATAATTTAACCAAGTCTACTGCAAAAAAAGATGTCCCTATCGTTTATTCCTCTTGCAATTTAAGTCCTCTAGGTATAAACATTATCCTCATAAGAAATTGGTCCCCATCGTCTAGCCCGGCCTAGGACACCACCCTTTCAAGGTGAAGACACGGGTTCGAATCCCGTTGGGGACGCCATCTTTTCAGAATCCAGAATCCAGAATAAAGTAGAATACAGAGTCTTAAGCGATTACCATAGGCTGTTGCTGCATTTTATACCCCCAGATATACACGCCCAGCCCGTCATTTCTTAGTAGGCTACAACCTGAAGAAAGATTAGTTTGAAGGGATGACCGACAGACCGAAGGGACAACAAAAGCCACCCCCAGCCCGTCATTGCGAGAAGCGCAGCGCCGTGGCAACCCAGTGCGGTGTCCCGGAGCACCGTACTGGGTTGCCACGGCGCCGCGCTGCGCGCAACACCTCGCAATAACGGGCTGGGAGGTTATTGCTCCCTCCTGCGATTATGGGTCATTTCGTAATATCGCCCCCTGCAAGGTGTAGCTTACTCAGAAATGACGGGCCAGGGGCGACTGCGACTATGAAACTTATAATACAGAAATCATCTTTTGTAATATACAGTCGCGGCATTACAGTATATATTTAGCATTACGTCTATTAATACTTCTGCATTATCTATAAACGTCAGAGTTTATTCTTATTTCTGGATTCTGGTTTCCGGATTCTGACTTCCACACTACCCCAGCTTCTTAACCTCTTCCATAATCTCATCCACGTGCCCCGACACCTTAACCCCTCGCCAGACCTTGCGCACAACCCCGGCCTCATCGATCAAAAAGGTAGAACGCTCAATCCCCATATAAGTTTTGCCATACATGCTCTTTTCTTGCCAAACGCCATAGGCCTCACACAGCGTGCCTTCTTCGTCAGAAAGCAGCGGGAAATTCAAATCAAACTTCCCTTTGAACTTCTGATGAGATTCAACTGAATCCCTTGATACACCAAGCACCGACACCTTTAAATCATTCAATTTCCGGAAATTATCCCGAACATCACAAGCCTCCGCCGTACAGCCAGGGGTGTCATCTTTGGGATAAAAGTACAAAACCAACTTTTTCCCCTTAAAATCGCCCATACTCACAGTGTTATTCTGATCATCAGGCAACTTAAAATCTGGAGCAATGCTCCCTTCAACAATAGTCATATGGCTTCCTTTCATGTTTTATATTTCTACCTTATCAGTTTTTCACTGCCCTTACGAGCAGCAGCTCACAGTTTCAACCTGCCGGCCGCCAGCTCCTTCTTTTGCGCCTTGCCTGATTCATCCCATTTTATCTTATAGTAGTTTTTAACAGGATGATAAGTAAGGTACAGATCACTCGCCCCAACCCCAGAGCAGCTTGGATAGCGCGTATCCGTTTGGCTGTGAGGTTCTCGGGTGCAATCTATAATTCGTAAATGCTGAAATTCAGCCTCAGCCTTTATGACGCTCTGCACGATCATCGCATGGTTTCCTGGCTTCCGTTTTAGATTTGGGGATTTAGGGGGCTGAAAATTCCTCGGTTGACAGACAATTATGTCACCCGGCTGAATTTCTGCAATAGGGACAAAAGTCCAGTATACCGAGGGCTTTTCAGGCAAAGATTCGAATATGGCAAACAGGTTAAATGGACAGGGAATGCCATCCGAAGATACAGGCACCAGATGTGCCATCTCTGCCATCCTCTGGCAAAGAGCGTGGTTTGCTTCAGGCAACACCCGATCTATCAAGTGGTTCACGAAACCATAGCAATGCGTATGATAACTGGTCTCCGAAATCTCATTCTTGTGGCTATAAGACGACTCATACTGACCCGATGCCACTTTTCCCAAAACGTCCTCTGCATGCGTCAAAAGCGAAGCATGTACCGTTGTAGAACTGAGACTAATTGCCAGGGCAGATGATATGGTAATTCTGAAAGCAATCTCCTGAATAGGTTGTATAACAAGGGTCTTCTTTTTTCTTTACCATTAAATTGGCCTGCCCGCCACTACAATTCCTACATACGGCATACAGACTGGTTACCAATTTTTTTCACACTTGATGCCAAATTTTGTTGCATAAACCCGCATCAGTCATTATGCTCCTGAAATCATATGTCGGAGCGTAGCGCAGCCTGGTAGCGCACCACGCTGGGGGTGTGGGGGTCGGAGGTTCGAATCCTCTCGCTCCGACCATGATCAATAATGATTCAAGGATTCATTCATGACATTTAGCGCGACCGTACAAAAAATACTCTCCTATTATGAAAGCGACAATCCCGGCACGAAAGCCAACCTGGCGCGGCTATTGATGCACGGACGTCTGGCCAATACCGGTAGGATGATTATCCTACCTGTGGATCAAGGCTTTGAACACGGCCCCGGCCGCAGCTTTGCCATGAATCCCGCAGCCTATGACCCGCATTATCACTTCCAGCTGGCCATAGATACGGGAGTCAATGCCTTTGCAGCGCCTTTAGGCCTGCTAGAAGCTGGCGCAGATACCTTCGCAGGCCAAGTGCCGCTAATTCTCAAGATTAACAGCTCAAACGCCATGATCCCCGCCAACGACCAAGCAGTCACCGGCTCTATCGAAGATGCCCTCCGCCTTGGATGCAGTGCCATTGGCTTTACCATATACCCCGGGTCCGATGATTCTTTATACATGTTTGAGGAAATCCGCGAACTAGCCGAACAGGCCAAAGCATGCGGTTTAGCGGTGATCATCTAGTCTTATCCCCGTGGCAATATGTCTAAAGAGGGAGAAACAGCTCTTAACACAATCGCATATGGCGCCCACATGGCGGCTCTTTTGGGGGCGCACATCATAAAAGTCAAACTGCCCTCAGCCTTTATAGAAGATGATGAATCTAAAGCAGCTTACGTGGCCAACAACATCGACACATCTACCCTGGCAGCCCGGGTTGCCCATGTAGTTCAATGCTGTTTCAATGGTCGCCGCATGGTTATATTCTCCGGTGGCAGCACCAAGGACACCGATGCTGTAAGCAAAGATGCATTGGCTATCCGCGATGGTGGCGGTAACGGATCCATCATTGGACGCAACTGTTTTCAACGTCCTCATGCGGAAGCGTTAGAAATGGTGGACAAAATGGTAAAAATCTATAAAGATGGGACCGGTAAGTAATTTTTAAGGGATTTCGGGGCCATAGCCCCTTCCCCTAGGGGTAAACAAATGACAATCTATCTCTACAACACAAGGAGTAAAATGATGAGAATTGGTGTTCCAAAAGAAGTCAAAAACCACGAATATCGCGTTGGTATGGTTCCCGCATCGGTGCGTGAGCTCGTTCATTTCGGCCATCAAGTATTTGTCGAAACCGGCGCCGGCATTGGCAGTGGCTTTGACGACAGCGAATACGAACTAGCTGGCGCGACAATGCTAGGCTCCGCCAAAGAGATATTTGACAGCACAGACATGATCGTCAAGGTCAAAGAGCCTCAACCGGAAGAATGTGCGATGCTGCACGAAGATCAGATCCTGTTTACGTTCCTGCATCTAGCACCCGATCCTGAGCAAGCAAAAGCCCTAATAAAGTCCAAATGTATCGCAATCGCTTACGAGACTGTTACTGACAACTACGGACGCCTTCCACTCCTTGCTCCGATGAGCGAAGTTGCGGGACGCATGTCCGTACAAGTTGGTGCTCACGCCCTCGAAAAAGAGGCTGGCGGCGCTGGTATACTGTTGGGTGGCGTTCCTGGTGTAGCACCTGGCCGCGTGACCATTATTGGTGGCGGTGTAGTTGGTACCAACGCTGCGCGTATGGCTGTAGGTCTTGAGTCTGAGGTTGTTATTTTGGACCGTTCCTTACATCGCCTGCATCAGCTGGATGAACAGTTCGGCTCGCGCATCAAGACCATCGCGCCGAGCACTCAAACCGTTGAGGAATATGTGGCTTCGGCCGATTTGGTCATCGGTGCGGTTCTGGTTCCTGGGGCCGAAGCCCCCAAGATCGTAACCCGCGACATGGTCAGCAAAATGCGTCCAGGTTCCGTATTGGTAGACGTAGCAATTGACCAGGGCGGTTGTTTTGAAACCAGTCGTCCAACCACCCATACCGACCCCACTTATATGGTTGATGGCGTGGTTCATTACTGTGTAACGAATATGCCCGGCGCTGTGCCGCGCACATCGGCCTTTGCGCTAAACAACGCTACATTGCCGTATATCATGGCCTTGGCCAATAAGGGGTATAAGCAGGCTCTGATGGATGATGCTCACCTAATGAACGGCTTGAACGTTTGCCAGGGTGTTGTCACCTATAAGGCCGTCGCAGACGCCCTCGGGTTTGACTATCTTCAAGGTCAAGAAGTTCTGAAAGCAGCGTAAATTGGAAAAGGCCTATGCTAAAGAGAATATTCAAATACCTAACTCCAGTGTGCTTGATTTCTTTAACAGCGGTGCTGGTTTACGACTATTTTGATTCCTTCGACGTGCCTCGTTTCAGGCGCGTCGATGGTCCTTTTAAAGTCCCCAAGGAAAGCATCACTATACCTACTCGCGCGGGATTGGACACACTCCATATCTCAGGCAGTAAAAGGCCCTCCCTGAGGGATTGCAGGCCCATTTGAAAGATGTAAACATGCCAGTTTATGTCTTCGATTTGCAGTCGGAGGATCACTCTATATCAATGGCGCCCCTCAGTCCTGGTATGGATACAAATGGGACGGTGAAGCCGGTACAGATGCGGATGATGTCCGTCTGCGTCATTATTTACGCAGGCTCATCTACACCGGAAAATTACACCACGGCCCAAAAGATACCCAAACCGAAGAACAAGTTATGGCCGATATGGGATTCACATACTTGGTTATTCCGGTCTCCCGAGGCACTATTCCCACAGCCGCACAGGTCGATGACTACATACGCGTTGTAGAGAGCCTGCCGCAACCCTCATGGGTGCACTTCCATTGCTATAACGGCGGCGGACGCACATCCATCAGTATGATTATGTTCGACATTCTCAAGAACGGCAAGGATTTGTCCATCGAAGAAATTTGCCTGCGCCACCGCCTACTCAAGTCTGAAAATGTTTTCGACACAGAGGTACGGCCCGGTGGCACTTATACCAAAGAGGCTCTAGAACGGCGTCGAGATTTTCTCATCGCCTTTCAGCGCTACGTAAACGATCCGGAAGGCTATGGTCGATCTAGCTGGCAGGAGTGGACAGACAAACACGATACCTACAAAGCCTGGGATATCGAGCAATAATGGATCAAAATGAACTTCCTACCACCCATCCGAAGCCCACCTATTTATTTGATAGTGTGGAACATTATTGTGTAACCAATATAACTGGTGCTGTGCTCCCGAAAGCCGCGTAAAAAGGATAAAGCTCCATGATAAAGAGAATACTTAGGTATCTGATCCCCGCTTGTGTTGTTTCCTTAGCGGGGGTACTGATTTATGACTATATCGATTCCTTCGATATACATCGTTTCAGACGCATCGACAGGCCTTTCGAAGTTGCCAGCGACACTTCTTTACCTAGCGTGAAGGGCTTGATACACTTTATATCTCTGGGGGAAAAAGACAGTCCCCTGCCGGGGTGCAAGCCCAGTTAAAAGATGTAAACATGCCAATTTATGTCCTCGATTTACAGTCCGATGACCACCATTATCTGAATGGCTCGCTCCGGACCTGGTACGGGTATAATGCTGAAGGAGAGGTTGGTGTAGATAAAGCTAGGGTTAGCCTGCGCCATTACGTGCGTAGAGTCCTCTACACGGGTAAATTACATCACACAGCCAAAGACATGCAAACCGAAGAAGAAGTCATGGCAGCGCTTGGTTTTAAATACTTGAATATTCCCGTGACCCGCAGAACGATCCCCACGGAAGAACAAGTTGATCAGTTTATCCAGATTATAGGCAGTCTCCCTCAACCCTGCTGGATACACTTTCAGTGCTACAACGGCCAGAACCGCACATCCGTCGGCATGATGATGTATGATATTCTGAAGAATGGTAAAAACCTATCCATGGAAGAAATCGGCAAACGTCATGCCCTTTTGGGCTCTGAAAATGTCTTCGATACAGCTATCAGGCCCGGTGGCACTCATACCAAAAAAGCCCTTGAAAACCGTCGAGATTTTCTCATCGCCTTTCACCGTTACGTTAATGATCCGACAGGTTTCGGTAAATCTAGCTGGAAAGAATGGTCAGACAAGCATGGGATCTACAAAGTCTGGAATCTAGAAGAATAACGGGCTCGTTTACAAGCCTTTACCCTACTCGCACATAAGCCTTAATTCGCGCAGCATTACCGTCAACAACGCAAGATCCCCTTGTGCCATGGATGTGGCGTCTGCTAACAGTTGGTCGACCACCAGTACGTGTTGACTGTGATCCGCTATCCAGAATTCCACCGCTTCGATACCTTTACCGAAAGGCTCATCCCTATTTACGGATACATAATCGTGGATTTCCTTTGTAGCAATCCCTGATACAGATACAAGTCCTCAATCAGAGCATTCACAGCCATGCGCTGCCATGTGGTATTGGATAGAAGTGCTGTGGCCATGGCCCGTAATCTGGTAAAACCAAACCGCTCGCCAGCAGCAAAATATAAGGCTGCAACTTCAACGATAGAGGCACGACTTTCGTTAGCAATTTGGATAATATCTGGCGAGGCGGCAACAACTTCCAAACGGGACAAACGCTTGGCCAAGTTGGTGGGCAGGCCCAGCCCCTCGTAGAAAGTGAAATCCCGCGCGACTCGATCTTTCACCTCTTGAACCATGCATGAATCAAGCTTGTCATAAAGCACACCTAGGGGCCCTTTGTACAATTTGACCACTTCTGAAATCACGATAGGTGTACCCGTATTCCGCAAAAGCCACATAGTCACGCGTCGTATCATGTTCAAGATACGAATATATGCTTGGACCTGATTTTTAGCTTCAAGTGCACCATCAAGCTGGTCCATTTCGCGCCAGATTTCATCCAGACCATAGATATCCAAAGCTGTGAGATAGGCTCTAAAGATATCCTCATAACTTCGACCCAACTTGTCCGCCAGGTCATGGACAAAGCTTGGTCCCATGCGGTTAACCACGTTATTGACCAGCAGTGTCGCAATAATCTCGCGCTTCAAGGGGTGGCTGGTCGTATAGGGTTTGTAATCCTTCTGGATCTGGGTCGGGAAATAGGAAATGAGGCTGGGCACCAATCTTGGCTCGTCGGGCAGATCGGTCTCGACCATCATAGAATACAATATATTCTTGGCATAAGGCATCAATACCGCCAATTCAGGCCGACAAAAAGTCTTTTGAGAAGCCTGATACTCAGCTATTGTTGTGTCGTCCGGCAGCGACTCAAGTGCGCGATCTAGACGTCCTGCTTTCTCAAGCAGGCGCATCAAATGCACATGGGAATCAAAGACCTTTGTGCCCTGTGCTTGTGATAGGCTCAGCGCCAGGTTTTGGTCGTAATTTGTGCGTAAGACCAAACGGGAAACCTCATCGGTCATAGACACAAGCAACTTATTCCGATCAGGCATGCTCAGCCCATGAATCATGGCGTCCCGCAACAGGATTTTAATATTTACCTCATGGTCGGAACAATCCACCCCAGCGGAATTATCGATGGCATCCGTATTAATCGCGCCGCCGGCATGGGCATATTCGATACGGCCTTTTTGGGTCACGCCCAGGTTAGCGCCCTCAGCAATGACTTTGCAACGCATATCCGCACCATCGACCCTTAAGTCATCATTGGTACGGTCGCCCGCATCTGCATTGCTTTCATACTTAGACTTAATAAAAGTGCCGATCCCGCCCAGCCATAGTAAATCTACTTGCGACTTCAAGATCACTCGAATTAGCTCGGAAGGGCCTATGGTACTGACCGTTAGGCCAAGTAGTTTCTTGACCTGGGCAGTCAGATTTATGGTTTTGGTTTTTCTCTCGATGACCATACCGCCTGTTGACAATACTTTCGGGTCATAACCATCCCAACCCAGGCGGTTGTCAAACAAACGCTGTCTTTCCGCGAAGCTCTTGGCGACATTAGGATTTGGATCAATGAATATATGGCGATGGTTGAAAGCGGCAACCAACTTGAGCTTATTGGACATCAGCATGCCATTACCGAATACATCTCCGGCCATATCACCTACGCCCATGGCGGTAATTTCCGTATTGGCCACATCGATGCCCAATTCCCAAAAATGCCGTTTGACCGATTCCCAAGCACCTCTTGCGGTAATGCCCATCTGTTTGTGGTCATAGCCTTGGGATCCACCAGAAGCAAAAGCGTCTCCCAGCCAGAATTTCTTCTCTTCTGCAATTTGATTGGCTGTGTCCGAAAAAGTCGCAGTACCCTTATCAGCCGCCACAACCAGGTATGGATCGGAAGCATCCCAGCTCTTCATACCTTCCGGTTGAACGGTGGCTCCCTTGACCAGATTATCCGTCAGCTCTAACAGAGCCCGCATCATCTGTTTGTAGCATTCTACGCCTTCGGCGGATAACTCTTCCCGGGTCATCTGGCCGATAGGGCCTTTCAAGATAAAGCCGCCTTTGGCGCCTTGCGGGATAATCACAGCGTTCTTTACCATCTGAGCCTTCAATAAGCCTAAGATTTCTGTGCGGAAATCTTCACGGCGGTCGGACCAGCGGATACCACCACGGGCGATTTTACCGCCCCGTAAATGGACTGCCTCAAAGCGAGGGGAATACACAAATATCTCAAACCGGGGCCTGGGGGCTGGCATTTCATGGATAATAAAAGAGTCAAACTTGAAGCTTAAATATGGCTTGGGATCGCCCTTTGCGGAGATCTGGAAATAGTTGGTGCGGACCGTTGCGTCCACCAGATTCATGTAGCGCCTTAAAATTCGGTCCTCATCAATGTTTTCCACATTATCCAAAGCCTGGGAAATTTTCTCATTGAGGGACTCCACTTTCTTAATATCTTTAACGCTATTGGCCACATCGAACTTGGCTAGAAATAAGTCGCGAATTAGTCTGGTAATGGTCGGATTTTTGGCCAAGGTGTTTTCCATGTATTCCTGGCTGAATTGAATGTGGAGCTGGCGCAAGTATTTGCAATAGCTGCGCATCATCACACATTCACGCCAGTTTAGACCCGCACGGATAACTAAGCGGTTAAAGCCATCTCCCTCAGCTTGGCCAATATGCACCCGATGGAATAGTTCTAAAAATTTATCCCCTATAGCGGGAATATCGATGGGGCAATCACCTATGCTCCTGGCTTCAAAGTCATGAATCCAGATGGGAATGGCAGCCTTATCAGGGTTTAATGAGAAAGGATTCTCGCTCAAGACCCGCAGGTCCATATCCTCAAGTCGAGGGATCACATCAGACAAAGCTAGCGCAGAACCTATGTTATAGAGCTTGATTTTCAGGGTCTCAACAGGCGCCCCTTCCGCACGATAAATGCGAACACCTAAATCCCCCGTTTTATATGCTTCTTCGATATTCCGGATGTCAATAACGGCCTCATTTGGGGTAAAACGCTCTTGATAGGCTTTGTTGAAAGCATTAGCATATTTTTGGTAAAATCGATTGCCATCCCACTCACCCAATTGTTCCATGAGCTCAAGTTGCAGGCTGTCCTTCCACGAATAGGTGGCCTTGACTAGCTTTTTCTCAATATCTGCGATATTGAATTCGATCTCACGCCTTTCCTTGTTCTTCACCATATAGTGAATGCGGGCAAAAGCGAGATTGCCGTATTGGGCGCTCACCAAGTCTACGGGACTATCCAAGGACTCCTGGAGGATTTGTCCAATGCGCTCACTTAAGGAATACTCGAAACGGTCTCTGGGTACATATACCAAGCAGGATAGGTAACGATCAAAGTGGTCCCGGCGGATGAACAGTGCCGTGCGCGGTTGTTCTTGTATGGAAAGAACCTTCTTACCAACGGCCAGCAGTTCATCTTCTGAAGCTTGAAAGAGCTCGTCACGGGGAAGACTGTCCAAAATGTGGATCAACGCCTTTCCATCATGCCATTGAGGTGAAAAGCCTGCTTTATCAACGATTTTCAAAACTTTACGCCACAGCATAGGGATATCCCGGGTACTGCTGCTGTAGGCTATAGATGTGAACAGGCCTAAAAATTGTTTGAGGCCGATAAGTTTACCTGTCGGGCTGTAGACCTTGAGGGTAATAGAGTCCAGAGGTACAGGACGATGGATCGTGGAAATGCGCTCTGTTTTCGAGACCACTATAATGTTGGACTGGAAGATAAAGTCCATGGCCTCGGCCGTAACAGGCTCGCCCCTATAGAACAAACCCAGGGCATAGTTGGCTGGATCTGAGGCCAAGCCCAAAGCATTTTTGTGATCCGCCTTGGGCAGATATACACCTTTGTTTTCTTCTAAGGTGTACTCGCGGTAACCCAGGAATGTGAAGTGATCGTTGCCAAGCCATTCCAGAAATTCCACACATTCTACGACCTGATCAGATTTTAAAACCTTAGGGACAGGTTTTATATCCGTTCTCGCCTTCATGATCTGCTCACGCATTTGTTCCCAAGCGGTAACAGCTAAGCGGACATCGCGGAATACTTTTGGTATTTCTTGGCGTAATATTTTGATGGTTTCAGATGTATAGGCATCACTTATCTCGCAATGGATAAGGGATTCTTCTTTCATTCCTTCGGCAGTAGTCGTTGCCTCAAAGATGCTTTCCAAATAGCCTTCTTCGTCACGATGCACTTGATACATGGGCCGAAGCAGCACCCTGGCACGCAGATTATAGGTGCTCAGCAGGCCCACAAGTGAGTCTACCAAAAAGGGCATATTATCGTTGAGGGCATTAATGATTATACGATTACCGCCTGCTTTGGCAGGCAGTTTTAACTCGGAAATCTGGGTCTTGGCTTCGTTGGGCTGCCTTTGCCCAAACTGTTCCCATGCCTCCCATGCCAGGTCGGCAACGACTTTGGGCGTGAGTATCTTGATATCCCCATGGACCTGCCGGCACAAAAAGCCTTCGAGGAACGTTCTAAGCTTGGGCTCTTGCTCCTTTTTACCACGAGCAAGAAAAAGCTGTAAGACCTCGTCCATTAGGTGATGACTAAACATGGGCAATTCTACATTAGGGTTCGGATCATTCATGTTCTTATTGTACACTTTAATTCCTTACCTAAAAATAAATTTATTGTATCAACTCACATTACACGTCATTGACGTGCGAAGGCACTATCTGAGTTGTTAAGAGGAAGGAGGTGAATGTTTTCATTTTAGGGTGTATTTAGAACATGATTAATGGCTGTCGAAATGGTTTTTTTTCCATCTCAAACATGCGTTGGAAGTCTTATGTGATTGGGTGTCATCTATATGGTTTCGTGGGTTCGACGCGGACTCCACTCTAGCCACGAACCTTCACCGTCAGGATACTTGGGACCTGAGTCTGATGTTACCAATTAACTATTTTTACTCTTTTAAATTTATTCTTTATTCCCTTTCCTTTCATCCGCCTTAACAAGGCCCGGCGGGGATCTCCAGTTTTACCTTTTGATCCCACACCGGGGTTTGTTGGGCATTCTTTTCACTAAGCAGGTTGCGTCTAAGCGCTTCGCCGAGCTTTACATAAACCAGCTGGAACCTACCCCTTGCGGGGTAGATATTCTAACTTCACCACATCGCTACTTATCCCACAATTGCCTGGACGATGTGGGCCTCCAGGCTGCGGGTATCCGTATTTCCGGTACCGAGGGTTAGGAGTATACTCTCCTGCCACTGATCTTAATATAGGCGCTTGTTGACTATTTGTCAAGATAAAAAGTACAAAAGTTCATGAAAAAGTGACTTTTTATATCCGGGCCGATAAATACTGTTCAGTCCTAATGCCCGGCATCATTAATTCTGCCCCTCGGGGTCGTCATTCTGAGCGCGCCTCAGCGCAGCGGAGGAAGCGTGGAAACCAGCATGTATGCGTGAGCGTAGCGAACTCTCTATTAAAAATGGTATCACTGAAAAGTCGTTTCGAGTCCGCTACACTCACACTATTACGCTGGATTCATTGCCTCAACGCTTCACTTATGCTGCTCTGAATGATGGGCTTGGGGGCAGAATTAATGATTCAATGCGCTACGGTAAGTAGTTGCATGTGACCTAATATATGGGTAAAGTACGGGTGATTTATACGCAGACAAAGGTTGTTAGCTCATGAAAAAGAACATATTGATTTTGATTGCAGGCACGTTGATATTGTGCGGCTGCTCCAGCAACGAGAGTGCATTCACGGACAAGTCTGTTGATGATCTCTACTCTATGGGTAAGGAGGATCTGGACAACGAGAAATTTGAGGAAGCTGCGGAAGCTTTTGATGAGGTCGACCGTCAGCACCCATACTCCCAATGGGCAACCAAGGCTCAGCTGATGAAGGGGTATGCCTACTATAAGGCCCAGAAGTATCCCAAGGCCATGGCGGCCATCGAGAGCTTTATTCAGCTCCATCCTGGACATGAAGATGCGCCTTACGCCCATTATATGAGGGCTTTGTGTTATTACGAACAAATCTTCCATGTGCAACGGGATCAGAAAATGGCCGAACAAGCGGCTAAGTCTATGCAAGAAGTGTTTACGCGCTATCCCGAAAGCCAATATGCGCGCGACGCCAAGATGAAGTACGAACTCATCATGGATCACCTGGCGGGTAAGGAAATGACTGTGGGGCGCTATTACCTGAAGAAGGAAGGCTTTGCTGCCGCGGCAAACCGTTTCCGTTCTGTGGTCGAATACTATAATGGGACGTCTCACGTGCCCGAGGCCCTGCACCGCCTGGTGGAATGCTATACGGCCATGGGATTGAAAAAGGAAGCCTTGGAAACCGCCGCGGTTTTGGGACACAACTTCCCTAGCAGCCCTTGGTATGCGGATACCTATTACCTGGTCAAGGGCGAGGATCATCGTCAGAAGGATCCATCCTACACGTCTTTGTTAGATAAGGTCTTAGGTTTAACCCCTAAAGAGTAAACAGATGCTACGTGCCCTCACCATACAGAATGTGGTTCTCATCCAGCATTTAGACCTGTTGTTTGAAAGTGGTCTTAGTGTTTTAAGTGGTGAGACCGGCGCGGGCAAATCTATCCTGCTGGATGCCCTGGGTCTTGCCATGGGGGAACGCGGGGATAGCCGGTTGGTCCGCAAAGGTCAACCCCAAGCGATCGTGACGGCTAGCTTTGAGTTGGACCCTACCCATCCCTGTACGGAGCTGTTGCAGGAGCATGGCATTGAACCATCCGATCAGTTACTTCTGAGGCGGATTCTTACCGCCGAAGGTCGCAGCCGCGCCTTTATCAATGACCAGCCGGTAAGTATCGGCCTGCTGCACCTGGTAGGCGAGCAGCTGATTGAGATCCATGGCCAGTTTGACCGACTTTTAGAACCCCGTTATCATCGTGATTTCTTGGATGCCTATGCCCGGGCCGATGAACTTCTTGTGCCTGTTTCTGGGGCATTTGAGACATGGGTTGCAGCACGGGAAGAGCTGGAAGCGGCCATCAAGACGGCCAATGACAAGCATATGAATGAGGCGTTCTTGCGCCACACGTTGGAGGAGCTGTCTGCTCACCGGCCGCTGGTAGGCGAAGAGGAAGAGCTGCAGCTTAAGCGCAGCCAGATCTCCAATGCCGCTAAAATAGCGGATATGACCGAGGAGATCAGTGCCCTACTTGAAGGGGAACGGGGAGCCAAGACCCAAATCAATAAGGCGCTACGGCTGCTTGAGAAGGCTTTGAGTATTGACCGGGCTAGTTTTGCTGAGATTGCGGGTGCTCTGGAGCGTTGTTATTCGGAAACCCAAGAAGCATCGGCTTTGTTGGAAGCATTGCTGGAGGCCTGTTTCGATGGACCGGGCCAGCTGGATGAAATTGAGAAACGGTTGAGCAAAATCCGCTCACTAACGCGAAAACACCACTGCATGGCCGATGAATTGCCGGGGATTCTTGAGAAGATTGAGAATGATTTGGAGCTTATCGATAATTCGGACATGAAGTTGAAAGAATTGGAAGCTGCAGCCATCAAGGCTCGTGAGACGTATTTAGAGGCCTGCCAAGCGCTGTCGGAGCTGCGGATGAAAGCTTCTAAGGAGCTGGACAAGGCTATTCTTCACGAGTTTATTCCCCTTAAGTTGGAACAGGCCCAGTTCAGGACGGAGATCAATCGTCATCCGGAATCCTTATGGGGGCCGGCTGGGTTTGACCAGGTCAAGTTCATGGTCTCTACCAATAAGGGGTCTGAATTTGGGGATCTTAAGACTATCGCCTCTGGCGGCGAGCGCTCGCGTTTCATGCTGGCTTTGAAAGTGATTTTGTCCAAGACGAGTACAATTCCAACCATTATCTTTGACGAAATTGATAGCGGCATCGGTGGCGCGACGGCTCGGGCTGTGGGTGAGCGTTTGGCGAGACTGGGTGAGAGCCTGCAGGCGCTGGTGATTACGCACTCGCCTCAGGTGGCTTCTCTGGCTTCCCATCACTGGCGGGTGGAGAAGGCGAGTGACCATGCAAGCACAGCTACCAATGTGGTGAAACTGACGCCGCAGCAACAGCGCGAAGAAATTGCCCGCATGCTTGCTGGCGAGGATATCACCGAAGAGGCTCGTGCGGCCGCCGATAAACTGATGCTGGCAGGATAGCCCCATGACCGAACGTACGCCCGTTGACCAACTTATGCCTGAACAAGCTAAGCAAGAGCTGATCCGTTTGCGGGATGAGATTCTGCACCATGATGAACTTTATTATCTAAAAGACATGCCGACGATCTCGGATGCGGCCTATGATGAGCTTCGCCAGCGGAATGCGGCTATAGAAAAGCGGTTTCCTGAGTTGATTCTGCCCGATAGCCCCTCGAAAAGGGTCGGGATTTCGCCTAAATCTAAGTTTGGTAAGATCACCCATGATGTGCCTATGTTGTCCTTGGACAATGCTTTCTCCATTGAGGATGCGGAGGACTTTTTGAGGCGTGCGGCTCGGTTCTTAGGCATGCCTGAGGGTACCCAGTTAGATGTGGTAGCTGAGCCTAAGATTGATGGTTTGTCTGCTTCGCTGACTTACGATGATGGTCACTTTGTCCGTGGCGCGACCCGAGGCGACGGTGTAACGGGTGAGGACATCACTCAGAACCTGCTGACTATTGCGGATATTCCTTTGGAGCTCAAATCTGGGCCTATTCCAAAGCACATCGAAATCCGTGGCGAGGTTTATATGACTCACAAAGATTTTGCGGCGCTCAATGAGACGCGCGAGCGGGAAGGCCAGCCCTTGTTTGCCAATCCTCGTAATGCGGCGGCGGGTTCTGTCAGACAGCTGGATGCGTTGATTACGAAGTCTCGGCCCCTGCACTTTTTTGCTTATGGGGTGGGGGAAATCCCAGCGGATTTGAAGTTGGAGACTCATCAGCAGCTGTTGGATACCCTTATCACATGGGGGTTCTCGGTGAGTCACTGGCATACTTTGTGTACCAATGAAGCTATGATTTTTAAGCTCCATGAAGACCTTTATGCGGCGCGTCCTGAGCTGGGTTATGACATTGATGGGGTGGTTTATAAGATCAACCGCTTGGATCTGCAGGCTCGGCTTGGTCAGGTTTCGCGATCTCCGCGATGGGCGATTGCCCATAAATTCCCTGCGGAGCAAGGGGAGACGCGCTTGGAAAAGATTGATATCCAAGTGGGTCGAACGGGAACGCTGACGCCGGTGGCGCATCTGACACCGATTACGGTGGGAGGTGTGGTTGTGTCGCGAGCGACCCTGCATAACGAGGACGAAATCCAGCGCAAGGACATCCGCGAAGGGGATATGATTATTATCCAACGGGCCGGTGATGTGATCCCGCAGATTTTGGGGTACGTGAAAGAAAAGCGTCCGGCCGATGCGAAGCCGTTTGTGTTTCCCACGGTCTGTCCCATCTGTGGCAGTCATGCGGTGCGTATCGAAGGAGAGGTCGCCCGCAAGTGTATCGGAGGCCTGGTATGCCCAGCGCAAGTGGTATTACGTTTATATCATTTCATCTCGCGCCATGGTTTTGATATGGAAGGCTTTGGCCAGAAACATATGGAAGAATTTTTTGAAAAGGGGTGGATTAAAACCCCGGCGGACATCTTTCGACTAAAGACCCGAAACCAGCAGTCCATGCAGCCCATTCAGACTTGGGAAGGATGGGGAGCCAAATCGGCGGAAAAGCTGTTTGAGGCTATTGAGGAACGGCGCCATATTGGTTTGGATCGCTTTATCTATTCTTTGGGTATACCCCAGATTGGCCAGGCTACCGCGAAGTTGTTGGCACGCACCTATGGTAGCTTTACAAACTGGCGGGCACAGATGGAGATGGCTGCGGCTAGTTCTGATAACCCGGCGTTACAAGAATTGCTATCCATTGATGGCGTGGGACCTAGTACGGCCGAAGACTTATGTGCCTTCTTCCTGGAGCCTCACAACCAGACTGTTTTGAACGAATTGGCGCAAGAACTCACCATCGAAGATGTCCAGGCGCCCAGCGTATCGGGCTCGCCGATCGTGGGTATGTCTATTGTGTTTACGGGTACACTGACCAAGTTCTCTCGGGAGGAAGCTAAAGCTGCTGCCGAAAGTCTTGGGGCTAAAGCTTCATCAGCGGTGTCCAGCAAAACCGACTACGTGGTGGTGGGCGATAATCCCGGCAGTAAGGCTAAGAAGGCACAGGAACTGGGGATTAAGATGCTGACCGAAGATGAGTGGTTACAGCTGATTGGGTCTTGAACCGTTGCAGGTTCTTGTGGAAATTCTCCAGTAAAAAATCATCCACCATCTACCTTGCATCCGTAGAACTCCTCTGGTAGTTTTCTGATGTTCGATCAGGAACATTCAGAAAACCCAATAGGAGTTAAATATGTTAAAAATAGCACGTTATGGTCTTCTTATGTCTTTAACAGCCTTTGTGCCTGAGGTTTATGCCTCCGTTGATGTGATCCCAGCTGTGCAGAAAGCGCGCGCCACTGGAGAAGAGCTCCCATGGATAGGCTCAGAGACCATGCCTAATGGTCGACAATTTCTTATGCGGGCTTTTGAGGCTCAGCATTCAAAGGATTATGCCTCTGCTCAAACGCTCCTTGCGCAAGCCGTTGCAGCGGAAGAGCCCATGGCCATCATGACGCAGTATCTTATGATAAAGGAAGGTGGGCTCAACCATGATCCAAATCCACAAGCAGCGGATGCATTTCTTGAGGCATGGGTTAGCAAGGGTAATCGACAGGCTATAATAATCAGGCTTGAATCCGCTTTGGAAAAATTGCGAAAAACTTCTGGCACCCCCTCACAGGAAGATTTCGGAAGAATATCCCAACTTGACGCTTTGCTAACCAAGAGCTCCCCTCTGCTTAATCTGTTCGTAAGATCTGGTTTGATGTACGAAAATGCAGGAAGCTTTGAGGAATGGGAGCGCGCAAGACATCTACGCTTACATGGGCTACATCAGGTCTTCTCAGAAATTGCTCATCAACAAAGCGGAATAGTTCGCTGGAATCCACCGAGCCATTTTCCTTCCGTCAAGCTAGCTTGTTTACGTGACTATGGTTTTAATTCTATGGAAGCTCAGAGTCAAGCTTGGGCTGACGTACAAGCAAGAATGGACACTCAAATTAGAATTACGACACGAGATGAGCTAACTCAGGAGCTCAAAACAGCCCGGAACCTGATCGAAGAAATGCAAAAGAAAGATGCAAAACTTAACTACAGCATTTCAAATATCGATGATGAAGTAGCGATGCATCTGATACAAGAAGATGGCTACTGCATGATGTTGCAAAGATATGTTCCTCGTAATGCGAGTGGTATATGGCACCAGGAAACGGATGGTTTTGTATGGTCTACTCAGTCTACTCAGCCAGATACCTTTGAAATGATCCGGACTTCTAGAAACTTCTCTGTGATCTTAAATACATGGATCCAATTGCCCAGGTCTTGGGCTCGCAGCTATACAAGCAACTTGCTCCTTGAACAGAAGCTCTTTGAACTTAAGCCGGATGATTTTGTAATAGCGGCAACCATAAGAGATATTTTGAGTGGCCATCTTCATTACACTGAGAAAGGGCGAGCAAGTGTTGCTTATCGTTTTGCGCGTCTGATGAAGAGCGCGGGGACGTTGTAGGGTCTGGGAACGCAGTTATTGCGTTGAGCTGGGGCCCTGCCCCATGCCCCGGGATATTTGAGGAAAGCCTGGAGTCTCTTTTTGAGTGACTCTAGGCATTCTATAAATCCCGGAGTGCGGGGTAAAGCCCTGTTACTTTCCATGAGGCTATCTTCAAGAACAAACCCTAGCACCTGTACTTATTCATATTGACTCTAACTTTGCAAGATGTACTAATAGGTAATCGAGACTAATAAGTGGCAGCATGGGCAAGAACTATAGAAACGTTGTAAGGTCAATAGCTTCCTCCTCCGTTGGCAATGTGCTGGAGTGGTATGAGTATTCCCTGTATGCTTATTTTTCAACTGTCATCAGCACCTTATTTTTTCCGACCGAGGATCGTTTTGTATCTATTATCCTCACCTTTTCTACCTTTGCGGTGGGACTGGCGGCGCGGCCTTTGGGGGGTATTATTTTTGGTTATATTGGTGACCGGTATAGCCGCAAAAGAATGCTCACCATGACGATTTTGATGATGTCTGTGCCGACGCTTTGCGTGGGGATGCTGCCTACCTATAGCCAGATTGGGCTGGCTGCCCCTATTATATTGATTTGCTTGCGTATTATCCAGGGGATCGCTTTGGGTGGTGAATTTGGGGCGTCTTGTGTGTATCTGTATGAATCGGTTCCCGAAGGCCGGCGGGGCTTTTTTGGGACTTTTGCGCTGACGGGCGTGGGCACGGGTCTGGTTTTGAGCTCTTGCACGATTTTCATCGTCGAGTCTTGGGTGACCCAGGAAGAAATCTATGCTTATGCCTGGAGAATTCCATTTTTCATCAGCGTTGTCGGCAGCTTATTGGGCTTTTATATGAGAAGAACCTTGTTAGAAAGCCCGGATTTTGAGCTGGCGCAGAAACAAGATGATTTGGTGAGCAATCCTATCGGCGAGCTGTTCCGCAATCACAAAGGGAAAATGATCAATCTGTTTGCCATATTTCTGACGACACAGGTTTCGTTCTTTGTGGTCTTTATCTTCGGCAAGACCATGATGATCGACTTTCTCAACTTTGATGCGCATACGGCCGGGCTTTTTAATTTGATGACCATGGTGAGTTATACCATTGCCACGGTTATTTTTGGCTACCTATCGGACAAGGTCAACAAGCGTTATATCATTCTGGCCGGTGCCATCGGTATATTTCTGTCGGTTACGCCGTTCATCCATTCCTTGGAAAGTGGCGTGTACTCGTCCATCCTCGTGATGTCGTTAATGTTGGGCATGTTTATCGGTATGACCGAAGGAACTCTAAACCCTGTTGTGGCTGAGTCATTCCCCATCAACATCCGCGCAACCAGTGTGGCCTTTTGCTGGAACTTTACGTCCATTGCTTTTGGAGGCGTGGCACCAATTATATCCATGTGGCTGATCGAACACGCCGGCGGCGTGCAGGCGGTGGCGTATTACTTGATGTCTGCATGCGCTGTTACTATTGGGAGTGTAGCTTATACGCTCGCTTTCAGAATCCGGAATCCGGAAGTGAGAATCCGGAATCCAGAATCCAGAATCCAGAAATCAGAAAGCAGAAGCTAGAATTTAGAAGCTCTCATCTAAATCTCAGCTTCTGCTTTCTGGTTTCTGGATTCTGGTTTCTGGATTCCGGATTCTGATTTCTGACGATTGCATCCCTCAGACAACCGCAGTACAATACCCGGATGGCAATTAGAAACGACTCATGAACTTCCAGCCCATTCTTTATGTTATCGGCTTTTTGCTGCTCGCTCTTGGGGCGTTGATGATTCCGCCTGCGGTGTTGGATTGGGTGACTGATGATCCGGCTTGGGTTTTGTTTGCGGAGTCTTCGGCTATTACTTTGCTGTTTGGTGCGCTGCTGGTGGTGGCCAATCGGCCTGAGGGGGAGATTGAGCTTTCCCTGCGGGAGACTTTTATCCTGACCATGGGCAGCTGGCTGTCGCTGGCGTTGTTTTCCTGTCTGCCCTTTATCTTTAGTACGGTGACGAAGTCATACGCGGACTCGTTGTTTGAGGCGATATCCGCCTTGACAACCACGGGGGCTACGGTGATCGTTGGGCTTGATTATGCGCCCAAAGGATTGCTGTTGTGGCGGGCCTTGCTGGAATGGGTGGGGGGTATTGGTATCATCGTGATGGCCATTACGGTTCTGCCGCTGCTGCGAATTGGTGGTATGCAGCTGTTCCGCAGTGAATTTTCCGACCGTTCGGAAAAGGTGTTGCCACGGGTGTCGCAGATCACTAAAGCCATATTCTGGACATATACGGGCTTGACGAGCATCTGTGCGGTGCTGTTGTTTTGGGCGGGGATGGATACGTTTGATGCGATCTGTCATTCGTTTACGGCGGTGTCTACGGGCGGGTTGTCTAACTATGATCGAAATATTGCGCATTTTGATAGCAGCTTGATTGAGGCTATTTTGATGGTGTTTATGGTGTTGGGGGCTACGCCGTTGATGCTGCAGGTGCGTTTTCTGTTTGGCGATTACAAGGCTCCGTGGCGGGATGGGCAGTTTAGGATGTATCTTGTGTTGTTTGTGCTGTTTATTCCAACAGTCCTGGCCCTTTATCGTTGGGGTACTAGCGCACAGCCGTTTTTGCATACTATTCGTGAGACCTTCTTCAACTATATCAGCATTATGACCACGACCGGCTATGTGTCTGCCAACTATGACCACTGGGAGACCTATATTATCATCCTGTTCTTGGGAGTTATGTTTATTGGCGGTTGTACGGGGTCGACGGCTGGGGGCTTTAAGATTTTTCGCCTCAAGATCGTTTATGCATTGACCAAGGTTCAGATGTACAAGCAATACAAAACCCATGTGGTGAGGATTCCGACCTACGACGGCCAGGAAATTGCTTTGCCCATTATCCTGTCCGTGGTGACTTTTCTGACGTTGTTCTTTATATCCTTTGGACTTCTGGCTTTAGGGGTTTCAGCCACGGGCATTGATTTTATGACCAGTGTCTCGGCGACGGCTGCCTGCCTTACCAATACGGGGCCAGGCTTTGGGAATATGGTCGGACCGATGGATACCTATGCCACGATACCCGATACCGCTAAATGGATGCTGATGTTTGCGATGTTTTTGGGTCGGTTGGAGTTGATTACGGTGCTTGTTCTTTTTCGGCCGAGTTTTTGGCGGAAATAGGGTTGGTGGGGTATTTCATATGACCGGCTTCTATCGCCTTGTTTGTAACAGCGTTGAGTATTTAGAAGCAAAAATGGTGAAGATTTTTTGATGCTGTCAGGTCTTTGTAGACGAAGCCCAGAAAACTAGAGGCCTTCACCATTTTTTCTTCTAAATACTCATTTATCTTCCTTCTGGCATACTGCTTGCCCGCTCCCTTTGCAAAATAAACCTAAAACAACATCTTATTCATGACTCTACCCTTGTATCTTTTGTATAAGCTTGTTAGAGTGCGTCTCTAGAAACAGTTATATGAGGTATTTCATGACTTTAAGTAAAAGATCCATACTATTTAGCTCAATTGCGGCAATCGGTTTGTATGCAGCTGCGTATGCAAGCTTTCCGGCTGAGGAGCAACCTGTAATAACCCAACCGGCTGCGGTTGCTGAACAGACGCCAGTGGCCGTAGCTGCGGCAGAAGAAAAGAAGTCCATTCCTGAGGCAGCAAAGGATCTAGTCAATGCTGTAGCAGCAGAGGGCAAGCCCATTGAGCAAGATATCAGGCACGCGGTTGAGCCGGTTATGAAGGAAGCGGAAAGAATTGTCAGGGATGACGTTAAGCCGGCCCTTAAGGACGCGGAAAAAGATGTCAGAGACGCGGTTGAGCCGGTTATTAAGGGTGCGGAACAAACTGTCAGGGATGACGTTAAGCCGGCCCTTAAGGATGCGGAAAAAGATGTCAGAGACGCGGTTGAGCCGGTTATTAAGGGTGCGGAGGAAACTGTCAGGGATGACGTTAAGCCGGCCCTTAAGGATGCAGAAAAAGACGTTAGACACGCGGTTAAGCCCGTAGCCAAAAAGGCGGAAAAGAAAGTTAAAAAACTTTTCGGGAAGAAAGACAAGAAAGACAAAAAGTAACATAAATCCCTGAAGCGCTACATAGTATCGCAAATACCCTGCTCGATTTTAAACCGTCGAGCAGGTGTAAATAATTCCTTCCCCTGCCCCTTCATATTTCATATAATATAACCATGGAAACAAACTTAACGCTTCGCAGCGAGGTCTCATTTGACGCCTTCTGAAAACGAAGCAGTCACATATCTGGAATTTGAGGATAACAGCCTGCTATCAGCGCTGTTTGGGGAAAAGGACCAGAATCTCAATCGCATTGAAACTGAACTAGGCGTGACTGTTGTCGCTCGTGGTAACCAGGTTGTTGTATCTGGGGCGCCTGCGGGTGTTGAAGTTGCACAAATTGCATTGAAAAACCTTTACCAAAGGCTCCTTCGGGGATTGTCTGTGACAAACGCTGAAGTTGACGCCGCCATGAGGCTTGCCATGACACCAGAAAGTAACGCTGCCGTTCAACCCAGGGGGGATGGCTTCAATGACTTGAGCATCGCAACACGCAAGCGAGTTGTGACGCCACGATCTGCGGGACAGCGTCGGTATATCGAGTCACTCCTGTCACATGATTTAGTGTTTGGCGTGGGCCCAGCGGGTACAGGTAAAACTTACTTGGCGGTGGCGGTGGGTGTTTCTTTGTTGCTGCAGGGGAAAGTGGATCGTATTATTCTGTCCCGCCCAGCGGTTGAGGCTGGCGAGCAGCTGGGATTCCTGCCGGGTGATATTCGGGAAAAGGTCGATCCTTATTTGCGGCCGCTGTATGATGCCCTTCATGACATGCTGCCCGGTGACCAGGTGGAAAAACGTATGGATAGTGGAGATATTGAAGTGGCGCCCCTGGCCTTTATGAGGGGACGTACGCTGGCGCATTCATACGTTATTCTCGATGAGGCTCAGAATACAACAACTATGCAGATGAAAATGTTCCTGACCCGTTTGGGCGAGGGTTCTTACATGGTTATTACCGGTGACATGACTCAGGTGGACTTGAAGCCCGGTCAAAAGTCAGGTCTGGCCGAGGCTGTGGAATATTTACAAAATGTTCCTGGAATTTCGACGATTTATCTTGATGAAAAAGACGTTGTCAGGCATCCTCTTGTTACAAAAATTGTCATGGCATATGGTAAACATGATGCAAACAAGTAACTGTCGATCGTATTCCTTACTAAATCCATTTTGCTGGAAATAGTCGCCCATGTCTCCAAACATAGATATCACCGTCATATTGGATGAACCTCGTTGGGCAACCGTGTTGCCTAGCTATGAGGCCATTATTGAAAATGTCGTTCATACGACACTGTTGGCGCTTGGGAAATTGATCGAGAACAGCCAGATCAGTGTGGTTCTGGCGGATGATGAGTTCTTGCAACGGTACAACAAACAGTTCCGCGCTAAAGATCACGCTACCAATGTACTCTCTTTCCCCGCAGATACCAGCATGCAGTTTGGTGATGATATCGTGAATTTTGGCGATATTCTTATTTCCTTAAGCACCCTGGAATGGGAAGCGACGGAACAAGGCAAAACCTTTGAAAACCATTTCAAACATATGCTGGTCCATGGGATCCTTCATTTATTAGGCTATGACCATCAAATCGACGAAGAAGCCGAGAAGATGGAAGGCCTAGAGATAACAATTTTACAATCATTAGGGGTGAAAAACCCTTACACAACATAGGTGCTAAAGTGTTGCAACGACTAAAAGACATGTGGAAAATCTTGCGAAGATCCTCGTCCGATAAGGAAGGATCTATCCGCGAGACCATTGAAGAACTGATCGAGGAAGAGTCCGAAGAACAGTCTCAGCTGACTGAGCATGAAAAGAAGATGCTATCTAACGTCTTGAAGATGCAAGAGCTGACTGTGGAAGATGTGGCTATACCGCGGGCGGATATGATCTGTGCATCCGTTAATGATAGCTATAAGACTATTTTAGAACTCTATGCGAAGACGGGATATTCTAAAGTTCCTATCTACGGTGAGACTCTTGATGATGTGCAGGGGTATTTAAACGTTCAGGATTTGCTAACCTTCGCGCCGGACTTTAAAACTTTTGACATACATCCATTGATCCGTGAGGTCTTGTTTGTGCCTGAGTCCATGCAGCTGATGGACTTGCTGCAGCAAATGCGGGCTACGCGAGTGCACTTGGCTATCGTCGTAGACGAGTACGGTGGGGTTGACGGTATGGTGACCCTGTGGGATGTGGTGGAAGAACTCATTGGCGAAACCGACGATACGGAAAATACCGATGTTAGCAATCAGGTAACTCATCTTTCCGATGGCTCAGTGATTGCCAATGCCCGTATGGAGCTGGAAGATTTCGAGGAGGAATTTGGGCCTTTCTTGACGGATGAGGAGCGTAAAGAAGAGGAAAACGACACCATTGGTGGGTTGATTACCTCTTTGATAGGCCGGGTGCCCACGCGTAAAGAGATTATCTCGCACCCTTCGGGTATGGAATTTGAGATTCTCGAAGCGGATCCACGGCGGATTATTCGCGTACGGGTACATTTTAAAAACCGCTTGGAATCTGAGACTAGTAATGGTGAGTAAAATTGCGGCTTTAAGCCTAGCCAAGCAAAATTTGCTATGTTTTGTGTTGGGTATCATTGGTGCGTTGGGCTTTCCGCCTTTGCATATCATCTTTGCGCCTTTTATAGCTTTTCCTGTATGGCTAATGCTGACGGAGCTTAACCAAGAAGCGTCGTGGAAACGGCATTTTTCCTTCGGATTCTTCTTTGGATTGGGCTATTTCGCGGTGGGTGTGTATTGGATAACCTTTTCCCTCGGATCGGATTTGAGTGCCTTTTGGTGGTTGGTGCCTTTTGCACTGTTTGGCATTCCCGCAGGTTTGTCGGTCTATGTGGGCGTTATGGCGGTGCTGCTGAAGTTCACCAAGAGCACGGGATTCTCCCGTTGTTTCTGGTTTGCAGCTTTGTGGACGGCGGCGGAGATAGCGTGGGGCTCGGGTCCTTTGGCGCTGCCGTGGAATCCATTGGGTTCTATCTGGTCGGGTTATGATCCGATTCTGCAGTCCCTGTCGGTTATAGGCATTCATGGGCTGACGTTGCTGACAGCCTTGTTTGTTAGTTTTCCGATTTTGTTGAAAAGAGAACAGATCAATGCCACGCGAATCACCTATGTGGTAGGTCTGTTTGTGATCTTTGCGGGCACAAGTATCTGGGGTGGTATGCGTGCCACTGACACACCCGTGCAGGCCCAAGACAAGCAGATGATCGTTCGAATCGTGCAGCCTTGCGTGCCACTGGAGATGAACTGGAGCAAGGACAAGGCACGGGCGCAACTCCAGGAGTTGCTGGAGCTTTCCAGTATGCCTGCTGGGGCCACCCCCAATATTGTCATTTGGCCTGAATCTGCGTTGCCGCTGTTGTTGGCCGATGATGAGGGGGCTCGGAAAGTGATCACAAGTAAGTTACCTGCGGGCACCTATCTGATGTCTGGGTCCTTACGGGTTATTAAGAAACCGGGTGAGAAGACGGTCGTTTATAATAGCCTTGTGATGGTAGATCCTGCCGGGCATGTAAGCGCCACGTATGACAAGCATCATCTTGTGCCCTTTGGTGAGTACTTGCCCTTACGTGACCTGATTCCCAGCGGCATTAAGAAGATTACCTCCGGGGAAATTGATTTCTCTCGCGGGCCGGGGTCGGAGACTATCGCTGTGGATCCTATTCCGGCTTTTAGCCCCCTTATTTGCTTTGAAGGTATTTTCACCGGCGAAGTCGCTGCCCATGGGCCTCCTCGCCCACAGTGGCTGCTCAATATTACCAACGATGCCTGGTTTGGGCATAGCTCGGGGCCCTATCAACACTTGCAGCTGGCGCGTATGCGCAGCATTGAGGAAGGTATTCCCCTGGTGCGAGCGGCAAACTCCGGTATTTCAGCTGTGTTCGATGCCTTCGGTCGCGAAGTGGCTCGCAAGCCCCTTGGCGAAAAGGGTATATTGGACGCCCCGCTACCGCCTGCTTTACAGGAGCCCACTATTTTTGCTAAATATGGGGTGCTGATTTTTTTGGTGCTGATGGCAGGGATGTTGGTGTTGGCGATCGTAACTAGGAGAGCATAACAACTCACCAAAAAATTGCCCGGAGTGGTAGCATCTCCCAGCTTGTCATCCCCGCGGAGGCGGGGATCCAGCTTAAGATGTGTCGCGTTGCGACTCTGTACTTTCTATACTGAGCCGCTTCGCGGCGCATTATAATAGCTGGATCCCCGCCTCCGCGGGGATGACAAGCTGGCGGCCTATGCCATCCTATCCACCATCATGGTGAATGGTTACAAGAAAGGTTAATGTTTATAATGTCGGAATTAATGAAATTATACGGCAGACACCGCGGCAGACGCTTGCGGGATCAGCCACAGATGTTAATGGATGAGTTGCTTCCTCAGATAACAATTCAGATCCCTGAAAAAGGTTATCTACAGCTGGGTGACAAACCCGTTTGGCTGGAGATCGGCTTTGGAGGCGGTGAGCACCTGCACGGTCAAGCCGTCAAGAATCCGGAAGTGCAGTTGATCGGGTGTGAGGCCTATGTTAATGGCATAGCATCGCTGTTACAGCTGCAGAACGAAACCCCTGTGTCAAATATGCTGGTTCACCCGGCCGATGCTAGGGTATTGGTTGAGAAGTTGCCGGATCATAGTCTGGATCGCGTCTTTGTGCTGTTCCCTGATCCATGGCCGAAGCAAAGGCATTTTAAGAGACGACTGCTGTCGGACTCGTTTATCGCCAAACTAGGACGGGTGATTAAACCCGGTGGACAGCTGCTGATCGCGACGGATGATGATTCCTACGCCCATTGGATCGAGGAGAGACTGGCCAAGCAGACCCTGTTTGAAGGGCCTCAAGGCGATATCTACACCCCACCCCAGGATTGGGTACGCACGCGTTATCAAATGCGGGCGGAGAGATTGGGGAATAGGTGTCGGTTTTATGGGATGACGCGGGAATAAGGGACTGTTAGTTCGTTTAGGTAGTACCTAATGAGACTATTTCACCTCTCCCCTTGTGGGAGAGGTCCGGAGCGAAGCGTAGGGGTGAGGGGTACCAACAAGTACTATTTGTTCCCCTCACCCGGCCTACGGCCGACCTCTCCCACAAGGGGAGAGGTGATTCTAAGCGGCCAAATGGAACGTTTTGAAATGGTCTCCTAATAGCCCATTCCTACTGAACCGCTATTGAAGTCCGTCGGTGATTTGGTCCAGTGGTAAGACCGAGAGCTCCTTAATAAGCTGGACTTCGGTATCCTCATCAAAAGATCTATCTTGGGTCAGATAAGCTACTTTTTTCGCAACAGGCATTAAGTAATCTTCGGATAATTCTAGCAAGGCCCCTATGAGGTCTTTATAGGTACCCTTATATCCACGCTTAGATAAAAATTTCCTAGTCTTGATGATGACAATTGCTTTTGTAATTTGATCGATCTTCTCAACGGGAACCACCTCATAGGCATCGATAATCCCCATAAGGTGAAGCATCGAGGTGAAGGGGTTGTACAATAGCCTGACGGCCCTTGCCATGGTAGGCAGATGCTGATCGTCGATCCGGGTAAACGTTTTGATAAGGGGGGCAATACCTCCGGGAAAAAAATTGCAAAAGTATCTTGATACAACTTTTACAACGGGACTTAAATCCGTCGGTTCATCAGCCAATGCCCTAACTATTTCCTTGATGTCGCACAGATCATATTTAAGGTGATCATGGCGTTCTGTGATTGAATCTAGCCTAGCCTCCCAATCCTCTAACGACACATAGGGGTATGAATCTAGTAGTTCATCCAGGAGAAACTCGCTGAAACGACAGCCAATTCTTGGCGAGAGAAGTTGATATTCCGCCCGCACCTTCCCCAATTCGTAAGGGTATATATCTGCCAACAACTTAACTATGGCTACATGACCTTCAACACTCCCCTTACTGCTTTGAGCAATTGTTTGATAGGTTTTTACCAGTTCGTCTAAATCAGAGACAGGGACTTCCCCCAAGGCTTTGATAAAACTAAGATGCTGATCGAGATTCCAGTCATAATCGTTCGTGGCATCAGCGTGGGCCCTTGTGAGAGAATTCAGCCGATCACTGATCTCTCTATGGGGGTTCTGCAAGGGGTCAAGATTTGTGTTGTCCATGTCTGCAGTAAATTGCTGAGACGTTAACAGCTTCCATTTTTCGACGACCAAATGCTGGAACGCTCCTTCAATATGCACAGCCGTCCTTAAGCAGCCTCGGCGGTTAATCGGTTCATTTTTACATACCATTAGATGCATGTTGAGTATGGGGTTGCCTAGCCAGGACCCGTAAGACTCATACGGATCAATCATTGCAAATACCGTTTCAGGTGCCCCTTGAAGCTCTAATGCTTGCTTTCGCAAGCAATCAAAAGCCCTTGGTCCGCTTACAGCCTCGTCATGGGGTGCTTCAGCCAAAAAGGCCCGGACACGGTTGAGCTCATCTGCAGTTAAGGTATTCTCAATCGATGCAATTGATAATCCACCCATCCATACGAATAGGAATATGCTGAGATACTTCATGTTGTCCCCCGATAGTTAACGGCCTAGTTTAATGGTCATTAACTCTTTTAACAAGCCCAGCTATATAGAGCTTTTGAAAAATCTTTTTTCTTCAAATTAGCAGAGGACGTAAAGAACTGGGCGGAACCATAATCACCCCACTGTATGTTGTTTTCTGGATCTGAATCAATTTGTAAGAGGAGACAAGCATATTGAGATTTTGCTTGGGATTCGGTTCTTGGGTCCTGTTGAATGAAATCAGGGTATCCACCGATCTGGTGTTTACTGGCATCGCCGAATAATTCGGCTCGCGCCCTATCCCTATAGTCAGAATAGGCATCTTCATTATCTTCAATTAAATCGCTCAGTTTAGGGTCCACGTAGGAAACATCTATGCTCGGCAACATTTTTCCTTCCAGGATTTCAATTTTCTTAGGCTTTGAGACATCCAGTGGTAGAAATTCATTATTGGGATCTATGGGATGCTTTTCCGTTTCTTGATCTAGATCTTCGTGGAAGATAACTCGAAAACCCGTTTGGTTTGCAGGCTCGTCAAGATCGGCTCCGTACAGATCGTCATCACCTCGGATATAAAATTGTACAATACCTTTTTTAGGCCAACCCAGAATTTCAGGAACATCGGCGCAATTGATTTGTGCGAGCATCACTAAATTAAGGCCGTCAGGGGTCGTTGGGTACTCTAGACCTTTGGGCCAATATGGTTCTCCACCGAACTTGCTGTCTTTCAGAGCTGGAACATCTCCAGAAGTGACTTTTATCTGACCAAATGGGGAGGAATACTTATCAAGGGCTTTCGCTTTTTTCTTGAGGATTTCTTCAAATGATACAGGATTGTTTAAACGGTTTTTTTCTTGTTCAATACTCTCTTGTCTTATTTGCTTGCTTCTGTTGGCAGCTTCGTCAGATACCGTGCTCTCTCTATGCATATCAAAGGTTAATCCGACGCCTTTTCTATTTAGATGGTCCATCAGATGGTGGCTGTTAAACATTTCCATTTTCGAAAATTCCTGGTCCGTTATGGGGTAGACTCCCAAAAGAGACATATATCCTTCCATATCATTTCTGACATCTCCTATGTTGCTGGGCCTAGGCAAATGGGAATAGACACTGGGCGTATCTGCATTGGGTAGTACAGGCATATCCAGTAAAACACGGTTGAATCCTTTACCAGAAAACCCTTCACCAAGAGATAGAGTATCCCCTGTGCCAATTGCTTGCTTCAAAAGGCGCGGCGCTTCAGCAAGCTTTAAAAGCATATTTAGGGGGTATAGATCATCAGGGCTCATGGATGAAAGATCATCCTGGTTTTTTGGTGCCTTCCAAGTACTGGGTAGCCCCATTATCAATTCACAATAATCATCAGTTCTGCCATACTGAGGCCGGTCACTCATACCTGCTGTCACAAGCAAATATTGGTCGCCAACAAAATTTGTAGTGTAGGTTTTCACGCCCCTGGTCGTATTCATTTTTTCATGGTAAGTCCTTAGTTTCGTGGGTCCCACTATAATAATCGTTAAGGGATCACCCGACTCTAACATCTTGAGTTTGACCGTCGAATAGATCTCACCAAGGTTGTTCGCTACATAATCCTTCATGCCTTGGGCATTTTCGGAATGCTTAGATTCACTGATACGTTGAGCATGAGGGGCTTTTGTGTTAAGCCCAAGAACTGAGAGTAAATCTGAAAACAGACTCATAATGATTCCTTATGTATAGATTTAGATGTACTACAAAATATCACATTTATGATTAAGAAGGAAGGTTTTAGAAGGCGCCATCGACTCAATTATACCCAATATCGGGAAGATGTGGAATGGCAAAAAGGGACGATGAACTTTTGTCCATAGCCTGATATTTTGCTCAGAACATGGCCTCAAACCCCATAAACATATGGTTTTGGTATAGATTCCGAAACGTATGGATGGTTATGGATGGATTTATAGATGAACTTATGGATGGTTTTGGATGGCTTTATGGATGGACATGAGGATAGTAAGGGTGTATATATAGTTAAAAGGGGCGCACTAATGTTAAAAACTAGCAATATTCAGATTACAGAGGAAATGCTGGCGTTGATCGCTGAAATTGACGAATTCAAAGGGAGGTGGCAATCCCTTGGGACTCTTATGCCTGAGCGGTTGAACGCGTTGCGTCACGTAGCTACTATAGAAAGCATAGGTTCTTCAACGCGTATTGAAGGCAGCAAATTATCAGATCGAGACGTAGAACATCTGCTGGCAAATTTAGAAATAAAATCCTTCGCTACCCGCGACGAGCAAGAGGTAGCTGGATATGCACAGGTTATGGAATTAATATTCAGAGCCTCACAAGATCTTCCAATTACCGAGAACTATATTAAGCAGCTGCACCGCGATCTTCTTGCCTACAGCGCTAAGGATGAAAGGCACCGCGGCAGCTATAAGACAAACTCAAACAGCGTAGCAGCTTTCGATACGGATGGCCGGCAAATGGGAATTGTGTTTGAGACGGCGACTCCATTTGAGACGCCTCGCCTGATGTCCGAGCTTTTTGCTTGGTTGAGTGAAATCCGCGAAATCGGTAGAATGCACCCACTATTGGTGACGGGGATTTTTATCGTTGTTTTCTTAGAAATTCATCCATTCCAAGATGGCAATGGACGCTTGAGTCGGATTCTGACAACACTGTTATTATTACAAGCGGGATACGCCTACGTGCCCTACAGCTCACTGGAAAGTGTCATTGAAAGCAATAAAGAAGGGTATTACCTGGCGTTAAGGCAGACTCAGGGCACTATACGTAGTGAGAACCCAAACTGGCAACCCTGGATCATCTTTTTTTTACATGCTATGCAACAGCAAAAAAGACGTCTGGCTATCAAAATGGAAAGGGAAAAGCTAATCATGGCCACCTTACCAGAATTGTCCATCCAGATCATCGATCGAGCACGTAATAATGGTCGTGTAACAATCAGTGACATTGTAAGCATTACTGGTGCTAATCGGAGCACCCTGAAGGATCATTTCAAACGGCTAGTGGAACAAGGGCATCTGGTTCATCACGGTAAGGGCAAAGGTTCTTGGTATGCCCTGCCTTGATTAGCTCGCGATGGATACTACAGGTCATTGTTTATAACCGATGCCAAGCTTAACTCTAAAACCGGCCCAGAAAGACATGGTTTTGGAACTGGTGTCGTTTATGTGGGTCCTAGCTGAGCATTATGCGTGCACGTTCAAAAATTAGTCTTCCGAATAAGAGCTGAAATTTAAGAGAGTGAAATACGCAGCAGGTCTCTTGACGGACAAAAGATTTAGCCTTATACCTCATACGGAAAGACCACTATGGATTGGTCTCGTATTGTGACTAGAGGAGTTTGTTATAAATGAAGGTCTTAGATAATATCACCGCTGCAAAAAAAACACTACTTGCAGCATCCATCGCTATGATTTCAGGCTCAGCCGTTTTTGCCAGTGATCCAGTTATAGACGACGCTGCTACCGGTCTGCTAAGTTGCCCCAAAGGGGTAATCAAATATATTGGTGAACTTTCTGGCAATACGTTAAGTCTAAAGGAAACATGTGTAACCCTGAAGCGCATAGAATTTAAGACACAAAGAGAGGTAATCTTATGGCCATATTCAGACCAATTCCATTCTATCATAGGATCTTTCATCCATTCAGGTCGTCAGTTATCTGCAATAAACTTAGCACCATTATTTCCACGTGATGATGTGACAGTTCTCAATCTTTATGCTTTTAGGCAGACTGATTTTTGTATGTTTGGACTTCTCCCTGTCGGGCAAGAAGAGTCTGAAGATGAAATGATGGCTAAAATCCTTGCTTTTCCAGGTATTATAAATAAGGGAAGACTACGCCGTATAAACCAAATAAGACTTCGATCGATGGGTTGTCCTACAATGCCTAGTTCTGAGCTTCCATTACATGATATGACGATTCAGACACTTTCTAGTTTAGGAATGAGAAGTAGCTATATCCAGGATGTCACTTTTGGTTACGATGCTTTTGTTAGTTACGGTGCCATTGATAGTGTATTTGACCAACTCAGACTTTCTGCAGCCGAGTTCTACCAGCTCATGTGTTTGACAGGCTGTGTGCGTGATCCTCAAGAATTATTCGAAAGCAATCATGCTTATTTGGGCCATTTTGTTATGAAAAATAACGATTGGGCCAATGGTGAACTCGGAATTCGATACCTAAGAAGGGTCGCCGATTCGGATGATTTAATTCCTACGCATCTTCCGACACGTTCGCACTTAAAAAGAGTATTGGATGCATATTCAGCCTTAACCAGAGACTGGCAAGATTACGTATGTACAATGATGGAAAATCCTCGAGATCGGCTTGCGGTAACAGAGGTGCTTTTAGCGCTGTCTGATCAACCTGAAGCATTAAGGACGGTTGAGATGTTAGTTAAGATGCGCTTAACATGGGGAATACACTTGTTTGGGACACATCGTTTGGAGGCAGTGCCTAATCTCGTAGCTATGTCACACGGGAATACAGGTAAAATCCTAGAGCTTATTCGTCAGTTCATCCCAGGGTTTGTAGAACGGGATTATTACTTCATAGCGGAAGCTAAAAATAGATTATTGAAACTGAACAAGCCTTCAAACATATATGGAGAGAAACAACATAATAATCTCGGAACGCATTATGGGGTCTTTGATAGGCGCCTAGTTTTTGATGGATTTTGTAGGAGCCTTTCGAAATTCTCCCAGGGCGAACAATTATTAAGGCTCCAGAAACTCTTGCAGGTGCTTAAACTTGAACATTTTAGGGAATATGTGAACCACAATCCTGATTTCAACATGTATATAGGTTACTCACCTCAACTGACAAGAGCTATGCGGTTTATCCATGATCTTACTCCAGACGAGACATGTAATAGTTTCCCTCAGATAGCAGAACGCGTTAGAAACAAATATCCTCAGTTTAATCCCTTGATGGAAACTGCGGAAAACGAGTTCGAAGAAGCATTAGGATCCTCTAAAAGCAAAAATCAATCTGAATAACAATCTAGGTCCCCAGGCGTATTGCTTGGGGACTTTTTTATGGCTTTTATGGAATGCTTACTACGTAAAACATCCCAAAACCAGGTGCTTTTGGGATGCACAACAACAGAGAACCTAAATTAGGAGCCAGTTTAGTAATTACCCTCTGGACTTTATCCCAAAACTAATCCCAATTGCTTTCGTACCGAAATATACTAAGCAATTGGGTTTTTGGGAGTTTTTTAGCTTGGGAAAAGGAATCCTAGTCTTTCCATACATACCCCAGTTGTGCGGGGGCTGAGCGCCCCGCTGGATGGGTCGGGGGTACAGGCCCTTTTCTTATTTAAAACCCGGGCCTGAGTACGTGCGTTACCACCACGGGTTTGCGGCCGCAGACTGTGCGGACTGCGCGTCTGATGGCTATGCGGACTAGGTCTTGTAGTTCTTTGTCGTTGTCCCACATGCTTTCAGAGGCGTTTTCAATCATACCTGCGAATTCGCGTAAGGAGAGTTTGCGCATCAAATCTTCTTCATCGTCGTCAACGGCCAGACCAATGAAGGTTAGGATTGGTTCTTGATTGATGACCGATGGCATGATGGTGACGAATACGACGCCTTCGCGCATGATGCGGGAGCGTTCTTTGATGTGTTCGTTATAGAGAGGCACCACGCGGCTGCCGTCATAGGCCCAGCGGCCGCTGGTTACATCGCCTACGATTTGAGGGGCTCCTGGGGCCATGCGGATAACTACGCCGTTGTAGGGCACGACCGCCTGGGGTACGCCACTGGCCAGGGCTAGCTTAGCTTGCTCGTGCATGTGGAGCTGTTCGCCATGAACTGGCAACAGCATTTGCGGCCTGATCAGTTTGTACATGTCCTTGAGCTCTTCGCGGGCGGGGTGTCCAGATACGTGGGTGAATTCTTCACCATCGGAGATAACCTCGATGCCTTGGCTCTGCAGCTTGTTCTGCATCTGCCCCACCAGGGCCTCGTTGCCCGGGATCTTTCGTGCAGAGAAAATAACCGTATCGCCACGGTCTAGTTTCAATAGGGGATGGGATTTGTCCGCCAGGCGGGCCAAGGCTGCTCTAGGCTCGCCTTGGGAGCCAGTGCATAAGTAAAGTACTTTGTTACGGGGCAGATTGGCTGCCTGTTCAGGAGTAATGAAATCGGGCACGTTCATCAAGTAACCCGTCTCGCGTGCGGCGTCGTACATACGATAAAGGGAGCGCCCTACCAATACGGGGATACGTCCGTGAGCCGCTGCTGCCATGGCACAGGTTTCTAGACGTGCAACGTTGCTGGCAAAAAGAGTGATGATGACTCGGTTGTCCAGCTCACCGACCAGCTTGATCATAGAGTCACGCACGGCAAGTTCTGATTCCGTGCGGCCTTCGACGAATACGTTTGTCGAATCGCAAGTCAATGCCAGAACGCCTTTATCGCCAAGCTTACCCAAGCGCTCGATATCCGTTGCGGATCCCACCAGGGGATCGGGATCGATCTTCCAGTCGCCGGTGTGGACGATCACGCCATGAGGCGTGGTGATGGAGAGCGCACTTGGCTCGGGAATGGAGTGGGTCAGTGTTACAAATTCTACATCAAAGGGCCCCAGCTTGACCTCGCCGCCAATGGGTACTTCCACGAGCTCAGCCTCTTTGAGCAGGCCCACATCCTTGAGCTTGCCGCGTATAATAGCAGCCGTAAAAGGTGTGGCGTACATAGGACAACGCAATCTGTTCCAAATGTAGGGTATCGCGCCAATGTGATCTTCATGGGCATGGGTTAAGACCATACCGACAATTTTGTCGCGGTTTTGTTCGAGAAAGGTAATGTCTGGCATGATCACGTCGATACCCAAATCATCACCAAAGGTTATACCAAAATCTACTATTAGCCACTGGTTGTCGTAGCCATAGAGGTTTAGTTGATCCCCATTTCACCGGACCCACCCAGGGGTATAAAATACAAGTTGAAATCTTTCATTTATTTTCCTATTATTTATGCAAACATTCACCAAATTCTCTTAGAGAAGCAAACACCACCAGCTCCTCCCCTGCGAAAGCAGGGGTCCAGCCCTTAAAATGGGCTGCGTAGCAGCTCTGAATAGAGTACAGAGTCGCTACGCGACGCATTTTGCGCGGACCCCTGCTTTCGCAGGGGAGGCAGCTGGAGCATTCTTCTTTCCCTTGCAACATATGGTGAGTATGCTACTACCTATTAACATGTTACATCGCCACATGACAGGCATGCTGAGATTAGCTTGAGCTATCAGCTGCAGGCCTTTCAAGGCAAGATCTTCATCATATTGGTCTATGAGATCTGTCTCGCCCACCACATGGCGGCCCAAGCCTCCTGTCGCAATCACCTTGATTGTCGATTCAGGATGCTCTTCTCTATATATTGTTCTTTGGCATGGCGATCAAATTTTCCACCAGCCCTAAATACCCCCAGAACACACCTCCTTGAATGGCGGAGATGGTGGTTACGTATAACTTTGTCTGTGCGGCTCCAAGAGACCTGCGCAAACAGGCGGCGCCAGCTGTTAATGCCTCAATGGCCAGATTCAAGCCCGGTGCCATGGCCACACCTGCAAAATTACCGTGGTGATTTAGCAGCGACAGGGTGGTTGCCGTTCCCATGTCTAGGATGAGAGCTGGCCCTCCGTGTATAGCTTTTACAGCGGCACAGGTCACCAATAAATCAGCGCCTACTTCTTCAGGTGCCCCTACTTCCGATGAGAGACTAAGTCCAAGCGGTCGTGCCCCACCACCATGGCTTGATGGCCGAAAATGACGGCGGCAGAGATCGGTCAGGTCCCATAACATGTCAGGCACTACGCAGGCGATAATGCTGTTGCGGATTTGGTGTGATCAGATGCCTTCCAGCCCCATCAAGCCAATCAGCCAGGATGCCCATTCATCGGCCGTCCGCTTGTGGAAGGAAAGGCACGCCATTGCGCCATAAGATGATTGTTCTAAAAACGGCAAATTCTACATTCGTAACACAAGCCGGCATCTATTGCGAGTAGCATCCGTTACCCTCTAACGCTAAATCGCCTACCAATAGCTTCTCTTGTCCGCTATGGGTGTTAAGTATTAGCGCACCATTTTCATCAATGGTCTCAAATATACCTACCACATTTCTTGTCTCTTGGCGAATATTTATCTCACTATTCAGTTTCCAGGCAACATTAAGCCAGGATTTGCGTATGTTTTCGAAGCCATTTTGTTCCCAGTGCGCCCTCATTTTGACATATTGATCCGTGATGCGAGCGGCCAGCTGTTCAGCATTGATGACCTCACCGCCGTGATCTGCAAGGCAAGTGGCTGGAAACAATACGTTTTCGGGGAGATGAAGGATATTGACCCCTACGCTACGATAAGGGCATTTGGATTCAAACAACGCTCGATGAGCACGCCAGAGATCTTCTTTCCTTCCACCAAAACATCATTGGGCCACTTACAGCGGACATCAGCCTTGGTCAAATCAGCAAGTACCTGTTGCATTACAGCTCCCCACATCAGGGCATATTGGGAGAGTTGTTGTGGGGGCACATCACGGGTCACAACCGACATATGGAGATTGCCGGACGGCGAGATCCAGTCTCGATTATGACGCCCACGGCCTTGGGTTTGCTGTTGTGCCGTGATGGCGAATTCTTCGTGGAAACCCCGTTGGATCAAGCGTCGCGCTTCATCCATGGTAGATCCAACCGAATTAAAATGTATAAAATTCAAAGACAAGCTTTAAATCCTCCTTAAGTTTAGGTAGTGTAGGCGTTAAGAATCCAGAATCAGAATCCGGAATCCAGAACCCCCGCGCCAAGCCGAAGCCTGGTTTCTGGTTTCTGGTTTCTGGTTTCTGGATTCTGGATTCTGGATTCTGCTTCGGTATATGACCATCAATTAAAAAATTAATCCACACCAAAGTTCATGGAGGGAACAATGACCAACTACGTGATACTCGCACTGATAGCCGGCGCTGCCTTGCCCGTTCAGATTGGCATTAATGCGGCACTTGCCAAATATATGGACAGCTCTATAGGGTCTGCTACCGTTAGCTTCGCTTTAGGAACTGTCGCCCTTGCAGCTTATTTTCTCATTACTCGACAAGTCCTCCCCACAGGCGCCGCCATGCAGAGCCTGCCATGGTGGACTCTCACCGGAGGTGCCTTGGGTGCATTTTATGTGGCCGCGACGATCATCGCTGCGCCTCAAATCGGCGCTGCCTTGCTGGTTTCTTTAGTTATTGCAGGCCAGATCGTCATATCTTTAATCCTTGACCATTACGGTGTTGCAGGTTTTCCGGAAAACTCTATCACCTTGGGAAAAGCGATCGGTGCGCTTTTGGTGTTCGCCGGTGTGGTGTTGGTAAAACAGAGTTAAGTCGGACTCTTCCAGCTCGATTGCACCATTTCTTAAGGATAGGTTGAGGCATAACATGCTATAATAAAGATACGGTATCAATGCATGTGGAGGCTTATTATGAGAGGAAAAACCGGGGTTACGCCCGAGTTCCATGGAGCTGACATCAAGGCTGTGCAACATGGTAAGTTGCAGGACACCCCTATTGAAACTATTGATCCATATTTACGTGAACTCAAAGCACATCAGCTTGAGTGGGCGTGGCACGTATCCTTTGTCCGGCCGCATAAAGTTATTAGAGCAAGTTCTTTCCAACATTGATACTTATGAAGAAGAGTGGGCTCAAGGAGATCTCCAGGCTAGACATATACCTGATGGGCACTTTGATGGGTTGAACTCCTATCTGGGTGGACCAGCCATTGCGGCCCGGTTGACCAGATCTGTGATTGAAGTGCTCCAGCAGATGGAAGAACATGGGGGCCATAAACCCTTCGCCAAAGCTAGACAAGATGGCGATCGGGTTATCGTAGAATCTTTTCCCCTCAGCGTTAAGGTACGAATGGTCTTTACGGGTTGGCGGGGAGAAATTCATCTGGAAAAAGGCACAACAGTCGAGAGCCTTCCAAATCTACAAGCCAAATATTACAAAGACGAATCTTATGAGGGGGGTGTGTCGCTGGTTTTGGTTGCTGGCAATATTTCCTTTTTAGCGTTTAGTGACCTTTATGCCAAACTCATCAACGAGAAAAAAGTTGTCGTCATGAAGATACATCCCGTTTTGGAGTATATGGGATCAATTCTGACGAAAGTTCTTGAACCATTCATTGCCGAAGGATTCGTGCGAATCGTTATTGGAGGCTCCGCTGTAGGACAATACCTGACCGATCACCCCCTGGTTGATGACATTCAATTAACTGGCTCGGACAAAACTTTTGAAACAATCGTTTATGGTGGTGGCGAGCAGGGACAAAAAAACAAAGCCGAAGACCATCGCATCAATAGCAAACCCGTAACTGGCGAGCTGGGGAATGTGACACCGGTCATTGTGATCCCGGGAGACTGGAAAGAAAGTGATTTTGATTATCAAGCCGACAACATCCTCTGCATGCTCTCCATATTCAATGGGTATACTTGTGCTGCTGCCCGGGTTCTGATATTGCCGAAATTCTGGGATGGCTCCAAAAGTTAGTGGAAAAACTAGAGGCTCGGATGGCTGGCTTACCCTTACCCATCAACTATTATCCAGGCACAGAATCAACCATTAAGGATGCTATCGCCTGTTATCCCCACATGAACAAAGTTGGCGAGCTTAGCAAGACCACGCAGCCCTGGATGCTTGCAACAGATCTAGATTCGAAGAAAGATGAGATCGCCTTTAGTCGCGAGTTTTGGGCATCATTTATGGCTCAAACTTATGTGGACGGCTCCGACGAGGAAACATATCTGAGAAATGCGGTAAAGTTTGCCAACGAGAAGCTTTGGGCACCCTCTCGGCGATACTTATTTTAGATCACAAGACTGAAAAGGCACTCATGGCCAGCGGTGCATTGCGGAAGGCCATTGATGATTTACGCTACGGAACTGTTGCAATAAACTCCCCTTCTGCCTTCGGCCTGGCTTTAGGGGCAAATCCCTGGGGTGGCTACCCCGGTTCAACTTACAACGACATCCAATCAGGTAATGGTTTTGTGACCAACCCATTTATGCTCGATAAAGTCGAGAAGTCTGTCATATATGCTCCCTTCAGGATTTTTCCAAGACCCATATGGTTCGCCAGTACAAAGCCAAACCTTGGGGCCGCGAAAGCGCTTACTAAATTCTTCATTAGCAATAAATTGGCGGATTTTGGCGGGCTCATGGTTTCTATGATCCGTCATTAAGCAGCTTTTCAAATACGTGTCATTTAACTGTCTAACCCTATTAACTTCTTACGAAATTCCTGTTATATGTGTGCGGTATAAACTTAACCTACCCCATGAGTACAGGAGTAAAAATGAAATCAATTATCCTTGCGGGTTTTATCGCAACATGCACAGTCACTTTCGCTCAAGCCAGCGATGATGTGGCGGAGTCATCCCAGGGGATGCGCCGTGCGCCTGC
>CAWAEF010000029.1:0-19100 GCA_963780985.1 uncultured Alphaproteobacteria bacterium
GAGGTACTCAAGCGAGTGCCTTTCAGCATAGTCCAATTGAGGCTTTAAGACTTTTCTAGACGCATTAGTTGATTTATAAGGGAATCCTACCAAATTAAGCAAAATAGGCTGATTGAGCTCAACCGCTTTCGCAATCTTGGCCTTAACTTGGTCTATACCCTTAAGCGGAGGCGCATTGGATTTATCCAATGACGAATCCACAGAGAGCTTATCAATGTCATAAGTCAACGCATGGCTTATAAGGATAAGAGCAATTTTATCAATCAGGTGGTCTGGGATTTTGTGTTGCTTGGGAGCTTCATTGGAAGGCGGTGCCGAAAAGACGGCGGGAATAGAGATAACCATCCCCAACGACAGGGATGTCGTGAGGCTAAGTTTTATTAACGTGCTGTTTAAGTTCCTTTTCATAATAATATTCCTTGGCTACATGTGTGCAAATCTGCGGTAAAGTACTTTGATCGACACATCGTCGCCAGCAGTTGAAATTAGTCATAGTTAACTCTCCTTAATTATATGTAGAGCCAAACGGAGGATCCTATATAACAAATAAGTAATAGATGGAAATGTGTCAAGTGCTTATTTTTAAATATTTTATGTAAAGTAGTTGCGTTACGCTTTACTTGGTCGACAATCTATCGCAAATGCTCATTAATCAGGGACGAGTCTTCTGTTGTCACATATTGCTTTTCTAAGCAAAATACATCTCCTGATTTAATGAGTCTTATGAATAAAATATTCTAGTCTATGATCACTTCAATCAAATATTTTAGGGTTGTAGGGGCAGGGCCCCTGCGAATAAGTTACCCACCCGTTTTGCATAAAGGCCAATGATCTCTTATTCAAATCCACAAAAACGGGTCAAATGCAACCTCAAGATCCAGTAACACATGAATCTGACACTCAAAGAGGTTTATGCATGTTGTGGGAGCTCGGCTTCGTTTCCTCAATCCAACAGCGAATTTTAAATATTAAACCAAGATCATCGGAGCTAGGAAAATTCAATTAATTAATCCTGTCCAAACCTTTTCCTTAAGTTATCTACATGCAGCTTATACGCATTGTAAAGATCGTAAGGAAGCGTTCCGCTTTCTAGTTGGGGTGCGTTATAATAGCTATAGCCGGCATAAGCAGTAACCGCAACTGGAAGGCTTACCGTCCCCACAACCGCAGCTGTAGTTGCAGCTATGGCCGCCTTGGGGGATTCGGTTACTGCAGTATAAGCCTGCGAGACCATATTACTTGCCCACAGCGGACATAGCTTTGATTTTGTGCTGCGATGGCCTCGGCAGAAGCCCTATTGTGCGCATTACCGGCAGAAACAAGCTCGACAGCTATTGATTCCATCTTCTTGAAGATATCTCTTCTTCCATCTCCGTTGGCCTTGATCAGATTTTCCTCAAATGGCGTTAGCTGGCGTTTGATAAAGTTGGTTGCTAAAAATGGAGTGCTGCTATCACTAGCTAATCTGGGTTTTTGTAGTTGCTGACACAAGTGACTGAATCCTTCCACTAGGGTAAAGGCAGTCTCAGGTTCATTCTTACTTATATCTGTGCTTGATAAGCTGATAGTTCTTTCATCAAATTCTGCATAATCTGATAATAATTTTTTCATCATGGTCCAGTTTGCTCCTGTCCAACCTTCTGAAATCCACGAGGTTCCATTTGATCTTTGATCTTGTTCAACAAGGTTATTTAGAAGTCTAAGTCTACTTAAACTATCAAAGCCCGTGCTGTGTTCTGGACGCAAATAGTTAAAAAGTTCAACGCTACTGGGGTCCACGGCTGGTGAAATTGTGGTGGATAGAACTTTTAACATCCACTCTTTTTCCAAAGCAGTCTTTTGAGGGTTAGCGAACTCTGATAGCTTATTACCCATTACCTCATCGACAGTATCTAGGGAAATTTCATACAGCTTAGTTTTTACGGCATTTATAATTTCACTCATCGTGAGGCTATCCGGCATATTCAATCCGAGCCTTTCTATGGCAATTTGAAACACACTTCCTTGAGTGTTCGCCGCATCCATCAGCATATCAAAAGCCTTTTGCATCATATATTGAGAGTAGCCAGGGCTTGTGTCATCCATATAGTCTTTTTCAACACGGGGGTTTAAGTGCGCAAAGAACTTTGCCCCGGATTGCCTATCCATAACAACATTATTACAGGCTTCGACGGCCGTGTTAACTTGTGTAGAAAAAACACCACCTATGATTTCGGACAGGCTAGCCACCCCCTGGTCCAAATCAGCTGGTTTTACTGTTTTGCCTCGGATAGGGTCTTTTCTGTTGGCTTATTAATGGCTCCTGTTCCGAAGGCAAATATCTCGTAGTTAAAATCTTGAGCTAAACTTTGATCCTTAAGCAGTTCTTGATCATATATTATTTTTGCCGGTTGATTGCATATCATTCCGCCGTCGTTTACTCTTTGAGCCCTACCGTTAAGAGACATTATTCGACCAGGGAAGAATGAAGGGGCGGCTGTTGACTCGCCCAGAGCCTTAGCAAGCAGATAATTAGGGCCTGACGTCGTAGGTGTAGGCGCATTTCTTGAGGAATGGATAATTGGTAAATTCGTATCCATATTATGAGCAAAAACATATAAAGGCTTTGTTACATTATCCCTAAAGTTAGTGTCGCTTCCAAAATAGATATCAATGATATTGTCCAGGCCCTCAGAGCCATATTTAGCTGCATTCACACCTTTGCCAAGCCTTGCATGCTCATCGAATATTTTATAACCATAACGCATATACATTTTGAGGATGTCCATGGCCTTATATCTTTCAAGGCCTGGAATTATTGGGTTGTAGGCTAGCGCAGTAGCCAATAATGCTCCCGTGGACGTGCCACCCACCACACGGAACTTATCCACAATATGTTTCCAAGGTCCATAGTTTCCCACGTTGAGAAGTTCTTCCAGAACACAAATAAGAGCCGCTTCGTAGGTGCCGCGAATACCGCCGCCAGCTAGAGAGAGTATGCGTTTTGTTTCGCCAGCATGGCTTGGCTTATTATCAAAAGCTATGCAACTAGAAGCCGAGTTTAAGTTATTGTCTTCATAAAGGCTCTTATCTTTAAGCGGTGTTTTTTGTTTGCTAGATTTACTTTCAACCAGGGGGCTGCTTGAGGAAAGTCTCCTCGCTGCCCCTTCCATAGGTTGACCCTGGTTTTCGCTTGCAAAGGATTCTTGCGGAACAATTGTAGTCAGAGCTGTAGATGCCAAAAGAGCTGGAAATAAAAATCTTCTCATACCAAATAACCTTTATAAAAACATTCAAAACATATTTCATAATACCAAATTATTGTCATAAAGTATAGCTTATAATTGAGTTGCTTTTATTCGTAGCTGCCTTCCCCCAGCATTGAACACCTCCTATAATCGCCTGGTTTTGGAATTGCCGCATACCGTGTCTCAGTATTTTTTACGGATTGATTTTTTTTATGAGCTGAGCATACTGCTCAAGATTGCTATAGAAGGAATTAACAATAGAATATCATAAGATGTTTTGTAATATCGTTAGGGGCTCATAATGTCATATACAGTCAAAACTTTAGAGAAGTTATCTGGAGTAAATGTGCAAACGCTGCATTGGTATGATGAGATTGGCTTGCTAAAGCCTGATCATTATGGGGAAGATGGTTGTCGTTATTATGAGGAAGAACAGTTGTTGCAGTTGCAGCAAATCATGTTCTTTCTCGAGCTAGGATTCAGCTTGGAAGAGATCAAAAAGATTCTATGTAGCGATAGCTTTGACAAACTCAAGTCTTTAATATTTGCATGAGACTCTTTGTAAGTTAACCCAAAAGCAATCAAACAAGTCAATCAGACACCTCTTGTCAGTCACATCAATTGTACAAATGCATATTTGCCCTTCACCAGGACAAGATTATTTTTGAATTGGCATGCTTTGCCCCACATCCCACAAGCATGCGTTTGTAGGATGGGCGCAAAGGCTTGCCGTCTAATTATCTCTCTTGCAAGTCTCAATATCCTGCAATGTGATTCAGATGGAAGGCCTCAGTAAGAGGCTCATGTTTTTTCATGTCAACGGCGCTACAAAAAAAGCTATGCCATTGATCTGCCTGCACCTTTACTTTAACCTGGTGCTGATGGATAGAAACAATCTCAGTGGTAGGGTCGAAAAAATGAAAAAGAGTATGGTCATTTGCTTTTTGTTAATTCTGATCCTGCCCACTCTTCATGCCAGCGAAGGCCTCAACCCCAATGGAGCTTTCATTAGTATTAGGACGAAGGGTCAGGTTGAAAATGCATTCAACCAAAAGAAAGCCCAAGTTATGGTTGCCATTCAGGCAATGACTAGGCAAGGGCATGCTCTCGAATGGGAGGTGTATAGCCTTTTGGCTCAGAAAATCGGCAAAACCATTGACCCTCTAGAAAAATTACAACACCGCCTGATTAAATTTACTTACAAAACAGTAGAAAAAAGAACCCCCAAAGATGGCAAGATTCTTATAGAAAAGAACCGAGTAGAACAAACAACTTGGAGCATAGTAGCCAATCATGAAAATATTGATCAGCAACTGGACAATCTGCTTAAAGATTGCAGTCTTATTCAGTTAAAAACCTATCTAGCGACTTTGCATCGAAATATTCTATACTTTGATGTTCTCAAGTATGCGCTTCTGGAGGCGCCCGATTCCCTATGGGCTGGCTGTGCTTACGCACCTGTTCAAGCCGAATCTTCCCAAGTTTACTATCTTAAGAACCTGTGCCATTGCTATGAGGGTCTCTGGAAAGCAAAATTTCCGAAGTCTTATGACGTTGTTGGGGAGCACTATGAAGTTGGCGCGGGTCATCACTTCTGTTTATTTGAGCCGGAAAAGGTAGAAAAAGGTTATTTTTCCTACCTATACCAGGCATGGTCTTTACTTAAAGCATGTGGCAAGAAGTATGGACGCATAAAAGAACAAAATATGAAACTGGCTTTGGCTCAGCCCTTAATAGCTTTATGCCAGTATGCTTCTTCCCCTGACTTTCTCGCCGTTCTCGATTATCACTCTGAACGTCGTATTGAATATATACCGTGGTATCGTCATTTTAATGTATTGCGCACCTGTCGCTTATTAATGAAAAAACCGGAGGATGTGGGCCTGGCATGGCGATCCAAGAGCCCCTTACCTCGCAGTGCGGTAAATACTATGCTGGCAAATCATGAAAGACAGGGTCCTAGGATTACAGCCGTAAAAAAATCTTTTGGCTTAGGTTCCGGCAGAGAGGATATGGCTCAAAGTGTCATGCTGCGCCTTGCTGAAGAAAAAACAGAACTTATCGCCACTCTAGAAACCAAATCCCAAAAACTCGAAGAGCTAGAACGTACAAGCCAGACCGTCAGCAAGGAGCGTGATTCCCTCCGAGCAAGGCTTAGAGCGTCCGATGCAGAAGTAAAGAGATTATCACAGCAGAATGAGCACCTAGTGCGCCAATATGAAGCGGCGGCTCGAGAATGGGCAAACTCCAAAGAGGGGCCGCTCGCAGAAGAATGCAACACTTTCTGCTACAGTCACTTCCCTAGAAAGCACCATCAGAGACTTAAGAGGACAAATTCATAAATTAGAATCCGAAAATTGCGAGCAAAAAGATCTTTGTGAAGAGCTCTTAAGAAGAACAACTCAGATAGAGCTGTCATTTAATAAGATCAGTGCTAAGGTGGCCAAACAGCAAAAAGAATTAACTCAAGCAGACCAAGCTATTCAGGAACGAGCAATCGAACTCGAACAACAGCAACTTACAATCCAAGAGCTGAACCGCCAGTTAAAGTCTAAAAATGCCGAGCTGTGTCAGCTAAGAAAAAGTCAAAAACAAGACACGCAAACCCAAGAAGAAGCCTCTCCTACGCTAGAAGAAGAAGCGAGAGAACGCCAACGACTGGAATAGGGTGACGGTATCCAGGTGTGTTCCCTCGGAAAATTATTTTTCTTCTATTTTAGTATTAGTAGCTCCATCCACTTGGTCTAGCAATAGCGGCTCAAGCTGCTCAACTGTCGCGTTCGCCATATTACTCTTAAGTTGCCTATCCACTTGATCTAGCAATATCGGGTCAAGTTGGTCTATTGCAGCTTTAGATAATTCTTGCCACTCGGGATGCCGAAACTTCTTATCAAAAATTTTATTGCTAAGAGCGAAAAACTCCTGCTGTGTATCCGTCATAAAATCCTGGTAATGTTCCAAGAACGGGCGGAATGCTTGCATAGCGTCTTCAAGCCGACCTCTGTGTGCTGACCGGCCTCTAACCAATGATGAGGATGCGAATTTAAAATAGTAATGTATTGTCTTTAGGATGATAGCTTGGAAGCGCTTATTTTCTGTCGTATAAATCCTGCTCGACGATTCAACATTATGACGGAAAATTCGTGCTAGGTAAAGATTTGAAGCATGAGTACGAGCATCGTTTAGCGCGGACAATTCTTCTAGAAACTTAATTGCAACGTGCTGATCTTCCCTAGATCTATTCAAATCTTTATAGATCATGCTAACGAGATCCCATTTAGCTGAAATATCACCTAGCTCAGCAGCAATCCGCAGCATTTTTTTCGCTTCAGATGGATTAGGCATACAACCTATACCGCCGCTTAGCATGGTATATGCCATGCTGGCGGCAGGCATGTGCCCCAAGTTTGCTGCCTTCAAAAAGTACTTGAGCGCGTACCCTTGATCGCTACCATCATACAAAGGCTTCGGCTCTGCGGTAGATGTTCCTATGCTTGCCTTGGGTACACCTGTCTTGTTTGGTTTTGGGTTGATTGGCACGAGGGGCTTTGGCACGAGATGCATTCTATATAACTGGGCAAGCCTGTAAGCGCCTTTTGCCGTATCATTGTTCTGCAACAGATATGTGGCGGTGGGCGATACGATAGGTAATATAGTATCGTGTAATTGAGAGGCTTGCGAATCGCCCAGGCAGACACATTCGTGAGCAATTTTATAATGTGCGTCTTGAATGCCCTCTTTTGCGGCAAAGCTATATAAGGTCAGACATTCCTGAATGCTAGCCTGAATGCTATTGCCGACGCGCTTGAGACGTGCTATTAATTCTGCCGCTCTATAGGCAGCCACACCACTTCCCAGCCCTTTCGCATGCTTCAAATAATCTAAAGCCAAACGATTGCAATGTATCACGTATAATTCATAAGTCGTGTGTCCAGCTAGTCTTGGAATTAATCTTTTCTCTGCCAGGTTAGCAATAGCGAGGCAAGCATTAGAACGCTGTTGAACTGTAAGATCGAGACGTTTAGCGATACTGTTTAAGTTATATATAAGTTTTTGCAGTTCTAATGGATTCGTTTCAGCCAGATTTGGCATATTGCAGAAAAATTCAGCAATTTCAAACTGGCATACAATGTACTTATCTCGCTCAGCATGATAATATTTCTGATCGGGGAATGCTTCGTTGATGGTATTGTGAAACCCAATTAGACTTTGGTCTTCATAGGCCTCGGCCATTTCTATTACTCGATAAAAGCGGTGCTTGTATTCATCAGTCCCCGCTTCCGCAAAGTTAAAATCGTTAAAGCCAACAGATTCAAAAAAGTCAACAGGAGCGGTCTCAACTAAAGGGTCCTTAGCCTCGAGGACTCTTTTCGACACGCTACTTCTCGACGCGTTATCTAGACAGGTGTGACCTTCAATCGATAATAGATCCGGGAAATTGTCCACCAGGAGGGTCGTCGACCCCCTAACTAAATAGGTAAATTTACGTTCATCAGCCCTCGAAGCTTTAGCTGCGGGTTGCTGAGTTAAGGGGTTTGTTTGACTTGACACCGCCAGCTCATCCCCGGCTTCCATATCTTCTAGCTTACGCTTCCGATCTTCCTCAACTGCCCATGACGGCGTACGGAGATCTTCAACTGCATTCCATTCTTCGTCCATTTGCTTGACAGCATCATACGAAGCCCACGAGGGAGCGCAACAAACGCTGCTAAATGACAAGGCAACGGTACTAACGGTAATTAATAATTTTCTCATGTTACAAGCATTCCTTAACAACGCAATAAGCATCTCAACAGGAGATGCCTTCCTCAATACGCATGAGACCATTCCGTAATGGTCTTAGTGGAGGGCACTATAGTGTAATATGTCGAATTGTCAATAAATATATATTGCCTTTATAGAGATAATTAGCCCGTATACTTCCAATGATCAACAAATTAAGTCCGGTAACCTGAGGTTTTGGGCCTTGCCGGTTCGGAGCACGTGAGTTCATATGGGTCAGGCAATGCTTATTTATTAGAGCTCTTTTCTGTATTGATTAACCTGCGCTTTAATTGCTTCTTCTGTCGTACATAATCTTTGATCCCATGATCTCATAATTAAGTTACCATCACAATTTTCACGATATTTAAGGCACTGAACATCTGCCTGAGGCATGTATATAGTTTGTTGTTGACTCTTTCCATCTAATTTGCGGCACATAATATCGTATTTGCACATGGGGACTTTACTTAGATTTGGATCGCTTGATTGGTATTCCTTGGCACTCCTTACGTCACAAGTTTGACGATAAGACCCATTCGGCGCTTCACATTTTGAATATATGCTTGATGCCGCAGCTGCCGGCACTGAACTTACAAAATCTATTATTGCCAAGGATGATAAAAGAAATGTCCCGTTATTTAAAACCCAACGCTGCCAATTTTTTTTAATGGATGCTACATTTGCTGTCCAGGATCCTCTGAATCCAGGATTCCACCATATGCCTTTAGAGCCGATTGCGTTATAAGACGTTTCTGGGATTTCTATGCCATTTGTCTGAAACCAGCTGTCTATAGCAGGGGCATATACACCAATTTTAATCAATGCATCATAGGTAACTCTCGATGCTTCACTCATGGGAAGACGATCAATATCACTCAATGTTTCTTTCAACTGTGAAATTTCTATTTGATCATCATCGCATAACCGAAGGAATGAGAGTTTCAGCGCTCCCTTATCAGCTTCTAAATCCGTATGTGTTGCAAGGGATGGGGATATGTTTAGAAGGATGCTTGTTAACAAAATTACGTTTCTTAAAATAATGCTCATATTTACTCCCATAGGTATTATTTTACATATCCAGACTAAAGTCCTGCAGCGCTATGCGTATTTACTGCATCTTGCATGAGGAAGTAAAACATTTTAGATCATTGATTTCAAGCAAAATACTTGATATCGCCTCGACGAGGCCAGATCTATCTGGCTGTCTGAGTAGCTACGTTAAATTTTTGTATTTACGGGGCTGGAGACCTTTCATTCATGCTCCTGTCACTAGCACTAAACAAGCCTATTTAGAGTAGACTGATATTGCGATGGCTGAGCTTTAAAACATGCCCAAGCTTGGCTTCTCTTTGTAATAAAGGTTAGGAGAGTTGCCTGGAGAATGTTGAAAAGATTGTACAATGATGAAAAATGTTCTATAGCATAGTTAATTGTTATGAAGCGGTCACATAGGTATAGTATAGAGGTTAGTAAAATGTTTAAAATTCTTTTTAAGGTATTTCTGTCATTTTTGTTCGTATTAGCATTCGATGCACACTCTTCAGACCTACCTGAGCCTGATGCCTTTAATCAGATTGTCGGCGTTCAGGCTTTCGATGCTGCTTACAAATTTACGGACGACAATGTCGTTCTGGAGCAGGCGAAGAGAATACGCGAGATGGGTGCTCGTATGATTAAAACCAAGGTCGTTAATTTTGAAGATGACACAAACTTCCATGAAATTTTGGATATGGGGTTTGATACGTTTTTCTTCTGGTGGAGATCCGATTCAGCATCCTGGGCCAATGGCTTTATATCGTTGGAGGATCCGAAATACAAGGAGACCGATGAATATAAAGAAACATTCAAGTTCGCATGTTACCTGCTGGAACGTAACCGAAATGCCCCTTGTAAGTTCTTCATAGGTCATTGGGAAGGGGATTGGTATCTTTTAGATAATTATGATACTTCGAAAAACCCTGATCCAAAGAGAATTGAAGGCATGATCAACTGGCTGAATGTTCGTCAAAAAGCCGTTGAAGATGCTCGCCGATTTGTTGGAGAATGGACAAGATCTGAGGTCTATCATTATACTGAGGTTAACCTGGTACGAGATGCCATGCTTCACGGAAAAGATCGTCTCGTCAACAAAGTACTTCCTTTGAGCTATGTGGATTTTGTTTCTTACTCCAGCTATGACGTGCAGGAAGAAAGTCCAGAGACAATCATGGAAACAGTTAATTACATTGAGCAACAACTACGCCCTCGGAACGAGATTAAAGGGCGTAGGGTATTCATTGGGGAATTCGGCGTACCTTACAATGGGGAGAAAATAAGAAAAACCGCCGAAATGGACCAAATCTCTCTTGAGGCAGCCCATAAAAAGGTGAATTGCGATATTCTCGTAAGATTTCTCGGGTCAGGCGTTCCCTTTATATTCTACTGGCAAATGTACAATAACGAGATCGGTGCTGATGGTCGTCAAAATGGCTTTTGGCTTATCAATGACAAGGGTGAAAAACAAGCCCTCTATTTTGCTCTAGAGCAGTTATATAGACACCAAGCCAGTGTTAAGGTTGTAAAGAACGTTCGGGACGAGACGATCAGAAAACTTCAGTCTCAGTAAGGAGCGTGCCTGTGGGCAACTGCTTCTTTTAACCAGCTCAAACCGGAGGATTCTGTCACAACGCTGTGTCAGGTACTCTCCTTGTTGATGTTCCGCAATCATGCGTTTTTGGGCCCTGGGGAGTGACCTAATGTTCACAAAACTGTCAAAAAAACCAGACATACGAAGAAGTATCCCGGATTAATCTGTAATCTGTTTGGGCAAACAAACCATTTCTCCGTATTTTTTACGGATGCGCACATTCTATCCGACCTCTATACTCCGCCTTTCAATATTAAGGAGTGACCCATGTTAAGGAAGTTATCCGGTGCTCGGCTTCCGCACGTAGCTAAAGCACTATCTGAAGAGTTACCCGTAACTTCCTGGGCAGTTACGGCTATAGAAAGAGGTCTTTGCATAGTGCGAAGTTATTTTAGTTTACTATCTGTCGCGAGCTTCGCGTTGTGTTGTGAAAGTCACGCCACATGGTTTCCTCAGGAACATCTAGAGGCAATGGCTGCTGGCGTATATGAGGATTATCAAAATCCAGTTACTGCTCGAGCTGTTAGAGAGGCAGATGGAGCTGTGCCAGCCGCAATCTCATATGAGGATCGACTCTCAGCTGAATGCGCCGTACATAAGCTGGACCCAATTGAGAAGAGATCAGTATTTGAATTTGTGAAGAAGTATGGTGGTGAACCTACTTTGGGGGTTCTCCTCAAAGGATATTTTGCCTCTTGGCTGAGACCGAAAGCTGCTAGAGCTGCTGCTGCCGAGGTCATAGCAGGAAAAAGCATTTCCGCTGTGCTCCATGATAGGCGCAATCAGGTTATCCAGAAATTCTGGCCGGGCTTAGCTGAGTGGCAGGTTCAGAAGTTTGCGGAATATTTGAAAGACCTGAAACCAGGTTGCTGGACAATGATGTACCTGAATGAGGAAGAGTGGTTCAGACGTGAAGAACTCGTAAGATTTCTGATCGATATAACACCATCTTATGGGCCAAGCGGCATCAAGGAAAATGGTGATTTGCAACGATTCGTTTCCTTGCAATTGAAAGCAGGACACGATAGCGCCATATCCTTGCTGAGGGCGAAATTCGTCTATGGTTTCTTCCGAAATTACGAACACCATGGATTTAGGAAAGACTGTCCCTTCGATTTCCTACATCTGGCGGCTAACCTTGCTTTTGACAATCTCCAAGATATGCAAAAGGGATTGCGGTTGGCTATTGAACAGTATCCCCAGCTGCGCGCACCCGATGACCTTATTATGGAGAGGGAACATCTACGCAAAACTTATTATGACCTCATGTTTGCGCGCCTTTTGCGGGCGGATGAGTGGATTGGTCCAGACATCGAAACAGATCGCTGGTTTTTCCCAAGTCATGAAGAGGCTCACCGATTCTCCTTGGCACGTCAATTTGCAGCTCACATGCATAATCCCGCTCAGGACGATAAGAGACAGATTGAGCCCTTCGATTATTGGCGAGGATATTTTCGTGATTGGCTGCGAAAGAACTGGACCGACCCTGAAGGAGGCGACAGTATGCTCGAAGACGTTCGAGTACATATTATTGTCAACATGGTTTCACAAAAAGGTGGCCAAAAAGACTACGGCAATCTATTGTGGGGCGTTCTGCCAGAAGATAAATTCATCACATGCTTTGCCCATGTTTTTGCCATGATGGATTTTCCAGCCTGGAATACGGCTTATGACAACCTGATTAAGAATAACCTTATCCGCCCTCTCTTGAAGGAAAAAATCGCCCGCACCATGCTGATTGCACGGACTCCCTCATTGGATCGGGCTATAGCCCTTGTCCGAGAAGAGATGAAGGGGGCGAAGGGAAATCTTAGGACAACCTATCCGTATTTTCCAAAACAAGTCGTAGACGATTTGACCATTACAATGGTGCTGGGGGTAACCTCACGCACGGACCTGACACCGGCAGATTACGAGGAACAGCTGGCTAAGGCGGAGGCTCAATATTGTACTGTGGGGGCGATTTGGCCAGGGCTTAGCTCTGATCAAGTAAGCCGCTTTAAGAGTAACCCGACTGACCTGCGCAATCCGAAATTACAAAAAGCCATGTTAGATGAATTTATGATGGCTGAATCGGAAGAATACCGCCGTGAAAAACCTCATCTTGCACGACTTGGAGCTTCCCTCATCGATTATGTGTCTGATCTATTAAAGGCTGATTATAGCACCCATGAAACGATGCAAAGAGCTTTTTCTAACTGGGGGTTTTTAAGAGATAGCCAACAATGGGCCTTTGTCCGAAATGGATGTCCGGCCGATTTTCTGTTCAGAGCTGCGAACCATGCCTACGATTTTTCCAGCGAAGTATATAGAAGGGCCGAAGAAAAAGGTAGTTTCTTTTGTATCGACAGCCAGCTCTGCAAAGCCAATGGGGTGTTCAGAGCTCTGCAAGAAGATAAAAAATTCCGTCCACCACACCCGTTGATTGGAGAAAATCCAGCCCTTCGTAAACTTTATTTCGAAGCGGCTTGTCGCCTGCTGATGAGCAAGGATGGTGAGTTTTCTGGGCTTGTTTACAAGATTGATAATGATTGCCTCCGACTACAGAATCATGTGCGAAATGAAAAAGTTATTTGTGACAGTTTTGTAACGGAAATCACCAAGATTCCTTATAAGCGAGTAAAGAAAGAAGACGGAATAAAAGCCCGTGAAGTATGGAATAACTTCTTCAGCCATGGATTAGTTAGAGATTCCCAAGGAGCTCAAACACTGCTGAGCGAATTGGTGGTGGTCGATTATGTGTGGCACCTACACCGCCAGACCAGTCCCGATCCAGAGGTTCCCGAATGGTTCGCTGACGATTTTATCATTAACTTCCCCAAGGTCTTTGGTTTCTGGTATCAGCATATTTGGAGGCCTGACCTATCGGCTTCGGATATGTTGACCGATGCTATTGCTGGAGCTTATGGCGAAGCGGTGGCAAAACATATGCTCAAAAAGGGCAGTCTCAACTTCTTCGATGCGAAGTCTGATGTGGATGAAGCTCTGAAATCGACGCTTTTAATACTTAAAGAGGAATACCCTAACTGGCCAAACCAAACTCTTAAGGATCTTGCTATATCGAAAGTCCTGGGTGTGACCTCATGCAATGATCCAAAGCCGGCGAATTATAAACAACGACTCGCGCATTTGGTGGCGTACTATGCGCCGCAGGCTGGGAATAATCAGTAATATCAATATATTGAAAGGAGCCCGCGATACGGAAAAACTATCGGGCTCGCTCTCAGTATTTTTTACGGATGACCATGTGCTTTTAATGGGTTAGGTTTAACTGTTTTAAACTTGAAGATTGCAGGAGTTACTTATGTTAAGAAAGTCATCAAAATACATGTCTGGTGCCAAAATTATTAAATGGGCATCATTGGCTGGACTTATGGTTGCGGCAATGCCGAATGCGGAGGCTTCAAGGCCTTTTGTTGGGGTTGTTGAGGAGGCTTGCGGTGCAGCTCGAAGCGCAGTTGCTAGGACCTCTTTTCAGCCATCCCCGTATGTTCGTGCTCGCCGCATGGGAGTTTTTATTGATTATGACGTGCCATCCTTTAAATGGCGCAATATAGCAATAGCTACCGGACTGTTCGTGGGGTATATTTTTTATGAAAATGATAAAATGCATAAAAAATATCTAGAGAAACATCCATTCCTCTCTCATAAACAAAAAGAGCTTTTGAAAAAAGAAGAAGTGCATGCCGGTTCATTGTTATCAGAAAATTTAAAGTTACTAATGCAGAAAGAAAGCCGTGGCTTTATCTGCCACTGGGTTATAAATGGATATCCATATTTGGTCAGCAAGCTTTCTAATTCAAAAGAAAGTTCCATAAACGGGGATCCGTGCTTCGAACCCTTTTCCGTATGGCCTTATAGCAATGAAAATTATAGTAAGCGACAGATTGTGAATGAGATAATAGTCGTTGGACAGTCGGCGGCTGCTAGTATGGAGAACAAACCTTTTGTGGACATTTGGTTGAAGTTGAATACGGGCTATATGAAAGAAGCTGATTGGGCCATTCTTGAATGTAACGAGAATCCAATTTTTCGACAATCGGAAATTGATCAAAATCAATTAATTCCTCGCGATGCAGCCGTTGTTAAGAAATTTCTTCATCAGCAGAGTCAAATAGAAAATCCATTCGGCTACCTTCGGTTGAAGTATAGTCCCGAAGACCAACGTTGCATAGACATGCTTGAGAAGTTTGATTTTATCGAGAAAGGCGCTGCCCAGCTCCTTAAGGCGAAAATAGCCCAAGCGATGGAACTTGCTATAAGTAAGCACAGTTTTTTGGGCGGACTTAGTGGAGATGTAAGCTCAAATATTGAAGCTAAGGAATAAGTGGCTTTCTTATTGAGCTACCAAATAGAAAAATTTGTTGAAGGATTCGCGTAACGCATTCCATAACTATGCGAAAATGGGATAGAAGCTCGAGATATGATGTGCTTGTTGCTGCAAGCAATCATTATTGTATCCTCTGTTTATTCATCAAAAAAACCATTTCCCATAGGCGTATTTACAGTATTCGGCCAGTCGTATGCCATCGCGGCTGCCCAATCTGATATAGCGATCAAAGGTTTGAAAGGCTCTCTGTCTCTGGGCAAGAATGTAAGCTCTAAGATCATACCCTTTTTCGCTCATGAAGATACATTCCGGATCATAGCGTGCTCGATAGTCTGAAAGGTAGAATGTGTTTACATCCCACGCAAAAAGTTTCGCATGCCAATGGGCTGTCTTTCTTAGTTTCTCTGAATGGGGATCGTCTAGTTTTTTTTGCCATATATGCTCTTTTATTCGGATTAACTGACCCATGATATTTCCAACACCCAACCTCTCCAGAGCCACCGCCAGATGCTCAAAGGCATCGAGCTCAGGTGTGACTTCAGTATCCAAAGCAACAATGTTAAATTCCATGTCGTAGCTCATATAGGCTTTCACCAAGTCGTCTCTGATGGTCTCATGATACCTGATCAAGGTCTTGTGAAGGGGGTATGGGTATTCAGGATAGGCCAATCTATTGTTCTTAAAACAGTTTATGCGATCCCTAATTCGTTTGAGCTTCCAATCTCGATCGTTTCTGGCAAGCTCAAGTTGTTGTTCGTCCAATGTCTGTTCAGCTAAAATTCGCCTCATCGTTGGGCTATATGGGCAATAGAACTCTAGATTGAACGGAAAAAACTGCTCAGCACGGGCTTTCCAATGACTAACCAGAATCTTCTTGCAAATATTGTTACAAGACTTTGACGCGAGCGAAACATTCCGAATATCCGCGATTGATAGAACCGGACGTACCAAAGTCGGATCGGAAGGCGAGGGTGCACGAATGGTCAGCAAATAGAGCTTGGTATCAATTGGCAAAACGTTATAAGAAGAATATGCAGAAGCTGCAAGAGGCGACAACAACATTATGAAGACAATGGCCCTGCACATGACTTTACTCATATCTTATTCACTGTGAACTCACTTTGAGTATAAATCCATTATTGATGAAGCGATCACCAAACATAATTTTATTGGAATAGTTGCGCTGACCTTAGATTGGTTGTAAAAAGCGTGAATACAGCTTACTGAGGCATATTCTAGTTCTTAAAAGGAGATCTAGTCAACCCACTGTTAAATAGGCAACCGCCACCTCCTTAGATTCTGCCTTTATCTTTTTAAGGTTCTTGATCGTGAGTAGCAATAACTTTATGAAATTATTCCCACAACCCTGCGTTATTGGAACCTGAGGTGGTTTTTGACCAATTTTATGTGAGTGTGAAGGGGGAGTCTTTTGACCCCTTTTTCCCCATATACTTTGGATTCGTCCAAGTTTTTCTCGGATCTGGATACGCCAAGAGTCGTCAATCAATTGCTCACTGTATCACAACAGTTTTTATGTATTTTACCCGCTTCATCAACGCAAATATAAGGCAGCCCAAGTTCGTCTAGCCAAGCTAAAGCGTCGGCCTTATTTTTTAAGGATGCAATTGTAGCGGCGCTTCCTGCGACAAGGCAATGGTCTCCCAAAATAGAAATCGAAGGGAACGCATCCATGACTGGCCAACCGGTTTTTGGGTTGATGATATGACTATAAACTTGTCCATCCACACGGATGCACCTCTCATAGTTACCACTTGTTGCAATCGCCCCACCTTGTAAAAAAACATATGCTATATCTTTGTCAGGCTTAATAGGGTTTCGTATGCCTAAGCACCAAGGCTTTCCATTCGCATGCGGCCCAAGAACTCTCATGTCTCCGCTTAGATTTATAAAACCGTTAAAAATATTGTGCTGATAACAAATTCCGGCCGCCACATCGGCTGCGTATTCCTTAACCACCCCTCCAAAATCAATCACCATGCCGGGAATGGGAAGCTGTAAAAATGGTTTCTGCCACATAACCTTATCCCAACCCACGGCGTCCATGAGTTGGTCAACATCTTCAGGGGTTGGAAGCTTGGGAATTGGTGATTGATAGTTCCAAACTTTACGCAAAGTCCCGGCGGTAATGTCAAAAAGCCCCCCGCTATGAATGTGACATTGCCTAGAATAGTCGAGCAGTGCAGCCGTTTCTTCGTCTACTTGAATTCCATCAGGGGAACCAGCAGAACGATTAATCTGAGACGTAAAGCTATTTTCGGAGTAATTAGTGTAATAATTATCAAGGCGGCTAAGCTCTTTTAGCACGGCCAGCTTTACTTGAGAAAACTGTTTCTTATCATGGCAATAGAGCTGCAGTTGACATGGACAGCCCATTACATTGAAACAGTGTTTGAAAAGTTTTTTTTCCCGCATCCGCCTATCCTAGCTGATAGAGAAAATATAAGAATACCACTCAGATGGCAATGATATTTTAAATTGATAAACGAGTTACCTTCATTCCTTTGAAGGTATTTTAATAATCCAGACGCCGCTCACTTCACCCTTGCGAAATTGTTAACGATACGTTAATTTTAATAAAAATTAATTTAAATTAAAAAAATGCGAAGGTGGGGTTTAATTAATGTCATTCACGTTTAGCCGTATTTCTAGATTTCTCCTTATAACACTGACGTTGCTGATGAATATCTGGGTCAGCCAATCGTATGCTGATCCTTACGCCCCCGGCACCCTTACCATTAAGCCCCTGAATTTCAATTTCTCCACGTTCGGCATCGGGTTTAGGCAAAAGGACAGTCAGTTTAACGTGCCGGGACTTTTGCTGCCTAATGTTTCTCCACCCAACGCAACAAGCATCCTCATTAGAGGAAAAGAAAATGCTTACCGTTCCCCGCTTAATTTTGGCTTTCAAGAATCTGATCGTAATGGCATTGGGTATGGCGCAGAGATAGGTTATCTAGTGGCTCAAAATTGGGAAATCTTCGGTCGTGCTGGTTATTGCCATCAACGTCCTAATGGCCGAATATTATTTGGAAATCTCAGTTTTAATTTTAAGTCACGGAACAATTATGGCTTTGCTGTGGGTACTCGCCTTTATTTCGATTTTGATAGCAAATGGAGGCCTTTTGTGGCTGCTGCCCTAGGCTTTACCCAGCAGGGAAAGGCGAAAGCTACGATCAACGCCCACAGCCCTTATACGGCGTTTTCTTCAAAAACGGACGTTCCGATCGGCAATTACACATTAGCCAAAAGTAAAATGCTCGCATCTTTTGAATTAAATGTGGGTATAGATTATGCGTTTACGTCGAACATCGCGATGACGTTTAACGCAGGTTTAAGATATAATCAGCGGGCGGGAGGATCTACATTTACGACACCAGCAACGCTTACGACCTATCCATTTCCTTTCTTAGTTCCTGCAACCACGGGGACTTACAAAGATCATAAGCAACATTGGTATATACCTGTGACTGTTTCATTGAAATTCATGATTTAAAAATTATAAAAAAGAGTGGGATGGCACATGTCTAATACCTTTTCTAGAACCATATTAACCTCTTTGACAACCGCTGCGCTGTCTATACCAGGCATTGCTCAAGCACAAAAGCACGACCCGTCATTGCAAAAAGCTGATGCTAATGTTGAAAAAACTCAAAAATCAACACCAAAGAAGTCAGGGTTATGGTTCGGGGATGCGGTTAATGATTTGAAATATACCCGATATATAGAAGATGGAAATGCTTACAAAATCAACGTGTGGCAAGCGCATTTAGTTGTCCCCGTAAATAACTGGCAGTATGAATTGAACTTTATGAAAGATTCGGAATCAGGAGCAACTCAGGCCATAGTTCTGCCTTCCTTTCTTGACAACAGATTTAGCGCCAATCCTACAGCTCTTGTTTCAGGGCACACGGGAGCAACTGTTCAGGAAGAACGTAGTCAGATTGATGTTTCAGCACAGTACAATAAAGAGGAGGCCTTGTATCGAGTTGCAGGATATTATTCTGCTGAAGACGACACGTTGGCCGTCGCTTTAGGTGGAAATGGTCAGTGGGATTTTAATAAACATAACACAAAACTAAAAGCAGGAGTGGGCGTTACACAAGAATTTCTAAAACCTACGCCGCAAGGTGTG
>CAWAEF010000030.1:0-10925 GCA_963780985.1 uncultured Alphaproteobacteria bacterium
CATAACCTCTAGAAGATAGTGTGTGACCTTTGTCTGTAGAGCTGTGTCTCAAAGCCAGGATAAGGAGTTCTACGTTGTGGAAGTGGTAGCCTATAACCTTCTGAAGATCTGCAAATACCGGATTCAGAGCTATTTTGCTCGTTTCCTGAGATAGGCTAGCTTGAGTCGGTTTATTTTCCTGTACGACGACTCTATATCGGTCTGGGTAGGTTAAGCTTTGAGACAAAGCAGAAGACGATCCGTTGACCGAATTATTGTTGTTGATGATGTCAGAACTAATTGACGGAAAACTAAAAGACAGTGAGGTCAAGGTAAATAAAATAAAACGTGAAAACATAACAGGTATATCCATAAGCACTAATATTAACAACTACATCAGATATGGTGTGGATTTTTAGAAAAGCAAGTGTTTTCGTAAATATAATATTTGTAGCTGCGGTTATTATCTAACACCCAAAGCCAGGTAGGTGAGGGAAAGAAGAAAGGAGGATGAAAACGGGTCCTATTTCAAATGCACAAAAAATGGTCAGCCACAGCCTCATGCTCCGCAAACTCATGGAATCGATGTAATTCTCATTGAACCTACTGGCATAAAGACTGATTGGTTGAAGATGGCCATGAAACATATGCAGCAAGCATCCGCTAAAAGCGTCTATAAGCCCATCGTCGACCAGTAGCGAAATTCTATGAGAAGACTGAGGTTTTGAGCGCCCCTGCAGGAGCGGTAGCCCGAACCATAATTAAAGCCGCCACAACGAACCATCCTAAAGGCCGCTACGCGATACCATTATCCGCCAATGGAATTCAGTTTCTCCGCTGGATTCTACCCAACGCAGCCTATGACTGGATCAACAACAAGGCGAGTAACATGCCAAAAAAAGGTAGGTTAGTGTAAAATTATCTTGACTATATTTCAATTCGGCTTTAAATGTTTTCTACATTAGTTACGTTATTATATTTATTGGAAAAATAGATTTTATTTACAGTAGGAACTTTAAGTTATGCATGTTATTCATTTATCAATAGTCGGATTGACTGTTTTTTCACTTACTCTTTCCCTTCCTAGTTATGCGTCTTCTGAAGAAGAAGTGCCTCCCATCAAGAAACGTAAGAATTATCAATATGAAGCAGAGAATCCTGTTTACGAAGGCATCGCGGCCGATGTTGAAGCCGTTGATCGTCAGCTTGAATTAAATGATCCTGTATTGCTTGCGGATGTCAAAGAGCCAGAAGGCTGGGGTGGCCCTAAAAAAAGGGTAAATGCTGCTGATTGCGCAGAAGATTTAGAAAAAAAGGAGTTTGAGTCTCAGGTTAAAAAGGTCAAGAGTAAGGCTAGACCTCGCGCCCCAAGATCTGGGCCAACTTTGGAACAAGAACTAGTTGATTTTGTTGATCGCCAAAGAACTTGGTCTGAATGTCCCGCTCGCCAGGCTCAAATGAAGTATGAGGCTCAGCCTCTCGACCAACAAGAGCTACTGTATAGAGCGAATAAGGGTGAGCTGGCCGCACAAAAAGAGATCATTGAGAGATTCTATTACGGGTTAATATCTGGCATAAATTCCCAGGATATCATTGTCAATCAGTGGCTGCCTAATCTAAGTATACTCCAGAAAGACAATCATTCCTTAGACATGTGCACCTGGTTTATCTTACATCAGTTGGAAAAAGAGACTATAGAGTCGATGTTTCCTAACTTAAGACACGACACTTATAAACGTGCGCAAAAGCTACACGTACCAGAAGCCCAAGTCAATCTGTCTAAGCTATATAGATTGGTTCTCTTCTCATTAGAAAGCGACCGAGAGTATTTTGGTAAAATACATCTGGAGGGAGCAGCCCACAAACATGATAACAATTTAGGACAGTTGGAGCTTGCTCGTTATTACCTTGCAACTAGAAACTTTAGCGATAATCGCAAAAAAGTTAACCCTTCTAAAGCTAAGCGTTATCTGGAAGACGCTGCCATGAGCGGGATGCCACAAGCTCAAGAACAGCTCTCGTTATTGTGTGAGTCTGGATTGAAAGAAAGCTGCAACCTATTAGATGCATTGCGTTGGAATGTACATTCTGGTCAACCTATTCGGGATGCATTAAGGTCAAAGACCCTCTTCACGAATATGGATTTACAGGGTGTGCCATGTAATTCGGAGAATTATCAAAGCGAGCTGAAACAGTTGAATCTCTTGGTTAGAACTCTGAACAGTATAGTAACCGGTAGACGAGATGGTAAAGTAACCGATAAACTTAAACGAGCAAATTGTTTACCTCCTGTTGTCGGTCAAATCCTTCCTTCTTTTTTAGCTTACATGCAAGACTTTAATGAAGCCATAGAGAGCGTATCGAAGTTACCCGTATTTTTGACGTCCCTGTCCCTAACCCCTGAATCAAGAGCGCAGCTTGACGGACAACAGACACCCGTGTTTTGTCATGAATTTGATCTCGACGGCGTTAAGTATCTAACATTTAGCGAAATACACGTGGGTAAAATTCATAATGTAGGAAGACTTCTTGATACGACCACACATGGAGATTTGATTCTCGGTAAAACGTTCTCGCCTGTTACAAACCTGGGCAAGCCCGGCAATATTTTGAGTATCTTAAGGCCTTGCCGATAGTCAACAGATGGGCTATCAAGGACTTAGCCACCAGAACCCTTGATCTTTTAGACCGTAATATGAATAACTTTCGGAATCGCATTAAAGATTCGGGGGATAGAAACCAGTTAGCATTGAATGATCCAACCTGCGGCCCTATCGCTTATCCAATCTTGGCTGACTATTTGTTCGATGGCATAGATGAGTGACGAGCGGGGGTGAATGATAAAAAAATGCTAACCTTCCATGGATGAGATAGCTAGATGCTCAGAATCTAGTGTAAAACAATCCTATATCATGAAAATGTAGAGTGAGGAAAAAGAGGTGGAAAAGATCCCTTTTTTAAACCACAAGAAAATTGGTCAAAACACCCTCAAGTGTCAATAACGCAAGGTTGCGGCACCTCTCTCTCAATATCTTAACCTCAATAGAATGATAGAGATTAATAACACTGCTATCACCACCTTGTATAAACTAGACTGACTCCAGACATGGGGATGTTGAAGAACACCAAACATACCAATTCTGACCCAACTGTCTGAGTAATTAATTAATGGCTTCCGCTGTAATTCCGGCATACTGATTACATCAGTGGTATTTCTACACAAAGAAGCAAAGGATTCTAATAATGAACAGAATTATATCTCTAGCCGCTTTGTTATCCATCTGTATATCTGGTCATATGAAAGCTAGTTGGAACAAAAACCCTAACATTTTTAAAGCTAGTTCGGAATTCCAAGTGAAAGCCAGTAATGAATCCCAAGCTGCGGCTGCAGAAATCATGCGAGAGATTATTTGCAATGCTCAAAAACGAACAGTAGCGAACGCCCCTCCAATTGATTCGGTGCATCCGGTTAAAAAGTCGTATCGTAGATTTTCTCCAAGTAACGTGGTTGACGTAGTGTACGTCCCTCCCATTGATCCGGCGGATTCGGTTAAAAATTCGTATCCTAAATTTTCTGTAGCTAGCTCGCAATTGGGTGTTTACATATATAGAGGTTATAGAGGTGCGCAGCATCATCCAAAGCATAGTGACAATTCCGCCGCGTTACTAGCTTCTATACCACGCCCAATCATTGAGATCATTTGCTCCCTTTTGGATGAAAGGTCAATTATCAGTATGGCGCGTACTAACCAGCAATGGAGACTGTGTGTAGAAAAAACATTAAAAGAGCGAATATCATATTATACTAAACAATTAGAGCTAATAGTGTTTCCCTATATTAGGCACGATTTTCAATACATTCATACGCGCCCCCCAACCACGTTTAACGACATTGAGTTCATACGTTATCATGGGAGGGAAAAAGGTTCTAACGTGCCGTTATATGTCATGTCCAATATACTAAGTGATATTGAATTGTTTGCCTCTAGAAAATCTGCCGACAGAGGAGAGCTCGTGATAGCAGATTCATTGAATTCAATTGACACAAACGAAGAGCAGATAACGCAGACTAAACATCGAACTGGTAGGCATATTAATAATGATAAGGATTTTGATGAGTGAAAAGGCTTATCCGGTTCAAAATAATGTCCCGTCCATAAAAAGATGATGACTAACTCCTAAAGCCCAAAACCTCAGGATGGAGGGATGTTTTTGGTCCCAGTGAGAAATACTCCCGGGATCTTCCCTGGAATTTTTAAATCAGAAAGGGTATAAGAGGTGAAAAACAGAGTGATCATGGTGATTGATTAGTGATTTCGGCCATTGCAGTTTTAGCTTCATCAAAGCCCTGAGCTGCAGCTTTTTGGTACCATTCCTTGGCCTTGGAGTAATCTTTTTGGACGCCTTGTCCCTGCTCATAGAGCTTACCAATTTTGAATTGGGCTCCTGCATCTCCTTGTGCAGCCGCCCTTTGGTACCACTCCAGAGCGTTGGCGTACTCTTTCTTCTGATAATAAAAGTTGCCGATGTTGTATAGTGCTGCAACACTTCCTTGTTCGGCTGCTTTTTTCCACCAGGTTATAGCCTCGTCGAAATCTTGCGAGACACCCTGTCCCTTTGCGTAATAAGTACCAAGATTGTTTTGAGCCTTCTCGTGTCCCTGTTCAGCTGCTTTTTTCCACCATTCCACAGCCTTGCTGTAATCTATATTTACGCCTTGCCCTTGCTCATAAAGATTGCCAATGTTGTATTGCGCTCCTGCGTCACCCTGGGCAGCTGCTTTTTCCCACCAATGCCTTGCCTTACCAAAATCCTGCTTAACGCCTAGCCCATCATAATAAAGACCGCCGATATTAAATTGTGCATCTGCATCCCCTTGCTCGGCTGCTTTAAGGTAGAATTCCATCGCCTTACCGTAATCTTGGGCGACACCTTGTCCCAGTTCGTAAAGGGTACCAATATTGTATTGCGCTTCTGCATTTCCTTGCGCAGCAGCTATTAAGAAACAGCTCATGGCTTTAGCATAGTCTTGCTCAACATCTTCCCCGTAAAGATAAGACATACCAAGAGCAACCTGCTCTTTGGCGTTCTCATCTATGGCTTTATTATTTAGCCCTTGGGCATAGGATGAGGCATCCGTCAGAAGAACTAAGGTCAATGCCATTGTCATGTATTTCATCAATCAAGCTCCACTTGCGAATAAGGTCTATTTATATTGACAAGAAGGGCGCCAATGTATTGATTATATCAATTAATCCGTTTAAGGGCTAAGTCTTATTTTTGGACTTAGAAGCTCTTTTTGTTGAATAATTAAAATATCTTTCGTGAGTACCATTTATCAGATAGATTAGTTGTTGCTACAGATTTTATCAACTCGTATTATGTATTTGAATTAAAGGGTGTGAAATGTCATGCAAATCAAATCTAATTGCTTTTCTTGGTACAATAGCTTTGCTAGTTTGCCTCCCAGCTTTAGGAGTGGCAAGCTCGCTAACTAGGGATGAAAAAGCTGCCATACAATTTATCTTTGCTACAGATGAAGAGACAAATCGTGGCTTCTTCTTCTACGCACCCGATGAGGATCTATCACAAGAAGAAAGAAAGCAAGAAGATTTATATTACAAGCAAGATAAAGAGGTCGCCTCATTTCTTTACAGAAAGGCCGAAGAATATGCGAAAACGAATAAGGATTTTGCAAATGAAGTTGAATTACAAGATCTTAAGGAAGACCTCAGTTTGTCATTGATCACATTAGATAATGATCACGTTTTAGTTAATGTTCGAACGAGCACCAAAGCCTATAATGTTCAAGCAAGCACTAAGGTCTATAATAGCGGATACGGCTTCATGTTTCTGATAGACAGAAACAATCCTGATTGGGTGCCCCTTAGGCTTGAGCAATGGAGGGATGGAAAGCTTATCAATTCCTATCGAACAGGTGATGTTGAAGGTATTTCTCCAGCAAGCTTCTCGGTGTTTAATTACCCTAAAAATTCGGAACGTGACTTTGATGATAAGGGGATTTTAGATACATACATCATCAAGGCAGGAAAGTTTAAGCTTATTAAAGCCAGCGAGACAGTACCATGGGGACGCCTGATGGAATACAATTTTCGCACAGAATTAAAGCAATTGATCAAGGAAGGCAAAATCTCAGGGAAGGTGGTTTATATAGGTCCTCACATCGAGCTAACATACAAAACCTTCGCCCCTAAAGGTAAAAAGGATCTGACAAACGTCTTAAACTGGAAACCCATGTACGTTGTGAGGGCTAGCAAAAGCCATTTCTATAACGATACGTACGAGTTTCTTAAAACCCATGATTTTTTGACACGTGGTGACGTGGTTTATGTGACTAAACTCAAGTATAAGTGGGCCGAAGCTCATTTCCTTGATCCTCAAACAAATCAACCGACCTCAGGTTGGGTAAAGCTCGATGATCTAGAGACCTTAGACCAAGGCGGTGGATTGGAAAATGACGAGGGATAACATTTAATTCCCTAGTAAGATAACGTTCCACCACTAGAAATTAGACTGAAAGCATCTTAGCGGCTCCAGGTGCCAGAGCATACGTCACCTTCTTCGAATTTATAAGTGAGCCATTTTTCAAGCTGCTCGGTTCTGGCCAAAGTTAGTTTCTCAGCTTCTAGGCAACGACATAGCCCTGCAATACTGCCAGGTGTTTCAGGTGGGTAAACAGAGATCACATGCAAATCCCTGAATTCGATCCATGCTTTTTGAGCTGATTTAAGGTTTTTAATGAACACCTTATCTTTCTGGCGAGATTTTAGAACCTTCTGATAGGTGCTGTTGAGTTTTTTATCCGCCTCGTTGAGTCCTTCACAGTCTTCTTGTTGTTTAATTTCAAGCTGTGTTTCCTGAGCCGACAACGGTACTGAATAAACTAGCGAGCAGATCGTAAGCACCAGAATACACACCATTGGTTTAATCCCCCCTTAACGGCTGCAACCACAGCACCCGTGGTTTCATTTAATTACATTGTAAAGACAATGTTATGATGCCATGTAGCGAGTCAAAAAGCTATATCTTTGCCCACCGAATATGAATTCAACCCACATGCTTAAAACTCACAAAGTTGCTCTAGGTAGAAATCATAATTTCATAACGTCTCTCAACCTTATCCAACCATAGGTAGCCTTGTTATTGAGGTCAAGATAATGAGCCATACCCCATGCACCCTTGATTTCACTTATGTAAATTACGTCGCCTCGGATAACAAACAAATCATTTCTTTTAGTATCATTAGGCTGGTTGTGGAAATACGCCCTGTTCGCTTTAATGCAATAGATATTATTCCAATTTTCGCGTTTATTGAGGTCTTCTGGATCCTTACCGGAAAATTGGTTGTACATCTTGGCCACATGCTCGTCCACATAGTAAACTTTGTCAGACAGCTCACCCTTAGCAATCAGGTCCATAAGAACTTCCTCTTCATTACCCTCTGATAACCTTTCATCATGGATTGTATGAAAACTGCGGATGTGTTTAATTGAGCCGTTATTAAACAAGTATTGATCCTCAATGCCAGGTGAATAATAACCACCCTCACCATTTCGCATGAAGGTCGAAAATTTGGGGGGCTCATAATTCAAATTATTCACAGAGTACGATCGAATCTTTTTGTCATCTTCCCAGTGATCCAACTGGAGAGGAGTCCAGTCTGGCTTGGTTTTGTTAATCAAAAACAAGATACCACCCTGTGCATAGCCGACGGCAGGGAAAGTTGTTTGCAGATATACTAAAACGTGATTGTTGTCCAACTTTATTAAACTAACTGCGCCTTCGAGGCCTATATTAACAATGCTGTATCGTTCTTCGACTTCCTCAAGCCATTCCTTTAAAGAGGGGAGCTGCTCATCTTTGGCAAACTGCTTATTGTGTTTGGCATAGTTCAATGCCTTTTCATAAGCAAAGGCAGCTATTTGATTAAGGTGCTCCTGAGAATATTCCTCAGGCTTATTGCTTTCCTCAAATAGGTAATTGACGATTGATCGATCATCTTTAGTTTGGTTGGTCGCCATAACGTCAGATCCGTTTAGGGCGAGAATAAAAGCTGCCAATGCAGTTAAAACTAATGGGTTTCGTAGTCTATTCATAAATTACTCCAATTAATTGTGCGTATGAGATTAGTTTACATCACTTTTACTAACTACCGAGATTGTCAATAGCTCTTCAGCAACACAAAAATCCATGAATTTGCCACACACACAAGTCAATATTTTTAGTTCCTTAGTTTATTAAAACTATTTATAAATCCTTTGGGGTATCAAGTTCACTTTGTGCCCCTGCATATCCTTGCTGAGCTGCTTTTTTATACCATTCCATTGCCTGCCCGTGATCCTGCTTGACACCTAACCCCTGATCATAAAGACAGCCAATGTTGTACTGCGCCCTTGCATCTCCTTGCTCAGCGGCTCTTTGCAACCATTCCATCTCCTTGCTGTAATCCTGCCTGACGCCTAGTCCCTCATGATAAAATCCTGCAATATTCAACTGCGCCTGTGCATCTCCTTGCTCAGCAGCTTTTTTGTACCATTCCATAGCCTTACCGAAGTCTTGCGCAACACCTTCACCAATAGCGTAAAGGTTCCCGATATTGTATTGCGCGTTTGAACTCCCTTGCTCGGCAGCTTTCTGCCACCATTCCATAGCCTTGCAGTGATCTTGGTTAATGCCCCTCCCATGATCATAAAGACAGCCAATGTTGAAGTGCGCCCCTGCGTCTCCTTGCTCAGCGGCTCTATGCAACCATTCCATCTCCTTGCTGTAATCCTGCTTGACACCCAGTCCTTCATGATAAAGTCGTGCAATATTCAACTGCGCCCCTGCATGTCCTTGCTCAGCGGCTTTTTTAAACCATTCCATCGCCTCGCTGTAATCCTGCTTGATGCCTAGTCCATTAAAATAAATCTCACCAATGCCACATTGTGCATCTGTATCCCCTTGTTCAGCAGCTTTTTTCCACCAAAGTAAAGCCTTACCTATATGCTGATTAACACCTAACCCATTATAATAAAGAGAGCCTATACGAAATTGTGCCAGCGCATCCCCCTGCTCGGCAGCTTTTTTGTACCATTCCATAGCCTTTATGAAATCTTGCGTAACACCTAATCCTCTAGCATAGAGATCCCCAATATTGCATTGGGAAAGCAGGTCATCCCGCTCAGCAGCTTTTTTCCACCATTCCATAGCCTTGCCATAATCTTGCGGAACGCCTGCGCCATTAGCGTAGAGATCCCCGATATTGTATTGAGCAAATGCATCTCCTTGCTCAGCTGCCTTCTAGATACCATTCCATTGCTTTAACGTAATCTTGCGGAACACCTAGTCCAGAGTAATAACATTGACCAAGAACAAACTGTGCAGGTGAAAATTCTTGTTCAGCTGCTTTCTGATACCATTCAACAGCCTTTCCGTAATCCTGCTTCACTCCTGTCCCATCCCTATAAAACTCACCTATATTAAGCTGGGCTGCTGCATTTCCCTGCATAGCTGCATTAAAACTCCATTCATAAGCTTTTTCGTAATTTTGTTTCACGCCGTTACCTTGGAAATAAAGCCATCCAATGCTGTTCTGTGCTTCTTGATTTCCTTGTTCAGCAGCTTTTTTCCACAATTCCATAGCTTTGCCATAATCTTGCTCTACCCCATCGCCATTAGCATAGATGTTGCCAAGCTCATTTTGTGCAGCCGGATCACCCTGCTCTGCCTTGACCTTAAGGTCTTCTAATGATTCTCCTGCATTGTTATCACCTTGCTTAGCAGGTAAAAATTTATAGACTACAAACCCCAAAAGGAGGGCCAGAGTTATAACTATGCCAATAATAACTTGGGTGTTCATTTTTTGTCCCTCATCTTAGACAGTCACCAGAAAGAGTTCCATTTGATAGTACATGAGCACGTCATTAATCATTACTCCGCCCTTTATTTTAACATATTTTCGTTTCTCATGCTAATTGGCAGAGACAGTAACGTCAGATGCATTCTAGGGGCAAGACTAAAAGTTGCTAATGCAGTTAAGGCTAGAGTGGTTCCAAATCTATAATAAAAATTGCTCCAATTAATTATCTGCATGAGCTTAGGACATCGTTGTTAGGCCTTGCTTGGTTGTTTGACCTTCAGCCTATTGTTTCTGTTTTTTCATCTTAATCAAGTTTTTTGCCACCTCACCGGCAGGTGTATCAAGCTGGGCTTGCCTTTCAACATACTCATTTACGAGCTTATGTGATCCCATATTGCTTGCCATCGACCAGGCTGCCGGCTCCTTGTAGTGCCATTATCATATTTTTATCTAAGTGCCCTCTCCACTCATGATCCTTTTGCATTACTCCTAGAATCTTGCCAAGAATAGTCGGTGTTGCCCGAAGCAAAGAATGCAGACCACATCGTATCTAAGGTCCCAGGGTCTTCGATGGCGGTGAACAAAAGCGAACTATGGCTTTTCAAATCACGAAACTGCTCCTTTAATTCATCAGGCCACTTGTCATTGGGCGCATACATAAATTCGGCTTGTAGCAGTGCCTCTTGAAGTTCTCCAGTAAACTTTTGAGAACTCATCCATTCCTTCACTCGATCTGGATTATCTGCAAAAAGGGCGGTAAAAGAAACCCAAGAGACTGTAAAAACCGCGGCTTTTCAACGGGCCATATTTCTTTCTGATGCTCTTGCAGCCATTTTAATTTACCAGCGACTTCCTCGGGATTTTTGTGGAGATAGTAATGGGTTATCCAGTTGCCAAACTGATCTTGAGCGTGGGCATTTCCTATTTCGGGCTCGGAATCTTGTTTTGAACAAACTGGCGTGACGATTGTAGTTAGGAAGATTACAACCGCGATACAATTTCGGATCCAGGCAACAGTCGTTAGATGATTACTCATAGAATTAACTTCCTTTACTTGTTCATGGTGATTTATAATATTAAGCGG
>CAWAEF010000031.1:0-163213 GCA_963780985.1 uncultured Alphaproteobacteria bacterium
AACGAATATTTATACCATTACAATGTAATTCTTCTCCAACACGCAGAAAATTCATTTCTGCATTGATATCAGCTATGTTACTTAACATAAGATTGATTTCACGGCCTAATGAATGTAATGTATAATTAGTATTTTTTGATTTTGATTCCAATGCTGTTTTTCCTTCATCATCATTATCATCAGAAGTTTTTGATTTTGTGTCTATTTCTTTTTGTATTAGAGATCGAGCAAAATTAGGAATAATTGTTTCAATTAAATATTTAGTAGCATTATCAATGTCATCATTATGTTTGTTATCTAAATTCCAACCAGATAAGGCGTCAGAAGATAAAGGCGGAATATTAGTGTTAAGTTTAAGAATTTGTAATAATTCTGGTCTTAACAAGCGAAATAAGAAAGATTGCATAGTACCATTATAAGGTTTTATATTATTTTGTACTGATTCTGGTGGAAATACTCGAGCTAAATATTAATAAATAATAATATGTATCTTTAGCATTAAGAACAGTAGATGAACCTTTGGTAACACGATCCCCTCTACATCAATAGCACTATGAATTGTATATTTAGTTGGTGATTTATGAGAATGTTTAGGAGGCTTATCAAATACATGATGAGTAGCTAAATGTAAATAATTGGCTGCATTTTTCATCCAAGTGTTAAATTTTGTATCAGAAACACAAATTGTAGTACCAGCATTATCACTACCATAGATCAAACTAGCAGTCTTCTTAATTGGTGAACAAGGAATTACTAATGCTCGATAACCACAATAATCTACTATTGCTCGCATTGGAATTAATACATCTATTTTATATGATTCATCATTATTATTATTATTATTATTAATATGATTGCTGATATCATTAGTACTACCGTAACTATTACCATTTTTATTTAATAATCCATATGTAAAATAATGCATTGCTCCCTTTAATTCATGTCCAGCGGTTTTAGCAGCGCTTTCATGATCTGGTTCCATACCTCCACTATATATATAATAATCATTATTATCAGGTTTTATATCAATACATAATTTAAATAACATTCCTCTAACTATATATTTAATACCTCCCGCTATTCCTCCCATAGATTTATTTGATTTAATACTTGTTTTATTTTGATCTAATAAATGCTCTAGTATAATTAGTTTTCCATAGTTTTCGGCCAGTGTTAAAAATTCATAATTTAATTGCCTTAGTTGAGTATATTTTTTGTTAATTTCAGATAAATTAGATTAGGGAGGTTTAAAGCTTCTTGAAAACGATTATCCCAGTCATTGTCCATTTCTTGTATTATAGGATTATTGTCATTATTATTATTATTATTATTATTATCATTACTTTTTGAGTCATTTTGATTATTAATATTATTCTTATTATTATTTTTATTAAGATTTGTTATATCAACCGAAATTGGAGATTCATAAGAATCTACATAAACAGAAGAAGGAGAAGAATTGTTAATATTAGTATTATTAGTAGTATTATTATCATTATCATTCAAAATAGTGTTATTGTTATTAGTGTTATCAGACATATCGCAAACACTACTAATAATAAAAACAAACAAAATACTAGAGCAGGAGACTGGAGGCAAACTGTGGAACTGTGTATGAACTCCTAGACGATTGTTTGACTGTATTTCTGTGACTGTGTACTGTAATCTCCTAAATCGGGATGTCTTGGAGGCGGAATAATTATAATATGTTTATACTAATTTACAACAGTAAACAAAACAACAAACTATAAAATATTACAATTATTAATTCAAAACAAAAGAGCAATTCAACGGAATAAGTAACAGAATAAGTAATAGAAAAGTAAGAGTAATTAATCTTCCGCTAATAATTCTTGTTCAAGTTTAGTAATTTGTACCATTAATGCTGACTTCTGTGTTTTTTCATATTCTTCATTTAAAGCAGCTATTTTTTCTTCTAATTCTTGTCTTCGAGTTTTTCGTTCAATAATCTTGCGCTTCTCTACCTCATCATCTCTAATATCTTTTAATGCTGGCTGAGCTAATAATGAACGACGTTGAATTTTAGCTTCAATTCGTGTATTGATTTGATTTTGTATTGTTGAAGGTAAAGTAATTTGTTTAGGATTTAATATTGTTTTAACTACAATTTCATGTAAATCTCTTCTTTAACAATAATTTATCTTATTTACCCATTTCTGCTCTAGCCCAGTTAGAATTCAAATAAATTCCTTCAGTACTAAAACAAGTTAAAAATAAATGAAAATTTGATTTAGCGCCAGGCATTTCTGAAGCTTCTAAATCTAATTTCTTTAATTCAAATAATACTGCTTCTAATAATTGTTCATGTGTTTTGATTGTTCTTGGTTGTTTATTATAACAGTAATGATCAAGTTTATTCACTAATAATATAACTGGGACATGATCAGAAGCAGTTCTTAGTATTGTTACAAATTGTTTCTTAAATGTAGATGTATTAATACATAATAAATCTACAACAAATATAAAAGCATCAGCTAAAACATTAAAAGTATCAAATACACCTGCTATTCCCTTACGAGAATCATCAAATCCTGGTGTATCTAAGAAATAAAAATTATTTACATTAGGATAATTATAAGCAGTAACACATATTGTATTTTCACCTTCACTAGGATTTGATTGAAAATCAGGTGATAAACTTTGTAATAGGTTGATTTTCCATTTTTACTTGGACCAGCTACTACTATACAGAAATCTTCGGCTAATAATTCTCTTAATCGATGAATACTATAAACATCCTCAATTAATCTGCTCACTAATAGGTGGATTTATAAAGAATGTATTTTTTATATTAATATGATTTTCTCTTCTTGAAAAATTGATCTAATTTATCATCAGTAATATTACATTCATCCCAACTTAGATTTTTATTTAATTCAGGAAATTCTTTCTTTAATGCTTCTACTATAACTTTTTCCATCTGATAAGCGGAAGAAACAATATTAAATTCAGGATCAGCTATTAATTTACATAGATTACATAATTGTCTTTGATATTGTTCTTCTGCAGTTATTTTCATTTGTAATATTTTTTTCCTAATGGAGTCATTAAATATGCACCTATTTGTACTCTACTACTACTAATTGAATCAATTCCTGATAACATAAATAATGTACTAAAACTAGCAATTTGATTTAATTCACCTCTAAATGTAGCCGAAATCATAATTTTAATTGCTTTAAGTAAAGTTAATAATTTTTGCCAGAAAGTTAAATTAACTTGTATTTTCTGGGTTGAAACAATTTGTTGAATTCTAAATACATTAGCAGCTACTAATGGAGAAATATCTTTATCAAGACCAATATCATTAGTTTCACCCCTTTTAGCCGTTGAAGTAACAATTTGATGAGCTGTTTTAAAATCAATTTCATTTTGTGCTGAATTTAAAGCTTTAAATTCTTTTTCATTAATTTCTAGGGCTCTTTTCACTAAATGTTTTTCACTTTCTGGTCGCTTTTCTTCTTGTAAATATTCTTTCTGCATTTGTATAATTCTTTCATATTTCCCTATAACTTCATGTAAATTTGAATAATTAAATCCACTATCTAAATCAGCTATTGGATCTTTTTGTATAAGTAAAAATAATTTATAGCTTCCCATCATATGATAGCAAGGATGAATTTGAGCCTGAGCCTCAGTTATATTATTAACAGATTTTAATTTTTGAATTTGATCTTGATTTAATTTATATTTTGATAACGATTGTTGAATATTCTTATATTGTACTCCTTCTACAGCTAAATCAATTATTGATTTAAATCCATTTAATGTTAAAGATTGATATTGTTCCCGTAGTTGATCATTACTGAATAAATTACTGAATATTTTGGAACAAGCAGGATCAGAACAAATTTCTTTAGCACTTTGGATTATTTCTTTAATTTCAGCTGAATCCTTATCTCTATCACTATCTAATCTTTGTAACAATTTTAAAGCTTCTTTCTTCTTTGATGAATTTTCATCTCCTAAACAACAAGTTACAAAGCAACGATTTAATAATGAATTTAAATCTAATTTAGCCACTGAAACCATTTTAGGATCAGTAATAAAATTAGCTTGCGCATTAACAAATGATAATGGAATAGAAGCTTCAACAATATTAGTATTAGCTGCTGTAATCTTAGTTGGATCTTCTGTTTCATCACCTAAACAAGTATAAAATCTAGGTTGAATAGTTTCTTGTACAATAAAAGCTTGTTTAACTTCTGATAACGGTTGAGAATAACCAAATTCAATTTGTGTAGCTGAGCAACGATCAGGTATTATGAATGAAGTTATAAAATTATTAGGTAAACTTATTAATTTAATTAATGATAAATTTCTTCCACCAACAGTAATTTTAGTTTCAACTTAATAAAAGTATTTCTACTTGTACCTTCAGCGGTATTATAAACATGAGGATGTAAGAAATCATTTAATACAGTACAACGATACTCAGTTTTATCACCTTTTGGTTTCTGTAATAGAGGATTATCTTTATTACTATTTGCACTACTATATTCTGATTTACTATTTATTATATTTTGTGTGTACCTAGTTACACTATGTTGTTTAATCCTTTTTCTGTTAAATCAAAATTTGTTGCACGAAAGTCAGATAGCAGTAAAGAGAGTAATTCTTATTAGCAGTTGATTGAAATATTATACCTATTACGTCCATTATAAATTCTTGTTGATTTGCAAATGATGGTTGTAATTTACTAGTAATATTAGCCACTGTATCTTGCATTTTAACAAATTCCCCAGCTATCTTCTTATAAGCACTACTAAAATCACTATCATTAACCTTATGACTATACAATAATTCACTTAATTTATTCATCGCTGCTACTAAAGCAGTAAATTCTTTAGGGATATTTGCAGCTTGTAATTGAGCTAATTGTGTATAATAACCAATTGAATCTAAATAAGTAATTATACGAGGAAAATCATCTTTATCATTAACAAAGTGAGTAAATATATTATCTACTTGTTTAACTTCATGTTGAATACTATTATTTAAATCTGTATCACCAATTAAAGGGCTACCAAAAGTAATATTTTTCAGTTGATCATATTGTCTTTTATCTTCTAAATCATTTATTGCTCTTAATGTTATACATTCAGCTATAGCACCTCCTATACCATGTCCAGTAAATATTAATCTAACACGATCACGAGCTTGATGAGTAGCGAGTGTCGGATTATATAATTCAGTTGATTTAGAATTCATACCAAATATAATTAAATCTAAAAATGCTTCTAAAGGAAATCTAGCAGCTAAAGAAGAATAACGAGCATGAATTAAACCTTTTTCAAATTTAGAAAAATCAGCTCCAGCTCCTGTAGTTGGTGCAAATAATGCTTCTGCTGTAGCTTCTTGTATATAATTAATATCTTTAATAACTATAAATATACTTCTTTCTGCTACTCCATCCAAACTATGTTTATATCTGCGTGAAATAAATACAGCAAATTCTAAATCAGAATAACGATTAGAGGCACTAACATGTTCAATACAATATTTTAATTCGGTTTTACTATAATCTTTAATTAAACCAGCAAATAATTCACTATGATTGGATTTTTGAAATTTAAGAGAAGAAAGTGATTTAATATCATCTACACTACTAAAGATAGAAGGAATTGAATTAAGATTATCAACTATTTCACTGATTAAACAACTAATATGTACATGAAGTAAATTCATTTTCTTCCATTCCAATAATGAGGTATTGGGATCCGTATCAGCTTTAAGGTAATTTATTAAGCTGTTATCAGTTTTATTATCGTTATCAGTATTATTGTTAAAGGAAGAATTATTTGTACTTGAAGTAGAAGCATTATTATTATTTCTACTGCTAATAGAGTTTATAATATTAAGTGAATTAATTTGTTCAATCTTATTAACTAAATCGTTTGCTGTGATTCGTTCACTTGGTACTGGGCTTAGACATCGTTTAACTAAATCAATATATTCAGGAGGAACTGGAGGAGTAATTGATTGTAATTGACTAGATAATACTGATTCAGTTTTTGTATCTATTTCTGTTTGTTTCAGTTTTATTAATTGTGATAGAGTATATTTATGATTATAGGGAGTTTGTAATGTAGCGATTTCCCATAAAACTACACCAACTGCATACATATCAGTTGCTTCATTATATTTAATCCCCTGAGTACAACTTCCTCGCTATTTTCTTAGGCGTAATTGCTGTTTTATCCATTTCTAAAATATACTTTTTGATAGGTTAGGGAACCAACATGAGTAAGCCTTATAAGATCATTGATCACGAGTATGACGTTGTTGTCGTCGGTGCAGGCGGCGCTGGCCTCAGGGCAGCCTTGGGTATGAGTGCCGCTGGGCTATCCACCGCCTGCGTGACCAAAGTATTCCCACCCGCTCACACACTGTGGCCGCTCAAGGCGGCGTGGGTGCGGCTCTTGGCAACATGGGTGACGGGGACAACTGGACCTATCACTTTTATGACACCATCAAAGGTTCCGACTGGCTAGGTGACCAGGATGCCATCGACTACATGTTCGCAACGCTATTCCTGCGGTGATTGAGCTAGAACACTATGCGTTCCGTTTTCGCGCACAGATGAAGGCAAAATCTATCAGCGCCCTTTTGGTGGTCACACCATCAACCATGGTGAGTCCATGGCCAAGCGCGCTTGCGCTGCCGCGGATAGGACAGGTCATGCGATATTGCACACCCTCTATCAACAAAGTCTCAAACATAAAGCCAAGTTTTTCATCGAGTATCTTGCACTTGATCTCATCATGGACGGCGACCGCTGTCGTGGCGTCATGGCCTGGAGCTTGGAAGAAGGCACCATGCACCGTTTTTCGGCCCAGATGGTTGTGTTGGCAACGGGCGGCTATGGGAGGACATTCTTCTCCTGTACCTCTGCTCACACCTGCACAGGCGACGGTAACGGCATGGTCCTACGGGCAGGCCTACCCCTACAAGATATGGAGTTCATCCAGTTCCATCCCACGGGGATCTATGGTGCGGGTTGTTTGATCACTGAAGGCTCGCGAGGGGAGGGAGGTTATCTCACCAACTCCGAAGGTGAGCGTTTCATGGAACGTTATGCTCCATCGGCCAAAGACTTGGCATCCCGAGACGTGGTAAGTCGCGCCATGACCATTGAGATCCGTGAGGGCCGCGGAGTAGGTGAGCACAAAGACCACATCTTGCTGCATCTGGAACATATAGATCCCAAAATTCTCAATGAGCGTCTGCCCGGTATTTCTGAAACAGCCAAGATTTTCGCAAACGTCGATGTGACCAAAGAACCTATTCCGGTTCTACCTACGGTGCATTACAACATGGGCGGCATACCGACTAACTACCATGCGGAAGTCATTAATCCCACCAAGAATGATCCCAATCGTGTGGTCCCAGGACTGATGGCCATTGGCGAGGCAGCCTGTGTATCCGTTCATGGCGCCAATCGCCTGGGTACGAATTCCCTGCTCGACCTGGTGGTATTCGGCCGTTCGGCCGCTTTGCGGGCCAAGGAAATTCTTAAACCCAACGCGCCTCATAAAGCCTTCGCCCCTGATGCGGGTGCAGAAAGTCTGCAACGTCTCGATGATCTGCTTCACAACAAGGGCAGCATCATGACCAGCAAAATCCGCGACGAGATGCAACGTACCATGCAGCACAACTGTGCGGTTTTCCGTAACAAAGAGATTCTCAGTGAGGGTCTGGACAAGATGCGCAAAGTCATTGCCAAGCGCAAAGATATCGTCGTTAACGATAAGTCCCTCATCTGGAACTCGGATCTTGTGGAGGCTCTGGAGCTCGACAATCTTTTGACCCAAGCACTGGTGACCTTGGAATCAGGTCTCAACCGCACGGAAAGCCGAGGAGCCCACGCCCGGGAGGACTACCCGGAGCGCGATGATAAAAATTGGCTTAAGCACTCCGTGACCTGGTTGGGCAAAGATAATAAAGTCACCATTGGCTATCGCCCGGTTACCATGACCACCATGACCGATGACGTCCAACCCATTCCGCCTCAAAAGCGGGTATATTAGCCCGAGAAGGATACAGATATGGTTGAATTCACACTACCCAAGAATTCAAAAGTCGAGACAGGCAAAACGTACAAGCTCTCGGCCGATGCAAAAAACGTGAGGGACTTTAAGATCTACCGCTGGGATCCGGAAACGCCCGATAACCCACGGATGGATACCTACCAGATTGATCTAGATCACTGTGGGCCCATGGTTTTGGATGCCCTGATTAAGATCAAGAACGAGGTCGACTCGACCTTGACCTTCCGCCGCTCCTGCCGTGAGGGTATCTGCGGCAGCTGTGCCATGAACCTGAATGGCACCAATACCCTTGCATGTACGCGAGCTATCGAGGACCTAGACGGGAAGGATGTGGTGATCTATCCTTTGCCTCACATGCCGGTAGTAAAGGATCTGGTTCCTGACCTGTCAGAGGCCTACACTCAGCTAGAATCCGTGCAGCCATGGCTCAAGAACGACTCAGCCGTTGAACCGGACAAAGAACGTCTCCAAAGCCCAGAAGAGCGCGCCAAGTTGGATGGTCTATGGGAGTGCATCTTGTGCTTCTGCTGTACGACCAGCTGCCCCAGCTATTGGTGGAGCGGCGACAAGTACTTAGGCCCTGCCACATTGCTACAAGCCAGTCGCTGGATTAACGACAGCCGCGACGAGGCAACTGCTGACCGTTTAGACTCCCTGGAAGATCCCTATAAGCTCTATCGGTGCCATACAATTATGAACTGCACGAAGACGTGCCCTAAGGATCTTAATCCGGCGAAGGCTATCGGTGACACGAAAAAAAGGATCGCTGAGCGGAAACTTTGAGTGCTGGGGGACGGTACTCACCCCCCAGCCCGTCATTGCCGCGGAGCTGCGTTCCTCGCAATGACGGGCTGGGGGTTTTTGCTCTCTCCTTACTCGGTCTCTTTAAGAAAAGCCAAAGGCAGTTGATGTCTGTTCCTGCCTAGTTTTTTATTTTGCGCCACCTTCCAAACATTCACATTACGTACAAATTCATCTCGAGTGACGAGCTTTCCATACAAAATAGCAGTTCCCTGAGGGCAAAGAAGATTACACAGATAATTCTCAATCTCAACGTAAGCTTGGTCAGGAACTTTGCTTTCATTCCACCGGCTACAAACAGCAGGAAGCCAGAAAATAGGCACCTCAAAAGAATCGGGACTTAATTTTAGAATTTGACAATGATTCTCAAGTTCACGCCTGTCTAGGGCCAGCATTTTTTCAATACATACCTTTACAAGCTCTAAACTACCCGATTTTACAACGCCGGCTAAGAGAGCTTGACGATTCACTGGGGTGAGGAGCTCAAAATTCAATAGGGTTCGTACAAGAAATAACATATGCGCTTCAACTTTCGGGTCACCAGCTTGAGGAGTAACAAGATAACCAGAATAGACACAGATGCAATCGTTCAATGAAGATTCCACCCCATTTTGCAGACTCTGATCACTTAACGTTAGTTCTATATTGCGCTCTAATTCTGCAACTGTGTACTTTTTCATTCCTTCCGATGTATAAGTTGTAATTTCAGTAGTGAATCGGTCTGTTGTGAACTGAGCTGGAACTTGAGAGGGCGGGGTGTAAAGAACAACGCGATCCGACGTAGCCGGCTCAACAGCTTTAGAAGCGTTTGCAGGGGTAAAGGCTACTGAAAAGACTATTGTTGATAACAATAGAAAACGAACAAGAGTATAACGTTTAACAGACATAACTGGATAACTCCTTCTAAATTAATAATTCCTATTCCGTATACTTAAGAAATACAATTTCGGTTGTCAAGTTATTATTACAACTTAGGCAATAAAATAGTATATATCTAAAACCATTTCAAAACATTCCATTTGGCGGTTTGGAATCATCTCTCCCCTTGTGGGAGAGGTCGGCCGAAGGCCGGGTGAGGGGTATGGATATTGCTTGTTGGTACCCCTCACCCCTACGCGACGCTCCGGACCTCTCCCACAAGGGCAGAGGTGAAATGGGGTTTTGAAATGGTCTCAATAACCAGAATATCCCAACACCGTCATTGCAATGACATGCTGGGGAAGGCGGATTCCAGATTCTGCCTACCGTATGTCTAGGCGTTTCTCAAATATCCCGGGGCGCCGGGCAGAGCCCCACCAATCCCTAAATCTTCTGCGAACCCACATGAATGATCAACAGGAACAAGCCGCCAATGATAGTAAGGTTGGCCGTAAACTGATTCAATAATTGATCCTTTTCTTTATCTTCCGCGTTCCAGAAATCCGCAAAATAGAAAGTAGCCACACCCATGAATATCATCAGATAAAGCGCTGAGAGTATCACCATCGCGTTAAACACAATGGCCACACTGGCAAGTAGCATCCCTAACATCGAGAGCGGAAATAAAACATCGCTATAGGGGATGTTCTTGGCTTCCATGAGCTCTTTCATGGCTTGTGATTTAAAGAAATTCGTCGTAGATGCGTATAAGAACATTGCCATCAGAAGTAGTCGTGCTATGAATTCCATCTTGAGTCTCCCATTGTTGTGAGTAAATATATCATCCCTTTTTTTGGAATACAATCGCATCGGCTATAGGCCGAACCGTCAGTTGTCCCATGCTTTCATCCACGTCACCAAACGATGCGTTGACGACCTTACCATTCATCCAAAGGCTCGATGAGCCGCCGCCGTCGAAGTTAATGGCGGACTCACATCCCAGATCAAGCAACAGCTGCGCTAACTCGGGAAGGGTCAAGCCGCTGGCGGCACCCTTTGTGGTAAACTCGTGTTTGACGATGTCTTTCAGCTCTTTCATGCTCAAATCTGCCGGTGATTTGCGATATTTGGCTAACAGCTTCAATTTGTTGTTGGTAATGATATCCTTCACTTCCCCCAGGGTAATCTCGGTCAGGGGCTTCATGTAGTGATGTTCAACTACCACAATGACGACATCCCCATTCTTTTTAAGCCCCAGTGCGGTCCGTGCATGGGGCGTCGTATAAAAGCTAGCTTTGCTATTTAAAACTTCACCAACGATTTTTCCATCTTCAATGAGTATAGGAATCCCCGTCACCACTGAGTAATCGGGCATGCTGAGGGGCAAGAGTTTCTCCATATTCAGCTTATAGCCTGCGGGAATCTTTTTTACATCCAGTGGATGAGATTTTGGTAAAGAAATCACATAACCATTTTTGGGAATAGCCGAGGCACCATGATCCAGTATCTCTACCAAATTATGATGTTCATCAAAGACAACTTCCTTCCGACCGGCCCTGGGCGTCAATGTATTCCGTCCCCAAAGGGAAGTATACAAAACGCAGTCATTCTTCTCAGGAAACTTGTTCACCTTATGGATAGAAAGGGACTTGCCGCCGATCTCAATCACCAGGGGATGATGCACGGCCCTGATAGTCAGTTCCGCGTCTTTCTTTACCAAGCACCCATTTTTGTGGCCGTTGAATCCAAAGATCTTACCGTCAATAATGAGCGTACCCGAAGGCATACCATCGTGGTTGTTGCCGATCTCAAAGAACCCTGCATTAATAGCAATGTCCGCTGAGGTCCTCAAGGCCATGGATTCGATGGTTTCTCGTCCAAATACTTGGTCATGAGCTTTGACCAGTTGCAGGTCATAGTCCTTGGCAGACAGATTCAGTATGTGCAAAACATGCCCATCTGCTTTGCGTTGTTCGTAGTCTTTACCCACAGCGATAGTTCCTGAAAAAAACATGGCAATACCTATGGCTGCTATTTTACGAATAAGACTCACGTTGATCATCCCGAAGAAAACTAATTATTATTCGGTAACTCCTTCTTCAAATTGTTCAGATGCTTCACCCGGAGATTGATATAATCCGTCATCGTCCCATAGTAGTGGTACGGATAGTCCTTGATGAATGCTGCATTTGATAGCTTCGCATTTTTCTTCACTAACTTGGTGAACTGTTGCTGACTCGTCATCAGCTTGTCCAATTGGGCTTTGTTCATCTCCGTTGGGTTTTCTTTGACGCGTTCTTCGTAAGCCGCTGATACTTGAGCGAACAGGGTATTCATCTCGTCCTTCTTGGCCTCATAGTACTGTCTTGCGCAGTCATGCTCATGCTCGGCCAAAGTTTGGTCGTGAAGCTCCAACGGTATGCACTTAGCGAAAGCGCTCGTGTAGTCATAGTGCTGTTCGCGCGCCATTTTATGGGCGCTATCGTTTTGACATCCGGACAGACCCAAGCAGCAAGCCAAAAGCAAGCCTGATGTGACGCCCACCCCGTTGTAAACAAAATTATCTGTGTGTCTCATAATTGCCTCCCCAACACGTTTTTATTACATATTAAACTATCCGATTCGCTGAGCCATTAGTCAATGGTAAATCCATATGCATTTTTAGAAAATGACTCCCGAACCAATTTCTGGCGTTTCATTGTTCTTGTGATATAATAGATGGGTTGGATATGAATCACTTAACTCATACGAGGTCTGCGGTGTATCGTTTATTTTTCATGATGATAATTGGATGTGCTAGTTGCGGGCAAGCCATTGCGCAGGCGGATCGTGCCAGTCAGGCTGATGCTCCCTTAATGTTGCCACAAGGCCAGCCGAGCGAGCACTACGCTGACTCCAGTCCGAAGGAAATTCCCGGCTCGCGCCCAGAGGTCCTGCTCAGCTATTCAAAAGTCGTTAAACAGGCAGCTCCTGCGGTTGTTAACATATTTGCGGACAGGGAAGTGAAATCCCAGGGTGTGTCTCCCCTAATGGAAGATCCCTTTTTCCGCCAATTTTTCGGAGATGACTTTTTTTCCGGGGCTTCCCCGACCCGAATCCAAAGATCCCTCGGCTCAGGTGTTATCATCCGTGGCGATGGGTTGATTGTTACCAATTATCACGTGATCCAAAATGCAAAATCCATCAAAGTAGTGTTGTCAGACGGCCGCGAGTTGGAAGCTGAAATAGTGGCCAAGGAGCCTAGGACAGACCTAGCGGTTTTAAAACTTCAAAATCCTCCTGAGGGTCTGCCCTTCCTGAAGATGAAAGACGTCGACGAAATTGAGGTTGGTGATCTTGTGCTAGCCATAGGTAACCCCTTTGGTATAGGCCAAACCGTTACCAGCGGCATTGTGTCAGCCCTGGCGCGCACGCAGATAGGTGTTTCTGACTTTCGTTCCTTTATCCAGACAGACGCCGCCATTAACCCAGGCAACTCCGGTGGAGCACTGGTATCCATGGATGGTAAGCTCGCCGGTATTAACACCGCAATTTTGTCCAAATCTGGAGCTTCCGTCGGTATTGGATTTGCCATTCCCACCAATTTGATCATTCCACTGGTAGACAGCCTCAACTATGGTGGCAAAGTAATGCGACCCTGGACCGGTGTCCGGGTGAAGACGATCACGGCCGACGTGGCTAAAACCTACAAATTGGATAGACCCATAGGTGTCCTAGTTACAGGAATCTATCCAGGCAGCCCTGCGGATAAGGCGGGTCTTGAGCTGAACGATGTGATCCTCAAGTTCAACGGCAAGGAACTCGCCAACGAGGCTGCATTCCAATTCAGAACCGCATCTCACAAATTAACGGAAAAGGTTGATCTAGAGGTTATAAAACCGAACGGCGAGCACGTGACCAAAACCCTACAACTGGAAGCTCCCCCCGAGGGCTCTAATGAGAAATCCGTAGTATTACGGGGAAGACACCCTCTGGAAGGCGCGCAAGTAGTTGATCTATCACCTGCTTTAGCAACAAACTTGGGGGTCGATTTTATGGAGAAAGGCGTCATTGTCACCTCCGTTGAAGATAACAGTTCCGCACGTCGCATAGGTTTACTGCCGGGGGATATCATCAAAAGCATTAACGGGCAACCTGTGGAATCTGTGGACGGGTTGGCTAATCGCATTACCAGAGCCCGCAACACGCTGCCCGGTGCCGAGCGCATCAGTTGGAAGATTGAGATCAGACGCGGCGGTAAAAATTATACAATAGTCTTGCAATAATGGTTAACTCTCGCCCCTTAGCGGACCGCATGCGTCCCCAGGTTCTTGGTGATGTATTAGGTCAGGACCATCTGATCGGGCCCGGTAAGCCTTTGTCCCATATGTTGGATTCTGGCCATATTTCCTCCATCATTTTCTGGGGCCCTCCCGGCTGTGGTAAAACCACAATTGCCAAGCTATTGGCACAAAGATCGGATTTACATTTCGTGGTGATGTCCGCCATCAACTCAGGGGTAGCCGAGCTCCGTAAAGTTTTCCAAGAGGCCGAAGAGTACAAAAAAACCAATGTGCGCACATTGTTATTTATCGATGAAATTCACCGATTCAACCGCAGCCAGCAAGACAGTTTTCTGCCCTATATTGAGGATGGCACCATTATTCTGATCGGTGCCACGACGGAAAACCCTTCCTTTGAACTTAATTCAGCATTATTGTCCCGCTGCCATGTATACACCCTTAATCGCCTTGACCCATTGGTTCTCGATCAGTTATTGACCAAGGCGGAACAGCTTGAAGGTAAACCCCTTCCCCTTGACCCAGATGCGCGAGCCATGCTGTGCCAGATGGCCGATGGCGATGGCCGAGGGGTGCTCAACATGGCTGAAGCCCTATTCCCTTATGCCTCCGATCATCTTCTGACACCCGAAGAGCTGCGCCAGATCTTACAAAAACGCGCACCCCTTTATGACAAGGGCCAAGAAGGCCACTACAACCTGATCAGCGCTTTTCATAAATCCCTAAGGGGCTCAGATGTGGATGCGGCCTTGTACTGGTTTTCCCGCATGCTAGAAGGCGGCGAGTTGCCTCTTTATCTCGCCCGGCGTATGGTGCGTTTTGCCGTAGAAGATATCGGCATGGCCGATCCCAATGCCCTGCTGCAAGCCAATGCCGGGCTGGAAGCTTACCACAATCTTGGATCACCCGAGGGCGAGCTCGCCCTTGCTCAAGTGGTGATATACCTGGCAACAGCGCCTAAATCCAATGCAGCTTACGTGGCCTTTAACACAGCCCAAAGGTCAGCCCAAGAATCAGGCTCCTTAATGCCACCAGCTATTATACTGAACGCACCCACCAAACTTATGAAACAACAAGGCTATGGCAAAGGCTACATCTACGACCACGACACGCCCGAGGGCTTTTCCGGACAAAACTATTTCCCCGACAAAATGCGCCGCCAAAAATACTATAAGCCCGTAGAACGCGGCTATGAGCGCGAGATCGTCAAACGTCTGCAATACTGGGATAAACTTAGGAGTGAGAAGGCTTAACGCTATTCTGTCGCCCTACGGCGCGTCGAGGACGGGTTGCTCGCGGCTGTCTGCTCTTGTAACGTCCGATAATTTCCACATCCGCAATCACGTGCCCGATTAACGCTTCCAGGACTTCCGTACGGCTAGCCCCGTTGGGGAGATCTAATACTGTATCCAGGGCCAACAGCCTGACGAAATAGTGATGTCGTCCGACAGGAGGGCAGGGGCCCTTATAGGTCATGGATCCTGACGAATTCCTGCCAAAGCCGGTGCCTTCCGGAAACAATTTGACGCCTTGGGGCAGAGACCTGAGATTGGGGGGGAGATTAAACAGCACCCAGTGATCCACAACACCACACGGCATACGCAGCGCATCGGGATCGTACATAAACAGCACCAATGACTCAGTCCCATCGGGAACATGGCTCCAGTGGATTTCAGGAGATATATCCATGCCCTCACAAGTGAAATGGCGATGCATGTTATGCCCATCCGCAAAATCCTTGCTACCAATCTTCATAGCCATGGCGTCATTGGCAAATAAGATGAAAAGCACAGTCGTAAAGAGTCTGAACATCCCTTGTTCCTTGTTATTACATGTTCATGGGGTGAAAATCGTACTTGATCCAACATACGCCAACTTGGTTAAGAAAAAGTTACGAGAGTGATGGTTTTTCTGTCACTCATAAGATAGGTGTGATCCCCCTTCCCGCGACCATTTACGTTTTTTCTTGAAACATCCGCGCTTTCAGGCGATAGTCAGAAAGTACTTAACGGAGGACTATCCTGATAAACCTAGTCTTGGTTTTCGTTGTCATTATTCTGCTGGGCTTTTCGGCAATATTGTCGGCCTTAGAGACGGCAGTTATTGGCGCTTCTAAGCCGCGTCTGCATAACATGATGAAAGAAGGGGACAAGCGCGCCGAGACGGTGCTTCGCTTGCGTCGTAACATGGGTCAGCTCATAAGCTCCATGTTGATCGGCAATATCCTGGTGAACACGATTGCCACGATTATTGCGACGCAGGTCTTAACGGAAGTATTTGGTGAGCTTTATGGCGCGATACTCTCTGGCGTTGTTATGTCCGGTTTGATCATATTTTATACGGAGATCATGCCGAAGATTTATTCCATTAATTACCCAGAAAAAACCACTCTCGGCCTGGCCCGGGTCATGCAGGTCATTAGCTCTCTCATGTCGCCCGTATACAAAGTGCTAGAGTTTCTGGCGAGGAAAAGCTTTGAATTGGTTGGCGTCAAGCAGGACAGCTCCCTGGTAAACACCGCGGAAGAACTGCGGGGAATGATCGATCTGCACGAGGGCCCCGGTGAGGAAGTGATCCAAGAAAAGGCCATGCTACGCAGCATCCTGGATCTTGCAACCGTGGATGTGGGCGATATTATGGTCCACCGGAAGAATATCTTCATGCTGGATATCAATTCCGGGGTGGAAGCAATCGTTCACAAAATGCTGGAATGCCCCTACACCCGTGTTCCCCTCTGGCGGGAAGAGCCCGATAATGTGGTCGGTATCCTGCACGCAAAGATGCTATTCAGGGCTCTGCAGAACAATAATAACGACGCCAGCAAGATCAATATCTACGAGGTCGCCACCAGTCCCTGGTTTATTCCCGAGACCACCAACCTGTTTGACCAGCTACAAGCATTCAGGCGCCGCCGCGAGCATTTCTCTGTTGTGGTTGATGAGTACGGCGTGCTGATGGGCATCGTAACCCTGGAAGACATCCTGGAAGAAATCGTAGGCGAGATCGTGGACGAACACGACGTCGAAATCCCAGGCGTTCGCGTGGGTCAAGATGGTTCGGTTGTCGTCATGGGAACTGTAACGATTCGGGACCTGAACCGTCAGTTTGATTGGGATCTGCCCGATGAAGAAGCATCCACCATTGCCGGCCTGGTACTCTATGAAACCCGCCAAATACCCGAGGTAGGTCAGGTGTTTAATATAAATGGGCTCAAAGTTGAGGTCCTGCGCCGCCAACGTAACCAGATTACCTTACTGAAGATTATCCCCCCCGTCGAGGAGGCGGAGTAGGTTTCTGTGCGTTAGTCATCTCTTATAGGTTTTCATAGGCACGACCAATTTAATTACATGGTTTAGGTGTCGCGTTTCGCTATTTTCATGCCCGCGTTTTCGCTATTCTGATGTCCGCGTTTCCGCTATTGCTTCGTGCGAAACCCTTGTTATCTTGCGCTCCTGCAAGAAATTCGTCAGGTCGACTGCTATACCAGTAACGATACGTCTCACATAATCCATCAAAAACTTGTTTCCACCTATAATGCGGCAACCGGCCTTTTTTAGGTTGGCGTACCAACTTATAAATGACCTAATCTCTGCGTCGTCATAGTGACGCAGTGCTATGGACAACCACTCACGAATATCCAAATAGACCAGTTTAGTCAGCAGCGTAATGCAAGGTGAAACACCATTTCGAACACAGCCCGGCATTCGCAAGCTTTGTAGATTCAGGAGACGGCCTATCTCGTCTGGAACCTCATGGGTATTATCGTCATAACTACCTAATTTATTATCAGACAAATCGATATCAGTGAGGTTCGTCATGGTGCAGATATTGGTGGGAAATGTTGTGAACAAATTTTCTGCCAAATACAGACTGGTTATGGACTTAAGATAAACCATCTCCGTAGGCACCTCCTCTAGCTCGTTGTTACTCAAGTCCAACGTTCCCCAGAGTTTGGTGAGTCTGCCAATCCCTGCTGGCAGGGCTCTGAGCCGGTTGCCTTGAAGCGCCAAGGCCTTTAGATTAGTAAAGCTTCCCAAAGCTTCTGGAAGAAAATCAATACTATTGTGGTCTAGTAAAAGCTTTTCTAGTTGGGTCAGGGACCAGAATTCTACAGGAAAAGCGGTGAGCCTGTTAAAGCTAAGATCAAGTTCTCGCAGCTGCGATAATTGACTTATTGACGGCGAAACAGTCCTTAGTCTTGCTTTAATGGTGACTGACCTAAGATTTGTGAAAAGCCTACTTTCGAATGATACATGTGAGAGAGGGAGTTTATCATCTTGCTTAATAAAGATTTCTTCAGCAGCTGTGCCCATTTTACGCATTTTGATTAGCTGTCTATGGTATTGCATGTCGTAGATTTTGTGTAACGTGAGAGCTTGCATAATACTTTTTTCATTACGCATATAAAAATCGAAATCTCTACCTGCATCAGCTAAAAACTCATTAAGTCTTTCTAAATTACCCGTTAAAGTAGGGTTCTTTCTTGTTGGCAGATATATTCCTCCAATTAATGATAATACTCTAGGGTGTCTATTCTTAAATGTACACTTTTGACCCACGCATGCGCTTGTACACAAAGGACTACTCTCGATCAGGCCATATGCTTCAACAAATTTTATTTTACCCTTCATAGTGTGCAGATCAAATTCATCAGCCAATTTATCCTTAGGGAAAATCTTTGCGCACCATTCAGAATCCACTGCATTTTTAACCAAATAGATGAATCTATGGCTTACGAGAGGCCCATAGACAGGGTGTACATAGGCCATATTAGATACAGCCTTGAACAATCTGCATACCTGCGGAAACTTCAATTGATCGAGGAATCTGGTCCTTTCAAAAACCAGCCATAATACATCCCTGGGTAGATCGTATATATGGGTATGCATTAAGGGTACTAGAGATTTCTCAGCCCGTTTTAATCTATCCTTAGCCTGTTTTAATCCATCGATAGTGCTGCAGATATGTACGTTGGCATGCAGTAGATTAGGTGTTCGCACCCTTTTCTGTCCACCGGCTGCTCTTACATTTTTCTCAGCTGCTTGATCGCTCAATAACTGAGCTTGTAGCTCCTCGAGCTCAGCTTTGAGCGCCTCACTTCTCGCAGATAATTCTCGCCTAGCCGCCGCGCGCAAGAGGAGTTGATTTCCGCCATCGTCAGCCTTGGGCTGATTTGTTTCCTTTACAAAGGGTATGAATACGAATGAATCACGCAATAGTTGAGCTTGGAGTATCTCCTCGCCCTCACTTAATTTTTGCTGATCTGCTGCACTAAGAAGGACCAGCTTTCCATCATCTTCAGGCAGGTGCTGATTTGTTGCCAGTGCTTGGGATGCGAATGATGCAAAGAATACAAAGGTTAGAGCTAATCGTAATGTGCGCATGAGGAATCCACTTTTTTCACTGTACCAGATCACAAACTATTCTTCGTTCCAGAAGACTAGGTAACGTATACATACTTAGCCAAAATGAGTCAACTCTTTGGTCGGATGCAAATCGATCAACGCTCTTTCTGATTCAAGGTCTCTCGTTCCTCCGGCGTATAAGCATGGATCGCCAAGGCGTGAATGGGATTGTCCATGAGTTCTTTCAAGCATTCATAGATCATCTGATGACGTTGCACGCGGGATTTGTTGCGAAATTCTGTCGAAACGATAGTCAGTGAGAAATGGCTGTTCAGCGCATCATTGACACCCACGTGACCGATGTGCTTGTGAGAGTCGTTACGAAGCTCCAGAACCTCTGGCTTACAGCACGTTGTCAGCAGATCTTTGATCGTATTTTCAATGGTCATCAATTTCTCGTTAACTTTATTGTGTGAGACTATTATATATTCACAACGGAGATTTAAGGAAATGAAACATTATATAACTCTTATGTTTTTCCTGCTGGTCGGCGATGCCATGGCGAAGGACCTTGTCGTTAACCAACAGATCTGTGATCAAATGGTCATTGACCACACGCCAGATGCGGACGTGGCTTACAAACCCAGTGAAGATATGGGTCCGCCCGCGGATATCGGTGGTACCAAACAAATCCAGCTGCCCAAAGAGATAAAGATTCCCATCAGCGTCGACACGCAAAAGTACATGGGAGCCTTAGGCAATCCAGCCAATTCAGGCCTAGACTATGCGGATTTAGGCTCCGTCGTTGTCCATGATGACGGTCGGGTCTATTACAACGGTCAGCCATTGTTTGATGAAGACCAACAAGCGATCAAAGAGGCTTGCAAAAAGCTGAAAGGGTAGAGAGCTTTAAATTAGCTCTTATGCAAGATGGGTGGGTTAGATGTAATCTTCAGTACCCGGCAGATGTCGTCCGTTCAGGATGACGGGGGACAGGAGTATTCTCTTGCAATTACCCGCACTTGTGTTCACCTTAGCATACTGATTACCCACTCGATTTGCATAAGAGGCCTTAAATTTAAAGCGCCAAGCCTTAGTCGTCGCAATCAAACTGGTCAGGTATGAATACTTTTTCCTCTTCAGCCCTTGCTGCCGCCGCCTCAGCAAGGGCTTGAAGTGCTTGCTCAAGCCTCTGCTTCGCTGTGCCGAGAGACACAATATCTGCATCCTTTTCTTTAATAACGGCCGTAAGGTCAACTTTTTCCCCAGTCAACTGCTCGTTGGTCAATGCAAGAGTTCTCTTGGCTGCTTCGAGCTCGGCCTTTTGATACACAAGCACCAGGTTCTGTCCCTTAATGGCATCCATTTGGCTTTTCTGTTCGGCCATAGCTGCCTTCAATTGCGCGAGTTCTAGTTGAGCCGTCTTTTCAGCTGCTTCTGCTTTTTTGGCTGTAGTCTGAAAGGTATCCATCTGGCTTTTCTGTTCGGCCATAGCAGCCTTCATTTGCGCGAGTTCTTGTAACGCAGATGCTAAAGACGCCTTCTCAGTGGCGGATAGCAAAGCCATCTCTTTCAACTGCGCGAGCTCTTGTTGAGCCGCCTTTTCAGCTGCATATGCCTTTTTGGCTTCAGTCTGAGCCGCTTGAAACTCCTGATTTTTTTCTTTCAGCTTTCCTGCCAAAGCTTTCTTGTTATCCTCAGCTTCTTGTCTGAGCTCTAGGGTTTTGGCGAGCTTGGTTTCTGCCCGATCTGCACGCTCTTTGAGCTGTCCCACTTCATCCTGACTAGCCTTGAGTTGTGCGGTCTGGGTTTTAAGTTCTTGCTTAAGATTCTGAATTTCAGAGTTTAGATCTTTAACTTTTTGCAGCTGCGTCGCCAGTTCCCCTTCTGGAATAGGTCCTTTGTTATTGTTATTAGACCGCTTGGCCTTTTCAAGAGCTTTTTCAAGGGAAGCGATTCTTGCCTTTAGCCCATTGACTTGACCTTCCATAGCTACTTTGAACTTTGTTATCTCTGGTTCAAGCTCAGTTGTCTCAGCGGCAGAAATTAAAGAAAAGATATGCCGAACCTGCTCCTGATCTATTTGGTGTTGTTGAAATATGGCCAGAATTCCTGTGCTGGCTTTTTCAAGCCATGGTGAGAGCTTGAGCCTCATTTGCCCGGGTTGCAATGGCTCAGCCTTAGTTTTCTTTTCGTGCTGAAGTTGAGCTTCCCTCGTCATTTTATAAACTTGTACCCAATTATCATTCTCCATATAGGTGAGCTGGGTACGAAAGCCACTGAGGGCCGCACATGCGGTAGCTATATAAAGCGCCAGCTTTTTTTTCGCATCTTGATCGAAATAAAGGGCTAAAGACTGGTTCTGGACTTCGGCATTAAAAAATTGGACCGTCTCGATATTATCTCGTGCTAATTTCATAATCCCGGCATTTTCCGTATCAAATGTGGATCGAAAATAATAATCCCTAAAGATAGTGGAATTATAAGCCTCGAGAATACGCGTATATTTCGCAATTTCATCTGTACTAGAACTTGAAAAGACTGTCTGTCCGAAATCAAAGTATGGAGTCCCTAGAGCGGGAAGTCTCTGTGCATATTCGACCTCGATTTTCTTAGACATTACCTTGCTGCACAAATCTATGATAAGGAAGCATAATTGGAGTTCGGACAGTTTTGCGCCTTCAACCTCGCCGTCCCTGCATACTTCGATAATCTCTTTCTTCTTTGCCGTCAATGAAAGTGGGCTACCCGATCCCTGGTTATTCTTAAGATAATAGAGAAGCTGTTCTGGTACTTTTTTTTCCTTTTCATTAACAACTTTTTGTTGCCGCAAATATTTAAAATACAGGCCTTCTATATTGCTGATTTCCGCAGCATACAAGTCCAAAAGATTTGATACATGAGCGATAAGTTCAGAGCGGCACTGAGGTTTTAGCTTTGTGTGCAAGCTTTCGAAAATAGGTCTATATTTAACAGCAAAGTCACCAATGGAGGGGGATATTTGGGCGATAAATATGCCGTGGTTCAGACTGTAGCTGGGCTCCAAATCTGGTTTGTCTGGTCTGCCGCTTGCCTGTGTTTGAGGTGCGCAGGCGAATAGGACAAAAACAACGGCTGATAGAATACGGTACATTAGAACTAACCCCTCTTATTATACTCAAGATATTGATTCAACAGAGTATTCTGGTAGCATATAATTTTGGTTTAAGGAAGCTTAAATGTGATGGCACCAGATGGTAAAGGGGGGAGCATGGTTCTCCAGCTTGCCTCCCCTGGACGCGCAGGGGTCCCAGCCCAAAATGCGTCGCGAAGAGACTCTGTAAATCTATACGATGCTGCTTCGCAGCGCATTTAAAGAGCTGGACCCCTGCGCATCCAGGGGAGGCAAGCAGGGAGTGTGTACTGTTTCGGGGTAAGCTAAGGGTGAGTGTTTGCGGTCTAGACCGTCCTAAGCAGGACTCGCCTCAGAATTACCCTCTGGCTGCTTCTGGCTATCATCCCGAACGCCATAAAACGTCTCCGATGTCTTCGTCTTAGTCTTGGGTAGTCCCAAAGGTATGGTCATGAAATGGGGCATCATATCGCCAAAGCCGGGCTCGGTAATAACCACTTCTTGAGGCGCATGCCTCTGTTGCGGTTCATTTCTGCGGGGCGGTTTAGCTTCAGGTGCATTTCGAGGAGCGGCTGGCTTGGTTTCGGGTTTGCTCGGTTTGCCGCCTCTACCCTTCTTGGTGGTTTCAGGGGCCCCCATTTGGTAGGGCTGCTTAGTATGGAAATCCAAGATGGAATCCTTATGGCCCGAGATAATCTTGTTCCAGGTCTCAACCTCTGATGGCAGGACGAAAGTAATAGAATCGCCCAACTGTCCCGCACGGCCGGTACGGCCGATGCGATGGATATAGTCATCCCGATTGTTAGGCACGTCATAGTTAATCACGTGGGAAATCGCTTCAATGTCCAATCCACGAGCCGCCACATCACTGGCGATAAGAATCTTAATGCTGCCTTCCGTAAACGCCTTTAGAGTCTCCGTTCGGACATCCTGGTTCAGATCCCCATGGAGAACGCCAACGGGCAAGTTTACCTTATTAAGGGCCGAGGCTACGCTCGATGCTTCTTTTTTGGTATTACAAAAAATCAGGATCTGTTGCTCAAGAGTTTTGGCATCAAAAATCTTGGTCAATAACCTGCGCTTTTCAGCGCCATTGGTCATATGTACCACATATTGGGTAATCGTCACTGCGGAGGTCGTTGGCGCGGAAACGGTAATCTCAACAGGATCCTTAAGCAAGCTTTGCGCCAATTTACGAATCTCTGGAGGCATAGTCGCCGAAAACAGCAGCGTTTGACGTTTGGCGGGCAGAATCTTGATCAGCTGTTCAATATCAGGCATGAAGCCCATGTCTAGCATACGGTCAGCTTCATCCAGGACAAATATCTTGATATCATGCAGCATGATTTTGCCACGCTGGTGCAAGTCCAACAAGCGACCCGGGGTTGCAATCAAAACATCGACACCTTTTTCCAGCGCCTTTTCTTGGTCAGAAAAGCCCGAGCCACCGATTAGCAACGCCTGCTTTAATCCAGTTTTCTGGCTATAGGTCTCAAAATTCTTCTGCACCTGCATCGCAAGCTCACGTGTCGGTATCAACACCAAGGAGCGCGGCATCCGGGCTCTCGCTCGGCCTTTTCCAAGAATATCTATCATGGGCAAAGTAAAGGAAGCCGTCTTTCCCGTGCCTGTTTGGGCACAACCCAGGACGTCTTTTCCTTCAAGAATGTGGGGAATAATTTGTGCTTGAATGGGGGTCGGGTGCTGATAGCCAATATCCCGTAGCGTGTCTAACAGGCCTTGAGATAGCTTCAGATCAGTAAACTGTACTGTGGTCGTCATGGTCTTTAATTTACCCTCATCTTGTACATTCTGGAACCCCCAGAAAAGGTAATGCTTTCAACGTATTTATTATTAGGATATTCAGAACTTGTCAATCTTTAAATGAATCCGTAAGTAGATTATGCACCGTATATTTATAAACCGATAATAGTTAATACAAAGTTATTTTCCAGTTTTAGTTGTTTAGGGGTATAAAAATGAGGCCTAGTGTGGCTAAACCGCATCACCAACGAAAGATTCAACATCATTTATTAAACACTTTAAAACTTCGCCTTCCTTAGCTATCAGGGCTTTGAGCACATCTGTCATAGCTATAATTCTATCGGGATCATTCACCAAAGCCACCACTTGATCACCTAATTCTTGGGCGGATTTAATAGGTATACTCCCATTGTGTCTTTCAAACAATTCCTTTATTTCGCGGAAGTTCTCCATATGGGGGCCATATAAAACGGCACACTCCAGTTGTGCGGGCTCAATCAGGTTGTGGCCGCCTACGGGCATAAGGGAGCCTCCCATGAAGACGATGTCGCATAGCCTGTAAAAAAGCCCCAGCTCACTAAACGTATCGGCCAGATAGACTTGGGTGTCGGCGAGCACAGGCTCGTTAAGGGAGCGCCTGGCCGTATGAAACCCTAATTCTTCCAGATCATGTGTGATCTGTTCGCCTCGGTCTGGATGGCGTGGAACGATGATCAGGAGGGCGTCAGGTCTTGCATCCAGCACAATCTTATGGGCTTCAGCAATTGCATATTCCTCACCCATATGCGTCGAGGACGCCATCCAGATAGGCCGGTTACCAATTTCCTTCCTGAGGGTATCGAGTAGGACAGGATTAAAGGGAAGGGGCTCTGCCGCATATTTTAGGTTGCCTTTGACGAGCACTTCATGGCCGCTTAGTTTGGCGAGACGACCTGCATCATACATGGACTGCGCATAAATACGTTTGAAGGGTGCAAGCAGGTCCCTAGCCATGGATTTTATCCACAACCAACGTTTGAAAGAGGACTCCGTCAGGCGGCCGTTTGCCAGCACCGCAGGAATGCCCCGGGTGTGGATTTCTTTGAGCATGTTAGGCCATATCTCCTGCTCCACCCAAACAACCGCATCAGGCTTCCAGTGATCCAGAAAAGCCTTTACCCATGCGGGCACATCCAGGGGCATATACTGATGCATAGCATTAGCCGGTAGCTCAGCGGCAATGATTTTTGCTGATGACAGGGTTCCCGTTGTGACCAAAATATTCCAGGTGAGATGCTTTTCCAGCAGCGTGTGAATCAAGGCCAGCACCGACCGGGCCTCGCCTACACTAGCCGCATGGATCCAAAGGAGCGTGCCTTCTGGCCGCGGTTGTGAAGCAATACCATATCTTTCGGAAAGTCTTTCCGAATCTTCTTTGCCCAACTCCACTCGCTTGTGTAGATATGCAGGAGCACGTGTTGCAAAGACTTGAGATGTCAGCTTGTATATGGCCTGGAACATTACCCCAACATTCCTTTTTCTGCTTCGACCGTAGGGATGATATCGTTACCACATAGTTGATCAGATTGGTTACAGATGTCAATTAGTCTTTGCCGCAGGAGGTGAGCCGCCTCTTTGTCATCCAGATCCAACTTAACGGGCTCACCATATACAAAAACACCCCGTCCAAAAGGGAGGGGGAGTATAAATCGATCCCAAGAATTAAAGACAACCCGTCGCGATGTGGCATATGCCACCGGCAGCAGGTCAACGCCGGCCTTTCGAGCTAATTGGATCAGTCCAGGATTAATTGAAAACCGCGGCCCCCGTGGCCCGTCAGGCGTGACGCCAACGTATTCTCCTTTGCCCAAAGCCTGTAACACTTTACGTACAGCCTCGGAGCTTCCCTTAGAGGTAGAGCCCGCAATTGTATTCACCTTATGGTGGCTGATGGTCTTGGCGATTAACCTTCCATCCGCATGACCGGAAATCAAGATGTTGAATTTCATACCGGGAAGACGGGCATAGGTCATTAGCCCCAAACGGTTATGCCAGAAGCAGGCGATAAAAGGTTTGTTGGTCTTTAGATATATATCAACGCACGAACGATTGATGTACTGCCACTTATTGGTATAAAACACCAGTCGCATGAAGGTGGCCACAATCCAAGCGATGGTGGCCTGGAAAGCACGGCTTTTGGTGATGGCTTTGAGAATTTTCTTCATCATCAGGCTGACAGTGATTCGTTTTCAATCAGGTTTTGTCCCCGGTAGAGCAGCGCATAGGAGGCACAGCTCTTCAGAAGGCTGCTGTGACTGCCGCAGCTGACCACCTGGCCATTGTCGATAACATAAATCTTGTCCGCATCCATAATAGTCGAAAGCCTGTGGGCAACAATTAGGGTCGTGCGGCCATCCATCAACTTGTTAAGGGCTTGTTGGACCTGGTATTCCGATTCATTATCCAGGGCGGACGTTGCTTCATCTAACAGCAGAACCGGTGCATTTTTCAGCATTGCACGCGCAATGGCAATGCGCTGGCGTTGTCCACCGGAAAGCTTCACGCCATTTTCACCAACCAATGAATCATAACCATTGGGCAGATCCTTGATAAATTCATGGGCAGCAGCAGCCTCTGCCGCGGCAATCACTTCATCCTTCGCGCAATCTGGTTTGCCGTAAGCGATGTTGTTGTAAATGGTGTCATCAAATAACATGATTTCTTGACTTACCAAGGAAATAGAGTGCCGTAAGGAGTCAAGGGTGACGGACTTTATGTCTTGATCATCAATGGTTATTGTTCCCGAGTTCACATCATAAAACCGGGGGATCAGGTTGACGATAGTTGATTTACCCGAGCCGCTCGCTCCCACCAGTGCTGTCTTCTTGCCGGCAGCTATTTCCAGATTGATACCGTTTAGGGTCGTCTTACTGGCATTGTAAGAAAAGTGCACGTCCTTAAACTGAACGTGCCCCCGAGATAGCTTGATGGGCCTAGCGTCCTTGCTATTCTCAATCTCCGGAAGCACACTCAGCACCGCAAAGACGCGGGTGGCACCGGCAAGCTTTTCTTGCAGTTCCGCATTCAGATTCGCAATGTGTTTTAAAGGTTCGTAAGCCAGGAGCAGGGCCGTAATAAATGTGAAGAAGGAGCCGGCGCTCTGCTCGCCATTAATAACCTGCATGCCGCCATAGCTAATCACAATCACGATAGCGATGCCGCCCAAAAACTCCATAATAGGATGAACGGCTGAGCGCGTTCTGGTGGCCTTCATGATCTTGGCAAACAGGCCATCGACCAGTCCATCAACTGTTTTACGTTCCTGCTTTTCCATACAATAAGACTTGATGAGCCGAGCGCCCTGGAATATTTGCGACAGCATAATGGTAAAGCGCGCATAATCACTCTGGATGAAACCAGACTTCTTGCGCATGCTCTTGCCAATTTTAATGATCGGATAAAACGCCAATGGAAAGGCGATAAAGGCAAAGGTCGCTAATTTCCAGTCTGTCGCAAACATTAAGACAACAAGAAATATGAGGGTTAGCCCATCCTTAACAATGCTGGTCAAGGTGCGGCTTACAACACGGTGAAGCATGTTCACATCCGTGGTAAAGCGCGAGATCAACTCGCCGCTGGGCGTGTTATGAAAGAAGCTTAGGTCCGCATTCAAAACGTGTTTGATGAGTTGTTTGCGCATGTCAGCAACGATCTTCTCGCCCACAAAGGTCATGGTCACCGAATGCCCGTAATCGGAAATACCCTTGAAGAGAAAGATAACGAATACCTGAATCGCCACCATCATCAGCATGTCCGGGTTACGAGCAATGAAAATATCATCAATGATAGGCTGCATCTGCTTAGCAAGAAAAGCCGTACAAGCAGCCCCCAACACCATACAAGCCAAGCCAAGAACCAGGTACCTGACATAGGGGCGCAAGTAAACCCTCACGAGTCTTTTCGACAGATCCAGTGTAGAAGGATCAGACATCCATTTTAATTTAGCCGCTTGCGTCAACTGAATACTCACTTATTTTTATACCAAACTTCATTTAGCATATAAACTTCAAATAAGGCAAGAAATACGAGAGGCTGTTCAGATTTTTGGGAGGGGGTCAGGTAAATTTGTAACACTGTGCGGGCGGAATTCCACCATAAAACCTTGACAAATCATAGCTGAATGTGTATACTTAGTATATACATATTGAGAGAGAGTTACCATGCAAACACATATTCAAAAATGGGGAAATAGTTTAGGGGTACGTATTCCTGCCAAGTTAGCTCACCAACTTAACATGAAGGCAGGCGGCGCTGTAGACATCTCCGTTGAAGATAATCATTTAGTTGTGAATCCTCAAAGATATCAACTTGATGATATGATAGAGAACATAACGAAATGCAACTTGCAACATAATTTGCTCGAAGGTTCTGGCGTGGGTGTTGAAGAATGGTAAAATACGTGCCTGATCGAGGCGATATCGTGTGGCTAGAATTTGATCCACAAGCTGGATGCGAAATCCAGAAAAGGCGCCCCGCTGTCGTCATCTCACCTAAAAAATACAATTCCAAAACCAGCCTGGCTGTCTTCATGCCCGTAACAAGCCAAGTCAAAGGGTATCCGTTTGAATGTACATTCAAACTAAAGGAAATACAGGGCGCCATTTTGTCTGACCAGATCCGGTCCTTAGACTGGAAAGCTAGAAGGGCTAAGTTAATCACAAAAATTCCCGGGGACGTTCTGGAGGAAGCTGTTGAGAAGTTTAGTCTTTTATTGCGTGGATAATCTACCCTGAGGTAATCGAATAGATGTAAGATTCTATATTGACAAATCGGTAAAAATAGTATAACCATTCCCAATGGTAAACAATGCCTTGTGCTAGCGAAGTAACGGGCACATAATCAAGACTAGAAATAGTATTAAATTAACTAATAGGAAACCATTTTCGTTTATTATGTTAATAGGTAGGACTATTTGTAATAGTAATGTAAGGAGTATTTAATAAATGAGCAAAGAAACTGAAGTAATTAGCAAGCCCGTTGAGGCTCCCGAGTTCGGGAAAATCAGAGCAGCCCTCTGGCCAATTTATGGTTATGAGATGAAGAAATTCCTGCCCATGGGCCTGATGATGTTCTTCATTCTGTTTGATTACACCATTCTCCGAAGTACCAAAGACGCGATTCTCGTCCCCGTTGCGGGATCGGCTATTATTCCTTTCCTTAAAGGACTTATCGTAATGCCGGCGGCCATTCTTTTTGTGGTTTTATACTCGAAACTTGTAAATACGTTCAAACCGGCAACGGTCTTTTATATGATCGCGGGCTTCTTTATAAGCTTCTTTGCTTTATACGCCTTCGTTATCTTTCCTAACAACGAGTTCCTTTTGCCCGATCCTGCGTATATCAAGGCTTTGCAAGCGGAGTATCCAAGGGTTCAACATATTATCGCTATTTATGCCTACTGGACGGATTCGCTGTTTTATACCTTTGCGGAGCTGTGGGGCAGTATTATGCTTTCCCTGTTGTTCTGGCAGTTCGCCAACGAGATAACCAGAACCCGTGAAGCATCGCGCTTTTATGCGTTGTTTGGTCTACTTGGAAACTTGGGCTTGATTCTTTCCGGTTACGTTTTGACGACTGCTTCTTCCATTCAAAAAGCATCGGGCGGCGGACCAGAGGCTTTTGCTGGCACATTACATTACACAATGGGTGCGGTTATCGTTGCAGGCTTCATTGTTGTCTTCCTGTATAACTGGATGCAGAGAAACGTTCTGACAGATCCGCTGTATTACGATGCGGCTGAGAAAAGCGGTAAGGTTAAGATTAAGAAGCCAAAGATGTCCGTGGGCGAAAGCTTTAAATACCTATTGAAGTCTAAGTACATCATGTTCATCGCATTGTTGGTTTTGGCTTACGGTATTGCCATGAACCTGATTGAGTTGAACTGGAAGGAAATTCTGAGGAAGCAATATCCAGAACGCATTGATTATCAGCACTTCATGGGTCTGGTTCAGTACGCTATGGGTGGTACGACCATTATTGCGATCTTGTTCTTCAAGGGCGTTGTCCGCAGGTTTGGTTGGTTCACCGGTGCTATTACGACGCCTCTGATGATGTTAGTGACAGGCGCAATCTTCTTCTCGTTCGTGTTGTTTGAGGACTTCATGTCACCGATCGCGGCCATGATTGGTGTGACCAGTCTGCTGATGGCGGTAGCCGTGGGAACCATTCAGAACGTGTTGAGTAAGGGTACAAAATACTCACTGTTCGACCCAACCAAGGAGATGTCATACATACCCCTTGACCAAGAGCTTAAAACCAAAGGCAAGGCAGCCGTTGACGTTATCGGTGGCCGCTTAGGTAAAGCTGGTGGTGGTTACATCGTGGGAGCCATGTTTGCAATCACAGGTGCGGCCGACGTGCTGTCGATTACACCGATGATGGCTGTGGCCGTTTGTATCGTCATCCTGATCTGGATCTTTGCCGTCTATGGCCTGAATGGTATGTACCAGAAAGCTGTTGCTGAGGCTGAGAAAAAGAAGGCCGAGTAGTTTATCTTACTGAAATTACTTATAAACAAATCCCGTCTGCTTAACCGCGGGCGGGATTTTTTATTAGAATTTGACACTTAACCATCGGTGGTTGACACCACGTCTCCCTGTTATATAATCCTCACTTCGACCTCAAAAAGGAAAGTTTTATGGTTACCAGCACAGTCGCTTTTTTCGATCGTATGATGCGGGAATACACGCCAGATCCGTTTTTGCTATGTCTCTTTTTGACCATACTTCTCTTCTTCATGGGTATCTTCATGACGCCGTCCACACCTAAGGAAATGGTGTTCTATTGGGGCGAAGGCTTTTGGGCGTTGATTCAATTTACCATGCAGATGGTTATGATCCTGGTGGGTGGTTATGTCATCGCTATTGCAGAGCCTTCTCGTAAGTTTTTGGCCAGCATCGCATCCACGGTGAAAACATCTGGGCAAGCGGTAGTGGTGATTACTTTGGTGGCGCTGACGGCTTCGTTCATCAACTGGGGATTGGGCCTTGTGGTGGGTGGAATCTTGTGCCGTGAAATATACAAGGTCCTGCCGACGGCCAACTATCGTTTGTTGGTGGCCAGTTCCTACAGTGGTTTTATCGTTTGGCATGGCGGCCTCTCGGGCTCCATCCCACTGGTCATTGCCACCCCTGGAAACTTTACGGAACACCTGATCGGCGGCACGATCCCGATCACTGAGACGTTATTATCACCCCTGAACATCGCAGCCGTGACCGGTATGTTTATCTTGCTGCCCTTATCCAACTGGATGTTAGGCCGTGTCTACCCCAACAGTACACCCGTCGTGCTCCAAGAAACTCCCGCGCAATCTAAGCCACTCAAGGACGTATATATGGGGCCCGCAGAACGGCTCGAGAACAGTCGTTTGTTTTCCCTGGCCATATCAGCCATGGGCTTTACCTACATAGGGATTCAGGTTGCAGAGCATAATTTCCGATTCACCCTCAACGATGTAAACTTCTCTCTCTTGTTCCTGGCAATATTCCTACATGGCACACCTCGGTCACTCATCAACGCCATCAGTGAAGCAGCCTCAAAAGTAGGCCCCATCCTGCTGCAGTTCCCATTCTATGCAGGGATCATGGGCATGATCGAATCCTCAAAGCTAGCGGACCTCATCTCCAATTGGTTCGTAGAAACCGCAACAGTCCATACCTTCCCATTGCTGGCGTTCTACAGCGCAGGCTTGCTAAACCTGTTCATCCCCTCGGGCGGAGGCCAGTGGGCGGTACAAGGCCCCGTGATCCTAGAGGCCGCCACCAAAATGGGCGCAAGCATCCCGTACGCAGCCATGGCAGTCGCCTGGGGAGACGCCTGGACAAACCTGCTGCAACCTTTCTGGGCACTACCCGTACTAGCCATCGCTGGTCTGCAGCTACGGGAGATCATGGGTTACTGCGTGGCATTACTATTTATAACAGGCGCTTACTTGAGTTTCGTGTTTTTGGTTTTTTAAGTCTTACGGCTTGTTTATCTCACATGATGGGCAGAGAACTTTTCTTGATGACAAGAGGGGCTTGGGTTGGATACAATTCCCTAAATGATTAAAAAAAGGGGAATCTTATGATCAAGAAAACGTGTCTGTACTGCAGCATCCTAATGACCATGTTCATTGTTCAGGAAGCGCATTCGTCAAAGTTATTGCCTGAAATGGAAGTAGTTCTGAGTAGACATATGCCTAATGGGATACAGACGCGTCCTGCTGAAAATCTCCGCCACACATTCGCCCTTACGCCTCGTTTAGTGGTTGTGTATGTAAATAATGCTCATCGTTGGAGGTCGAGGATTTACGCAGAGTTGAATTCCTATATCGCCTTTAAGGAACGTCAAGCTGATTTTATGTCGCAAATGAGCCAGGCGAATCCGCTGATCTCGCTTGATAAGGTAGTGTCCATCTATGCTTCCCCCAGGGAACCGGGCGGCAGCGGATCACTTACCAAAAAGCAACCTCTTGAGGCGGACATATCTGAGTTTGTAATTTTGTCGGACTTGGATTTCACAGCGACAGAGCTATTAAATGAGACTCCTTACTACTCGAGCTTGTTGGTAGCAGGAGGCGACTCTCTAGCTGAAATTCTGAAGTCTCTTAATATCGGCCAAGCTGACGTTGCCATGCTTCTGTTTAATAAGGGTGTTTGTGAGAAGGAAGTAAGGATCCCAGAAGAGGTACTGAGATATAGATACGGAAAGATGGCTTTGTTGGATTTAGAGCATTTTAAGTGATTGTTATTGCGCCGAGTCAGTTATTCTTCTCCATTCGGCCGTCATCCTGAACGGACGACTGCGAAGCGGGCGGTAGTGAAGGATCCAGTCAAACATGTGTCGCGTAGCGACTCTGCTTATAAATATATCAAACAAATAAATGATACAAGCAGCTGTCTATATGATGTCATACAATATGATTGGGACCATCTGCAGCAGAGTCGCTTCGCGACACATGTTTGACTGGATCCTTCACTACCGCCCGCTGCGCGGTCGTCCGTTCAGGATGACGGTCGGGTGTGGCTGACGCGGTCGTCCTTTAATGGGGCGGCGGCCTGCGTTTTAGGAGCAAGAGCACTAGCTATAAAAACTTGATATCCACATCAGAACCGCAACCAGATAACTCACCGCAATTACGCTGTCCACTCGATCCAGGATACCGCCGTGGCCGGGGATGAGGTGGCTGCTGTCTTTCACATTGAGCTGTCGCTTGCTCCAGGATTCCAGCAGATCGCCCAGTTGGGCCACGATGGATGTCATCACAAAGAATAAAGGCGCCGGCAACCAGGCCAGAAACGAGTTATCATAATAGGGCGTCATGGTCAGCAGATACCCGCCCGCAACGGTCGTGCAGATCGCCCCAAGGGCCCCTGACCAGGTTTTGTTAGGGCTGATACTCGGCACCAGCTTAGGACCCCTCAGGATGTTTCCAAACACGTAACCACCCACATCGGATAGGAACGTCAGGGTGAGAATAATGGTCAGCATCATCCAGTTCAGCTTGGTCGAAATCACCCAAAGCAAAAAATACCCGATGAAGATATAGGCATTGCCCACGAGCAAAAACGAGACAGATCGAGGCAGGGAATCGGTTTTGATGGACATGCGAAACCATTCCACCAGGGAAAGGGCGCCTGCTATCAATATAAGAGCAAGGGTGGTCCATTGACCCAAGACCAGGCTCCAGACGACGATCGGGTAAAGGATGATGATAGAAAATATGCGCAACAGGAGGTTTTGTGTTTTGGTCAAGTTAATGTCCATACCTGCGCTGGCGGGTCTGGAATTCTCTGAGAACATGTTCAAGGTCCTTTTTATTGAAATCTGGCCAGTAGGTGTCCACGAACACTAGCTCTGAGTAGGATATTTCCCACAAGAGAAAGTTGCTCACCCGGTGTTCACCGCTGGTACGGATCAAGATATCAGGCGCGGGAAGGTTTGCGGTCGAAAGGTTTTCTCCCATCAGGGCCGGAGTAATATCCGCAACCACAAGCTCCCCTTGCTGGACCTTTATGGCCAATTTCTGAGCAGCGCGTGCAATATCGTAATGGCTTCCGTAATTCAAGCACACGGTCATAAAAAAGCGCGAGTTGTTGGAGGTTAAACTCTCCGCGTAATCGATCATCTCGCGCACATCTTTATTGAGCGTTTCTCTCTCGCCGATGAAGCGCAGGCATATACCATTTTCATGGATCTCCGCAAGCTCGCGCTTCAAGGACATGCAAATAAGCTTCATCAAGCCATTGACTTCCTCGAGGGGGCGGTTCTTATTCTCCGTGGAGAAGGCAAATACCGTCAAATACTTAATGCCATAATCGCGCATGGCTTCTGAGGTGCGCCGCAGAGCTTTAACGCCCTGACGATGACCTTCTAAAACGGGCAGACTGCGCGCCGATGCCCAACGACGATTTCCGTCCATAATAATAGCAATATGCTCAGGCATTTGGCCTGAGCTATTGAATTCCGGAATTGAGGGTTGAGCAAGATTGGCGCTATTCACTGTTTAAACCTGCATAATGTCTTTTTCTTTGGATACCAGTTCGTCGTCGATCTTCTTGATGAAGTCGTCTGTCAGCTGCTGGACCTCATCCGCATAGCGGTGATGCTCGTCTTCCGGCAAGTTATCGTCTTTTTCCATCTTCTTTAAAGCTTCCATACCATCACGGCGAATGTTACGTATTGAAACCCGAGCATTTTCCGCATATTTCTTAGCGATCTTTGTCATCTCAATGCGTCGTTCTTGGCTGAGCTCAGGCAGAGGCACACGGATTAGCTGCCCATCGGCCATGGGATTTAGGCCCAGATTGGCTTCACGAATGGATTTCTCGACGGCTGAGACCATAGATTTGTCCCATACCTGAACGGTCAAAAGCCGCGCTTCTGGAGCGCCAATGGTTCCCACTTGGGGCAAGGGCATTTGCGAGCCATAGGCCTCAACCATAATGGGCTCAAGCAGGGCAATGGAAGCTCGACCTGTGCGCAAACCTGCGAATTCACGATGAAGGGCTTCTTGCGTATTGTGCATCCGGCGTTTTAAATCGGCGATCAGTGCGTTTGGCATGTTTTTACTCCTTAAAGGTTTTCTTGGTGATCAACACGAGTGAATTTTCCCTTGCCATCGAGCGTCTTCAGGATGTTTCCGGGCTCCATAATCGAAAAAACAATGATGGGAATATGATTGTCTCGCGCTAAAGCGAGAGCAGGCGCATCCATAACTTTCAGATGGTCTTGCAGGGCCTGGTTATAGCTGACGGTTTCGTAGTGCTTGGCACCCTTATCTTTAAGAGGGTCTGAAGTATAAACGCCATCGACCTTAGTGCCCTTAAGCAGCACATCACAACCCATTTCAGACGCGCGCAGAGCCGCCGCCGTATCCGTCGTGAAGTAGGGGCTGCCGCTGCCTCCCGCAAATATCACTATCCGTCCTTTTTCCAGGTGCCGCATAGCACGCCGACGCATATAAGGTTCACAAATGGTTTGCATAGGAATCGCCGAAAGGACACGGGTGTCTACATCGATTTTTTCAAGAGACGATTGCAAGGCAAGAGCATTAATAACGGTTGCTAACATGCCCATGTAATCAGACGTTGAGCGCTCGATACCCTCTTTTTCGCCGACGATACCCCGAAAAATATTACCGCCGCCAATAACAACGCATACTTCATATCCCGCATCATGAACCTGCTTAATGTCTTGAGCAATGCGAGAGACCATAGCCGCCGAGAGACCATATTCATGATCACCCATCAACACCTCACCTGACAGTTTGATGAGAGCACGTTTATAGACTTTGTTCACAAGAGCAGGGGCGTTCATATCAGTCACCAGTTATCAGTTGTTCGTCAGTAGTTAGAATCCAGAATCTAGAATCTAGAATCCAGAATCCAGAATCCAGAATTCGGAATCTAGAATCCAGAATTCGGAATTCAGAATCTAGAAAATCTAGATTACGTAATTCAAAATCGTAAAACGTCACCAAGGGTAGCAAAAACAGTATGCGCATCTCCAGCCCGTCAATGCGAGTAACCGACAATCCCTGTAGGGGGTCGATTTTACACGATGACCGGTCGGTTGTTAGAATGGTGATGGCCGCCAGCTGCCTCCCCTGCGAAAGCAGGGGCCCAGCCCTTAACATGTGCTGCGTAGCAGCTCTGTATAGAAATACAGAGTCACTGCCGCGACACATTTTGCGCTGGACCCCTGCTTTCGCAGGGGAGGCAAGCTGGGGGCAATCATCTCCCCTTGAACGCCTTGGCCATCAGAAGGAGCGAGGATCCATAGCAATCTAGTGCAGCACTTGACTATGTGTACCAGTCTGGACTATCGCACTGGGTTGTCACGGTGCCGCGCGCTGCGCAGCACCTCTCAATGACGGGCTGCTGGAGAGCCAAAATCTGACCCCGGAGTCTAGATTCCAGATTCTAGATTCTAGATTCCGGATTCCGGATTCTACCCCCTCAACCCTTACTTATTCAATTGTGCAGCAACTTCCGCTGCAAAATCTGTTTCTTCCTTTTCAATACCTTCGCCCAAGCCAAAGCGGATAAAGCCTTTGAGCTCAACGGGTGTACCAAGTTCTTTTGCGGCATCTTCAAGGACGTCTTTAACGCGCTTGTCAGGGCCCATAACGAATTCTTGCTCGATGAGGACGACTTGCTCATAGTATTTGCGCATGCGGCCATCGATCATCTTGTCTAGGAATTCAGCAGGTTTGCCGGAAGCCTTGGCCATATCTTCATGAACGGCGCGCTCCTTGGCAACCAGCGCCTGATCCAACTCGTGGATGAATGCAGATTGCGGGTTCGTTGCTGCCACGTGCATAGCGATTTGTCTTGCGACCTCATAAAGGCGCTTGGTATCGCCGGTGGATTCGAGGCCAACCAGCACACCAATTCGGCCAAGGCCTTCGGCTGTTTGGTTGTGCACATAGGATGCCACTACGCCTTGCTTTACTTCCATGAGCTCCGCACGGCGGAAAGTCATGTTTTCGCCAATAGTCGCGATCAAGTTTGTGAGCTCAGTCTCAACAGTGTTGCCGGTGCCGGGATAGCTAGCAGCTTTCAAAGCATCGGGATTAGTTCCCTCGTTTAAAGCAATTTTCGCGAGGGTGGAAACATATGCTTGGAACTGGTCGTTACGAGCAATGAAGTCTGTTTCTGCATTGACTTCAACGCAGGCACCCTTATTGCCAGCCGTAGCCACGCCAACCAGACCCTCAGCCGCAACGCGGCTTGCCTTCTTAGATGCAGCAGCCAAACCCTTTTTGCGCAGCCAGTCAGCTGCCGCTTCAATATCACCATTGGTTTCTGCGAGTGCTTTTTTGCAATCCATCATGCCCGCGCCCGTACGATCGCGTAGTTCCTTGACCATTGCAGCTGTTACTGTAGACATTGTCTAACCCCTTTTATTTTAGTATCTGTTATTTCGATTTCTTGCGGGGAGTCCAAGCTCACCCATAAGCAGCCAGGGAGCCGCGACCATAAGATCGCGCGCTCCAGGCAGTGCTATATTACTTCTTTTCCTTAGCTGCAGGCTTAGCCTTAGCAGCCGCAGGCTTTTCGGCCTTAGTTGCAGCTTCCGCTTTCTTGGCAGGAGCAGCAGCTTTTTCAGCCTTGGGTGCAGCTTCCGCTTTCTTAGCAGGAGCAGCAGCTTTTTCAGCCTTAGGCGCAGCTTCCGCCTTCTCGGCAGGAGCAGCAGCTTTTTCAGCCTTAGGCGCAGCTTCTGCCTTCTTCGCGGGAGCAGCAGCCTTTTCAGCCTTAGGAGCAGCTTCTGCCTTCTCGGCAGGAGCAGCGGCTTTTTCAGCCTTAGGTGCGGCTTCTTCCTTCTTTGCAGGTGCTTTAGCTTCAGTCTTCTCAGCTGCTTTCTTTGCAGGAGCTTCAACCTTAGCTTCAGGCTTCTTAGCAGCTTCAGCCTTCGGAGCCGCCTTCTTAGCAGGAGCTTCTGCTTCAGCCTTTGGTGCCTTCGCAGGTTTTTCTGCAAATGCCGCAATGACTTCGAGCTCGCTCGCAGGAAGCTCAACGGCTTCGCCTAGATCAATACCCGCTGCGACCATCTGGTCAGAAAGACCATCAAGAACTGCACCAGCAAATAGGTCACAGAAGAAACGAATAGAACGCAGTGCGTCATCGTTGCCAGGAACCGGATAATCGATTTCGGACGGGTCAGAGTTACTGTCGACCACGGCCACGATTGGTAGGCCTAGTTTACGTGCTTCTTTAATGGCTGTGAGCTCTTTATTGGTGTCAATAATCACCAAGATGCTAGGCACGCCACCCATCTCGCGGATACCGCCGATGGCACGTTCCAACTTTTCGCGCTCGCGCGTCAGTTGCAGAATCTCTTTCTTCGTCAAACCCTTTTCAGGATTGTTCAATGCTTCTTCATACTCACCCAGTCTCTTAATAGACCGAGAAACAGTCTTCCAGTTGGTCATCATGCCGCCCAACCAACGGTGGTTGACGTAGTACTGACCACATCGACTTGCTGCTTCAGCGATGACGGCGGAAGCTTGAGGCTTTGTGCCCACGAATAGCACGCGGCCACCCTTGGTCACCACATCGTGCACGGCCTTCAATGCTTCTTCGAGCATCGGCACAGTTTTTTCTAGGTTGATAACGTGGACATTGTTACGAACGCCAAACAAATAGGGCTCCATACGTGGATTCCAACGGCGAGGGTGATGTCCAAAGTGAATGCCAGCTTCAAGCATCTGGCGCATAGTAAATGTAGGTATAGCCATAATTTTACTCCTATTCCGGTTATATCCTCCGCAGGGACTGCCATTTCTAGCACCGGAGCGACCGACAACCGTCGTGCGCTATCCTGCGTGTGTTTTAATGTATAGGGTATAGCCGTTTTCGCGACTTATTACAAGTGTTTTTGACAACCATTCCTTACTTCGTTCCAAACAGTCTATCGCCCGCATCGCCTAAGCCTGGGACGATATATGCGAGCTCATTAAGGTGATCATCCAGAGCGGCGGCGAAGATGGGGATGTCGCTGTATTTCTCGTTGAAAACCGCAATGCCCTCAGGCACGGTAACCAGGGCAAGAAACAGAATTTTCTTACGATCAACGCCACGTTCCACCAGTATATCCAGCGCTTTTACCGCCGAATAACCTGTGGCCAGCATAGGGTCTACCACGATGAAGATTTGATCCTCTATAGGGGGTAGTTTGACCAGATATTCAACAGGCCGATGTGTTTCGTGATCCCGATAAAGGCCGATGTGTCCCTCGTTGGATGTAGGTATAAGTTCCCGCAAGGCATCAGCCATGCCCAGGCCAGCTCTTAATATAGGGACGATGGTCACGTCATGGCCGTCGAATACTCTTCCCGTGGTAGAAGCCACCGGCGTTTGAATCGTCACGGTTTTGGTGGAAAGTCCTTGGTGACTTCATATCCCATTAGCAAAGCAATTTCCCGCAGCAGGCGCCTGAAATGGCCAGACCTAGTCTCCTCCATACGCATGAGGGTCAGTTTATGTTGGATGAGTGGATGGTTGATAACGTGTAAATTCGCAAAAGAATGAGCCATGGCTGTCCCCATATGTTTGTGTTCATAATCTTTTCGCATTCTTAGGGGCGGATTGCAAGGTACAAATAAGGTTTAATCGTTCAATCGTCGCGGTCGGGCGGGGTGGGTTTCTTTGATGAAGCCTAGCATGAATAGCGATAACGACAGGCATATTGGGATTACCGCCAAGGCATAGCGATAGTCCACTTCGTTATAGACTGGATGGCCGTCCACCATTAATCCATTCCAACTTAAGTCGAGCATTTTGCCTACCAGTGGGTGATAGAAAGCGCCGCAGGCCATCACCAACATGTTGCTAAAGCCCACGCTGACACCGCTGGAAGAGGGCGGCATGATTTCGGTCATGCTGGCAAAGCAAAGGCACTTGGCGGTATAGCTGAAGCCAGCGATGAAGAATAGGGCGTACATTACAGAAAGAGGTATACCATGGACAAATACCACGATCATGTAGACGCTCAACGAGGTAAGGCCGCCTATGTACATAGGAATGCGTCGGCTTCTAAGCCTATCTGAAAGGGTTGTGTAACAGGGCTGCCCAGGGCTGCGCCTAAGAATAAGCTGGTGTTGATCAGTGCGGCTTCGGTTTTGCCTATGCCATAGATGCTCTCGATAAAGGGGACGCTCCAGGCGTCTCCCATGATGATCATGGGTGCATACATCAGGGTGCTGAACCCAGAGATGAACCAGGCTTGTGGCGATTTCAGAACGCGCTTCAATCCACCAAACATGTGCTCTTTAGGGCCCGTTCGCACTGGCATATCGCCTGAAGGCGTATTGCGCACGAATATGAAAATGATCGTACCAATGGCCAGACCCACAACTCCCAATACCTGTAGGCTCCCTGCCAACCAACCGTATCAATCAAATATCTCAAAGGGGGACCGCCTAAGGCAGCGCCCGATGTGCCTAAGACCATGGCCAGGGCTATGACGTTGCCGATTTTTTGGGGTGGAAACCACATGGTGCCAAGTTTGATGGTGCCAGGCAGGCCGCTGGCGGCGCCCATGCCCATCATAAAACGGGCAAAGCCAGCTACATAAAAGTTTGTGGTCATGGAAAAGATAAAACAAGCTATGCCGCAGATAAACCCGGCCAGTGACAGCAATCGCCTGGGGCCAAATTTGTCCATGGTGATGCCAAGGGGGATCTGCATACCCGAATAGGTCCAGTAATAAAAGCCAACCATCAAGCCAAACGCAGCGGCGTCAATGCCGAGAGCCGTCATGATTTCGTTGTTGAGAACGTTCGGGAATACACGAATGACGAATTGATAGCAATAGAATACACCCGCGCAGGTAACCATAAACCATGCGCGCTTGCTACCCAAAAGGGATGTGTCAGCCTGAGTATCTGCTTCAGCTCTCTTCATACGGCCCTGTAAATTCAGATGTCCAAAAGACAAGTCAATCACAGCAGGGGAAAAAACACAAGATTTTTCGAACCTTCGCTGTTACTGGCGGTAATTTTAGATTGAAACAATGAGCGTGTTCTCGTATTATTTTGGTGACTAATTTACGTAGCCCATGGGCGGGGGAAGTCGTTAATAATATGGAGACTTTCAATGCTTAAAAACACCAGGTCAAAGATGGTAGATAAAGAAGCCCTACGCAAAACGGCTATGGACAGGCGACTGGCGTTTGTGTCCAGCCTTAGCTTTGGCACGCTGGAGCGGGTATCCCTTGGGCTTGTGGAGCGTTTTCAGCAGTATTTCCAGATTCCGAAAGACTATGTGATTAGCACTTATTTTCCTAAAGCTGACGAGCAGAATGTGCGGCTGCTGAATTTCTTCCTGACTGAGGAAGGATATGTGATGGCCTACCCCCGCGTGGAAGAATCAGGGAATTTAAGTTTTCGGCAAGTCCATTCGACCAAAGAGCTAGAAATGGGATCCTTCGGGGTCATGCAGCCGTCTGAATCGGCACCCATGGTAGATCCGGATCTTTTCATCGTGCCGCTGTTGGCTTTTGATGTCCGCTGTCATCGCTTAGGCTATGGTAAGGGACATTACGATAGAGCCCTTGCCCAGGCTCGAGCAGACAGGAATGTTTTGGCAATTGGCGTCGCATATGATATGCAGAGAATAGATGAAATACCAGATGAGCCACTGGACGAGCAATTGGAGTTTGTCGTGACGGAGGCTCGGATATATAAGGCTGAAATGTAATGAAGTTATTATTTTGCGGAGACGTCGTAGGACGGTCCGGTCGGGAAGCTGTCCTGAAAGAAATTCCTCGTCTTAAAGAAAAACACGCCTTGGACGTGATCGTTGTGAACGGCGAGAATTCTGCCGGTGGCTTTGGAATTACGGGTACTATTGGCAAGTCATTCTTTGACGCCGGGGTCGACATTATCACCACTGGCAACCATGTTTGGCGGCAAAAGGATGTGGTGTCCTATATCAGCAACGAAAAACGTTTGCTGCGGCCTATGAACTATTCCAACAAAAAGCTACCGGGCGCAGGCATCGGTGTTCATAAGATGAAGGATGGCCGCAACTTTGTTGTGCTCCATGCCTTGGGTCGGTTGTTTATGCCCGACCAGGTGGACTGTCCATTTTATGCCATCGATGAAGTTTTAGAGGCCGTGAACCTGTCCAACAAGAACGTTGCCGGCATTATGCTGGATTTCCATGGGGAAGTAACCAGCGAGAAGATGGCCATGGGCCATTTCTTGGATGGGCGCGTTTCATTCGTAGTAGGCACCCATACCCATGTGCCGACGGCAGATGCCATGATATTGCCCAACGGTACGGCCTATCAGTCAGACGCCGGTATGTGTGGGGACTATAATTCGGTTATCGGTATGGATAAAAAAATCCCCATCGCTAAGTTTTTGGGCAAGCTCGTCGACGCGAAGATGGAGCCCGCCATGGGTGAAGCGACTTTGTGTGGCTGCCTTGTGGAGATCAGCGATGAGACTGGGTTGGCAACGAAAATTGATCCTATTCGCATCGGCGGGGTATTAAGTCAAACGGGAGCGTAAGACATGTTTGTGGACAGCCATTGTCATTTAAATTATCCAGAATTTACCAACGACCTCGATGGGGTGATCAACAGGGCGGCGGATGTGGGCATAACTAAGATGCTCACCATCTGTACGGAGCTTTCTGAGGCACAAGCTGTTCTCGATATCGCCAACTCGCGGGATGAAATTTACTGTTCCGTGGGCGTGCATCCTCATGAGGCAAAACTAGCCGTCGAGGAGGGTGGCCTTTACGAGGGGCTGAAGCAGTATACCCAGTTCAAGAAAGTGGTTGGTTTGGGCGAGACTGGTCTGGACTATTATTACGAACACAGTCCCAAGGCCGCCCAGCAAGAGGCTTTCGAGGCGCATATACGCGTGGCCAAAGAAACAGGGCTGCCGTTGATTATCCATACCCGGGATGCGGAGGAAGACACCATCGCTATGCTCCGCAAGGAGCAGGGAAACATTACCGGCGTGATCCACTGTTTCAGTGGCACCCAATGGCTCTGTGACCAGGCATTGGCGCTTGGCTTCTATATTTCCATTTCCGGGATTGTGACCTTTAAGAAGGCCGAGGAGATTCGTGAGTCTGTGAAAACGGTTCCTTTAGATCGGCTGCTGTTGGAAACAGATGCACCCTATTTGGCGCCAGTGCCCATGCGAGGAAAAGGCAACGAGCCGAGCTTTATGATTCATACAGCCAAGACCGTTGCGGAACTCAAAGATATCAGCATGGATGAGCTCGCCAAGGTAACAACCAATAATTTTGCCATCCTGTTTAATAAGACGATGCTGTAGTATAGTGCTTCGAATATTACACTGGCTCTTGTGCATAACGGGTGGGTTATATGTAATCTTCTGCCCCCGTAGACGTCATCCTTCACTACCGCCCGCTTCGCGGTCGTTCGTTCAGGATGACGGTCAAGGGGGGCAGCGTCAATGATTTAAAGCTCTAACCCAACTGTATAGGCTTTTCCTCAATCTTCGGGCCAAATGTCTTTGGCTCCCATTCCATTGATTCCCAAAGAGTCTTTGGTTCAGGAGGTTTCGGTGGCGCTGGAGGGTAGCCCGCTATAAATTGTCTTTCTTGTTCCGCCTGCGGCTGCGCATAACAATCGGCCGTAGCCAAGGTCTTATAACAGTACAAGGGCTGAGGATAGAATTTAGTCCCATAGGGCGCATAGTCCCGGGCTTGAATCATTTCAGACGTGTAAAATTCACCATTAAGCCATTTACTGCCACAGCCGGCTAATGTGAACGCCACGAAAGTTAAGGCTACAAGTTTATATCGCATAAGGTCTGGATTCCTTTTCTACATTACTCATGCAATTACCATGCCAGGTAGTGTGGGAAAAAGAGAAGGCAAATACAAGGGGGTTGTCTGTCCGATCCTTCTATGGCACAATTTAGATGAAGTAACAAAATGAAAGAAAAGGGAGATTTTTCACATGCAGATGATTAAGTGCGCTTCTCTAACAATTTTTCTGGGCCTAACTTTGAATACATCGGTTTTTGCTAGCAATACGGATTCTGTAAGTGACGAACCTCTCTCACTCCGCTACGCATCCCCTCAGTCGATACAAACATTAATTATGGCGCCAGAGACGAATGCTAAGACTGATGGTCCCTTTGGGACTTTTATTAATGACATCGATCAGGGGCTTGAAGAAATCCTTTCTCCAGCCGAAGTTAAACCTAAAGGTGACATTGAATGGACACCGGAAATGCGTGTGAAACTAGATCAAATAATCGGTATGGTCGTCCAGATAAATCGTAGTATTTATGATCTAGAAATTGGTATGGCGCAACTTATATACGTAAATGGACGTGGCTACTAAAATTCTAATGCTTAACTCCAGGCCCACTTCTGCTCACAGTTAGGAGCGATTGTGTCCACATGTCTGGAGTTTCCCCCTTTCCTTCAATTCTTTTCTGAGATGGCAAAAACCTTTGACATAATGCCACTTAAAGTTTAAGTATAACCTCATATTCGTATCTCATATTTTTATGCAAAGGAAATGTTCATGCATGCGGTAATTTTATCTGGTGGCGTCGGTAGTCGTTTGTGGCCTGTTTCTCGGGATATGCATCCCAAGCCATTTATGAAGCTGTCCGACAGGCAAAGTTTCCTGCAGAAAGTATATTTGAGAAGTGCGGCGATCCCTTCGACGCAAAGTATTACGACGGTCACGAATAAAGAGTTGTTCTTTAAGACGAAGCAAGAATTTGACGAAGTTAAGAGTCTTGCCGATCATAACGTCGATCTCAATTTCATTACGGAACCTTTCGGACGCAATACGGCTGCGGCTATTGCTTTGGCTGCTTTGAAGATTTCTGAGTTATATGGACCAGATTCAATCATGCTGGTGCTGCCTTCTGACCACGTTATTTCTAATCAAGAGGCTTTTGCACAAGCAGTATCCCAGGCTGAACATTTGGCTCGCCAGGGCAAAGTTGTTACTTTTGGCATTAAGCCAAGCTCCCCGGAAACTGGGTATGGATATATCGAGGCCAAGGGCTTTGATGTTGTCCGCTTTGTGGAAAAACCTTCATTAGAGCAAGCTGAGATTTACTTAAGTGAAGGTAAGTATTTGTGGAATTCGGGTATGTTCTGTTTTTCTGCGGAGACGATGCTGAAGGAAATGCAGGCTCTGTGTCCGGATATTCTGGCTGCGGCCAAAAAATGTTTCGCGTGTTCGAAAGTCGCCGATACGGCTGCATACAGGCATTTAGAAGTGGATTCTGCAACCTTTAAGGACGTGCCATCCAATTCCATTGACTATGCCATCATGGAAAAGACGACCCATGCGGCCATTATCCCTTGCGACATTGGCTGGAGTGACATCGGGACCTGGACGGCTATCAGTGAGTTTTCTGTGCTGGATTCCGATGGTAACAGCATCAATGGCGATGTCATCACCCACGATGTGAAGAACTGTTATATCCAAAGCCGTGATCGCGTGATCGGTGCGGTGGGCCTTGAGGATCTGATTATCGTGGATACGGAAGACGCGATTCTGGTGGCCAATAAGAAGAAATCCCAGGAAGTTAAGAATATTTATGCTCAATTAAAGCATGATGGTCACGAGGCGCATAAGCTGCACAAAACCGTGCAGCGGCCCTGGGGAACCTATACGGTTTTGGAAGAGGCGCCAGGGTTTAAGATCAAGCGCATTGAGGTGCTGCCAGGGGCTCAGTTGAGCTTGCAGATGCACAACCATCGCGCGGAACATTGGGTGGTAGTAAGTGGCACCGCTCTCGTGGTCAATGGCGAGGAAGAAATGACTCTGGGTGTGAGCCAATCCACCTATATTCCCACAGGCAACAAACACCGCTTGAGCAATCCGGCTGAGGATTTGCTTGTGATGATTGAAGTCCAGACAGGGGCATACCTGGGTGAAGACGACATCATTCGATTCGACGACATCTATGGACGTGCCAAAGATGCCGCATAGTCTCGCTTGCTTTAAAGCCTACGATATTCGTGGGCGTGTGCCTGACGTGCTGAGTTATGATTTAGCTTATGATATTGGCCGTGCCTATGCGCGGGTTATTAATCCTGGAACGGTCGTTGTGGGTTATGATATCCGCTTAGAGAGCCCAGAGATGGCCAATCGCCTGATGCAGGGTCTCAATGACGAAGGTGTCAACGTTATCAATATTGGACTATGCGGTACGGAAGAAGTTTATTTCCAAACCTTTGATCGAGGTGTGGGCGGCGGCATCATGATAACGGCCAGCCATAACCCCAAGGGGTACAATGGTATGAAGTTGGTGCGTGAGAATTCGATCCCTATTTCAGGGGATTCCGGACTATTCGCGATCCGCGATCTGGCGGCCCAGTTGCAGGCAGAGCGGCTTCCGTCTAAGGGACCGATAGGCAACATCAATGAGGACTTTGATAAGAGCCGCTATATCTCCCATATTCTGGGCTATGTGGACACGGACTTACTAAAACCCCTCAAAATCGTCGTAAACCCTGGCAATGGCGGGGCAGGGCTTATCATTAAGCTGCTGGAGCCACATTTGCCCTTTGAATTTATTTACATCAATGAAGAGCCCGATGGGAATTTCCCCAACGGTGTGCCTAACCCGTTGTTGCCCGATGCGCGGTCGCTTACAGCCGATGCGGTGAAGCTGCATGGCGCCCATATGGGTATTGCTTGGGATGGCGATTTTGATCGCTGTTTCTTGTTCTCAGAAAATGGCGACTTCATTGAGGGCTATTACATCGTAGGCTTGTTGGCGGCGGCATTTCTTAAGAAGTCTAAGGGTGAGAAAATTATTCATGATCCCCGCCTTACTTGGAATACCATTGATATGGTGGAACAAGCAGGCGGACTCGCCATTCAAAGTAAAACCGGCCACGCCTTTATCAAAGAACGTATGAGGGAAGAGAACGCAATCTATGGCGGCGAGATGAGTGCCCACCACTATTTCCGCGATTTCGCGTACTGCGACAGCGGCATGATTCCCTGGTTGCTGGTGGCAGAGCTAATGTGCATCGCCGGCAAACCCCTGTCCCAGATGGTGGAAGAGCGCATCGCAGCTTACCCTTGCAGCGGCGAGATCAACTATAAGGTTGAGAACGCACCGGCAGTGATCGCTGGCATAATGAAGTCCTACGAGTCCCAGAATCCCAAGGTCGAGAACATCGATGGGCTGAGCCTAGAGTTTCCAGAATGGCGTTTGAACCTGCGAACATCCAACACGGAGCCTTTGCTGCGGTTGAATGTGGAGACCCGGGCGGATCAGAAACTGTTGTGGGAAAAGGTTTCTGAGGTTGAGGCGCTGTTGGGTCAGGGGACGAGTTCTTAAATCTTAGTACCATGCCCCAACACCCGTCATCCTGAACGGACGACCGCGAAGCGGGCGGTAGTGAAGGATCCAGTTAAACATGTGTCGCGTAGCGACTCTGCTTATAAATACACGAAACAAGTAAGTGAAATAGCCGACCGTCGAGATGATGACAAACAAGATGATTGATGCCATGTAAAGCAGGGTCGCTTCGCGACGCATGTCTGACTGGATCCTTCACTACCGCCCGCTTCGCGGTCGTCCGTTCAGGATGACGGACGACTGGGGGTATGTGCTCGTTTTTTCAAAATTAGAATCGCTGCAAAAAAGTTGCGGAATTTTGGTATCTGTGTTACTAAAACATGTCTAAACAAGGGAACATCGTGACCACTAAATTGTTTAGCCTCACGCCCGTGCGTGACATCAATATAACAGCTGGAACCGTTTATGTTTGATAGTTTATGGACTTATCGTTATTTTATTTTTTCGGCCATACGAAACGACCTGACGGCTCGTTTTGCGCATTCTAAGCTTGGTGCCTTATGGGTCATCTTCAATCCCTTGGCCCAGGTCATGATCTATGCTTTGATTTTATCGAACGTTTTGGCGGCTAAGCTTCCCGGTATCGACAATAAATATGCCTTTGCTATCTATTTGTTGGCTGGAACGCTGGGTTGGGCACTGTTCTCAGAAATCATCACCCGCTCGGTCAGTATGTTTGTGGAAAGCGCCAATCTGTTAAAGAAAATCAACTTCCCCAAGGTAACGCTGCCGACCATAATGTTGGGATCATGCTTGTTGAACAACTTGATTTTGTTAAGCGTCATCTTGGTCATATTTACCCTGCTGGACCATTCTTTTAGCATGACTATTTTTTGGCTGATACCTGTTACAGGAACTTTGGTGTTGTTTGGCTTTGGCATTGGTTTGATCCTTGGTGTGATTAATGTATTTGTGCGCGACGTGTCCCAGGTTGTGCCTATCTTTTTGCAGGTTCTGTTTTGGTTTACGCCCATTGTCTATCCCATATCTATTATCCCGGCAGAGTATGTATCCTGGATGAGCTTGAATCCGTTGGTTCCCATCATCGAGGCGTATCATAACATTTTGATGTACGACCAAGCGCCGGATATGACGAGTTTTCTGCATCTGAATGTGATTGGGCTGGCCATTACTCTTGTTGGGCTGTTGATGTTCAGGAGAGCAAGCCCTGAAATGGTGGACGTGCTATGAGTATTTTAAGGGTTAGCCAATTAGGAAAATCTTACCGGCAATATGCTTCGGAATTAATCCGTTTTGCGCGCTGGTTTGGTTTGCCGTTTAAACCCTCCGCCGAGCATTGGGTTCTTAACGAAATTTCCTTTGAGGTTCTGAAGGGCCAATCGGTCGGGATCATCGGTAAGAATGGTGCTGGAAAAAGTACTCTGTTGAAGATGATTACGGGCGTTCTACAGCCCTCCACGGGCACGATTCAAGTGAATGGAAAGATTGCCGCCATCCTAGAGTTAGGCATGGGCTTTAATCCCGATCTTAACGCCAGGCAGAACGTCTACCATGCGCTGGGCCTAATGGGTCATAGTCACGGGGCAATAGACGATGCTATGCCGGATTTAGAAGCATTCGCTGAAATCGGGGAATACTTCGATCAACCGATTCGCACCTACTCCAGTGGCATGCAGATGCGCGTGGCATTTGCTGTGGCAACGGCCTTCAGGCCTGATATTTTAATCGTGGATGAAGCATTGTCCGTCGGGGATGCTTATTTCCAACACAAGAGCTTTGATCGTATCCGCGAGATGAAAGAGCAGGGGACGTCCCTTTTGATCGTGTCCCATGACTTGTCATCCATACAAGCGCTCTGCGATAAAGTGATTCTGTTACAAAATGGTGGACTTATAATGGAAGGGCGGCCTGAAACCGTTCTGGATTATTATAATGCATCTCTGGCTGAGCATCAGAACCAAAAGGTTCGCCAAGTGGAGCATGGTGTCAACAAAGTTCAAACAATATCTGGTACGGGTGAAGTAACCATTTCTAAGGTGGAGCTATTGGATCACGATGGCCAATGTATCGAGGTAGCCAGTGTTGGTCAGGAATTAACTTTGGCGGTGGGTGCTAAAGCCCATTCTAATATTGAAAAGCTGGTGCTTGGTTTTGCGATTAAAAACCATCTAGGGCAGGTGATCTATGGAACAAACACCTATCATACGAAACAAATCCAGCATAAAATAGCGGCTGGTTCCGAGCTGTCTTTTTTGGTAAAGTTCCCTGCTAATTTGGGTGTGGGGACGTATTCGGTGCAACTGGCTTTGTGTAGTTCAGATACCCATTTAGAGAATAATTATGAATGGCGTGACCTGGCTTATGTCTTTGAAATAGCTAATGTAGGCAGAGACTTCTTTGCAGGCATGGCATGGTTGGATTCAGCGATCGAGGTAAAAAAAGCTTCATGACTTGTAACTACTCACCAAATATTGCCAGGGGTGGTAACATCTTCCAGCTTGTCGTCCCCGCGAAGGCGGGGATCCAGCGCAAAATGCGTCGCGGAGCGACTCTGTACTTTCTATACAGAGCTGCTTCGCAGCGCATTTTAAGAGCTGGACCCCCGCCTTCGCGGGGGCGACAAGCTGGGGGCTTGTGCCCTCCTATCCACCATTATGCTGAGTGGTTACCATGACGTTTATATCTTATGCACAGAATTTTGAAGACGTCATGTTATGGCGGGTCTTTAAAGATATTAAGAACGGCTATTACGTTGATGTTGGCTCACAAGATCCTGTGGTTGACTCGGTCAGTTATGCTTTCAGCCAAAATGGCTGGAAGGGGCTTAGTGTAGAGCCGACCGAGCAGTATGTTACTCTGTTTAAAGAAACCCGCCCCCAAGACGATATTATTCAAGCATTTGTTTCCGATCATAAAACCCAGCTGGAATTTTATGTTTTTCCAGATACGGGCTTGTCTACAGCTAATTCTGAGATATCCGAGGGACACAAGCTGGCTGGTTTTGAATGCGTTACAAAACTTGTTGAGACCATTACCCTTGACGATGTTTTAAGGCATGCCGGTAATAGGGAAATTCATTGGCTGAAGATTGATGTGGAAGGGCATGAAGAACAGGTTGTCAAGGGATGGACTAATGATGTTCGGCCGTGGGTGTTGGTTTTAGAAAGTTTCCTGCCTTTATCAGGAGTTCAGACCCTTCATAAGATTGAAAGTTACCATACTTGGGAGCCATCTCTTCTTGAAAAAGGCTATGAATTTGTATACGCAGATGGACCAAATCGTTTTTATCTGCATAAGGATCATTTGGATTTAAAACCATCCTTTCGTTTTCCCCCGAATGTTTTGGAAGATGACTATATAACTTATCAGGCTTCTCAAGCGGAGGATCGGGTTACTCAGGCGGAGCATAGAGCTTGGAAGGCGGATTGTGGACTCAGGGAAAGCGAGCTAGCCATTCAGTCCCTCAGGAGCGAGCTTGGCGACCAGGCGCTGAAGCTGAAAATTATAGATGACCAGCGGTCCTATCTGGAGAGCATGCAAGCGGCTCTAAAGATAGCAACCGAGCGGCAAGCTGAATTATTGGCTGAAAAATGCGCTTTTGAGATACGCATTGCTGAAACGAAGGACCTGATAGCGAAACTTGAAGCGGAAAATGCCCACAAGCAAGAATTGTTGGTTGAGACGGCTAATCTCGAGTCAACCGTCGAGCTGATGAATCAACAAATTGCGGAACTAGAAGCGGAAAATGCCCACAAGCAAGAATTACAGGGTGAGATGGCTAGATTAGAGTCATGCTTGGAAACGACCAATCTGCAAATCGCTGAGTTAAATACGGATAAAATCGTTATGTCAAAACACGAGGATGAGCTACTTAAGCAAATTCGAGATCGGGATACCCATATTCGAGAGTTAGAGACTGAACTATGCCATCGCAAAGCCTCTTCTTCCGAAGCATCCAGGGCGCTTGAAGCACTACATCGCAGCCTTTCCTGGAAAATCACCCGTCCTTTACGGGAATCCAAAAAGATTCTCCGGGATTGTTACCTGAAGCTAAGATCGGTCCTCTGGCGAGTGGCTAAGCCGATCTTCAGCAAAATTCTGTTAGAAGTGGGGCTTATCGTGAAAAGACACCCAGGTCTAAAGGAAAAGGTACTCCTCCAGTTGCACAGATTCCCGCGGCTAGCATCACGAATGCAGCGGGTGTTTGAGCAAGAGGTGCACAAAAAGGTATTTGGCACCGCCAACGTCGAACAACTTCTGGTCATCGATGGCTCTTCCATTGAAGACATTTTGAAATCCCGTTTGAAATCCCAAGCCTATACCCATTTGCCGAAAAGGGCAGGGTGTGATGGTATGAGAATCATACTGGATATGCGGGAAGACTCTATTCAAAGCACCGCAGGTCAATTTACCATGAATCATACCAAGGCGTTGCTTCGAAACGCAGGGAAACATGAATATATCCTGCTATTGTCAGATAGCTCGCCCGAATTTAAGCACCGACTGACCCGAGAATTCCATGGGCTCTTAGCTGACGACCGCGTCATTGTCTGGAATGATCTTCCCGATGAGTTTTATAAGAACGTTGACCAAACGACACGCGCCACTGTTGCGGGGATCTTGCGGGAACAATTTATCTCCGGGTTGCAGCCAGACCTGATCTATACCACCAGCCTGCCCGTGGATGATGGCTCACCCGGGTCCTGTCGATCCAGCATCCCAACAGCTGTCACCTTGTTCCATATGCAGCCATACGTCCTTTCGCAAATCGACTTTCTTAAACGAGCGGACCTTATTTTAGTCCCTTCACCTGCCTTACGAGAACAGGTCATTGAACATCTGCATAAGCCAGAAGACCAGGTCGTTAACATTGCCTGCGATGACAATGGCCTATTATTGGATCTTGCAAACTGTCGCGAGAAACATCAGCAGGAAAACTATTGGAACACACTTGCCAAGACCACGTTACAGGCCTTTGAAAATGCGCGCGAGCAACATGTAGGCTCCGTTGCAATCCGGATGCCACACGTTGAAGAACTATCCAGAGCCGTATCCGAGCAATACTCGCGTCTTAGGAACAGTATGGTGCGCCGCAATCTAAATTTGGGCAACGGGCTCAAAATAGTCTTAGATCTGCAAGGTGCGCAAGGCTCACAGGCTGAAAGAGGCATTGGACGCTACAGTATCGTCATGGCAAAGGCCATACTTCAAAACCCCAGAGACCATAAGATTTTTATTGCCCTGAATGGAGCATTTCCTGAATCCGTTGAGAAGTTGAAAAATGAATTCAAGGATCTTGTCCATCCAGATGACATCATCGTATGGAATGGTTTGTCGCACACGGCACGCTACCACCAAACCAATAGCGACCGAGCCCAGCTGTCGGCCTTCATTCGTGAGGGCACATTGTGGAGTCTGAATCCTGATGTTCTTCACATATCCAGCCTATTTGAAGGTCTTCATGAGGATCATGTTACTTCCATTAAAAGCTATTTTGGCGAAGTACCGACGACTGTTACTCTTTATGACTTGATTCCCTTTATCAATCCAGACCAGTATCTGGCATTGCCCGAGGCGAAAGAGTTATACATGCAGCAAATCGAACATCTAAAACAGGCTGATTTGCTGTTATCTATCTCCGATTCTTCCCGACAGGAAGTGCTTGATCATCTGGGCATCCAGCAGTTCAGAAAAACTGTAACCATATCCTGTGATACCTCTTCCAACTTCCGCGCCCTGAATCTTTCTGAGCCGGAAATTGCGGACTTGCGGTCAAGATATCACATTACCGGTAAATTCATCTTAACGGTGGGAGCCGTGGGCGCGGGCAATGATCGCAAAAATGCCAAAGCCTTAGTAGAAGCATATGCGCGATTGCCCAAGCATTTACAGAATGAATATCAGCTGGTGATTATTGGCTCAGCGGACGATATTGCAAAGCTTGCGATGAAGGAATTTACAAGAAACCTATCCTTGGGAGACGACAGAATCCTGATTACGGGTCATATCTCAGAACGGGATTTGGTGTCCCTTTATAATCAAACGGAGCTTTTTGTATTTCCGTCTCTGCACGAGGGTTTTGGTCTTCCTGCACTAGAAGCCATGCGCTGCGGTGTTCCCGTCATAGGCTCCAACACCAGCAGCATTCCAGAAGTGATTGGCATCGAGGATGCTCTGTTTGATCCTACATCTATTGAGTCTATGGCGGCAAAAATGGAGCAGGCCCTGACCTCGGAAGAATTTAGGCAAGCATTGCTTTCCCACGGTAAGGAACAGCAGAAGAGGTTTTCCTGGGAGTCCATAGCTGACCGTGCTTTCGACGCCTTTGAGGAGTTCTATGGAAGGTCGCGGAACTCAGGGGTGACCATAACGAAGGACACGAGTCAGTCAACAAAAAAGCTGCAGCAACTCGCGGGCTAAACGGGAGGCTACGGGTTATTTTATAGCTTGCCTTTTCACGTATAACTGATCTATATAACATCAGTAAAATGGGGAGACTCCCCTTTTAAAGACAAGTACAAGACAGAATTTGAATCAAGTTAAAGGTAAAGACAATGAGTAAACGAGCGGTTGTTACAGGTATTACAGGGCAAGATGGCGCTTATCTGGCCGAATTCTTGCTGGACAAAGGTTACGAGGTTTATGGCACCTATCGTCGGACAGCGTCCACGAACTTTTGGCGCATTGAAGAGCTGGGCATTGAAAAGCATCCCAACCTCCATTTGGTAGAGTACGACCTAACCGATTTGGCCTCCAGTATTCGCCTCATTGAAAAAACCAAGCCCGACGAGGTCTATAACCTCGCTGCCCAAAGCTTTGTGGGTGTGTCTTTTGACCAACCGATCACCACCTGCAAGATTACCGGCCTTGGCCCCGTACACTTGCTGGAAGCAATCCGGATGCTTAATCCAAAGATCCGTTTTTACCAGGCCTCCACCTCAGAAATGTTCGGCAAGGTTCAAGAGATTCCGCAGCGAGAAGCAACACCCTTCTACCCGCGCAGCCCCTACGGTGTGGCCAAGCTCTATGCCCACTGGATGAGCATTAACTACCGCGAGTCTTACGATATCTTCGCCAGCAGCGGTATTCTGTTCAACCATGAATCGCCCTTGCGTGGGCTTGAGTTCGTAACCCGTAAAATTACCGATAGTCTGGCCAAAATTAAGTTAGGCAAGCAAGAAGTGTTGGAGCTGGGCAACATGGATGCCAAAAGAGACTGGGGCTTTGCCAAGGACTATGTGGACGGCATGTGGCGTATGCTGCAGGCTGACGAGTCCGATACCTTTGTTCTTGCAACAGGGCGCACGGAAACCGTGCGTGATTTCGTACACATGGCGGCAAAAGCTGCGGGCATGGAGCTGGAATTCAAGGGTAGCAACGAAAACGAAGTCGCCGTTGATACAACCACGGGCAGAACCGTTGTGGCCGTGAACCCTCGTTTCTACCGCCCCGCCGAGGTTGATCTGTTGGTCGGCGATGCGTCCCTGGCAGCAAGCAAGCTAGGCTGGAAGGCCACGACCACCCTGGAACAACTCTGCCACATGATGGTAGAATCCGATTTAAGGCGTAATGAGCATGGCAACAGCTTCTAGTCGCCCAAGAGTCCTGATCACAGGCATAGAAGGCTTTACTGGCCAATATCTTGCCCGTGTCATGGAATCTCGAGGGTATGAAGTCTTCGGCACAGCCTACAACGCCAAGGATGCGTCGGGAAGAATAACCAATGTGGACTTATGTGACCGCGATGCGGTCAGCCAAGTGGTCCATGACGTCAAGCCCGATGCGGTTGCCCACTTGGCGGCAATTGCCTTTGTGGCCGATCGTAATGTGACTGGCATCTATCAGACCAATCTCTTGGGCAGCTACAATTTGCTGGACGCATTAGATAATATGGGTTCTCATAAGCCTCGCTCCATACTCATGGCCAGCAGTGCCATCGTCTACGGTAATAATGCAGTGGATACAATCAGCGAAGATGTGATTGCCGATCCCACCAACGACTATGCCGTCAGTAAATACGCCATGGAGAAAATGGCAAAACTGTGGATGCAAAAGCTCCCCATCGTCATAGTCAGACCCTTCAACTATACGGGCATCGGCCAGGCGCCCAAGTACCTGATACCAAAAATCGTGCAGCATTTCGCTGAAAAGCAACCCGTCATTGAGCTGGGCAATCTTGATGTGTGCCGCGAATTTAATGACGTACGTTTCGTTGCTGAAGTATACGGAAAACTCTTGGATCATTGTCCGACAGGGAGTACTATAAACGTGTGCACAGGCAAGGCCCACTCCCTGGGAGAGGTCATCAGCATGTGCGAAAAAATAACGGGACATAAGATCGAAGTAAGGGTAAACCTTGAGTTTGTTAGGCCTAACGAAGTTCGAATACTCAAAGGGAATAATACGTTGCTGACGAGCATTGTCGGCGATTTACCGTCGCCCGGCTTAGAGAAAACCTTGGGATGGATGTTGAATGAATGGCAGTTAAAGAACTAAAAATCGGTGTAGATGCCAAAAGCCTTTGTGGTACCATTACGGGTATCGGCAGATATACCATTGAGATGTGCAAAGCCCTCAGCACCATTCCCGGTGTGTCACTTTATCTTTACAGCCCCAGTCCCATTAATGAAGAAATTGTAAAAGCCATTGGTCCCAAACATTACAGGTCTGGAACTATCAACAGCCGGGTGGTAAGGCAACTCTGGTGTGATACCTCCCTGCCGATGTGGGCGAATACCGATGGGGTCGAGGTGTTATGGGGACCTAGCCATCGCTTACCCCGCTTCATAGCCTCTCATATTGTCCGGGTTGTTACTATTCATGACTTGGTCTGGATATATGCCAGTCAAACCATGAGCAGCCTCACCAGATTTCTAGAACGGCTCCATATGCCCGCAGCAATTAAAAAAGCAGACCGGATTGTTGCCGTCTCATCAGCTACCGCCAAGTCAATTGCCGAGAATTACCGCAGCCGTGCCAATAGGGTAGCCACAGTGCTTGAGGGTGCCGATCACATGACGACTACACCCGACACAACAGTGCTGGAATCCTATAACATATCGGGACCTTATTGTCTATTTGTGGGAACCCTAGAGCCCCGCAAGAATCTGGCGAATTTACTAGCTGCATACGCAAAATTACCCCAGGAAGTCAAAGAAAAATGCACATTGCTTGTCGCTGGAGGCAAGGGCTGGGGGGATGTGAATCTGGCAGAGACTATTAAGAAGCTTGAACTCGAAGCCCACGTACTGCTGCTCGGCTACGTGGACGAGCCAACCCTGGCGGCTTTGTATTCTCAGGCGCGATTTTTAGTCATGCCATCTCTCTACGAAGGCTTTGGGCTACCCTTGGTGGAGGCAATGACCTATGGCACCCCGGTGCTCACATCTAATAACTCATCCATGATCGAAGTGGCGGGAGACGCGGGAATTCTCGTTGATCCCTTAGACCTTGATTCTATTACCCAGGGCCTGTTACAACTCATCACCGACGACAAGCTGCACAGCAAGTTGTCCCAGAATGCGACAAAGCATGTAGCCCAATTCACCTGGAGCCGAGCCGCGGAACAGTTGACCCAGGTGCTACATGAAGCTGTAGCTGAAAGGAAAATAGCTTCATGAAGGTCCTACATTTCTGCAAGTCCTACTTCCCGGACAATTACGGTGGCATCGAAACCACTATTAACCAGATATGCTTGGGCACCAAAGCCCTGGGTATAGAGTCTGAGATTCTCTGCCTGACACCAAATAAAGAAGAATCAACCATTGAGATCAACGGCATAAAGGTCCATCGTGTACCACAATTAATGTCGCTAGCATCCACACCGCTTTCATTTAAAATCCTCAAGCGATATGCTGAGATAGCCAAAGATTTCGACGTAATAAACTTCCATTTCCCGTGGCCCATGGCTGATCTAACCCATTTGGTCTCGGGTTTGAACAAGCCCTCGGTTGTGCTGTATCATTCAGATATCGTCAAACAAAAGACAATTCTGAAATTCTACAAACCCTTAATGAACCGATTTTTATCAAGCGTGGACGCAATCGTTGCCACATCACCTAACTATGCGGCGAGTAGCGAAGTGCTGCATCAGTACGCACACAAAGTAAGTGTTATTCCCTTTGGTTTGTCCCGGGCATCTTATCCCCAGCCGTCCGAAGAGCGACTCAATTACTGGCGCGAGAGGTTTCCATCCCGCTTCTTTTTATTCATAGGTATCTTGCGCTATTATAAGGGCGCTCATGCCCTGATCGATGCGGCCAAGGGATTGTACGTACCTGTCGTCTTGATTGGTGCTGGCGGTATTGAGTCTGAACTGAAAGCCCAGGCTGAAGAAATCAACGCTTCCAACGTACATTTTCTGGGGGCACTGTCCGATGAAGATAAGGTGGCATTGTTGATGCTCTCTTATGGTGTAATTTTACCATCCCAGCTGCGCTCTGAGGCCTTTGGTATCTCGTTGCTAGAGGGAGCCATGTATGGCAAGCCTCTGATTTCCTGCGAAATCGGAACGGGCACCACCTATATCAATATCCACGGGCAAACCGGCATAGTTATACCCCCCGAGTACCCATATGCTCTCCACCAAGCCATGAAGAATCTCCTAGACAACCCAGACAAAGCCGCAGAACTGGGACAAGGCGCAGCCAAAAGGTTCGAAGAACTCTTTACGGAACAGAAGATGGCAAAGTCCTATGCGGACTTGTATCGCAAGGTTATGGAGAATAAGAGATAGGGACTCCAGGGCCTATGCATGAAAATTAAAAGTGCACAAAGCTCCAGCTTGCCTCCCCTGGATGCGCAGGGGTCCAGCGCAAAATGCGTCGCGTAGCGACTCTGTATTATCTTCGGAGCTTCTACGCAGCACACTATCAGTGCTGGGCCCCTGCGCATCCAGGGGAGGAAAGCTGGGAGCTAAGTGTTTCCCTGTATATCCTTCTTTTTCATGCGTAGGCCCTGGATAGGCTCTTGACATCCCTATCTTAACTTTCTAAGAATATCTTTACACGTTAATTATTTTCAGGAGTTTAGAATGAAGTTCTCACCATACATCTTAGCAACCCTACTCACCATCGCGCCCGTTTTTGCCAGTGATAGTGAAGAAGAAGACAAACCTTCAGCTGTAGCCCCAGCCACCGCCCCCGCACCCGCCCAAGAACAGGACAGGGCTGTGCTCTTGGCGAGTATCGAAGACCTGGAAGTGCATTTTGAAGAATTAAATACTCACACTGAGACCTTTGTTGCAGATGCCTTAGAGATGTATGGCATAAAGCCGGAAGTCCAAGTTGGTGACAAGGCCATAGAAAACTCCCCAGAAGCGAGATTCTTGAATGCGATCCCCTGTTCCCTAATTTCGCTAAATGTTAAGCCGCGTCTTACCTTCGAAGACCTGCTGAAAATCAGAGAAAATAAAGGAATGCGTACGTTGCCCCAAGTTTTCTTCTCATTTCTTTCCCGTTGTCCGGGGGATAAGGATATAACCTATGCGCTTTCTGACTGCACAATGTTGGCTACCCTAACGCCGGACATGTCAGCCTATTGCACGATCATGCCTTTCTTGACGAATTCAGCAGAAGGGCTCGTCATGCCCAATGCTAACAGTGACACGCCTTTTGACGGGGTCGAGCAAGCCATCACGGCAAGCCTTACGGTTAAAAAGACGAGCAGTCGGGGAAATGTGAAACTAGTCTCAGGCCAAGACCCAAAACCCGTCGCCTTCCAGGCCCACAAAGCAGCAGCCTTGTGTCCTTTCTATCGTCTTTATAAAGGAGAAGAACCCATTGGTGTCTTTGCTCTGGTCACTTTCAAAATTGAAGCTCAAGACCGTGCGGCTGTTATAGCTAAGTTCTTGCCAGGGTTGCAGGCTATGATTGCCAAGAAGATCCGTAAGGCCGATAGGGATAAAATTCCTGATTTTAAGAGCTACATGAAACAGTAAAATCGGCTCTTATGCAAAACGGCTGGGTTGAATGTAATCTTCTGCCCCCAGCAGACGTCATCCTGAACGGACGACCGCGAAGCGGGAGGTAGTGAAGGATCCAGTTGTAGATGTGTCGCGTAGCGACTCTGCTTATAAATATATCAAACAAGTAAGTGAGACATCCAGTCGTCTAGATGATGACAAATAAGATGATTGGGGCCATGTAAGGCAGAAGGCAGAGTCGCTTCGCGACGCATGTCTCACTGGATCCTTCGCTCCCGCCCGCTTCGCGGTCGTCCGTGCAGGATGACGGGGGACGGGCGTATTCACTTTGCTAACTATCCTCACTTGAGTTCAACTTAGCATGCCGATTACTCACCTGTTTTACATAATAGCCGTAAAGTCGTTAGGCACAAAAAAACCCGGGGAAGTTTCCCGGGTTTTTTCTTTTATAATTACGCAATCAACTTCCGCAGCACATACTGCAAGATCCCGTCGTTCTTATAATATTCCACCTCATCCCAAGTATCCAAACGACACAGCAGCTGAATGGTATTCTCGCTGCCGTCAGGATAGGTGATTTTGCAATCTACCTTCATGCCGGGCTCTAGTTGTCCTTCCAGGCCTGTGATCTCGAAGATTTCGTCGCCAGTGAGTCTCAGGTTCAGGCGGTTGGTATCTCCTTGGAACACCAGCGGCAGTACACCCATACCGATCAGGTTGGATCGGTGGATGCGCTCGAAGCTTTCCGCAATGACAGCCTTAGCACCCAGCAGGCGCGTGCCTTTTGCGGCCCAGTCCCTGGAGGATCCTGTCCCGTATTCTTTGCCGGCAATAATCACCAGGGGCACACCTTCCTTTTGATACTGCATAGCCGCATCAAAAATGGAGATAGCCGTCTCATCAGGCATGTGTTTTGTAAAACCACCGGGTGTCATAGGCACCATCTCGTTGCGTAAGCGAGGGTTGGCAAAAGTTCCGCGCATCATCACTTCATGATTACCACGGCGGGAACCATAGGAGTTAAACTCCGCCACAGGCACGCCATGTTCCTTTAGATAATGACCCGCCGGGCTGTCTTCCTTGATGGATCCAGCTGGCGAGATATGATCGGTAGTCACGCTGTCCCCAAAATAGCTAAGGGCCGTGCGCCGTATATGTTGGTGATGCTGTCGGGCTCTATGTTCATGTTAGCAAAGAAGGGCGGATGCTTGACGTAAGTGCTATCAGGCACCCAGTCATAGGTCATGCTTTGGGTATCACTGAGGCTGCGCCACAGTTTATCGCCATCGAACACGTTACCATACCGTTTTGTAAACATCTGTGGTGTCAGGTTCTTGGTGACACTGTCCAGAATTTCTTCCTTACTCGGCCAAATATCTTTCAGGAACACGTCATTGCCGTTTTGGTCTTGTCCAAGAGGATCCTTGTAGAGGTCCACTTTCATGGAACCAGCCAAGGCATAGGCTACTACCAGTATGGGCGAGGCCAGGTAGTTCAACTTAACCTGAGGATGTATACGCCCCTCAAAGTTACGGTTGCCAGACAGAACGCCCGCGACGGACATGTCATTGTCTTCTACTGCCTTCGCAATAGGAGCGGGCAATGGGCCGGAGTTACCGATACAGGTGGTACAGCCGTAGCCCACCAAGTAAAAGCCCAAGGCATCCAAGTCTTCGGTCAGCCCAGCTTTATCCAAATAATCGGTCACAACCTGCGAGCCAGGCGCTAGGGAAGTCTTCACCCAGGGCTTTACCTTGAGGCCCTTGTTGCGGGCATTGCGGGCCAAAATGCCGGCGCCCAGCATGACTGAGGGGTTTGAAGTATTGGTACAGCTGGTGATAGCGGCAATAACCACATCCCCATCGCTGAGCTCAAATTCTTGGCCGTTGTAGGTGACCTTGGCTTTGCCGGGCTGTAACTTATCTTCCTTATCCAAGGCTTCTCTGAGGGCTTCTACGGAGTTTGTAAGAGCAATTTTATCTTGAGGGCGCTTGGGGCCGGCTAGGCTGGGCACAACCTCTGCTAGATCCAGAGACAACGTAGACGTAAACAACGGATCCGGTGTATTCGCGTGTCGCCACATGTTTTGTTCTTTGGCATAAGCCTCAACCAGCTTGACTGTGTCTTCATCTCGTCCCGTAAAGCGCAGGTAACGAAGGGTCTCATCATCCACGGGGAAGAAGCCACAGGTTGCGCCATATTCCGGCGCCATGTTGGAGATTGTTGCTCTATCCGCGATGGTTAAATAATCCAGGCCTGGGCCGTAAAATTCCACGAACTTGCCGACCACGCCCTTTTTGCGCAGCATTTCGGTGACCGTCAACACCATGTCGGTGGCTGTGGTTCCTTCTTTCAGGGCTCCGGTTATCTTGAAGCCAACCACTTCTGGGATCAGCATCGATATGGGCTGGCCCAGCATGGCGGCTTCGGCTTCTATACCACCCACACCCCAGCCTAGGATAGCTAAGCCGTTGATCATGGTAGTATGACTATCGGTGCCGACCAGGGAGTCTGGGTAGGCGAAATTTTCGCCGTTCTGTTCCTTCTGCCAGACGACCCGGCCTAAATACTCCAGGTTAACCTGGTGGCAAATACCTGTTCCAGGAGGTACAACCCGGAAGTTGTCAAAGGACTGCTGACCCCAACGCAAGAACGCATAGCGTTCCCGGTTGCGCCCGTATTCGCATTCTACGTTTTCCTGAAATGCTTCATCATTGGCAAAGTAATCCACCATCACCGAATGGTCGATGATTAAATCTACAGGGGATAAGGGATTGATCTGACTAGGGTTACCGCCCAGCTTCTTAATGGCCTCGCGCATTGCAGCCAGATCCACCACTGCGGGCACGCCCGTAAAGTCTTGCATCAGCACACGGCTCGGGCGAAAAGCGATTTCACGGTCGCTGGTCTTGTGCTTCTGCCAATCTACGATCGCTTTGATATCGTCCGTGGTTACGGTCTGACCATCCTCATAGCGCAGCAGATTTTCCAGCAGAATCCTTAAAGAAAATGGCAAACGCTCAATAGAGCCCAGCTGGCTTTCAGCAGATTTCAGGCTGTAGTAACGATAAGATTTATCACCGACTTTGAGGGTTTTACAGGTGTTCAGTTGATCTCTGCCGAATTGCGACATATGGATACTCCCTAGGTTTTTAAGTGTACTTTGAGAGAATCTTATCACAGGGCATGCTCAGGGTACAGAAGGGAAATGTCTTCAGTTCAATGAATATAAGAAGTCACTCCCAGCCTCTTAACACTCCTCGCCTCGTAAAAGGAAGGTAAACTCAGGAACGCTGGTGACACCCGCCCTCACGATAAGTTCCCGGGTTGTAGGAGAATCTAAAAAGGCCTGAGCCTTTTTGTAGTCGGCCATCTTAAAAATGATTGTCATTTCTAGAGGGTTCACCAAACCGCGCAGCACGGTAGGCTCACGAAGCCCTGCCTCTTCTCTCAACTGTTGAGCAGAATCGAATACCTTACGCCATTTGGCGTAATCAGCAATAGTGTGACTTGCAATTAGAATCATAGGCATTATTGTAGTCCTTCTTTTTTCGCTCATGATACCAAAGACGAATGTATAAACGCAACCCTTTGGCTTTGGCAAAGGTCCATACGCGTATCACTTTTTAAGTGCCTATAACACATACGCCAAGATTGTCCCTATTTCCCTTCGGGCACCAATGTCTCCGGGTTATAGGTATGCCCCAGATGGATTTCGTTATAATTGAGCGAATAGGGGTTGAACTGTTGTCCCGGTAGCATGAAGAAGATCTTGACCGCGTACATGTAGCCTTTGACAATCCCTTTTAACAGGGCATCGATTTCGCGGCTTTCGTTCAGGTCTAGGTCCTCGAATGCATGGCTTAGCTCTCGTTCGTAATGCTTCTTGATAACGGCATTGTCTGCCCGTGATTTGGATAAGAGGGCATTCATGACGAGGGTCATGTTTTCTTGGGAGGTGGTGAGGCCCTCTTTCGTTATTTGCACGTTGAGGGCTTCACCTAGTTGACGATTAATCGCTTGATGTTGTTCATGTCGTTGCTCAGAGAAGATGGCCGCAAAGGCTTGGGCGCGTTCATCGGGGGTGAGGACTGCAACGGATCCCTTGTAGATCAGATATTCGGCTGCTTCCGCGGCAATCTCGTCTCGCAAGGCCTCGGGTGCTTCAGGCACTTCGTATTTGATGAACTTGTGGATTTCCTCTGCGAGCCTTTCTTGCGAGATATAAATCTTGCCTCTTTGAAATACATAGAGCACTTCGGCTATGTGATTGAGTCTGGAGGCGAACTTTTGGGACAGCTCAGGGTAGGCTACATCGTACGGGCTGCCCATGAGTTTATCGATGGCTTCCCTGTTGTTCTTAAAATAATCAACGATCTTCTGGAATGAAAAAGCAAAGCGATAAAGATATTTAGCACCCCTGGAGAACGTTTGGGGCGTTTGTCCATGGCCCGTTCCAATCTTGTGGATGAAATAGCCCAATTGCTCGCCCATGGAGATGAGGTGAGCGAAGGGCGTAATCGCAAACAGGCTGTCGCGATTGGTTTTCACCAGATGTTCCCGCAACTCGTCGACGGTTTTGAACTTCTCTGGGTTGCCATTTTTCATGTAGTCATTAACCATATTGCTGAGCATTTGCGATATGGGTTGATCGCCCATGACGACCAGCTGGAAAGCTTCTTGGGTATAATAGCCTTCAGGATAATAGGTCTCACACAAAGCAAAGAGCAGAGCCGTTTGAATGAGCAGGTCTTCCTTCTCCTTGTTGGCAGCTTCTATGATGCGTGCAAGATCCTCGTCCACGGGCTTCTGCCCCGCAATTTTTTTCTCTTCATTGGTCAGGCTATCCTGCAGTTTCTGTTCCTGGCGCACGTGGGACAACATCTGTTGCGACAGAACTGTAATCGCTTTCAAGTCCAAGAGTGCGTTGATCTCAGTCAAGGGAGGTGGTACCTTCAGACCCATCTTTTCTTTGATGGTTTCTCGATCCCGGGTCGTTACTTTTTCCAATTCCCGATCGTACTGTTGCACGCTGTTGAGAACATCAGCGACTTCTGGGAATATATGAGTAAACTCGATCTTATACTGCTCCCATGGCAAGGTCTTGGAGTGTTTTAAATTCCGGTAAATCTGCAGCTGGGCCAACGAAAAGGCGACCTTTTGGTATTTTTCGATTTCTTCTTTTAAGGTAATATTTCGCAAGGTCTGCAGACTCGCCCCGGGGTGGTGGGTATAGACCTGTTCATCAAAGGTGACCTCAGAGGTATTACCATACATATAGATATGAAGCGTGTCGGCCAGGATCTTGGCTATGACCTCCTGATAGGAGGAGGTGCCCATAGCAACATTATCAATATCTGAGTTATATCCCACACTACCGGCGGCTGCCCATTTTACTGGCTTCAGACCAAATTTCTCCAGGGCTTTGTTGACCAGGTTTTCATTAAATATCTTATCCATACCCCTGAACTGTTCCCATGAATAATCAGCGCCGGGGATAGGTTTGTTCATGTTCACATCCAGCTCGCCCTTGAGTGAGGCCCAGGTGGCGCCGTCTTCAAATTTCTCAAAAGGTATGGGATTTCGTTTTTTAAAGGTGTTGATTTCATCCAGCAGCTCGCCGCCCAAAAGATCTTTCCAGATATGTTTGGCTATGTCTTGGATATTGAGATCGTGATTGATAATGGAAAAAAGCTGCTTCTGATACTCATTTATTGAGGCGGGTGCAGGTTGCTTATCATAAGTCTGGGCCGCACTCGCCCAGGAAATCTGGGTGATGAGCAGTAAGGCAAGAATGAGGGTTTTGTATGTACTAATGCTCAAGGGTTTCTGCCGTTATCATCGTATACTTTATATGGCAAAGGGAGGACGATGGTCCTCCCCCTTTCATTCGTATTCAATCAGCTATTTATTTCGTAGCGTAAACTTTCGAAGGCCGCAAATACAAAAGCACTGCAGCGATTACGAAGAGTGCAGGCACATCGCCCAACAGGTGGCCTTTGTGCTCAGGATACACAACCGCCTGGACGGCCATGATGGTTCCATGTACGATGCTGGACCAGATGGTGAATGATATGATGCTGGTATATTCTTTAGGGTTTTTGGCTGCAAGCATGAGGTAGACACCCAACGTTGCATAGATCCCCAAGATCATCTGCAGATAGGCAGATTGCCCCTCATGCCAAGCCCATCCTGAAGGCCAGATCTTTGTAAGTGGGTATAGGCCTATGATAAAGCAAGCGCCAATAACTGCTAAGGCTATGGAAAGATATTTCGATTTCTGTGTTTCAGTCATTTTTTGTCCCTATTGTTCTTGTTAGTGCTTTATCATAGATTATATTTAAGACCATAGTCAAGCCGAAGTAAATAAGTGGTGATAGCTGCTTGATATGACTTAAATTTATAATTTCTTAACCTTTAATAATAGGGATCTTGCTTGTTCCTATAGATTGATGTTGTAATAATCTTTTAACCCCTAATGGAGAAGGTCTGTGCCTCACATCACCATTGAATACAGTCGGAACTTGAAAGAACCAGAAAAGCTCTTGCCCTTGCTGGGTAATTTGCAAGATTTATTAGCCGAAGCCTTACCCGCCAAGCTAACAAGCTTCAAAAGTCGAGCGAAGTCTTACGACATCTTTGTTCTAGGCAATGCCCAACCAGACACCTGCTTCGTACATTGCCAGGTCAAGGTGTTACCAGGACGCACCAAAGAAACCCTAGACGCCGCGGCGGCAAAAGTGCTGAAAAGCATGCGAGATACATTTCAGGCAGCCAATGCCAGGTTAAATTTATCGGTGGAAATAGCCGAGTTGGGTCCGGCGTACGTGAAATGGGACTCGGGGAGGAAGTGGGGGTTTAGTATGCTAAAGTGCAACCACAGATCAAGCCGTTGCGGGGGTTGCACTGCCTCACCTATCGTCATTCAGAGCAGCAACGCTTCGCTTATGCTGCTCTGAATGACGGTCATTGGGGCCGCCTTATTCAGTTAGGTGTGCCGTATCTCTACTCATCCGTCAGCTTCTGAAGCTCTTTACGGAACTCATCTAGGTTCACGCTTTTGTCCTTGACCGTGATCTTGCCGATCAGGAAGTTCATCACTTCATCCTCCAGCAGCGGCGCGCGCAGTTGTGCGTGGGCTTCTGGGTTCTTCAGATAGTAGTCGAAAGCTTCTTTTTCGTAGCCTTTGTGTTGCCTTGCCGCTTGCATGACGGCTTGGGCGATTTTTTCTTTGGGCACGGTAATCTTATTCTCTTTCGCGAATTCCGACAGAACCAGACCCAAACGTACGCGACGTTCTGCTAGATCCTGATACTTCTTCTTCAGGCTAGCCATTTCTTTATCGGAGGGCTTTTCGCGCTCTTTGGTTTTGACCTGCTCCTTGATTTCCGCTTCTGCTTCTTCCCAAATCAGATTAAATTCTTGATCATGCAGACTCTGGGGCACCTTGAAATCATACTGTCCAGCCAGGCCATCCAGAATTTGTCGCTTGGAATACAGGAATGTCGGATGCACGATAGATTCTTGCAGCTGTTTCTTCGCTTCTTCCCGCAGCTGACTTAAGCTTTCAAAGCCCAACTCTTTTGCCACCTCTTCGGTCAGCTGAGCCGTCATGGGCTCGCGCAGTTCCTTGATGGTGGTCTTGTACATCAATGTCTTGCCAGCAAATGGCTTGTTAGGGAAGTTTTCCGGCAGGGAGAATTCAATATCCACAACATCACCGGCTTGTTTGCCAGTAAGTGCCGTCTCGAAGCTCTCCAGACGATTTATGCCTAGTTCTAGGTGGAATCCCTCAAAGCCTTGCTCGCTGGCATCAAAATCCGGGTGAGATGCAACAGCATCTATCACAACTGTGTCGCCCTTTTTGGACTTGCGTGCTGCCGTCACCGGCGTGGTGTGCTTTTGATGCTCAATCAGTTTGAGCAGATGCTCGTCCACATCCTTGTCCGTCACATCAACGTTCAGCTTCGTGATCTTGAGCTTCGCAGGATCTAGCAGCTTGAATTCAGGCAAAACCTCAACCTCGACCGTACAGGTCAGATCTTGGCCTTTATTATACTCCTTGATTTCGATCCGAGGCTTTGTCGCCGGGTGAAGACTCTTGTCCTTGATCAGCGAATCGACCGATTGGCTCACCGCATGGTTGATAGCATCTTTTCGGGCACTGTCGTCATACTTCTGACGCAAAATGTTCATAGGAATCTTGCCCGGCCTGAAACCAGGGATCTTTGCCTGTTTGCCGTACTCTAATAGAGATTGGTCAACCTGCTTCTCAATTTCTTGAGAGGGGATTTCAATCTTATACTCATGTTTTAAATCTTTAGATGATTCCGCAAGGACCTTCATGAGAGCTGCTCTTTCTATTCATAAATATCAATGGTGCGGGCGAAGGGACTTGAACCCCCACAGCCGAAGCCACAAGAACCTAAATCTTGCGTGTCTACCAATTTCACCACGCCCGCAAACGTGTAGCGAACCGAAAACGATTCAGCATGATTGCTAATACCAAACTCTAAGCGCGAATCCAAGCGAAAAATGGAATTATGCATGTTTTTTTTGTCTTTGCTGTAACTGAAAGAGCATATAGGCGGGGATCGCTATGGTGATAAACAGGATAATCGGCATCAAAATAAAATGATCTTGCCGGATGATACCCCCTAAGGCTGCACCCAAAACACCCATAAAAGTGCGCGAGCTCGACAGGACAGCGGCTGCAGCTCCCTTTTTCTTACTGAAGTCCATAGCCAGCGTCGCGCCCGATGGCGTCAACATGGCCGTGCCACCGATATAAAGGGCGGCGGCAAAGGCCATAGATCCCGGCCTTTCAGGAAAGAACAAAATGATCGTCATGAGCATGCCTGCACCCATTGCCGCGATTATGAGGCCTTTTTGAATGACGCCATAATTGCCAATCTTCTTGATGGTAAATTCTGTCAACAGCGAGCACGCAATGAAGGCGATAATCATGGCCGCCGTATAGTACCCAAAAACCACCGGTGAAAGGCCTAATCCTTCGATGAACAGAAAAGGCGCCACCGTCGCATAGATCCACTTCCCACAGTTCAACGAGCCGTGAATCGTCACCGCATAGAGAAAATCGCGATGATGCAGCATTTCGTTCAAACCTTCAAATATCTGATGATATTTATTCAGCAGCTTGGTCCTAAGCTTAGCCCTGGTATCGCCCTCATGATGGGGATGGTTGCTCATATCGGTGTAATAAAAATAAACCAGAAGCCAGCAGAAAACCCCATAGCCAGCCATAAAAAAGAAAACATATTGCCAGCCAAAATCCACCGTCAGATGCCCACCGATAATAGGCGCCAGAATACTCGCCGTAATAGAGGCCAGCATAATGCGCGAGAGAATCTGAGTTGTTTGAGGCCCCGAGAACTCATCGTTGACCATCACCAGGCCAATCACTGTGGTAGCCCCACCGGAGCAGCCTTGCAGAAAGCGCAAGAACACTAACTCTTCAATGCTCTTAGCAAAAGGACACATTAGAGTGAAGGCAAGATACAGCGTCAGAGAGTAAAGCAGAATATTACGCCTCCCATAGGTGTCCGACAAGGGACCGTGTATCAAGGCAAAAATAGAGATGCCCGCAAGATTAAATGCAACAGTCATTTGGGTAATTTCAGTTGTCGTAGAAAAAAACGCAGCAATATTGGGCAAAGCCGGCAATGGAAGTTCATTTGCGAACATCATATTCGCTAGACAAAAGATCGAAAGTCCTGATATCTTGAGTTCACGAGGGACAGTCATTTATGAAATGGTACCCTTTTATTTTTAGAATACCATATTGTGGGGGGTGAATTCTAGATCTGTATTTAGGGGAAAGAAGTCATCAGGGGCGAGTAGATACCCGCCCCTGGAGGGTTTTGTCTTAAGAAAGTTTATTGCACGGAACAGCCCGGTTGACCTGGGCTGAAGACTTGGAAGTCACCTTGATCATCGTCTAGAGCCGTGCGAAGAAAGGCATCTTTTAAAGCTCTTGCGCGTTCAGCCTGGCGTTCTTCCTCAGCAAGATATTCTTCCGCACCGACGAGGGTCGTCTTCAGCAATGTTTTATAGAACTCCTCGCACCCTTCTTTTAGAATGCGGGAAGTCTGCGCAGACTGATTATTGTTCGTCTCTAAGATCTTGAGCAGGGCTGGGATATTCTTTATGCATCTTGGGTCACCGCAAGTGCAGTCATCAGCTTGTGCTTGCTCTGGATTCTCAGGTAGAACTTGTTCTTTTGCAAAAGCAATCGCAAATCCATGTATCAGCTTTAACATTTCGGGTAGCTTGTTAAAATGAGGCTGGACTGCATCTTCAAAGGCATCTACGTCAGGCCAAGCTATAAGCGGGAGCCCGGTTTTCTCTGCTGCTTGTAAGACGAATCCTGCTGTGAGTCTTTTATGCCAATGGGACCAGCGGATCACGGACAATGAATCGCCGAAGAGAGCTGGAACCTCATCTAAAGTTAACTTATTCTTCTGATCGAGCATGCGATTACAAAGTCTCAGGACCTGTGCAGGTTCTAGTGGCTTGAGGGTAAACCAATCAAGTGGCGCCCCACCCAATATGTGCCTGAGATTCGCTTTTGCAACCTCACCCATGAGGGTATAATTGAGATCTGCTGTAATCTGAGTGAGATTCTCACGGGTCAATATCTGAGCATCATTCAAGACATAGTCATCCTCGTTAGCAAGGATAGACCGCAGGACGTTGAGCTTTTCAAGCCAGCAGCGAGTGGGTCCACGTTGTTGTTATTGTAGTTAACGTTAGTGCGAGGTGAAGTAGCCTTGGGGGGTACGGCAGGAGAGTCCTGCGCTGGTCCTGTTTCCCTTGGTGATTCAGTTTTAACTGATATTACAGGAGACGTCGCACTGCGAGGCGAAGCCACCTTGGGGGGTATGGCGGAGAGTCCTGCGGTGATCCTGTTTCCACAGGTGATCCAGATTTGGGTGATAATACAGGAGACGCCGCACTGTGAGGTGAAGCCGCCTTGAGGGATACGGCGGGAGAATCCTGCGGTGATCCTGTTTCCTTTGGTGATCCAGATTTGACTTCTAATACAGGAGACGCCGCGCTGTGAGGCGATTCATCGAGAACGACCCAGGGATCATTATCTGAAGCAAACGCACCAGTTGTTGTGATCGCACCAGATAAAATCACAGCTTGTAGCAATGCAGTTAAAGTTTTAGGACGTAATATCGATATTTCACTCATTTATGTATCTTTTCTTTAGAGGTTAACATCAGACGACAGCCAATACAGCTGGAATCACTGTTGTGTTTAGACGATTGGGTGGCTGAAGTCTAGAGGGAAAATAACTGGCTCTTATGCAAAGCGGGTGGGTTGGATGTAATCTTCTGCGCCCGGCAGCCGTCATCGTGAACGGACGACCGCGAAGCGGGCGGGAGAGAAGGATCCAGTTATAAATGTGTCGCGTAGCGACTCTGCTTATAAATATACCATACAGGTAGGTGAAATTGCCAGTGGTCTAGGTGATGACAAACAGGATGATTGGAGTCATGTAAAGTAGCGTCGCTTCGCGACACATGTCTGACTGGATCCTTCTCTCCCGCCCGCCTCGCGGTCGTCCGTTCAGTATGACGGGAGCGGGAGTATTCGCTTTGGTAACTATCCTCACTTGAGTTCAACTTAGCATACCGATTACCCACCTGTTTTACATAAGAGTCAAATAACCCTACCGCACCGCACGCATACGATACTTCCCCCGATACTGGGTCTGAAACCGCTTCAGATTCTCCGGCGTCATCCGCACCCGCAGGACCGTATCCGTCTCACGGTCATCGCGATTGATCACTTCCCCGTGATCATACAACCAAGACACTGCCGCACCGCTGTTGACGTTGAGGATAAACAGTTTTTCCACTTCATTCTCGCTCAAAGCCTGATCGATTTTGCGCAGCAGCGTATCCATATTCTCACCGGTCAGTGCTGAAACCGCCACCCGGTTGCGGCCTTTGGGGATGTCGCCATCTTCACCAATTTGGTCCATCTTGTTGAGGACCTCAATCATCTTAGGCTCTGTCAGCCCCAATTCATCAAGCACATTCATCACATCCTTCGCTTGCGCCTTTGATTCTGCGTGAGAGATGTCTCGTACGTGCAGCAGAAGGTCTGCTTCCAATACCTCTTCAAGGGTCGCCCGGAAGGCAGCAATCAGGGTCGTCGGCAGCTGGGAGATAAACCCAACCGTATCGGACAGAATCACCGTCTTGCCCGAAGGCAAACGAATGGAGCGCATGGTCGGATCCAGGGTGGCGAAAAGAATGTCCTTGGCCAGCACATTGGCTCCCGTCAGGCGGTTAAACAAGGTAGATTTACCCGCGTTGGTATATCCCACCAACGCCACAATAGCATACGGCACGCGCCGGCGGGATTGACGGTGCAGCTCACGGGTACGCATAACTGTCTTTAATTCCCGTTTCAAACGGGCGATGCGCTCGTCAATTAAGCGACGGTCAACCTCAATCTGGGTTTCACCAGGACCACCGACAAATCCAAGCCCACCTCGTTGACGTTCCAGGTGGGTCCATGACCTCACCAAACGGCTGCGCTGATAGGTGAGGGCGGCTAGTTCTACCTGCAAGCGTCCCTCGGCGGTTCGCGCACGCTCACCAAAGATCTCCAGGATTAAGCCAGTACGATCAATGACCTTGCACTGCCATGCTTTTTCTAGATTTCTTTGCTGAACAGGAGAAAGAGCGCCATCGATAATGGCCAGATCTATATCTTTTTCCTCGATAAGACCCTTGTAACGATCAATCACCCCAGAGCCAAACAAAGTCGAAGGCGTCAACTGGCGCAAGGGCACCACATCCGCTTGCACCACCCGCAGGCGTATAGCCCGAGCCAGGCCAACGGCTTCTTGTAAATGCAAAAAAGGATCGTGCCGTTGCTCGGCGCGATCCTTTTGATTGCGAAGATCTATATGGAGAACCAACGTTTTGTTATCAGAAGATTTAATATCTTCAAACGTTGGGTCCAATCAGTTCTCCTCTTCGGTCATCTCTACGTCACTAATATCATCTTCACCATAAAGCCTGATAGGGTTCAAAGGCATTACAGTGGATATAGCACTTTTATACACCAATTGTGAGTGCGCGTCACGCCTTAAAAGTACGCTGAACGTGTCAAACCAGGTGACTATGCCCTGAAGCTTAACGCCGTTAACGAGAAATAGTGTTACCGGTGTTTTATTTTTCCGGATGTGATTCAAGAATACTTCTTGAAGGTTTCCGCTTTTATCGGATGACATGGGATTGCTCCATTGTTTTTGTTAAAAAATGACCTCAAACGGGTCTTACATATTACTCTACATAACAAGTATGTTTATTTAGTTAAGATGAGATAAAATTATTGTCAAGTTAAAAATTCCGGATGGGCAAATTAAAGTGCGTGGGTGGTTTATGAAAAAGGACCGATTAATATTAACGAGCATGCCCACGCTAGTCATCCCCGCGAAGGCGGGGATCCAGCTTACATGTGCTGCGCAGCAGCTCTGTATAGAAAATTAGGAGTCGCTTTGCGACGCATGTTGCGCTGGATCCCCGCTTTCGCGGGGATGACTAGCCGGAACGTTCAGATTGACTCGAGGAACTATGGCTTATGTCCACACTTTTCTGGGTATTTATAAGAAAAATGGTGAAGGCTCATAAAAACCTTCACCATTTTTCTTACAAATACTCCACGGACTTTCAGCCATGCACACGGCTCACCCATTCGTATTGCATAAAAGCCAGCCAAGACCATTTCAAAACACTCCCTTTAGCCACTTAGAATCACCTCTCCCCTTGTGGGAGAGGTCGGCCGAAGGCCGGGTGAGGGGTAAAAATTCTGCTCGTTAGTATCCCTCACCCCTACGCTTCGCTCCAATAAAAAAACCCGCGGCACAATCCGCGGGTTTTTCTTTTGTGTTAACGCTGACCCCGAGAGGTTGTCGCTTCCCGGAGCAGTTTGGTTAAACCGCCCCTGGGTTGCGCGACGTATAAGTTAGGTTATTGTTGCTTTGTATCTCCACCAGCAGCAGCTCCGCCTTGGTCGCCACCAGCGGCAGCGCCTTTGTCACCAGCAGCAGCGCCCTGGTCGCCACCAGCGGCAGCACCTTGGTCACCGCCAGCGGCAGCTCCTTTGTCTCCACCAGTGGCAGCTCCTTTGTCACCACCAGCGGCAGCACCTTGGTCACCACCAGCGGCAGCAGCTTTGTCACCACCTGCACCGCCACCGCAATTTGCCATAGCTGCAGCTGAGATAGACTGGATCGCGCTGCTGAGCTCGCTGTTATCTGCGGCTAGCTTATCCTGGTGATCTTTGTTCTTGGCTTTCAGGCCAGCAATGTCCGGGGATGGAAATTCCTGCTTGAGTTTTTTCAGTTTGCAGGTTCTATAGCCCTCGGTGTCTTTCTTTTCAGGGCAGCTAGCATCTTCACGAGCACCATATCTAGACTGTAGGTCCTTGAGTGCATCAGCAGCGTCAGCAGGCATTTTGAACTTGCTGCCGAACTGTGTTTGGAAATCTGTCGCAGATGCAACACCATCATCGATGGCTTTGGTGAAGTCAGACGTTGCTTGAATGTAAGCATTCATGCCTGCATCCATCTGGGCGGCAGGATCATCACCTGCGGCCTGAACAGCAGCATCAAAAGAATCGTCATCAAGGACAGCAACTTCTGTTTCCTCGGGTTTTGCCATGGCACAAATATCACCGCCAGGATCTTGAGCGCCTTTATCACTACCTGCAGCCGCGCCACCTTGGTCAGCACCTGCAGCATCTTTGTCAGTTTGCGCCATTGCTGGGGCGCTGAAAGTAGCTAAAGCTAGCAATAAAGCTAGATATAAATGTTTCTTCATTTTTTGCCTCTCTGGGTATTGGTATACACACTATTCATATTATCACGAGTTATAAGGATGACAAACAGTTTTTTTGTTATACATAAATTAACTTAATGAATACTTGGCCAAAACACTGGAAAAGCACGTTTATCTCATATTTCCAGAATGACAACTATGGCAATAATCCTGACAGATAAGCAAAAAGGCGGGGATGACCGATAGAAACGGGGGTTCGGATAAGAGAGTCGCATTACTTCGCATCAGAGTTTCCTGGGTCAGTATATACTCCCAGCTTGCCTCCCCTGCGAAAGCAGGGGTCCAGCGCAAAATGCGTCGCGTAGCGACTCTGTTTATCTATAACGAGCTGCTGCGCAGCACATGTTAAGGGCTGGATCCCCGCCTTCGCGAGGATGACAAGCTGGGGGATTGTGCTATTCCCTGCACCATTTAGCCATTACTCACCAAAATTGTTCTTAACTACCGAATTCTCAACTCCACCACCATCTACCAAGTCATACTTACACCAGAATATAGAAATCAGTGAGTAAAGAATATGATATTGCGATGTCCGTCCTTCTACATAAAAGAAAAACTAGCCGGGATCTACAATCGGATCACCCGGCCAGGCAAAAACCAACCAGACCCGTGGCTAACCACCGCCAGGCCCGAGCAATTACCCCCGACAGGGAACTGGCAGACCTGGCTGATTCTCGCCGGCCGTGGATTCGGTAAAACCCGAACCGGTGCCGAAACCATCCGTGGCTGGATCATGTCAGGCAAGTGCAGGCGCATCGCCCTGATCTCAGGCACCGAAAGCGACGTGCGGCGAGTAATGATCGAGGGCGAGAGCGGACTCCTTAATGTAGGACCCGCCAAGGACCGGCCCAAATATATTCCTTCCTTAGGCAAACTAGTATGGCCCAACGGCGCCGTAGCCCAAATCTTCAGCGCCGACCAATATCAACAGCTGCGCGGCCCCCAGTTTGATGGCGCCTGGATCGACGAGCTCGCCAAGTTCCGTTATCCTCAAGAAGTATGGGACCAGCTCTCCTTTGGCCTGCGCTTGGGGGAAAACCCGCAATGCATTATAACCACCACGCCCAGACCCATAAACTTGATCCAGCATATGCTCAAAGACGAGGATGTGGTGGTCACCCGCGGCAGCACCTTTGATAACGCCGACAATCTCTCGCCGGCATTTATCAAGACCATTAAAAAGAACTATGACGGCACCCGCTTGGGCGCCCAAGAGCTTTACGGTGAGGTCCTTTCCCAAACAGAAGGCGCCCTATGGACCCACGAGCAGCTCGATGCCTTGCGCGTACCAGAGCCCCCAACCTTAGCCCGCATCGTCGTCGCCATTGACCCCGCCACCACCAACCACACCGGCAGCGATGAAACCGGCGTCGTCGTAGTCGGCCTAGCCCATGATGGCAAAGCCTATGTACTGGAGGACCTAAGCGGCAAACTACCCCCCGGCGAATGGGCCCGCCAAGCGGTAGCCAGCTTCCACCGCTGGAAAGCCGATCGCATCGTTGCAGAAGTAAACAAAGGCGGCGACCTGGTAGAACGCATTATAAGGTCCATCGATCCTACCGTCAGCTTCAAAGCAGTCCGAGCAACCCGCGGCAAACTCACCCGCGCAGAACCGGTCGCCGCATTATACGAACAGGGCAGGGTGTTCCATGTAAACAAAGGCCTGGAAACCCTAGAAAACCAAATGTGCACATTCGTTTCCGGCGTAACCACCAAATCCCCAGACCGTCTAGACGCCCTGGTTTGGGGCGTGACCGAGCTGATACTGGAAAAGCAAGGGCAGGTGGCGCCGAAGGCGTATTTGATGTGAGGGAGGGCGTGCTGATCGAGAAAACTAGTATGTATGCCTAAAAATATCCCTATTAACAAACTTTTAACCATTAGATGTTAGCATGTTACATAGCGAGATCTATATAACGAAGGCGGGAAACAAAGACATGAAGAAACTTTATTTGGTACTAGTTGCTATAGTAGCCATATCAGGGTTCCTGGGATCAGAGGCCAAGGCGGCCATGTGTAAGTCAAGGCAAGACTGTACATGCAGCGATTTTGACTCCTGTAAAGCCAAAATAGCCGATCAGACCAGTGTTAGCGGTCTAAGCACTGAACTAAAAAGGATACTAACTCTCGCAGGTCAAAAAATAAGTTATGTAGATCCAACGGGACGAGAGCCAACCAGGAGTTGCCCTCCTGGTGATGACAGCAAATTAGAAACATGCCGCGCTAAAAGTAGCAGAGCTAGTCTGCAACGCTTATAATGGTCGAAGCTGCAATCCTGCAGTAGCCAAAAAAGCAACAGCAGCTCCTGCACCGAAAACACAGGGTAGAACGATTGTCGTACTAGGGCTGGGGAATCGCGCTCTCAAAAAGTAAAATTACTGCTGGCCATAATGCAAGGGCAGAATTGCCAGCTGGTCCAAGATAGCTCTTACGGGCTGAACGTATAAAGTAAAGGAAAGTAACTATGAGCAAGAACACACAAATTCTAACAATGTCGGCCTTAAGCGTACTGATGCTTCTATCCATCGACCAGGCCAAGTCTGAACAACCTCTTTCCAAAGGGGATGTGCAAGCCCAATGGGATAAAAACAATGCTCATTATACGGCGGGAGTCTTGGGCGGTGCCATGAGCGCAGCAAAGGCTGCCAAGAACGCTGCAAATGCGGCTAAGAAAGCTAAGGGCCAGATTAAGACGGTAACTCAAAAAACGGCCGCTCAGATTAAAACTGTGGCTCAAAGTAAAGACCCAAAACAGCTTCTGGCCTTATCTGCAAGTCTTAAGTCAGTCAAGGTAGGGGGCACTGCCAAGGGTAAAGCAGGTGCAGCCAAGCCTGCAGTCAAGAGTGCTAAAGATCTTGCTAAGAAGGCTGGAGTTACTTCCGGTTCAAATTCAACAGGCGGTTCAACAGGTGGTTCAACAGGCGGGCAGCAACCCGCAGGTAAAAATGGCAAAGCACCACTTTCCCCAGATGCAGTAGCAGCTTTAAAACAGCAGAGAGAAGGATTTTTCGCTCTCACCCAGGCACTAGGCTCAGGCCAACTAACGATCGACCAGCTAAAGCAGATTCTCGCAAATCCAGCTGCCAATGTAACCCCTTCCGCATTTAAATATGACTCATCTGCGAGAGCCTTAACCAAGGCTCAATTCACTGCAGATGAGGACAATGCGCCTGATCAATCGGAAGCAGCAAATGATCAATCAGGGGCGGCGCCAGAAGATCTGTCGGCTGAGGATTGGTCCAGTAACAGCGATAAAGCCGCAGCCGTTGAAGAGGCCCTAGAAAAAGTCGAGGATACGGGGCAAAAGTATGAAGACGCAAAAAATAAGCTAGCTGAAGCCTTAGAAGCTCTGGCCGCAAATCCCAACGATGACAAACTAGCCCAAGCTGCAGATGAAGCTAATAAGGAATTTGTGGCCGCTGGGGAAGCTTATTCAGATGCCACAGATGAACAGACAGATGCCATCGATGCCTATGCCAATGACAAAGCTAGTCTAGACCTAAGCGACAAGGAACTGAATCGGTCAGAAAGCGCCGCTGATCCCGGAGCCACTCCTGATGCAGGTGCTTCTGATGCTGGAGATAAGAGCCCAGATGCAGGTGCTCTTGATGCAAAAAAAGACTAGGGTGAAAGCCTTTTGTGAGTGAAGCACTAACTTTTTGTGAGTGAGGGGACTAATATGAATAAGCTGACCATAAAATACCTAAGCCTCGTTCTCGTTTTGTCGAGCTGTTGCACGAGCGCGTCCCAAGCAGATACTAAATCTGACAACGAGACTAAAAAGGCGCAGTTTGAGAGCAAATATGAAGAGATGCTCAATAACGTTTCGGGAGGCAATTCGGTGCAGAGCGCCGAAAGACAAGAGGTCGGCTGGAAAGATGTCAGGGCCCTCAATAATGCAGTAAGTAAGAGCTGCGAGGCTAAATCACCACCAAACGATATTGGTGGTGCAAATTGTACAAAGGCTCTTGATGAAGGTCTGGCCAAGATTGCTGATCTGGAGCCCAAATTAGAAGCAGTGATGAACCAGCAAGGGTTCAAATCCACAGCACAACAAAATGCCGGAACAGGCCAAACAGCTCCCGCGGCGCCCACAGCAACCTCTGACACCCGCCCCCGTGACATTGCAGCTGCCGCAAGCGGCGCCGCAGCCGTAGCTGCAGGTTCCACCATTGCTGCCAAAAATCCGGGTATTATGGATAAACTTAGGACTGCCAAAACAAAGGTTATGTCATTTTTTAAGGGCAAGGCTAAAAAATAGGGGCGCATGAAAAACGGCCGGATTGGCAATCATCGAACAACCGACTTCTAGCGTCCTGTTTGTGACAGCGTTTGAGTATTTAGAAGCAAAAATGGTGAAGACTCTTTCATGCAAGCTTGTGGGTTGTGCCCCACCCCTTGCAATATTTATTTCGTGTGTTGTTACACCAAACTCATAATAGAAACCCGCAAATCCTCAAGCCCCCACCGCTTCTCCGAACTGGTTAAAATCACCGCCGGAAACGCCGCAGGGCGTTTCTTGATCGCTTCTTGGGTATCAGCCAGCACTTTTTCCCGCTCGTGTGCTTTAATCTTATCGGTCTTCGTCAGCACAACCTGGTAAGAAACCGCCGCCTCATCCAGCATCCCCATGGTCTTCAAGTCAATAGGCTTCAGCCCATGGCGACTATCCACCAAGAAGTACACCCGCTTCAGCTGCACCCGGCCTCTAAGATAGTCATTAATCAGATGGTTCCAGTCCTGAATCTTGGACTTCTGCACCCGGGCATAACCATAACCAGGAAGGTCCACCAGCATGATTTTCTCAGCCAACTCAAAAAAGTTGATCTGCTGCGTCCGACCCGGTGTCTTTGACGTCTTCACCAGAGTCTTACGGTTAACCAAAGCATTAACCAGACTGGATTTACCCACGTTCGAGCGGCCCGCAAAGGCAAACTCAGGCATGTCCGTCGGGGGCAGTTGCTCTTCTTTAGCAGCCCCCATAACGAACTTACAATCCTGGGCAAACACCTTATTGATCTGGTCGAGCTCCATGGTCACGCTTTCGCCTTTTCTCTACGCTTGGCGGTGGTCATAATGGCCCATTGTTGAATAATGGAAAGCACGTTGTTGGCCGTCCAGTAGAGCACCAATCCCGCAGGGAATTGGGCAAACACGAAGGTCATTACCAGCGGCAAAACCATAAACATCTGTTGCTGCACAGGATCCATAGGGGCAGGGTTTAGCTTTTGCTGAACCCACATAGATCCACCCATCAACAGCGGCAGAACACCAATCATCAACAGACTAGGCGGATCCCAAGGGATCAGGCCAAAGAGGTTGAAAACGGTCGTAGGATCAGGCGCAGAAAGGTCCTTAATCCAGCCATAAAAGGGTGCCTGACGCATCTCGATGGAGATAGACAGTACGTTATAAAGCGAAATAAACACCGGCAGCTGTATAACAATCGGCAAGCAACCAGAAGCCGGGTTGACCTTTTCCCGCTTGTAAAGATCCATCATTTCCTGATTCATGCGCAGTTTGTCGTCGCCAAAACGCTCTTTAATTCGTTCCATTTTGGGCTGCAATTCCTTCATGCGTGCCATAGAGCGATAGGACTTATTGGCCAATGGGAAGAAGGCAATTTTCAAGAGCAAGGTCAGGAACAAAATCGCCAAACCAAAGTTGCCCAGCCAGCTGTGGAACCAGTTAAGCAGGTAGAACATAGGCTTGGTGATCAGATATAGGTACCCAAAATCCACCGCCAGATCGAAGTGCTTAACGTCCAAGGTTTCTTCATAATGGTCCAACAAACTCAACACCTTTGCGCCCGCAAACAGGTGGGATTTTATCCCCTGTTTCTGGTTTGCAGCAATGGTAACAGGCTCACCCACATAGCCTGTGACATAAGTATCCTGGGCGCCCACGCGTTTATCTTCTACGTAAAACATAGACTTTGTCTTCTGATCAGGGATCAGAGCAGTAAGCCAGTACTTATCGGTCATACCGATCCAGCCACCCATGCTGTCATGCTTTTCTTCGCCGGTTTTTTGCAGCTTCTCGTATTGATAGGTGTGCAACTTGTCATCCATATAGCCCAAAGGACCCTCTTGCACGTATCCATGCAGAACAGGCGTGCCAATGCGGGTAATCTGGTTATAGGGCACCAACTGAATGTTTTGGCCCGTATGGTTCGTGACCGACTGCTCGATGGTGAACATATAGTCTTTGTCCACACTGATTTGCCGCTCGAAGACAATGCCCTGGGGGTTAGTCCACGTCAAGGTCACTGGGCCAGAGGTATGAGTGATTTCCGCGCGGTCCGCCTTCCAGACGGTGTTTTCGTCGGGCAGGGTTATATTTTTATCGGACGTAACCCATCCAAAGCCAGCGAAGTAGGGGTGTTTAGTACCCACGGGCATTAACAGCACTTCATGAGGACTGTTTCTCTGAGTGGTTTCCAGATATTTCATCAGGGTCAAATCATCAAGAACACCACCCTTAAGGTTAATAGAACCCTCGAGCGCAGGCGTATCAATTTGTACCCGCGAAGAAGCGCTAATAGCTTCATCACGGCCCAAAGGTGCCATGATCGCCGGCACAGATGGCTCAGGCGCCAGAGGCCCCGCTGTGTGCTGTGGCTGTGCAGCCGCCATCTGGTGCGCTTTTTCCGCTTTTGGTCCTTCATAGAAATAGTTCCAACCCACCATCACGCTAATCAGGATGATAACGAAAAATATCATATTCTTTTGATCGTTCATTTTGTTCTCTTCTTCTGTTTTCGTATAGGATCAAGCCCATGCCCACCCCAAGGGTGGCAGCGGCCGATGCGTTTGGCGGCCAATATTGTGCCCTTGTAGGGGCCGAAGTCATTTATAGCATCAATCGCGTATTGCGAACAAGTTGGCAAATAGCGACAACGCGGCGGTATCCACGGCGATATTAATTTACGATAAATCCAGATGCATGACAACAAAAGCATTTTGAGGATTCTACCCATTTTGCGAACCCTGATGACGGGCCAGCACGGACCTTAGTTCATGGCCCATTTTTACAAAATTGCGGGAAGTGCTGTCGGTGCGGGCAATAAGGACATAGTCGTAACGTATATCTGCATGTTCCGGAAAAATCTGGCGAACCAATTCTCGCAAGCGACGCTTGGCGCGATTGCGCACAACGGCTCCCCCTACGCGGCGGCTGGCTGTAAAGCCAACTCGTATTACACCGTCCAAGGGAGTAGGGTTGTCTGCAACCTGCAATATAAAAGCCGGCATCACATATTTGTGACACCGGGCTGATATTCTAGTAAAATCAGAACGCTTCTTAAGCGTGATTACCTTAAGCACTCAGACGAGCACGCCCTTTTGCACGGCGATTAGCCAACACTTTGCGGCCCCCGACTGTGCTCATACGAGCGCGAAATCCATGGCGGCGTGCGCGAACCAATTTACCTGGTTGAAATGTGCGTTTCATTTAAGAGCTCCTCTACAAATATTTTACTTTGTATACGCTGTTTTACACCGGCCGTCAATATGAATATCAATCTCACACACTTTTCCTTGCTTTTGGCGTTGCTTCGTGTAGTTTTCACTAATGGATAAATAGAGAGATTAAGATGTCTCAACCGGGAGTGCAATTGGTGTCACAAGACAAGATTGAGTTTATTGATTTAGCGACGCAGCAATCGCGCATACGGCCTTTGGTAGAAAAGGCTATTCTTAAGGTGCTAGATCACGGCGCATACGTTATGGGCCCTGAGATTGACGTGTTGGAAAGCCAACTAGCGGCATTTTGTGGAGCGAAGTATGCTTTGTCTTGCTCCAGTGGGACGGATGCATTGTTATTGGTGTTAATGGCCCAGGGTATTGGCCCCGGTGATGCGGTATTTTTGCCTAGTTTTACCTTCCCAGCAACCCCCGAATCGGTGGCCCTTTTGGGTGCGAGCCCTGTGTTTGTGGACGTACTTGCGGATACCTTTAACATGGATCCAGCTAGTCTTGAAGATTCAATAAAGCACGCCCAGGCAGCAGGTTTAACACCAAAGGCGATTATCCCAGTGGACCTGTTTGGTCAACCCGTGGACTATGATGCTATCGAAGCTATAGCTGCGGCCCATGACCTGTGGGTCCTGTGCGACGCAGCCCAAAGCTTCGGCGCCAAATACGGCGACCGCCATGTAGGCAACATCGGCCTGGCCACGGCAACCAGCTTCTTCCCAGCCAAACCCTTAGGCTGCTACGGCGATGGCGGCGCTGTCTTTACCAATGATAAGGCTCTACTAGATCGTCTGAAATCAATCCGCGTTCACGGCCAAGGCGTTGATAAGTACGACAACGTGAGAGTAGGGCTCAATGCCCGCATGGACACGATCCAAGCAGCGGTACTGATCGAAAAGCTAAAGATATTTCCTGACGAGATCGAACAACGGCAACGGGTTGCAGATATTTATAAGGAGAATCTTGGCGATGTAGTAGGTGTGCCAAAAGTCATGGACACAGCCACATCCGTCTGGGCCCAATATACAATTGTTCTGCCCGATCAAAAAACCCGCGACGGCCTACAAGCCCATCTAAAGAGCCAAGGCGTTCCCGCGGTGGTCTACTATTCCAAGCCCCTGCAAGAGCAGGTCGCCTACAAGGATTGCTACATCGCAGGACAAAACCTGGATCGCTCCAAATATCTCTCCGACCGCGTGCTAAGCCTACCCATGCATGCATATCTGACCCGTGATGTACAAGACCGCATCATCGCGGCGGTCAGAGGGTATTTTGAGTAAGGGGGGTTGAGTAGCACTTAGGCAAAACGGAGGGGTAATGAGTATTCTAAGCTGAACCTGAGTGATGGTAATTGCAAGGCGAATATTCCCAGCTCCCTGCTCCCGTCATCCTGAACGGACGACCGCGCAGCGGGCGGTAGTGAAGGATCCAGTTAGACATGCGTCGCGAAGCGACTCTGCTGTAGATGCCCCCATTTTTAAGGTCATTCAGGCAGCCGGTTGTTTCATTTGTACGTTGGGTATATTTATAAGCAGAGTCGCTACGCGACACATGTCTAACTGGATCCTTCACTACCGCCCGCTTCGCGGTCGTCCATTCAGGATGACGTCTGCCGGGGCATAACTTTACATCCAACCTACCCGTATTGCATAAGCGCCACCTTAATTAAATCCGTCTATAATCCGTCCGAATGCAATAGCTTTTGCATGGCCCTTTGATATCGTAAAAAGTTGAAAAACTGTCAAATGATTGAATGGTCAGAGTCAAAAAATAATGATCGTCCACGCAATGGTGAACATGGGTAAGTTCTATGGAAAATGCCAACGGACCATTAATCACGAAGGTATGTAACAGGCTATTGTCTTCCTTCCAAATCTGTAAACGCGCTTCGTCCAAAATGAAAATCCGATTTTGATAGAACACCTGCCTTTTTCCAGCCAGACTATATTGCCCGCTCTCTTTGTACCTTATAGTTCTTCCATCACTAGTGTCAAAAACTGCTGTGCCATTCAAATCAATTCGAGGCTCTGTAATGCGCCTATGGAATGAAAACTTGCCTGAAAAGAGCTGCTGTAAGGACAAAGACGTATAAATATGCACCTAATCAACCCAATTCAAATACGTTTTAAAAAATCCCGGGGCAAACAATCTTATGGCTTCCTTCTGTATTAACGTAAGGGGCACAACATCATTGTTATCAATGCGATCCAGAGCTGTTTAAAGTTTAGCCGATTTTAAGAACTAGTCAATTAGCCACACAGTACGTTGCGAATCTGGTCTGCCCTTCAATTCCACAATCACATGAATAAGGGATTAGTCTGTCGAGTGGGGGCCTTGTAGGCTAAGAGAAAGAAATAACCTTGAAAGTCAGTTATATAATGTTCAACAGGAAGGTGATTGCTTGCTATAGTAAAAAATGGGATGTGACGAACACATCCCATTGGTGATAGCTTTAGGAAAAAGATTAGTTATTGATTTCCCTCTTCTGCATTTTTAGGTGGCATAGGCCTTAATTCATTAATTAATTGTATATCAGCTACTATATTAGCATTATCTCGGGATTCAGCCATCATCTGAGCCATTTCTGCTTCGAACGCAGCTACTCTTTGTTTAAGGTTTAGGCTCATCATTGGTGTAGGACAAAGACGTAGGATTCCCATTTCAGGCTCGCTGATTTCATCCAATGATAAAGGTGGTAAAGCGTTGATTTGGTATACCCCCTTCGGAACTTCCTCAGCTTGCTCTTTCGCTTTATGATCCATTTCCATCTGAATTTTCAATTGAACAAGCTCCGGTATAGACATATCACTTAGCCGTTCACTTAAGCGACGAAATCGAAGCCGAGTATCTAGATTAATACCAACCAATTGATGGTCGGATGATTTATATTCTGCTACCATTATTTCACTGATCAATTCCAGTCTTTCTTTTTCCTCAGCTGGTATTTCGCAATTTTCAAGGGACATATCTGGTGCGCGATAATGAATTGGAAAACGTTCTTCAGGTGGTGGACTGTGCGTAGTACTTAGTCCATATGTATAGTCTGTATAATCACAGTAACTGGCATGAACAATGTTCGTTGCGCCTGCTAAAAGCGCTACAGTTAAAATAGACTTCTTAATCATCTGATATCTCCTTAAATTGATTAACGTTAACACTATGTTACTATATATATAATGCCATTATTAATATATGCAATGGTTATTTATAATAATCTGTTCAAAACTATTTGCCAGTCCCAGATTCAGGTGCTTTCGGGACAGAAAAAAATTGAAGAGCGAAGATGAGTCCGTGTTTGACGATTGTATCTTGCCAAGCGTCTCAAAACCTATTCCAATTGCTTTTGTTTCAATACTGGCCATACATTTTGGTTTTTGGAATATAAATCTAACGGTGCGGTTTTCTTTTATATTCTTTATTGATTTTTTATGGCAGTAACAGTGAAATTCACTTGCACGCCGTCTTCTACCACTGTAGGGCTTGACCACTCTCCTTGCCCCACACCAAAGTCAGTGCGCTTTATGGAGGTTGAACCTAAGGCTTGGGCTTTAGTTGAAGAGTATTCTTTGAAGGCAAATGAGACAGTTACAGGCACAGTTTTATCGCGAATCGTCAGACTACCCTTGGCTTTATAGCGTTCCTCACCTGCACTTCCGGTCGTATCCTTAGTAAATTCATTTGAGCTAAAAACTGCTTTTGGAAAATCTTTTACATCGAACCAATCTGCTTCTAAAAGCGTTTTAATAATATCTGAGTTTGAGCTAAATAGGGATGCGATATCTATGGCAATATTCACATTGCTTTTATCTAATTGCTCCTTGTCAAAATTTATCTCACCGGTAAAAGTTTTGAAATTTCCTTGAACTGGCGCGTGATTCTGAGTCGCAGTAAATGTTATCTGGCTACTTTCAGGAACTATTTTCCAAGAGGGATTTTTGCCGCCGCAATAACAGGGTTGGTCCAAATTAGTAGGGCAAGAGCTATTTTCATTATAGTAGATTTAGTCATTATAATTCCTTCCCTTGGCTTCTTTCTGCTCAAGGACAAGTCTTGTTGCTTTTGAATAACGGTATCAACTCTTTAGGGTCCACAAAATGTGTGTCCCGAGGGCCCATGCCATCCAGTTGAACAACAGTAGTTCCTTTGCTCCATACGTAATGGTTTGCTTTTTCAGGAACAATCTGAAAACCACCGGCAGTTAAAGCAGTGGATTTAGTTGTATCAATTTTATCCCCAAGCCCTACATTGAAAGTACCTGAAATAACTGTGACTTCTTCAGCATTCGTATGCCAGTGCGGAGGGATAACGTAACAATCCGGTAACTCAAGCCTTAGTGTATAGGGCTCTGCTTTGCTAATGTCTCCACGAAGAACACTTATGTTTGCTCCGTCAGGTAATCCCGGTGCAGGGTGAAACTTAACATCAGCTTGTTGTATTATAATAGATTCGCTTTGTTTCGTTGGTACAGGTGCATCTTGTTGATTTTTATTTTCATCTGCAGCATGTAAAAAAGCAATAAATAGTGAACAAGACAGCATGGCGCTAAATGCTATAGTTTTCAAAAAAGCGTACATAATCATTTCCCCTTCTTTAGGTAGTGTTGCCGTAATGACGTAACAAGAATACCTTATAAATCTTAATGAAAAATTACGTAAATAAACATTCAAATGGTACTACAAATGTACATTCCCCCCTTTAATAAAGCATTTACTAGAACTAGAAAAAGTGGCTCTTATGTAAAAGGGGGGCTGGATGTAAACTTCTACCCCCGGCAGACGTCATCCTGAACGGAGGACCGCGCAGCGGGCTGTATTGAAGGATCCAGTCAGACATGTGTCGCGTAGCGACCCTGCTTATAGATATACCCAACCTACAAATGAAACAATCAGATGTCTACATGACGTTAAAAATGGGGCCATCTACAGCAGAGTTGCTTCGCGACACATGTCTGACTGGATCCCACACTGCCGCCCGCTGCGCGGTCCTCCGTTCAGGATGACGTCTGCCGGGGGGTAGAAGTTTACATCCAACCCAATCGTTTTGCATAAAAGCCAAATTTAATAGAAGGATAATCCCCTGCTCTAACAGCCAAATGCGGCGAGCAAACTGTACCGATTATGAAACCACCTCAACAGATCCCATTACTCTGAGGATGGGCCCTTACGCCATAACTGCCACTTGCTCGTCGGGATCCAGTCTGGGGTTGCTGGAGAGTGTCTTGCGGAAGTCGTCTATTACTTGCTTGGTTTCTTCCGCAGATATGCCGAGGCCCAGAAGAACAGAGCTGGCCAGTTGAAGGCTTGGCTCTAGGGTTTCAGGAATGATGACTTCTTGCGCCGGCGGCGATCAGCTTCTTGGCATAACGATCGTCGCGCAGGCGCACACAAACTTCTACATGAGGGAAGGCCTTTCGTATGTCCAATGTGACCTTCATGGACTTCGTGCTAGAGCTTAGACACACGAGGATGACCTTGGCCTTCTTGGCGCCCAAAATATCCAACACATTGGGACGCAGGGCGTCGCCATAAAATACGGGCCAGCCACGGGCTCGGCCTAGGTTGACCCTATCCATGTCATCATCGATGGCCACAAAAGGAATCACCCGTTCGGTCAACATGCGGGCCACTAATTTACCCACGCGTCCAAAGCCTAAAATGATAACGTGATCCTTCAAGTCACCTTCCCGGAAAGCTTTGCGGATGGTCAGGGTCGACTCGGCCTCCGTATAACGGACCTCAAGGAACTTGCCCAGAGAGTCCAGCAACGGCGTCAAGCCCATAGATATAGCCACAGCCGCATACAAGATTTGTCCCAATTCTGCTGGAATAATATGGTTATCAATGGCCGGCCCAAAAATCACGAAAGCGAACTCACCGCCGCTTGCCAAGATCAATGCCACCCTGAGCGACGTCATGAAGGGCAGCATAAACACTCGACAAGAAATGATGATGAGCACGAACTTCGTCAAAATAAGGCTGGCAATAATTGCTGGCAACAAGACGATGTGATCAATAATGAGTCCCAAATCAATGGACATGCCGACAGTGATAAAGAACAGCCCCAACAGCAACCCATGGAAAGGTGCAACGTCTGCTTGCACCTGGTGTCGGTATTCGGTTTCCGAAAGCAACAGCCCCGCCAAAAAGGCGCCCAGCTCCATGGAAAGACCCGCGGCAGCTGTCGTTACACTGGTGGTCAGAATGACCAACAAAGTCATAGCCACAAACAGCTCCGGATTGCCGTGCTTCGACATTGCTCGGAATAAAGGCCTCAAAATCATACGGCCAACGGCAATTATAACCGCCAGCACGACACCTGTCTTGACGGCAACCCACGCCAGCTCGTCGATAAGGGGAAGCTCGTTCTTGCCCATCGTGTTAACCAGCACCAACAGGACAACAACGGCCAGATCCTGGAACAGCAACACCGCAAAGGATGCACGTCCAAAACGGACCGCAAGCTCTTCACGTTCTGTCATGACTTGTAAGCTCACAGCCGTGGACGAAAGGGCCAGGGCGCTTCCAATAAGGATAGACGCCTGCACGGATACATCGACCATGTAACAAAATGTGCCTATGGCAAAGCTAGTGATTAAAACCTGCAGGGCCCCCAAGCCAAACACATAACGACGCATGCTCTGCAATCGTTCCAACGTAAGCTTGAGGCCTACGGAAAACAGGAAAAACACCACACCCATCTGGCCAAGGAATTTCGAGCTTTCAAGCTCACTGATAAACCCCAACAGGTGAGGCCCAATAAGAACGCCAGCGATCATATACCCAATAACAGGACTTGCCTTAAAACGACGGAAAATCGAGACAACGACCACCGCCGAAAGCAAAAATACAATGATATCATTCAGATAGGGTGGTAATTCCTCCAACGCAGCGCCTTATGTATGTTTATGGGTTATGATAGATATAATATAATACCAAATTCAGGCGCAATAACAAGGAGAAACCTTGAGCGGGATCCGGAAGTCAGAAACCAGAATCCGGAAACCGGAAACCAGAAACCGGAAACCAGAAACCGGAAACCAGAAACCGGAAACCAGAAACCAGAATCCAGAATCCGGAAACAAGAAACCAGAATCCGGAAACCGGAAAACAGAATTCAGGATTATTAGTTCAGCCCACAGCAACCGTCATCCTGAACGAACGACCGCGAAGCGGGCGGTAGAGAAGGATCCAGTTAGACATGTGTGAGCGCAGCGAACTCCTTATTAACCTTCTCGCCCCAACGAAGTTAGTTTCGAGTTCGCTACGCTCACACAATTGCGCTGGATCCTGTCCAGCAACGCTTCGCTTATGCCGCTCGAGGATGACGGCCGCTGGGGCGGGATCGGTGACCTAAGGCACACTAAACTGGACTCCAGAAACCAGAAACCAGAAACCAGAAACCAGAAACCAGAAACCAGAAACCAGAAACCAGAAACCTGGATTATTAGTTCAGCCCCCAGCAACCGTCATCCTGAACGGACGACCGCGAAGCGGGCGGTAGTGAAGGATCCAGTTAGACATGTGTGAGCGCAGCGAACGCCTTATTAGCACTCTCGCCCCAACGAAGTTAGTTTCGAGTTCGCGACGCTCACACTATGTGCGCTGGATCCTGTCCAGCAACGCTTCGCTTATGCCGCTCGAGGATGACGGCCGCTGGAGGCGGAATCGGTGACCTAAGACACACTAAACTGGATTCCGGATTCCGGATTCTGGATTCTAACCTTACTAAATACTATAATACATCTCAAACTCAATCGGATGCGGCACCCTTGAGAACATATGAATTTCCTCTTGTTTGATCCCGATATAGGCATCAATCAGATCATTGGTAAACACATCCCCCTTCAGCAGGTATTCACGATCCTCGTTGAGCGCACGAACAGCATCCTGCAGCGACGTGCACAAAAGCCCGTACTTGTTCTCGCCATGCTTTGTTTCGTACAAATTTATATCCAGGGCCTCTCCGGGGTGGATCTTGTTTTGTATACCATCCAAACCAGCCATCATCATTGCCGTCAAGGCTAAATACCCATTGGCAGTCGCGTCGGGGAAGCGCACTTCAATACGCCTCTGTCGCGGTTCAGGAATGTGGGGATCCTCAGCGCCGCGGAACGATTGCGCGCCGAGTATGCAATGTAAACAGGTGCTTCAAAGCCCGGAACCAGTCGTTTATAACTATTCGTCGTCGGATTGGTAAACGCATTCAATGACCGGGCGTGATGGATGATGCCGCCGATGTAATGCAGGGCCAGTTCAGACAGTCCGCCATATTCATTGCCTGGGAACAGGGGCTCCCCATTCTTCCACAGGGACTGGTGCACATGCATCCCAGAACCATTGTCGCCATAAATGGGCTTGGGCATAAACGTAACAGTCTTGTTGAAATTATGGGCTACATTGCGAATCACATATTTGAACAGCTGCAGGTTATCACCGGTCGTCAGCAGGTCAGCGTACTTAAAGCCAATCTCGTGCTGACCGGATGCCACTTCATGGTGATGCTTGTCGCCATTCAGTCCCATGGTATTCATGACCGACAACATCTCCGCCCGAAGGTCATTGGCCGAATCCACCGGCGGCACAGGGAAATAGCCCTTGCCAGGCAGCATCTTATGGCCAAAATGACGCATATGCCCTTTGGTGTTCAATAAAGAGCTATTCGGATAGGCACCTTCGGTCCAGTTGATATTATAAAAGGAATTTTGTGGGCTGGTCTCATAATGCACTTCATCAAAGATAAAGAACTCAGGCTCAGGTCCAAAACGCGCCTCATCGGCAATACCTGTCTGGCGCAGGTATTCTTCACCCTTTACAGCCACAGAACGCGGGTCGCGGGAATACTGCTTACCCGAGGATGGCTCAACCACACTGCAGAACACGATCAACGTCGTATGTTCAGTCAGCTGGTCAAATACCGCATTGGTAGAATCCGGGGAAAGCAACATGTCAGAATCATGAATCGGCCGCCAGCCAGTTATCGAAGAGCCATCAAACATAAGTCCATCGCAAAGAGTCGCCTCATCTAGAGCATTCTTGTGCACCGATAGATGATGCCAGACACCCTGCATATCCGTGAAACGAAAGTCGACGTATTCAGCCCCGCCATCGTTGACTTGCTTCATGATGCGCGCCGCATGTTCCTTGCGAGAGCTGTTAAATGAATCGTAAGAACTGGTTTTAAGTGCCTTTGACATTGTGATCCCCTAAATTGTAAAGCTATATTACTTTAGTAACCACTCACCAAATATTTCAAGGGATGACAAGCTGAGACTTGGTCCATCCTATCCACCATGATGGTGATTCGTTACGTTTATTAATTTCCCATGTTATTGACAATGTGCATCACTTTGCGATAGATTTCAATCGCCTATTTTAAGGAATGTCATGCCTGAACTCCCCGAAGTCGAAACCGTTTTACAAGGCCTAAAGCCCATTATGAAAGGCTTTAAGATTAATAAGGTTGTGCAAAACCGCCTTGATCTACGCTACCCTTTTCCAGAAAATTTTGTTGAACGACTGACAGGGCGATTAATCACGGATATCTCCCGCCGCGCAAAATACATGATAGCCGATCTAGATTCAGGCGAGTCTCTCATCATACATCTGGGCATGTCCGGCCGCGTGTCTGTGACCAAGGACTATCACCCCAAAAAGCACGATCACGCTATATTCCACATGTCGAGCGGAGCCATCGTCACCTACAATGACGCCCGCCGTTTCGGCTTTATAGATTTGTGCACAACCGATCACCTTGCCAGTTACAAAGCCTTCAAAACCCTAGGTCCCGAGCCACTGAGCGAGCAATTCACCCTTGATTTCCTCCTAGCCGCTGCCAAAAACAAAAGCGCCCCCATCAAGTCCGTACTGCTAGATCAAAGAATCGTTGCCGGCCTAGGCAACATCTACGTCTGCGAGGCCCTTTATCTGTCTCGCATCCACCCCAGCCGTCCCGCTTGCGAGATAAATCGTCCCGAAATGGCACAATTGCTGAAATCAATCCAAGGCGTCCTGAAAAAAGCCATCGCCGCAGGAGGCTCAACCTTACGTGACCACCAACAAACCAACGGCGAAATGGGCTATTTCCAACACAGTTTCCAAGTCTACGGCAGGCAAGGAGAAACCTGCAACCGCTGCGGCGCCCCCATCTGGCGCATGCAACATGCAGGCAGATCGAGTTTTTATTGTTCGAGTTGTCAGGTTTAAATACCAGTAAATCAAAACACGTGCTTCACCAAAGGTGTCTTATGCAACACCTTCGCCGTCAACGTCCAAGCCAGCCCTAGTGCAAACGCAAACACAATGGCCATCTTAATCCCATTTGGCAGCCCCACGTTCATCAGCCCGTATTGACTCCACACCACGATGGGCTCGTGCAGGTAGAAAATACCATAGGAACAGGCGCCCAGAGAGGCCCATTTACCTATATCATCGTTGGTAAACTTATACAGCACTATCATAATCGTAAATATTTGAGCCGTACACATGAAGCCATGCAGAGTCGTCCGAATCAACAACCCTGGCGCCACCTCGCGAAATAAGCCCCAAGCGTTATCCATACTGCCGCCCATGGCGAAATACCGCTGGATATCATTACTGAATGCACCCGTATAAAGATGAGCCTGATTGTACCAGCTATAGGCAATGGACAAAATCACCAAAAGCCCCACCCAGGCCAGCCAGTTGGCAGAAGCACGCTCCATGATATCTGTTTTCTTCAACAGATCCGCATTGGCCACCCCAACCCCGAGGATAAAGAAAAAGATATAGCTGAATAGCATATTACTACGGGCCACAAACAGACCGACAAAGGCTGAAAGCCACGAATTGTCATCCATAATCACAAGATCACCCAGCCCCATCCACCAAGGGGTCCCCCAGCGTACATCGCTATATCCAATCAGGATCGAGGCAATAATAGCAACGATCAAATACCCAACAACAGGCCGCCCCGCCAACCAAGCGGTCAGCCGCCCGATAAACCTGGTTACAAAAGGCAAGATCAAGTCCACAAAAGCAGTCACAAACGTGAACAGCAACAGAAAGGCAATGAACCAAAACCCCGCTGGGCTGAAGTTCTCTGGTGTCAAGAACACGTTCCACCAATAATCAAAATAGCCAATGCCTGGCTCTTGAGTTTCTTCGTATTTAACATAACGTAGAGGCGGCACCAATACGGCGATACCCACAAGCATGGGAATGAACAGCCGGACTGTTTTTTCCTTAATAAAGCTGAGCCATCCACGGCGATAAAGGGATGGCAGCACAAACATACCGGCCAGGAAAAAGAGAGCCTGCATGATAAAGGCATCGGTCCACATAAACATCACATCAAAAGCACGACTGCGGTCGGGCAGGTCTATAAACCACATCCGTCCGCCCCATTGTTCAGCATATCCTTGAACAGCATGCTGCAAGACGACGAAGGCAATCATCAATCCGCGCATATGGTCTAAATAATGGAACCGTGCTTTCGTGGCAATCATGGCGTTTACTCCTTCATAGTTTTTTAACAATACAATGTCATCATACAAGGGCACAATAATTATTATGAGGGAGTGCAAACCCATGGCGATGATCCTTATCGACCTTAACAAGAAGCGGGCTGAGCTGATCCGCCAGTCCTTAGCGCGAACGCCCATGGGGCTTAATATAGAATCATTCCAAAAGCCAACGGACGCGGTGTCTTGGGTTGAGCAAAATAAGTGCAATCTTTTTGTTGTGGATCAAAAAATCCTTGAAGATACAGTTCATCTGAAAACCCTGAAAAGTTTGCCACGCGATGTGCCGATACTCGTACTTCAAAATGACGACAAAGAAGTACCCCTTGATCTGGATAATTTTGTCCATGAAGTGATTGGGCCTGTCATTGAACGAGCAACCCTTTTGCAACGTATCGAAAATCTTCTCGGGCTACAGCAATCTAAAGAAAAGCTGCGTAACATCCAAGAGTCCATATCTGAGCGAGGATTAGAGCGGTTTGAACTTGCCGTAAGTGCTTCCAATGATGGTGTTTGGGACTGGGATCTCGCCCGTGATCTCGTATTTTATTCACCCCGCTGGTGCGAAATCATAGGTTTTCAGATCGATGAAGTCGAGCCCAATGCGACCTCTTGGTTTGCCCGGGTTCATCCTGATGATGCCCCGCTACTAGAGACTGCCATCCAAACCCATCTGGAAGGGTCAGCTGAACGGATAGCAATAGAATACCGGATTCGCCATAAGAATGGTTATTATCGCTGGGTCTTGACCCGCGGCCAAGTCTTACAAGATGTAGCCGGACAGCCCCGTCGCTTGGTGGGTTCGCAAACGGATATTACGGATCGCAAAAGCGAAGAGCAAGAGATGTCATACAATGCCTTGCATGATCCTTTGACGGGGACGGCCAATCGGGCCTTGCTGATGGAGCGGTTGCAGCAAATCATCGTTCACCAACGACGAGATCCAACCCAATTGTATTCGGTCATGTTCTTGGATTTGGACGAATTTAAAGACGTCAACGATAACCTTGGCCATGAAGCTGGGGATCAGATCTTGAAAACCGTGACACAGCGCATGACTGCCTGTGTCCGCGAGCAAGATACTGTGGCCAGGCTAGGCGGCGATGAGTTTGTCATTTTAGTGGCAGGAACATCCGATCAGAACGAAGTAGAAGGGCTAGCCACCCGCATCCTCTCAGAAATAGAAAAGCCAATTAAGTTACACGATATGTCCGTTCGAGTGAGTGTGAGTATCGGTATCGTAACGGATACCAGTGAATACAAGGACGCCGAGATGAGTGTCCGGGACGCAGACTTGGCACTCTATCACGCCAAATCCAAAGGTCGCAACCGATACGAAATCTTCAATCATACGATGGAAATGAGCTCCAGTAAGCATTTCACCCTGCAACACACCTTGTTGGGCGCAAAAGATCGACAGGAATTGCTCCTGCATTATCAGCCGGTGGTTTCCTTGGAAACAGGAGAAGTGGCTGGCTTTGAAGCATTGATGCGCTGGCAGCACCCTGAAAATGGTATCATTTATCCCTTGGATTTTATCCCATTGGCAGAGGAGATCGGTCTTATCAAAGAGATGGGCAGCTGGGGCCTCCAAAAAGCATGCGAACAGCTCCGTGAGTGGCAGCAGACCATGCCAGGATCCAAAGATTGGTTTATGTGTGTTAACGTTTCGGGACGCCAGTTAGATGGGGACGGCCTTGCGGATGTCATCCATGAAGTCTTGAGCGAAACAGGTATTGCTGGCAACAATCTTATTGTTGAAATCACTGAAAATATATTAATGCACGATATTTATCAGGTCCTGCCGCGCCTGCACCAGCTCAAAGAATTAGGTATACAACTGGCCATCGATGATTTTGGTACAGGCTATTCTTCTCTTGCAGTCCTGAATGATTTCCCCTTTAATATATTAAAGGTAGCCCGAGAATTTGTAACTGGAATTGACGGTCGACAGAAGTCGGCTCGCACCGTGAAGCTGATACACATGCTCGCCAAGGAAATGAAGATGCTATCCATTGTGGAAGGCATCGAGACCGTCAGTGAGTACGAGGTGGTCAAAAGAATTGGCTGTGAATTAGCCCAAGGCTTTTACTTCTCAAGACCTAAGGATGCGCAAACCATCACCGCATTTTTAGAGGCCGACCCTAAAGGAGCCTTTGTGGGCTCGCACAAATCGAAAAAAGTAACAGCTTAAGCCCGCAAGGGCTGAGGAGGGGGCATGGCAAGACTCGTCTTATATTTATTGTTATGTCTTCCGGGGGCTAGTCTAGCATCGGCTCCTGACAGCCCGGATAATAATCCCATGGAACAGTCCGGCATGCTCCGCTCATGGTTCCAGAGCAAACCCCAATTCATCCCCAGAAGAAGCAGCTCCACGTTCTTTGACATAGAATGGGGCTCTTCCGATAATGAGGCAGACAGCGCCGCCAAACCTAAACTTGAGACCGCGTACCTTAAGATCGTAGCAGCTTCTGCAGATCCTTTAGTCTTCAACGTATACACAAAGTGTCTGACCACTTACTGCAAACTGGTTATTCAAGAAAAAAAGTACACTGTCAGTGATCAGCTTATGGAGCAGCTTACTACCTTTGAATCATACTCTCTCAGTAGCATGGAAGAATATCGACTCAACTCCAATTTCTCCAGCGGCATGAACCGTTGGTTACCCAGCCGTGATTCGCGAGTTCTTTGGATTGTGCGCCATCCTTTCTCCTTTCGTTGGCCGACCATTGACATGTATGATGATATCCAAAAGCTGCGAGCGGCGTATCCCGTGGCGGCAGACTATGTCGATTTTTTATTCAAAGTAACACCTCCCTCCTTCAATATCGAGTTCTTAGCCGCCAGGGCACGTGAAAATTGCAAGCGAGGCGTCAATGCCGTGGAGCTATTGACACTGTTCGCCTTGCACGCATTCGGTCACGGTAAGATGTATGACCTAAATCTTGCAAAGCAAGAAGCGGAAAAGCTGCGCCTGTCCTTTGGCGCAACGTCTGCATCCACCATATATCAAATCATGGATGCCCATGATAAGTGCCTCTCTACGGGCTTACTTTTTTCCGATGATGACCTCGCAGCCAATTTACTATCGGATGGAGACGATGATTTCATGAGTGCCGATGGTTTGTGAACCTGTCCTTAGTACTCCCCAGACCAATTAAATCGAAACTATCTGACCTGGCTCAGGCAATAAAACTCTAGGTTAATAGCGCGTCCACCTCTATCTCGCATCAGACATTTACTAATGATATGCTAACTATGCCTACAATTCTATACTATAACATTTCTATCTGTAATATAATAAACTATTATCAAGTACTTATTTAATGCTTTTTTAAACTGGTGGTAAAGAAATGTATACATCAAGGCATCTGTCATACATAGGGAAGGTCCGACTTGGGTTAATATCCCTCGTTGTTATAGCCCTGATTCTTAACGCATTTTTCAGTGTATCAGGTACGTTTGAGTCTCCCTCTCCGGGGCGGGCCATTTTTCTAGACATGGGAAGGCCTCACCAGCACGCAGTTGCCACCTTCAATCAAGCGGGAATTTACTATGAGGGGATAGGTGACCCTTATGATCGCGGGTATTTCATGTCCCTTACTCCTACTATTTTGTCCTAATGGTTCATAAATCATACATGATGAATATCCCCAGTCAAAGAATGCCTAATAGGGCAAAATAAGTTTAACAAAAAGTTAAAAACTGTGAAAATTGAAAACACAGCCACAATAGTTGTGCTAGAATGTAATTATGGACAAGTAAGAATAAGCTAATTATCGATAAGTATTATATAGTAACTCCAGGTAATCTGCGATCTTGGTTTTACGGTAAAGAATTTAACGGTGAAGAGATAGGGATATAGTATCATGAAAGACTTTAAAGATTACGAGAAAATGGTAAAAAGCAAGAGGCATAACGTCCTGCCCCTCCTGATGCTCGTTGACCTAAATCTAGATAAAATCCTCGATTGGATCCATGAGGGTCACTTTAAGCCTCTTCCTGACCATTCTGGAAATCACGAATTAACAACTGTGGCAGGCCATAGCGGCGTGATCTTTGCAGACGGTGCGTCAGATCTTCTGACTTACGCTGCCAGTACAGTTCCAGTAGATCCTGTTTATATGGAGACAGCCGCACATACAAAACCCCACCATTCACATGATCTTGATTATGATGAGGCCAAGGACAAGGTCGTGCCAGAAGGTCATGCGAATCAACAGAAGTCAGAATCTGACGGAAACTTCGATTACAGTGGCTCAGCAAGCGTAAATTTCGTGCATCCTGGTATATCTACGGACTGGTCGCAAACATTGGCCGGATCCAAGTTCGCTGGCGTGACCGCCCCTGCAGGCTTTGGCACTATAGCCCCAGATAATTTTTATAGCGGCATTCGTGTAACGGGCGCCCTATTGCCATACTCAGGCGGCGCGGACTTTTTGCCCGCCGATGATTATTTCAGTGGTAGCGCCGGTCTTTTGAGCGCTTTGAGCCCCGGGCTAGCTCCTCTAGGGTTGAGTCGTGAGATTGATCCCTTGATTCCAGTGCCCCAAATCCACTTTCTTGAGGAGGAAGAGAACGTCCCCCAGGTACAGTACATACCGGTTCATAACTATATTCCACCAAATCTTCCACCAATGCACATGTGTATGCTTGCGTTGACCTATCCCGTATTGAACCCTACCCCGATCTACGATATGCCTTGCGATTCACGTTCGGGCAACCTCGTCATAGATTCTGGTGCCTATGATAACGATGGCTCACCTATCCATGTGGACTCGGTGTCCTTTGATGCGGGAACTTCCTCACCAGGTATTTCAGCCGGCCCAGGTGTTATTACGGACGGGCACGAAATCATAACGATTTATTTTGATGGTACCATCGAGATTGGAACCTTGAATGTGAACCTATCAACAGGAGCATACACTTATGCGAATGCACCTGGTGCCGATAAGCTGCCCATAGGCGCCAATATTATAGAGTTTCAGTTCGTCTTAGGTGAAGCCGGGATGAGCTGCACAGCCACGGGCACGTTGAACGTGACCGTCGAGGGCGGTAACTGTATGATCACTATTCCCGAGCCTATACTTAACCCACCTCCTATCTGGGATGACATGTGCTCATCGCTTTCTGGCAACATCATCGTGGATTCCGGTGCTTACGATGGTAATGGCACGCCTATTCATGTGGACTCCGTATCCTTTGATGCCGGTACATCTTCCAAAGGCATAACCGCCGGTTCTCCTGATCTGACAAGTGTACCTGGCCATGAGCTTATCAATGTCTTTTATGACAGCACCGAGATTGGTACCCTGAATGTAACTTTGGCAACCGGTGCTTATACCTATTCCAATAGCGCCAATGCGGACGTTTTGCCCGAAGGCAAGAACGTTATTGAGTTCAACTTCACTCTCGGTGATGGTATGGAAGGCTGCGGCTGTGGTTGCACAGCCACTGGTACACTGAACGTGACCGTCGAGGGCGGCAGTTGCATGATCACCCTTTGCGAGCCTATTCTTAACCCACCTCCCATCTATGATGACATGTGCGCATCGGTTATGGGTAACATCATTGTCGATTCCGGTGCGAGCGATGGCAATGGCTCACCTATCCATGTGGACTCCGTTGCCTTTGATGCCGCTACCTCTTCCAAGGGCATCACTGCCGGTACTCCAGATCTGACATCTGTCCCTGGCCATGAGCTTATCAATGTCTTTTATGACAGCACCGAGATTGGCACGCTGAATGTAACTTTGGCAACCGGTGCTTATACTTACGCCAATAGCGCCAACGCAGACGTTTTGCCCGAAGGCAAGAACGTTATAGAGTTCAAATTCACGCTCGGTGATGGTATGGACGGCTGCGACTGTGGTTGCACAGCCACTGGCACACTGAACGTGACCGTCGAGGGCGGCAGTTGCATGATCACCCTTTGCGAGCCTATTCTTAACCCACCTCCCATCTATGATGACATGTGCGCATCGGTTATGGGTAACATCATTGTCGATTCCGGTGCGAGCGATGGCAATGGCTCACCTATCCATGTGGACTCCGTTGCCTTTGATGCCGCTACCTCTTCCAAGGGCATCACTGCCGGTACTCCAGATCTGACATCTGTCCCTGGCCATGAGCTTATCAATGTCTTTTATGACAGCACCGAGATTGGCACGCTGAATGTAACTTTGGCAACCGGTGCTTATACTTACGCCAATAGCGCCAACGCAGACGTTTTGCCCGAAGGCAAGAACGTTATAGAGTTCAAATTCACTCTCGGTGATGGTATGGACGGCTGCGACTGTGGTTGCACAGCCACTGGCACACTGAACGTGACCGTCGAGGGCGGCAGTTGCATGATCACCCTTTGCGAGCCTATTCTTAACCCACCTCCCATCTATGATGACATGTGCGCATCGGTTATGGGTAACATCATTGTCGATTCCGGCGCTGCCGATGGCAATGGCTCACCTATCCATGTGGACTCCGTTGCCTTTGATGCCGGTACCTCTTCCAAGGGCATCACTGCCGGTACTCCAGATCTGACATCTGTCCCTGGCCATGAGCTTATCAATGTCTTTTATGACAGCACCGAGATTGGCACGCTTAATGTAACTTTAGCAACCGGTGCTTATACTTACGCCAATAGCGCCAACGCAGACGTTCTGCCCGAAGGCAAGAACGTTATAGAGTTCAAATTCACGCTCGGTGATGGTATGGACGGCTGCGACTGTGGTTGCACAGCCACTGGTACACTGAACGTGACCGTCGAGGGCGGCAGTTGCATGATCACCCTTTGCGAGCCTATTCTTAACCCACCTCCCATCTATGATGACATGTGCGCATCGGTTATGGGTAACATCATTGTCGATTCCGGTGCGAGCGATGGCAATGGCTCACCTATCCATGTGGACTCCGTTGCCTTTGATGCCGCTACCTCTTCCAAGGGCATCACTGCCGGTACTCCAGATCTGACATCTGTCCCTGGCCATGAGCTTATCAATGTCTTTTATGACAGCACCGAGATTGGCACGCTGAATGTAACTTTGGCAACCGGTGCTTATACTTACGCCAATAGCGCCAACGCAGACGTTTTGCCCGAAGGCAAGAACGTTATAGAGTTCAAATTCACGCTCGGTGATGGTATGGACGGCTGCGACTGTGGTTGCACAGCCACTGGCACACTGAACGTGACCGTCGAGGGCGGCAGTTGCATGATCACCCTTTGCGAGCCTATTCTTAACCCACCTCCCATCTATGATGACATGTGCGCATCGGTTATGGGTAACATCATTGTCGATTCCGGTGCGAGCGATGGCAATGGCTCACCTATCCATGTGGACTCCGTTGCCTTTGATGCCGCTACCTCTTCCAAGGGCATCACTGCCGGTACTCCAGATCTGACATCTGTCCCTGGCCATGAGCTTATCAATGTCTTTTATGACAGCACCGAGATTGGCACGCTGAATGTAACTTTGGCAACCGGTGCTTATACTTACGCCAATAGCGCCAACGCAGACGTTTTGCCCGAAGGCAAGAACGTTATAGAGTTCAAATTCACTCTCGGTGATGGTATGGACGGCTGCGACTGTGGTTGCACAGCCACTGGCACACTGAACGTGACCGTCGAGGGCGGCAGTTGCATGATCACCCTTTGCGAGCCTATTCTTAACCCACCTCCCATCTATGATGACATGTGCGCATCGGTTATGGGTAACATCATTGTCGATTCCGGTGCGAGCGATGGCAATGGCTCACCTATCCATGTGGACTCCGTTGCCTTTGATGCCGCTACCTCTTCCAAGGGCATCACTGCCGGTACTCCAGATCTGACATCTGTCCCTGGCCATGAGCTTATCAATGTCTTTTATGACAGCACCGAGATTGGCACGCTGAATGTAACTTTGGCAACCGGTGCTTATACTTACGCCAATAGCGCCAACGCAGACGTTTTGCCCGAAGGCAAGAACGTTATAGAGTTCAAATTCACTCTCGGTGATGGTATGGACGGCTGCGACTGTGGTTGCACAGCCACTGGCACACTGAACGTGACCGTCGAGGGCGGCAGTTGCATGATCACCCTTTGCGAGCCTATTCTTAACCCACCTCCCATCTATGATGACATGTGCGCATCGGTTATGGGTAACATCATTGTCGATTCCGGCGCTGCCGATGGCAATGGCTCACCTATCCATGTGGACTCCGTTGCCTTTGATGCCGGTACCTCTTCCAAGGGCATCACTGCCGGTACTCCAGATCTGACATCTGTCCCTGGCCATGAGCTTATCAATGTCTTTTATGACAGCACCGAGATTGGCACGCTTAATGTAACTTTAGCAACCGGTGCTTATACTTACGCCAATAGCGCCAACGCAGACGTTCTGCCCGAAGGCAAGAACGTTATAGAGTTCAAATTCACGCTCGGTGATGGTATGGACGGCTGCGACTGTGGTTGCACAGCCACTGGCACACTGAACGTGACCGTCGAGGGCGGCAGCTGCATGATCACCCTTTGCGAGCCTATTCTTAACCCACCTCCCATCTATGATGACATGTGCGCATCGGTTATGGGTAACATCATTGTCGATTCCGGCGCTGCCGATGGCAATGGCTCACCTATCCATGTGGACTCCGTTGCCTTTGATGCCGGTACCTCTTCCAAGGGCATCACTGCCGGTACTCCAGATCTGACATCTGTCCCTGGCCATGAGCTTATCAATGTCTTTTATGACAGCACCGAGATTGGCACGCTTAATGTAACTTTGGCAACCGGTGCTTATACCTATTCCAATAGCGCCAACGCTGACGTTCTGCCCGAAGGCAAGAACGTTATTGAGTTCAACTTCACTCTCGGTGATGGTATGGAAGGCTGCGGCTGTGGTTGCACAGCCACTGGCACACTGAACGTGACCGTCGAGGGCGGCAGCTGCATGATCACCCTTTGCGAGCCTATTCTTAACCCACCTCCCATCTATGATGACATGTGCGCATCGGTTATGGGTAACATCATTGTCGATTCCGGCGCTGCCGATGGCAATGGCTCACCTATCCATGTGGACTCCGTTGCCTTTGATGCCGGTACCTCTTCCAAGGGCATCACTGCCGGTACTCCAGATCTGACATCTGTCCCTGGCCATGAGCTTATCAATGTCTTTTATGACAGCACCGAGATTGGCACGCTTAATGTAACTTTAGCAACCGGTGCTTATACTTACGCCAATAGCGCCAACGCAGACGTTCTGCCCGAAGGCAAGAACGTTATAGAGTTCAAATTCACGCTCGGTGATGGTATGGACGGCTGCGACTGTGGTTGCACAGCCACTGGCACACTGAACGTGACCGTCGAGGGCGGCAGTTGCATGATCACCCTTTGCGAGCCTATTCTTAACCCACCTCCCATCTATGATGACATGTGCGCATCGGTTATGGGTAACATCATTGTCGATTCCGGCGCTGCCGATGGCAATGGCTCACCTATCCATGTGGACTCCGTTGCCTTTGATGCCGGTACCTCTTCCAAGGGCATCACTGCCGGTACTCCAGATCTGACATCTGTCCCTGGCCATGAGCTTATCAATGTCTTTTATGACAGCACCGAGATTGGCACGCTTAATGTAACTTTAGCAACCGGTGCTTATACTTACGCCAATAGCGCCAACGCAGACGTTCTGCCTGAAGGCAAGAACGTTATAGAGTTCAAATTCACTCTCGGTGATGGTATGGACGGCTGCAGCTGTGAATGCACAGCCACTGGCACACTGAACGTGTCAGTCGAGGGCGGTAGTTGCGAGATTACTCTTTGTGAGCCAGTGCTCAATCCAGCTCCTATCTGTGCTATGCCTTGCGATTCCGTAGCAGGCAATCTGGTGGTTGACACTGGTGCCCATGATACTGACAATGCCGGTATTACCGTGAGCAACGTGGCGTTTGATGCCGGTAGCTCATCCAGTCATATCACCGCTGGTGCGGGTCTGGTGTCCAATGGGCATGAAATAATTACGGTTTACTTTAATGGCACCACCGAGATTGGCACCTTGAATGTGAACTTGAGCACAGGCGCTTATACCTATAACAATACCGCTGGCGCTGAGAATCTTCCCGATGGTCCTAACACCATTGAGTTTAAGTTTACTTTGAGCGATAGCATGGACGCCGATGGCTGTATGTGCGGCTGCTCCGTCGATGCTACCTTGAATATCACCGTGGTCGGCGACGAAGGCTGCAAGATTACTCTCTGCCAGCCAGTGCTTAACCCACCAGCTATCTGTGATGACACTTGCGATTCTGTTAATGGCAACCTGGTGGTTGACACCGGTGCTCATGACAACGAAAATGCGGGTATTACCGTGAGCAGCGTTGCGTTTGACGCCGGCAGCTCATCCAGTCATATCACCGCCGGGGCAGGTGTGGTGTCCAATGGGCATGAGACCTTTGCAGTATACTTTAGTGGTGCCGAGATTGGTACGCTGAATGTGAACTTGAGCACAGGTGCTTACACCTATAACAATACCGCTGGTGCTGAGAATCTCCCCGATGGCCTTCACACCATTGAGTTTAATTTCACCTTGAGTGATAGCATGAACTCTGATGGTTGTATGTGCGGCTGCTCGGCTGATGGTGTCTTGAACATCTCCGTGGCCGGCGATGAAGGCTGCAAGGTTACTCTTTGCGAGCCTGTACTCAACCCATGTCTTATCGGTGATGCGCCTTGCGTTTCCGTTGTCGGCAACCTTGTGGTTGACACCGGTGCTCATGATAACGATGGTGCTGCGATCCATGTGAGCAATGTGGCGTTTGATGCGGGCAGTTCTTCCACAGGAATTACTGCGGGGGCGGGCGTTATTTCAAATGGACATGAAGATTTTAATGTTTACTTTGATAATAATGTCCAGATAGGGACTTTGGATGTCAATCTCAGCAGTGGTGCTTATACCTATTCGAATACGGCTGGTGCTGAAAAGTTGCCTATGGGTGATAACACCATCGAGTTTAATTTTACTCTGGATGATGGCATGAGCTCCAAAGATTACGGCTGTGATTGTTCAGCGCAAGGTACATTGAACGTTTCCGTCCTCGGTGCGGGCGATGTAATCGTTAACCATTGCTCGGATAAATTTGGCAGTGGTGATAGCTATATCTTTGATGTGGAGACGGGCAGTAATGGTAAGATATGCTTAGCCGGGGCGCAACAAGATCTAATATTAAATTATAACGGTGCAGATTGTTTTGAGTTCGACGACCATACCGCAAACGGGGTACTATGTGCTTTAGATAAGCTGCACGATAATCATCTTACCAGCGGTGAGTGCAATCAGGCCGAGCTTAATAATTTAGGCATAACATGCACTGTAGGCCACTATGGTCCGGACCCAAGCGCCATCGATACAAAGATCAGCTTTGCGGGCGGCGGCTGCATCATCATACAGAATTGCAGTGATACCCAATTTGCTGAACATCTGATTGCAGCTGGGAAGTGCGAGGTTTCACACGCATAAGCACAGCCTGTGCAGCGATCTGACTCGGTGTTCCTGAATCGGGTCGCAGCATGGATGTGGCCTCTTCTGCGTCCTTCACGAGCTTTTCTTTGAGTGTTTTATCCTTTAAGAACATGTGCACCGCTGAGAATAAGTTCTCAGCGGTGCAGTCGTTCTGAAAGAACTCAGGCACCGCAGGGCGATCCAGCAGGATATTGGTCATGGTCATGTACTTGACCTTAATCACCTTCGGCGCAAGCCAAGCAGTCAGGGGATTCATCTTATAGGCAATCACAAACGGCACCCCCGCCATGGCCAGTTCCAGATTTACGGTACCAGAAGCCGCCAACGCCACATCGGCGGCACGCATGGCTTCATAGCGTTGCTGTTGGTCCTTTACGTAAATAATGGGTACCTTTAGATCCTTCAGCTCTTTCTCGATGATATCCTTCACAGCCTCAACCACCGGAATAGCCACAGTCAGGCTGGGATGCATGATCTTCAGGCGGCGGACTGTATCTTTAAATATCGGCAACAAACGCTCCACCTCGCCGCGGCGACTGCCGGGAAGAAGGCATAATAGGGTGTCTTGTGTCAGCAGATCATTATCTTTCCGGAATTTATCCCGGGGAATAGTCTCAATCCCCAACTCCGTCACCATATGCCCCACAAACGTGCAGGGAAGGCTATAGGGAGCAAAGTAGGGCGGCTCAAATGGAAGTATGCAAAGCAAATGATCCACCAGCCTAGAGACCTTCTTAGCGCGCCCAGGGCGCCAAGCCCAAACGGTGGGCGCCGTGTAGTGAACATGGGGTATCCCCAAGCCGCGCAATTTCTTAGCTAACCGGAAAGAAAAGTCTGGCAAATCAATGGTCACAACCACATCTGGCTTGGTCTCTTGTATATAGCGCGTCACCTCATCCAGCCGCCGCAGAATCTGGGGCAGGTGCCTGATCACCTCAAAAACCCCCATGATAGAGAGTTCAGACATAGGAAAGAGAGATTTCAATCCCGCTTCCTCCATGGTAGGTCCGCCCACACCCGTAAATTCCACAGGAAAGTCAGCTTGTTGTGTGATAGCGTCAAGAAGTCGTCCCCCCAGCAGGTCGCCAGAGGCTTCGCCTGCGAGTACAAAAATACGCTTAGGTACGGTCATTTTCTATCCCATAAAGAAATAGGCCATGGGCATTAGCATATTCAACGGCCTCGCGCTTTTGCAGCACCTGCACGCTATTGGCCTCCACCGCAATACCCCGCAAGCCATGTGCATGGGCCTGTTTAACGGTCTCCAGCCCAATGGTAGGCAGGTCCACCCGCCGGTCCTGATCAGGTTTAACCGTCTTCACCAAAACACCGCCCGGGCCTTTTCGATGCAGAGATTGGCAACGCTTAATCAGTTCACTGGTCCCCTCCACAGCCTCAACACCCAGGACAATACCCCCCTGGACGATAACCGCTTGTCCCACATCCGCTTGTCCCAGCAAGTGGGCCACCTTAGTGCCATGTTGGATGTCCTGGAGAGCCTGCTCATCCGGCGTAATCTTGCCCATAGGGCCCGCCGTCGCTAAAATACTAGCACCAATCAAGTTTTCCGCGCCAATCACCCGAAAACCTTCTTTTTCCAGCTCATCGATAATAATGCGGAACATAGAATCATCACCAAAAGCATGCTTGGCCAGCCGTGCCAGCCAAAAGGCGCCTTTGGTGTCTGGCCGGATCTCCCACCAGGAAGGGCGCTTCATTGGCCCCACCATGACCAGTTCTTCCACGCCATTCTGCTTGAGTAATTTCAGAGATTGACCCACGGCCCCCAGTCTCACCCAGGCATGATCACTATCAATGACAGTTTCAGGATCGGTCTGACCATCAAAGGCCAAGACAAAGTAAGGGCGACCGCTCGCGCGGCAATGCTTGATGACCTCTTGAGGTAAATCCCTGCCGCCTGCTATAATCCCTAACTTACCGCTCATATCACGCCGCCGGCATACTCAAGGCACGCTTGGAGTCATTGCTGATAAAGTTGATGATCTCCATCACATACTTATGGTCTTTATATTTCTCGGCCACATGTTCGGTACGTTCTTGCATTGTGTGGTGATCCGCAAACAGGTCATTGTAAGCACTGATCATTTCAAGGATATCTTCACGAGAAACCCCAGAACGCTTTAAGCCCACCAAGTTCAAACCCGACACATTGTCCGGATGAGGCATAACCATGGCATAGGGGATCACATCGTACTTGATACCGGCGGTGCCGCCGATAAAGGCATGATGCCCAATACGCACATGCTGGTGGACAGCGGCCAAGCCGCCGACGTTCGCATGGTCGCCAATGATCACATGTCCGGCCAAAGTTGCCATATTAGCCATAGTGACGTGATCACCAATATGACAGTCATGGGCCACGTGACTACCGGCCATAAAGAGTCCATTGTCGCCCACACTCGTCACCAAGCCCCCTGCGGAGGTTCCTGGCTGCATAGTCACATACTCACGGATGATATTGTTCTTACCGATGATCAACTTGTTCGTCGGCCCGGACTCATCCTTGTGAGATTGCGGCGGTTGCCCCAGAGATGCAAACGGATAAACGAGCGTGCCCTCACCGATGGTCGTATTGCCATCAATCACCACATGGGATTTCAGGGTTACATTATCGTGAAGGGTCACATGGTCGCCCACAAAACAGAACGGACCAATAGTAACGTTTTGCCCGATTTTTGCCGATGGAGAGACCACGGCCGATGGGTGAATCTTTGTCATTTTATGCCTTTTTCTCGACGATCATCGCCGTGTAGGTAGCTTCTGCATGAACGACGCCGTTCACCAAGGCTTTGCCATTGAATTTCCAAACGTTACCCCGGTGCTGTTCTTTTTTAACCTGCAGCTCAAGCACATCCCCAGGCACCACAGGCTTGCGAAAGCGCGCACTCTCGATGGACATAAAGTACACCAACAGGTCTTCCTGATTACGGTTGATCGTATGTATCACCAAAGCCGCCGACGTCTGAGCCAGCGCCTCAATAATCAATACCCCGGGCATCACCTTAAGTTTCGGAAAGTGCCCTTGGAAAAAGGGCTCGTTCACCGAAACACACTTGATACCCGTAGCACTTTCACCAGGAACGATATTGGTCAACTTCTCCAGCATCAAAATCGGCGCCCGATGGGGGATCAGCTGTTGGATTTGTTCAACATCTAAGGTTAAGTTATCCACTTCAGGATGTAATAGAATGACGTTATCATCGGACATGTTACATACTCCTTTCATAATTATTTTCTTAACAACTCAGATAGTGCGTTAGCTACGTGTGAAAGCCGAGCACCGGAGCGGAGCGTACTTTTGGGTACGTGAGCACCGGAGCGCAGGCTTTCGCGCGTAGATGACGTGCTAGGTGAGTTGTTGGCTCCTTTTATTCTTTGCTAGTTTTTCTAAAGCAACTGTCTGGCGGTGCCATTGTTTGGCAGGAACCGCAGGGGATCCGCCCACCACTTGACCGTCTTCAATGTCCCGCATGATACCACTTTGCGCGGCGATCTGAACACCCTTACCGATTGTAAGATGCCCGCTCAAGCCAGCTTGGCCACCAATGGCCGTATGGTCTCCCACTTTTGTGCTACCAGAGATACCCACCTGCGCCACAATAACGCAGCCACGCCCGATTTGGACGTTATGGGCAATCATGACCAGGTTGTCGATACGACTACCAGCGCCAATAATGGTATCTTCGCTGCTACCTCGGTCGATGGTGGTATTTGCACCCACGTCCACATAATCTTCGATAATAACCCGGCCCAGCTGCGGCACAGGGAAATGCCCCCGTTTATCCATATGGAAGCCAAATCCCGCCTGACCGACGCGCACGCCCGTGTGAAGAATCACGTGATTACCGATCAGGGCATTGGTTATGGTCACATTCGATGCAATCTTACAGTGGCTACCCAGCTTCACGCCTTTACCAATCACGGTGTTAGCGCCGATAAAGCTATTGCTACCAATTTCCACATTTTCGCCAATGACAACGCCCGCTTCAAACGTGCAATTCAGACCGATGGTGGCTGAAGGATGGATGGGATTAAACGTATCTGTCCCTGTCCTAAACGAGTCATGGCTTGGATAAAATGCTGTGGCTAATTGGGCATAAGAACGATAAGGGGAAGCAGAAGACAATACCACCGCTGTGCTAGGGCAACGGTCCGCAAATTGAGGCTCGATAATAATAACGCCAGCCTGAGAACTATCCAGTGACGACAAATATTTCCGATTATGAAAGACAGCAATGTCTTTGGCTGATGCCGCATCCAGAGTCGCCACATCATTAAACGATGACTCTTTCGAGACGCCAACAGGCAAATCCCCATGAATCTCAGTCTCAGAGACCGTCATAATCTCCGTCAAAGTCTTACTGCCGGAGTACATAAAAAAACGCGCGTCAGCCATTAGATAACTCCCTTTCTCGGAACCTGAGTATACTGGAATAGTCCAGAAAAGCAAGAACAGTGACAGCAGATTGACTGACTATCGGGCTGGGGGGTGGCTTTCGTTGACCTTTCGACCTATCGGGGTTATCCTATTCCGCTTCAGCAGCCCTTTAGCGAGTGTTTACAGAAAACTTATCTAAAACCCTTCTTACCTTTAGTGGCAAAATGCGCTACAATACATTTTTAGACAACCATGATCTTGTTCAGCAAGGTTAGATAAGCAGGATACACTGGGGGGATATGAAGGTCTTTCACATATTTTTGATCTTTCTCATGTGTCTAGCGACCGCGGCGGATGCGAAACCTCGCAAGAAGCAGAGGTTGTATTCCCCTAATCCTGCCTATTCATCTATTGTCATAGACGCCCACACGGGCAAGGTTCTTCATAATGAAGGCGCGGACAATATTACCTATCCCGCATCTCTTACCAAAATGATGACACTGTATTTATTGTTCGAAGCCCTTGAGAATGGCAAAATTAGCCATAACCATAAGTTTCGTGTTTCCGTCAATGCCAGCCGACAGGGTCCCACCAAATTATACTTGAAGCCAGGTGAGATTATAGCCGTGCGCGACGCGCTTTTGGGCATTATGACCAAGTCTGCCAATGATGCGTCTGTCGTCGTTGCGGAAGGATTAGCCGGGTCTGAGGCAAACTTTGCCGCGCGTATGAACATTAAGGCTAAGTCCTTAGGCATGACCAACACTCATTTCTGCAACGCCTCAGGCTTGCCCAATCCCAATCAAAAGACTACGGCCCGTGATATGGCCATCCTGTCCTTGGCCTTGTATAAACATTACCCGAGGTACTATAGCTATTTCCAAACCAAAAACTTTAAGTTTAAAGGAAATAACCACGCCAACCATAACCATCTTTTGGGCAATGTTCCTGGGGTGGACGGCATCAAGACCGGCTGGATTATAGCCTCAGGCTGGAACTTATCAGCATCCGCTGTGCGTTCTGGCAAGCGGGTTATTGCGGTGGTTTTGGGCGGTAAGACGCGGCTGTGGCGGGATAAACGAGTAACTGAGCTCCTAGATGTGGGGTTTAATAAGCTAGGCGTGGTTAACAATAATGACGTGCCAATCCCTGAGGAAAGACCTGAACCCGTGGTGCAAAATGCTGCTACGGAGCCCCCGGTCCAGCAGGCCGAGGTTATGGCACCTATTGCCAATCAGAAGGCGCCTCTGCCTAAGATGAAACCAGCCTCATTGCCAGAAAAGACGGTGCAGGCCATCGCAGGCAAGTGGGGCGTGCAAGTGGGTGCCTTCGGCTCCCAAAAGAAAGCCCAAGAAGTCGCAGCCAAAGTAAAGCAAGAGGTTAGCGCTTTAAGTACAGCTAAGGTGGTGATCAATCCCATCAAGCATACTCGTGGTAAGCTGTATCAAACAAGATTCGTAAACCTGCCTGAGAACGTGGCGCGCAAGGTGTGTTCGCAAGTGGTGAAAAAGGGACATTCTTGTATGGCGATGAAGGTTGTGAAGTAGGGGGTCCCGTTTACAGACTGGGACGGACGTCTGTCATGGAGTTTATGGGCTCTGCCCAAACCCCGGGATATATAAAAGAAACCCAGAGATCATTATCCTCGATCAAGTAATTTCAATGGAAGAGGGGCGGCCTAAGCCACCCCTCAATCTCTGGTTTTCTGCGGCCATCGGCGTCCCCGCCTGTACCGCATTCACAGAATTATCATATTTCCGTTTTAAAACGACTCAAATTTTAATTGCCTCACTCGACCTCATCGTGCAATGCAGTCCTAGTGCCCCGAATCATTAATTCTGCCCCCGGGGCCCGTCATTCTGAAACGGACGACCGCGAAGCGGGCGGTAGTGAAGAATCCAGTTAAACATGTGTAAGCGCAGCGAACTCTTTATATAAACTACTCGCCCCAAGTAGGCTAGTTACGAGTTCGCTAAGCTCACACTATTGCGCTGGGCCCTGTTCAGCAACGCTTCGCCTATGCTGCTCAGGACAACGATCAAGGGGGTAGAATTAGTGATTCGGCATTTAGAACCCATCTCTGGGTTCTACAACTATGGTTTGGGGCAGAGCCCCAAGACTAATGCCACCGATGGCGCCAAGTCAATCAACCCCCGGACAAGTTATAATCTATTTCCCAAATAAATGAAGTTTATTACCAAAATAGACTCTATACATGTTCGCAAGGCGAGTTTTATCCGTGAAGTGCGCATATAAAGAATCATCCGTATTTAGCCACCAGCCCCTATTGTTCATATCCAGAGTATGCCAGCACGAACCAAGGGTAACATAGTCAGTGTTACCACCAGGAATGACTTTACCATCTTCTATACTTAATGTGTGGGCGCCCGTGGCGGTTAATGTAAGAACTATTCGATCAAGGGTTATGGAATTCGGCACCTTAAAGTCGCAACGCATGAAGGTATCCGTACTTGGTAGATTATTCAACAACGATTGGCTATATCCGGCCTTATCGCAAACTGTCAGCATAACTTGAATATCATAGGTCAGCAACATGCTGCTCGGCTCACCATAGGGAAGAATATAGGGTGCTGATTTAGGCAAATCTCCATTTATTTTTATTAAGGTTCTAGGGTGACTGCTGTTCTGACCTGATAAATCCACGCCAGGTATTTCATTAAGCAAATGGACCTTAATTGTCCGCATGCCTTCTGTTCCATCCCCAACATTACTCGCAAAACTCTGACCGCCAGCCATCAATAGTGCTGCCGATAAACCTAAAGTATACGTGATTATTTTATTCATGATTATTCTCCTATTATTATTTTACGGCTCTTATGCAAAACGGGTGGGTTGGATGTAATATTCTGCCCCTGCAGACGTCATCCTGAACGGACGACCGCGAAGCGGGCGGTAGTGAAGGATCCAGTTATAGATGTGTCGCGTAGCGACTCTGCTTATAAGTATACCCACTATACAAATGTTACAGCCAGCTGTCGACATGACGTTAAAAATGGGGCCATCTACAGTAGAGTCGCTTCGCGACGCATGTCTTACTGGATCCTTCACTACCGCCCGCTTCGCGGTCGTCCGTTCAGGATGACGGGAACCGGGAGCCGTGAATATTCTCCTTGCAATTATCCTCATTCACATTCAGTTCAGGATAATGACTACCCATTACCCACCCGTTTTGCATAAGAGCCTGTTTCACTCTTGATACCCGCAGGAACGGTCTACGCTTCAAGAAATTTGTCAGGCACGATAGACATACCCTGACCTCCCCTTTTCCTACTTAATGCATGTATAATCTATGCATTTCCTAAAAGCAATGGGTCCTAATTGGAAAGTTGCAGCAAACGCTTCCAATTAATCCAACCCCCTGAAAAAACACCAAAAACCCCCACTTGGCCCGATCCTTGCTTCATACACAGCAGGATCATAACCAAAGGGGACCACCATGGCCAATTATGTGATAGCGCCGACTCAAACTATGGATTTGTCTAAGCTTATCACTGAAGCCATTGCGCCAGAGTCCGGTCTATCCCTGGAGCAAGGTTCGGACATGGGTCTTGAAAAAGAAACTTTTGCGCAAGTCATCGAGCAAGGCCAGGCGGCGACAGCTGATACGTCCTTGGTAGACAAGATGGCTCCTTTTAAAGAAGCTCTCTCCGTAAACACAGAAATTGAATCACCCCAAGAAACACTAGGACTCGAAGCCATTTTCAACCCCGTACCCCTTGACGGAATTGTATACAGAGTACCCCTTGACGGAATTGTCTACAGAGACAGATCATTAGGCAATAAATCGTCTCCCGAGATTTTAAGTGATGACGGCTCAGTTCAACGAGATTCAGTTCTAGATCTGGTCGCAACCGAAGTTCCAACAGCTCCTGTGCTCAAGGTTCTTTCCAAAGAATTGCCTGCGGAAGATTTGGAAATGTACATCCCCAAAGATAATGTACTCGTTGCAAGGCAAGCTGAGCCTCAGTTGGGACTCCCCGCGCAGGCTAAGCCCTTGGATAATGAGCCCGCTCCGCTAGTCCAGCTTAAGGGCTTAGAACAAAAACCCGACCAATCGCCGGTCGAAAAAGTCACTTTTGTCCCTGGAAATCAGGCTGAAGCAAAGCCTGAGCCTGCACCAAAATTCGCAGAAATACTTCAGAATGTGACCGTTAAAGAGGAAGTAGTCAAAGCCGTCATTACCAAAACAGACAAGACTACCCATAAGGATGCATCGATAAATAAACCGATGACTGACACCGCATTGACGTCTTCTGACAAACCTCAGGTAGCAGACAACCAAAAGATCACGCCGCCGCTGGAAATCAGAGAAACAAAGCCAGGGCCAAGAAACTTGAACTTAAAAGCAGATCTGCCTGCAGATAATGAACCTCGGATTGAGCCCATAGCCAACTACAAGCTAGAGGCCGCTGCAAGCCAAGAGTCTGCATCATTAAAGGCCCAGCAAACCTCATTGACGCCACAATTGCTGCAGGCAAAAACGCCCCAGATTATGCATGACATAGCTGTGCACATGAAACAGGCTATCAATGCCTCCTCAGACAAGGTGACCGTACAGCTCAATCCACCAGCGCTTGGCAAAATACAAATCGAGCTGCAGTTTGCAAAAGACGGTCGGGTGAACGCTATACTCTATGCGGATAAAATCGAGACCTATGATCTTTTGCAACGGAATCCTCAACTGCTGAAAGAATCGATTGCCGGGACAGGAATAAATCCAGAAACCACGGATTTGTCTTTTAGCTTTAGAGGCGAGAATTCCGATCGGGATGATGGAAAGACTGAAAAGCCCGTATGGGGAAATTCTCAAGGAATGGGCGAATCTAGCAGTGAGGCAGTCTTGTACAGGCAGTCGACTGCTTTAAATTCGGACAAGAAGGTGGACATCCATGCTTGATTTAATAGATAAAAAAACCGAGTTCTTGCCTCCAAAGGTAGCCGCGGCCCAAGAGCATCTGAGAGAATCCCGGGTGCGGATGACGACCAGAGGCAAGGAGGATAGCATAGAGAAGTCATCCCAGATGATGTTCTCAACGTTTAAGGACTCGCTGAAGCTGTTTCTCAGTTCCATTAAGTGCCAGGACCCTATGGATCCAGTGGATACCTCGGAAATGGCTAAGCAGATGTTCCAGCTGTCCCAGGCCCAAGGACAGTACGCCATGCTGGAGAAAATCGAAGAGCAGAACGATTTGCTACGTTCAGGGCAAGTGCTGAATGCATCTAGCTTTATTGGCAAAACTCTTGAGGTCAAGAGTGACCGCTTCACACTGCAGGATGGGAAGATTCAGCTGGGCGCCATGCTCCCAGAGGGAGCATCAAAAGCGAGTTTCGAGATCGTCGATAGTAAGGGCTTTGTCGTATATGAAAAAGAAATCCAACCTAATGCAGGGCAAAAGTATCTGCAGGGCGGAAAGCAAGAACTCATTTGGTCCGGTGAGGTTAATACGGTACATGGCAAGTCGATTAATGCTGGAAAGTCGCTGGAGAAGGGTGATTTCGGTGTTCGTGTGATGCTCTATGATGAAGCTGGCGGCTTTCTAAGAGAAAGATACACGAGGGAGTATGCTGCTGCGGAAACAACAATCAGGGCGCCGCTTACAGGTAGCGATTTTGCGGATAAGCAACCAAAAATTGTCGTCAACAACCAGATTCTCCCCCTGTCAGCTATCGTGAGTATTCAACAGGACGTTGAGGTGGCTCCTGAGGAAGAAGAGGTTGTTAATCGGGGTGCCGTCATAAGGCAGGCCCTGAATATCCTCTCTGAGGAAGAGCGCAATGCCTACAAGTTGCGTATCCAAGAAGAAGCCAAGGTAGCTAAAAAATTACTAGAGGTGGATCAAAGTCTTGAACAGGAGGTGAATTATTTGCCTCCAGAGAACTATAACAAATTGTTTAAGGAAATAGAGGAGAAGTTGAAAGTTATACATGATCAAAAGCAAAAGGAAATGCAAAAGCCAGTAGCTTAAAGACTTTAAGCAATTGTGAGGAAACTTAAGATAACAAAATGTAACTTCTTTTAAGGGGGAGTTACTTTAAAAAGGAGGATTAAATGCCAACAGGTGCAGACGCGGCCGCGCTTTCAGGAATGCAAGCTGCAGGTTATAAAATGACTTCAATCGGTAACAACGTCAGTAACGCTGATACGGTGGGGTACAAAAAAGAACAAGCTAACTTCTATACAATTGTGGCTGGATTAACCAGTTCGACCACTTTCGCTTCAGGCGGTGTGGGTGCAATTCCGTTACGTCAAGCTAATGAGCAAGGCTTGCTAAGTGCCACCACGTCTGGCACGGATATCGCAGTTTCCGGAAATGGCTTCTTCGTTGTCGGTAAACTAGGGGGGCTTACAACGGGTCAAACCAACTCATTTGCCTTTACGCGAGCCGGTTCTTTTATGCCAGATAAACAGGGTTATTTGTGTAATACCGCAGGATATTATTTACAGGCATGGCCCACGGATACCAGTGGTGTGCCGATTGCGACAGACTTGAACTCTTTAAACCAGCTGCAAACGGCGCGTATCAACCAAATTGCAGGTATTACAACGCCGACGACGGAAATTGATCTGAAAATAAACCTGCCGGCTGATGCTGCTATTGGTGATGTTGAGACAACGAATATCGAGGTATATAACTCTCTGGGTGAGGCGAATACATTAACGTTTTCATGGACAAAGCAGACCACCAATCCTCTGGCGTGGAACCTAGCTATATCGGTACCTGGCGCCACTATTACTCAAGGGACCACGGCAGGTGCGGCATATACAGGCGTGCCCGTCCTATTTAATGGTAGTGGTCAGCCCATAAGCTATGGTGGTGGAGCAACGCCCCCTGCTATCGCTGTTACCTGGGATTCTTCCGCAATTCCTAGTAAGCTCAATTTAACCTTGGGTACGGCAGGAACGTCTGATGGCATAAGCTGCTGTGCTGGTCCTTACGCACAAACTCTCGTGGACCAGGACGGTAACGGCGTCGGTCAGTTAAACGGTATCTCAATTAATGAAAATGGTATTGTGTCCGCTACGTTTGATAACGGCCAGTCCTTGAACATCTTTATGATACCCCTGGCCAACTTCGCAGCCCCCCATCAGTTGGCCGCTCAAAACGGAAACGTTTGGAGTCAGACCGATGCCTCGGGTGAATATTTGTTGTCAGCGGCAAAAAGTGCCGGTATGGGAAGTATTGAATCAAACGCTCTCGAGCAGTCCACAGTGGACCTAGCGGAACAGTTTACAGACATGATGGAAACTGAACGCTATTACTCCAGTAACGTTAAAGTGATTCAAACTACCGAAAACATGTTCAACGACTTGAAACGAATAAAACAATAAAAAGAGCGATTAAACTTTAGCCCCCACTTTCTGTGGGGGCTTTTTTTTCGCCTAGGTAATAAACCTAGGTAATAAACATGAGACCATTTCAAAGCCCCATTTCACCTCTCCCCTTGTGGGAGAGGTCCGGAGCGAAGCGTAGGGGTGAGGGGTGCCAACAAGCAATATTCATAACCCTCACCCGGCCTTCGGCCGACCTCTCCCACAAGGGGAGAGGTATTTATTAGCCTCCAAATGGAGTGTTTTCACCTCTCCCCTTGTGGGAGAGGTCCGGAGCGAAGCGTAGGGGTGAGGGGAACCAACAAGCAATATTCATACCTCTCAACCGGCTTTGGCTGACCTCTCCCGCAAGGGGTAAGGTAATTCTACACCGACAGATGTAGGGTTTTGAAACGGCCTTAACATAAAATTGTCATAAGTTAACATATAATTAACTATATAATAAAGAATAATTAAGCATAAGGCCTCATAATTAAACTAGTAGTAAAGATGATGGTGAATATACATGCCAACAAGTAAAACAAAGCAAATATACCTAGCAACATTACTGGCAACCTTGATTGCACTGCCCCTGAATGCTTCCGCATTTCACGTTGACGAAAATGCGGGCGCAAGTCCTAATATGCCCAGAACACCGGTGTTTGGCCATAAAGAAAAGCATAATCCTAAAGTACTTGTTACCCATGAAGTGAAAGTTGGCGTCAACGTTATGCCCCAAGAAATCAATTATGCTTATGGTTTTGAGGCAGATAAGGCCAATTTTGTACCCGGCGAGTTTAAGCAGACCCAGGGTATCACAAAAGATTGGTTTGTGTTGGTCAATGTGCATACGGATATGCCCTTAAATGTTACAAATGTCTTTGATAGGGATAAGCGTACTCTTAAATGGGGCTCTCCCTTTGAAAATGCCCGTGTCAATTTCTTTAAGATTGGCGATCCCCATCAACAGTCTGCTCTAGTTCGGGATTGGACACAAGGCAAGCATCGCCGAAATGTATCCTTTGTCTTCATTCCACCCAATACGCAGGTTGAATACATCATTGGCTATGCGAGTCCGCAGGAAGGCGCAGAATTTCGGGATCAAGCCGGCGGCGGTATGCAGATGCGCCTTAAAAGCTTGCCTGCAGGTACCATCGTTTTGGATTCAAAATTAGTTGGCGAACAGCAGCTTGGGAAATCAGTTTCGCAAAAAAGCTTCTCATTGGATAAGTTGCTAATAAATGCGATCAAGTCATATAACAGGGCCCATCCTGCAGCGAGACTTCCTCAAAAACTTGCAGATCCAAATACCTATCCTTACGATATGAACAATATAGATGAAGTCAATGAACACCATCTCAACCTTTAAACCCAATGATTAACAAGTTGCTAACGCAATGTTAACAAAAATTTATATCCTGCCCATATCAACCTCTTGAATAACCCACTAGGAAAAACTTGCCGATTATTGTGGAAATTCTTTCCGATTTCTGTAAAAATTACCATAAATGCAAAACAAATGCATGATATCCAGGGAAACTGATTATGGACTTTCTAACATTTATACAGCGACTAGGTTTGGTCCGTGTGGCAATTACGGCCGGTGTTATTCTGTCATTAGGCTGGGGCATGATGTTTTTTGCGGACCGTGTGTCAACTCCCGACATGTCTCTACTCTACGGAGACTTGGATGTAGGAGAAGCCGGCCGTATCGTATCCCGCCTGGAAGAGCAAAATATTCCGCACCAGATCAGGGGTAACGGCACTCAAATCTTGGTCCCTTCTGACAAGGTCGCCAGAGTGCGCATGGATATGGCAGAAGCCGGCCTGCCTAATGGTGGCTCCGTTGGTTATGAGATCTTTGATAAAAGTGACGTTTTTGGCACATCCTTTTTCGTACAGAACGTCAACCAAGTTCGCGCACTCGAGGGTGAGTTAGCAAGGACGATACGCACTATAAATGGCGTGGCATCTGCACGTGTACACCTGGTTCTTCCTAAACGTGAGCTCTATAACAACGATCAACAAGTGCCTACAGCATCTATCGTTATACGCATGCAATCCGCAGGCCGCTTGGATGATTCCCGCGTGAGGGCTATCCAGCATCTTGTAGGAGCAGCTGTCCCAAACCTAGCACCCGAGCGGGTTTCGGTGGTGGATGATCGTGGTAATCTTCTGTCGGCATCCTATTCATCCGGTGAAAACGCAACCACGCAAAAGGCCGAGGAAATGCGGGCTTCCACGGAGGCCAAGCTTGAATCATCGATCCGGTCTCTACTAGAAAGAACCGTTGGTTTGGGCAAAATTCGCGCGACAGTGGCTGTGGATATGGACTTTGACCGCTTGACGGAAAACAGCGAGCTTTATGACCCCGATGGCCAGGTGCAGCGCTCAACACAAACCATTGAAGATAATTCCAATGCGACCGAATCCAGTGGAAGCGCAGGCGGTGCGGCCGGTGCAGCCAATGAAATGCCTGCCGCAGGTGGTGGAGCAGCGGCTGGAGGTGGTGGTAACAAGAACACGACAAAACGGACCGAAGAAACAGTTAACTTCGAGATATCCAAGACCATCAAGAACCATGTGAAAGAGGGTGGGTCCATTAAGAAGCTGTCCATTGCGGTCCTGGTTGATGGTACTCACAAACCAGCAACTGCCGAGGGTGGCAAAGAAGCATATGAGCCTCGCACCAAGGAAGAAATGGCCCAGATCGAAAAGTTGGTCAAGTCCGCCGTAGGCTTTGATGAAAAGCGGGGCGACACCCTGGAAGTTGTGAACATGCCCTTTACCAACGATCCTATCGATGCAGGGCAAGTAGTCGTGCCCAGCATGTTTGGCTTCGAAAGCCATGACATGGTACGCTTAATCGAGACAGGAATTATGGGGTTGATAGGCCTGCTCATGTTGTTGTTGGTAGTCAAACCCTTGGTGAGTAGGATTTTGTCATCATTGACTGAAACTGGTTCTGAACAACCTATCCAGGAAAATGAGAATGCTCAGGCAGAACCATCGACAGCGCCCCCTGTACCTGGCGTACAAACAGGCTCACAAGCTCCGCCGATGGCCGCCAACCAGGGTATGGTGGCTCCACATCCAATACCCCGTAACGATCATGCCGAAACGGAAGTTAAGCTATCTTCCGTGACTAAAATTGCTGACATAGTGGAAAAGCATACGGATGAGTCCGTAGCTATGGTTAAAAACTGGATGAACCAATAACGGAGTGCTCTTAAATGGTAGAACGCGTCGTAGAAAAGGCTGATCTTTTGAGCGGTCCAGAAAAGGCTGCAGCACTGATGCTGTCGTTGCCAACGGAACATGTGTCGAAAATATTCGAAAAACTGGATCAGACAGAAATTCACGAGATTTCCGAAATTATGTCCAGCCTGGGCAAAATTAAGGCGGATGCGCTAGAAGAGGTGTTCCAAGAGTTCACCGAAAATCTCAGCTCAACGGGTAACCTAAGGGGTACTTTCGATACCACGGAAAGGCTTCTTGCCAAGGTAATGGACCAGGACAAAGCCAAATCCATTATGGAAGGTATCCGCGGGCCCATGGGCCGTACCATTTGGGATAAACTTGCTAATATGAACACGGATAATCTGGCTTCATACCTCACCAATGAATATCCCCAAACGGTGGCTGTGGTTCTGAGCAAAATCAAGCCAGATAACGCTTCCAAGATATTTGCCAAGCTGCCAGAGGAATTTTCTCATAAGGTAATTGAACGCATGCTGCGCATGGAAACAGTCAAGCGTGAGGTCATTGAGAACGTTGAAAAGACGTTGAGAACAGAATTTATGACTAACGTTGCAAAGACATCTCAAAAGGATTCTCACGAAATTGTGGCAAACATCTTTAACTCGTTCGACAGAGCCACTGAGGCTAAGTATATGGCTTTTCTTGAAGGTGCGCTGCCTGACTCTGCAGATAGGATAAGATCTTTGATGTTCACGTTTGATGACCTGATCCGCCTGGAGCCTGCTGGTGTTCAGGCTGTTATTCGCTATGCGGACAAAGCCAGGTTGGTGTTGTCTTTGAAAGGTGCTGCCGAAAATATCAAAGTGCTGTTTTTCAGCAATATGTCTGAGCGTGCCGGGAAACTCATGAAAGAAGACATGGAAGCCCTTGGTATGGTGCGTTTGAAGGAGGTAGAGGCCGCCCAGTTGGAAATCGTAACTTTGGCTAAAACACTTGCTGACAGGGGCGAAATCAAGATCGCCGAGCAAGCCAATAATGAAGAAGAAATGGTGGAATAGGCCATGGACGCTGCAAAAAAATACACTTTCGGACAGAGCTTTATTAACGCCGATGGGCATTACATTGTTCCTGAAGTGGAAAATGCTCGCGAAACCGGCTATCAGGCTGGATATGATGAGGGGTATGTCACGGCCAAAAACGAGTTAGAAGCTGATCTTCTTGCCATGATGACAGTGTTGAATATGCGTATGGCAGAAGTGAGTGATCGGCAAAAAGAGGCCTACCAATTTGTAACCAGTTCTACGGTGAACCTTGTTAAGGCCATCGTGCAAAGGGTGGTCCCTCACGTAATTGCCAAGCATGGTGACGAGGAGGTGCTTGGCTTTGTGGACGAGGTCCTCAAGGGGTTAAAGTCCACGTCTGAAATTAAGATTGCCGTGAACCCAGCCCTGAACAAAGCCGTTGAGGCCAGGGTTCAGGAGCATTTGGCTCAATACGAGGGGCAGCTTAAAATTGTCGTTAAACCAGACGATGCCATAGAGAAGACTGATTGTATGGTGACATGGGATGACGGTGGTGTGGAGCACATTAAAACCAAGCTGTTGCAATCAGTGGATGAAGCGCTCAACCGCGTGTTGGGCAATGTACCAATAGAAAAAGAAGAAGTAACGACGGGAGAAAACGATGTCTGAAGAAGAAAAAGTACAAACTGAACAGTCCGAACAGCCCGAACAGCCTGCAGAGGTCATGGATGAAGATGTTAAGGAAATACCCGACGCGGTTGATTTAGGGGCTATTTATGACGTGCCGGTCCAGGTTTCAGCCGTTCTTGGACGCGCCAGTCTGCATGTGAATCAGCTATTGAAACTCGGTCGTGGAGCCATTATCGAGCTTGATCGCAAAGTGGGAGAGGCAATCGATATCTATGTGAACAATCGACTCGTGGCCCGTGGCGAAATTGTCGTTATGGATGACGATCAGATTGGCGTGACGATGACGGAAATTATCCGGTCTGATGCTGCTTAAACAAGTATAAAGGAGTACGTACTATGCGTTTACTCATTGTTGGAGAAATGGAAGGCCACATTACCACGGCCAGTAAAATAGCTCTGGATCGCGGTGCGCGGGTGAGTCATGTTACCACTGTGGATGCGGCCCTGGAGAACTTGCGTTCGGGCAAGGGTGCTGACATGGTGATGATTGATATTACCTTGGACGTCAAAGATCTTGTGACCCGCTTGCAAGCTGAGCGTATAAGCGTTCCTGTCATAGCCTGTGGCATTAGTATCGATTCGAAAGCGCCTGTAGCAGCCATTAAGGCAGGCGCCCAGGAGTATGTGCCACTTCCACCTGACCCAGAGTTGATTGCAGCCGTATTGGAGGCTGTGGCTTCTGATCATACGGAATTTATCACCAAAGACCCTTCCATGAAGCCCGTTTTCCGTTTGGTGGACCAGATCGCGCCTAGTGATGCAAGTATCCTGATCACAGGTGAATCGGGAACCGGTAAGGAAGTTATGGCCCGTTATATTCATAACCATAGCCGTAGGAAGGATAAGCCCTTTGTGTCGGTCAACTGTGCGGCTATTCCTGAAAACTTGCTGGAATCTGAGCTTTTTGGTCATGAAAAAGGCGCGTTTACGGGGGCTGTGGATAGGCGTATCGGTAAGTTTGAAGAGGCCAACCGCGGAACATTATTGCTGGATGAAATTTCAGAAATGCACCCCCGCCTGCAAGCCAAGCTTTTGCGGGCTATTCAAGAGAGGGAAATCGATCGCGTTGGTGGCAGCAAGCCCATCAAGGTGGATATACGCCTTCTGGCAACCAGCAACCGCAACCTAGAAAAAGAGGTTGCCGAAGGTAACTTTCGCGAGGACTTGTATTTCCGTCTCAACGTGGTTTCAGTGGAGTTACTGCCCTTAAGGGAGCGTCCTCAGGATATTGAGATTTTATCTCATTTCTTTGTGGAAAAGTACTCGAAAGCCAATGGCTATCCGGTCAAAAAGCTAACACAGGCTGCGCAGGATAAGTTGCGGCAATATTATTGGCGGGGTAATGTGCGCGAGCTGGAAAATGTCATCCATCGATCTATTCTAGTGGCGCAAGGGGCTGAGATTACGAAAGAAGACATCATGCTGCCCAAACAGGCTATAGTTGAGTCTGGAACTGGAGAATCAGCCAGTGGATCACCTGCTCATGTGTTGATTGGCCGGACGGTGGCTGATGTGGAGCGAGACCTGATTATTGGTACCCTTTCTCATTGTTTGGGAAATCGGACTCAAGCGGCCAATATTTTGGGTATTTCCATCCGGACACTGCGGAACAAGTTGAATCTCTATACGGATGAGGGAATTAGCGCGTCTCAGGTAAAGGTATCATAAATGCCAACAAATCAAGATATGCCTGCTATTAATATGGATCGGATTCACGCGGCCCTAAGCCGCGGTGATATTGCTTTTGCGCTTGGCTTGATGTGCATTTTGGTATTGCTGATCCTGCCTTTGCCAGCATGGATGTTGGATATCGGTTTGGCTTTTTCTATCATGTCATCGATTTTGGTGTTAATGACGGTTCTTTTTATCATGAAACCCCTGGAATTTAGCTCTTTTCCCACGGTTTTGTTGGTAACCACCATGCTGCGGTTGGGTCTTAACGTGGCCTCTACCAGGCTGATATTGACCCACGGCCATGAGGGACCGCAAGCTGCGGGGCATGTGATTCAGGCTTTTGGTAACTTTATCATGAGCGGCAACTTTGTGATCGGATTAATCGTATTTGGTATCCTGGTCATCGTGAATTTCGTGGTGATCACGAAGGGTTCTGGGCGTATCGCTGAGGTGTCAGCACGGTTCAGTTTGGATTCTATGCCAGGTAAGCAAATGGCCATTGATGCGGATCTGTCCGCAGGGTTGATTAATGAGACCGAAGCAAAGCGCCGCCGGAAGGAAGTTGAAGGTGAGTCTAACTTCTACGGGGCGATGGATGGTGCGGCCAAGTTTGTGCGTGGTGATGCTATTGCGGGTCTTTGCATTACGTTTATTAACATCGTGGGTGGTATCATCGTTGGTGTTGCTCAGATGGGCGTTTCTTTTAGCACGGCTGCCCATACCTACACGTTTTTGAGTGTTGGCGATGGGCTGGTTGCTCAGATTCCGGCCTTGATTGTATCTACGGCAGCGGGTTTGCTGATTTCCAAAGCGGCTACAGACGAGGGTAGTGCCAACCAAGCGTTGTTCAGCCAGTTAACAGCCTACCCCAGTGCATTGGGTATGGCATCATTTCTTATGTTGTTTATCGCACTGCTTCCGGGCCTGCCTATGATTCCTTTTCTGTTTCTGTCTGTGGTGACGGGTTATGGGGCCTGGAAAGTGACTCAGGAACAAGAGGCGGTGGCAAATAATAAGGTTTTTGAAGAGACTATGGCTGAGCAAAGAGAGCAGACAGAATCCCAAGAGCTGATGTCTCAGCAGGGTGCCCTTTACGTGGAGCCCATACGGTTGGAGCTGGGATATAGCCTGCTGCCGCTGTTACAGGATGCGGCTAATGGTCGTTCGCTGCCGGAACAAATTACGGCCTTGCGGAAGCAATTGGCTAATGAGATTGGATTTTTGCTTCCTGTGGTACGTATCCAGGATAATATCCAACTGGGCTCTAATGAGTACTGTATATGCATCAAGGAGATCCAATGTGCTAAGGCTGAATTGCGGCCAAATATGCTGTTGGCGATGGATCCTCAGAACCGTGAAATGCCTCTACCTGGGGAAGTAACTAAAGAGCCTACCTTTGGTCTGAATGCCAAATGGATTGATACGAATCGTAAGGTTGAGGCTGAAAAAATGGGTTGTACGGTAGTGGATCCCGGGACGGTTATTACGACTCATTTGACGGAAGTGATTAAGGACAACTTGGTTGATTTACTTACCTTTGAGGAGACCCAAAAGCTGTTTGATGGTTTGAGTAAGGCTCATCAGAAGCTCTTAAAAGAGGTCTCGCCGGCGCAAATTTCTCTGGCTGGTATACAAAGGGTGCTGCAGATGCTACTTCAGGAAAGGATCTCTATTCGGGATCTTCCTACCATCCTGGAGAGTATTGCGGAGGCTTGTACTTTTACGAGGGATGTTTCCGCCATTTCCGAACATGTGCGGGCGCGTTTGTCGCGGCAGATTTGTGCGGCCAATGCCGATGAAAATGGCCTTCTGCCTATCATTACTCTTTCGCCTGAGTGGGAACAGATCTTCCACGAATCGTTGGTGGGGGAGGGTGATGCAAAACAGCTGGCTATACCTCCTAGCCGCTTGCAGAGCTTTATTGCGAAGGTCCAAGAAACTTATAACGAGCAGTTGATGAAGGGAATTATGCCGGTGTTATTGACGAATCCGTCTACGCGACCCCACGTGCGGTCTATTGTAGAGCGTTTCCGTCCATCTACAGTTGTATTGTCTCAAAATGAAATTCACCCGCGGGTGAAGCTTAAAACTTGTGCACAGATAGAGTAAGGGGAATATACCATGCGAATGATTCAATTTCAGGGTGCCACTGCCCAAGAGGTTATTAACAGCATCCGGCGGGAGCTGGGGCCCAATGCTCTCATTGTTTCCACCCATGAGGAGGGTGGTGTCACAACTATGATTGCGGCTATTGATAGGCATTTGCAGCCATTGAGTGAGCAAGAGATTTTTTCTGAGATCAAGAGGTGCCTAAATTACCACCGCGCGCCGCGGCAGGCTATCGACCATATGCTCAGCAATACCAACCTGGAAGGGAGTTTGCCGGAGGTGCTTTCGCGCCTTTTTAGGGGGGCAATCCACACAAAGCCCCTCGGTACAGTTTTAAATGATGGGGCGCCACTAATATTGATTGGGCCACCAGGGGTGGGGAAAACCCTGGCTTTGGTGAAGCTTGCGGCGCAGTGTGTTATGGAGGCGCGGCCTATTAAGATCATTTCTACGGATCGCCAAAAATCCGGGGGGCATGCCCAGATCGAAAGCCTCAGTGAGGCAGTGGGGGCATCTCTATCAATTATTGAAAACCCAACCTTATTGCATAGAGAAGTTGAGGAGCAAAAGGGAGACTATCTTTTGCTTATCGATACGCCAGGCACGAATCCCTTTAATGATGAGGAGCGTGGGCGTTTGCGGGGGCTTGTGGAGGCTTCTCGGGCCACGGTTGTGTTGGTGATGCCTAGTCGGGGGGATCACGAATATTGTGATGAATTGGAACAGGCTTTTAGTGAGTTCAAAACAGAGTATCTCATCCTGACCCAGTTGGATCTGGCGCCCCGTTTAGGGGATGTTATTACGCGGGCTTTGAATGGTCGATATCAGTTGTTGGCTGTGGGCCATCATTCTGAGGTGGCTAGTTTGCTGGTGCCTACGTCTGGTTCTGCGTTTACGAAGTTGTTTATTGATTCGTACGATAACTCCGTGCAGCAGAATCTGCTACAGCCCATGCTAAGGAGTGCGTGATGATGAACAGCCAAGCTAGTCAAGTTTACAAGTCTTGATCGGTCTCCAATATCCTTATTATAGCCTCGGGAAAAGGTGGGGTAGATCGAGCGCCGTATTTATAGCCCTCATTCGGCCTTCGGCCGACCTCTCGCACAGGAGCAGAGGTGATTCTGAACGGCTAATGAGCGTTTTGAGATGGTTTCTGATCACACTCCTTGGTCTTAAATGCAGTAATGCTGCTCACTGAGAGGCTACATGTGGGGGCACCCTCTTCCGAGCAGGTGCGCCCGTGTTCGTCCGTATGGCCATTTTTTTTGTCTGCTTCAATTGTGGCAGCTATAAGGGCGTCTATATCCTCGGCTCGGCATAGGTTTGCATCCCATGGGTTTAGTTTTCTCATCTCTTCGATATGTTTTAACTTGCAGTCTATGGCCCTGATGGCGCCGGCGAAATCCTTTCGTCTGCGAGCTTGTTTGGTTATCGAGTCAAGTTCCTTAATGGTTTCGTCTACAACGGTCATCAATTTCATTTAGCTTCCTTTCTTTATCATAGGTAGTTTCAATGCAGCCAACCAATAGCTCCATTTATCTGTTCATAGATGTGAATATGTACATGTAAAATTACATTTCATATGCCTAATCCATTATCTCGTTTATCTGTTTAATATTATCTCTATTTCTACTCTTTCTAACCTTTCCTTTCATCTGCTTTAACAAGTCCCGGCGGGAGTTCTGGGTTTTATCCCGTCGTCCACACCGGGGTTTGTTGGGCATTTTTTTCACTAAGCAGGTTGCGTCTAAGCGCTTCGCCGAGCTTTACATAAACCAGCTGGAACCTACCCCTTGCGGGGTAGATATTCTAACTTCACCACATCGCTACTTATCCCACATATGCCTGGACGATGTGGGCCTCCAGGCTGCGGGTATCCGTATTTCCGGTACCGAGGGTTAGGAGTATACTCTCCTGCCACTGATCTCAATATAGGAGGTTCTTGACTGTATGTCAAGAAAAAAGAGTACAAAAGAGCAAAAAAAGTTACTAAATATGTTTATCTAGATAAATATTGTCAAGAACCTTTTGTGCAAGAGGGTTACGGGGGTGGGTGTTTAGTCTGTGAGTTGGCGGATTTGGTAATTCGGAGTAAACTCTTTGATGAAAAATGATGAGAATGTGGGTGAAATATAAAAATATAGCGTTGCGACACATATCGTGAGGGGGCTCTGCCCCAGACCCCGGGATATTTGAGGGAAACCCAGAGATTATTGGTAGGAATGAGTTGAGTAGAGCTGTCGGGTCGCCCGCTGCGTCTACTCAACTGGGGTCTTTTTAAGTAATGGTTTTGCTTATCCCTTTAGGGAAGCTTTTACCATTCTTTAATTTCGATGAATCCGCGAGCCATTTCGCGGGTTTCTTGGTTGTCTTCTTGATTGTGACGCTTGCACATATGGTCACAGGCAGCTTCAACTAGATCCTCGAGGCGATCCTCAGGAACCACCATCTTCAGTTTACAGTTGCTATTGGGTGCTTTTGCGCAATCTATTACGGCCCAACGTTCTTGGCTCATGGTCGTCTCCTCTGTTATGTTTTGTTCCCGATCTTTCGGGGATCTGGATAGTTTAAGAGATGAAACTTAATAGATGATTGAGGAATGCTTAACTGTTGGGGGGTGTGAGGCATTACAGAATCCGGAATCCAGAATCCAGAAGTCATCCTGAATGGATGGCGGATTCCGGATTCTGACTTCTTAACCTCTAATGCATTCGATCTTGATATCGCAATCAATTTTTTTCCATATTCTGTCTGCTGTGAGGGCGGTCAGGTCTTCGATTTTGCTAAGCGCTAGGCAGGCCCTGTCTCCCAATGATAGTCCATTGTTCTTTGTGGACGTTCTGAGTTCGGCCGCAAGATATGCTTGTTCTGTATCAAATGGAATTGCATTTGGTGCAAGATCGTCCAGCATGGAGGTTATTTCTTCTTTTGGTATTCCCAACATAAAAAGTACGGCCGCACATTCAGATAAATTAACAGCAGATATGGTTGAGTGCGGCAAAGCAGCCATCACTTTTTCCCAGCCAGTTTCCCTATTAATTAAGGCCAGCAAAGCCGATGCATCGAGAGCAAATTTACTCATTATCCTCTTGTCGCATCTTAAATAACTCGTCAGTAAGTACTTTTCGAGATTTATTGTATTTCTGAACCAAAGACTGTGCCTTGAGAACAGCATGCTTAAGTGTCATGACGTGTAGTTCATCATTTTCGAGTTTTAGGATGATCTCTTCACCGACTTCCAGATGAAGCGTTTTTCTGATTTGGGCAGGGATTACGATCCTGCCGCCTTCTCTGATTTGGGTTCTGTATTCTTGCATATTAATCACCATGTCCAACTAAGTATATTATGCCATTTATGTATTAATATGTCAATTAATATCAATATGACACAAGCAGGTAATCTGACATAATCTGTTTTACGGCATTAAGCCCACCATTGGCCGTCATCCTGAACGGAGGACCGCGTAGCGGGCTGTAGTGAAGGATCCGGTAAATATGTGTGAGCGTAGCTCACTCGAAACCATTTTAGTTGGGGCGAGAGTTTTGATGGAGTTCGCTGCGCTCACACATGTCTGACTGGATCCTTCACTCCCGCCCGCTGCGCGGTCGTCCGTTCAGGATGACGGCAGCGGGGGAGTTTTTGTTCTTCCATTTAGCATGACGGTGGCGGGGGAGTTTATGTTCTTCCTTTTAGGATGACGGTGGTGGTGCAGAGCTAATGATCTACCCTATTTGGAGACCAGCCCCAGCCCAACCACTTACGCCGCCTTTTTCATCATCCCTGCCATGGTTGTGCCGATTTCTGCTGGGGAGTTGGCGATGCTTACGCCTACCGATCGCAGCGAGTCTATCTTGGCTTGGGCCGTGTCTTCGGCGCCTGAGATGATTGCGCCGGCGTGGCCCATGCGGCGGCCTGGAGGGGCTGTGGCGCCTGCTATGAAGGCGGTGATGGGTTTTTTCGTGCCGGAGGCTTTGATGAATTGGGCAGCATCTTCTTCTGCGCTGCCGCCGATTTCACCGATCATGATGATACCTTCTGTGCCGTCGTCCTTGATGAACAACTCTAAGCAATCCACAAAGTTGGTGCCATTGATGGGGTCGCCGCCGATACCGATACAGGTGGACTGTCCCAGACCCGTAAGGGTTGTTTGAAGCACCGCTTCATAGGTTAGGGTGCCCGAGCGGGAGACGATTCCGATTTTGCCGGGGCGGTGAATGTGGCCAGGCATAATGCCGATCTTGCATTGGTCAGGGGTAATAATGCCAGGACAGTTCGGGCCGATCAGTCTGGAGGAAGAGGTATCCAAAAGGCGACGAACTCGGACCATGTCGAGGATGGGGATGCCTTCCGTAATACATACGATCAGCGGGAATTCCGCATCGATAGCCTCCAGGATGGCATCGGCCGCAAAGGGCGGTGGTACGTAAATCACGGTGGCATCGGCGCCGGTTTGTTCGCGGGCTTCTTGCACGGTGTCAAACACGGGCAGACCCAGGTGTGTGGTGCCGCCCTTTCCGGGGGTTACGCCGCCGACCATCTTGGTGCCATAGGCTATGGCTTGTTCCGAGTGGAACGTGCCGTGGTTGCCTGTGAATCCTTGGCAGATTACTTTTGTATTGCGATCAACGAGAACTGTCATTATGCGGCCTCTTTTACTGCTTTAACGATTTCATGTGCGGCGTCACCTAGGTTATCCGCCGAGATTATGGGTAGGCCTGAGTTGGCAAGGATCTTCTTGCCCATCTCAACGTTGGTGCCCTCTAGGCGCACTACCAGCGGTACGGTGATTCCTACTTCCTTGGCGGCGGCGACAATACCATCGGCGATGATATCGCAACGCATGATGCCGCCGAAGATATTCACGAGAATGCCTTCCACGTTGGGGTCTGAGAGAATCAGCTTGAAGGCTACGGTCACACGTTCCCGCGTTGCGCCGCCACCTACGTCTAGGAAGTTGGCTGGTTCGCCGCCGTAGAGCTTGATTACATCCATGGTGGCCATGGCCAGGCCTGCGCCGTTAACCATGCAGCCTATGTTGCCGTCTAGCTTGATGTAACTGAGGTCGTGTTCGTTTGCTTCCCGTTCAACGGAATTTTCTTCGTCCACATCCCGGAGTTCTGCGATATTGGGGTGCCTATAGAGAGCGTTGGAGTCAAAGCTCATCTTGGCATCCAGCGCCATTACGTGATTGTCTTTGGTGACCACGAGGGGGTTGACCTCTAGCAGGCTTGCGTCCTCTTGGGTGAATGCTTTGTAGGCGCCAGTGAAGAATTTAACGGCATCCTTAACCTGTTCACCTTTAAGACCTAGGCCGAAGGCCAGCTTGCGGGCGTGGAAGCTTTGGAAGCCGATGATGGGGTCAATCTTAACTTTGATGATGGCTTCGGGGTGCTTTGCGGCGACTTCTTCAATCTCGACGCCGCCTTCTGTGGAGGCCATGGCGACGATGCAGCGGCTTTTGCGATCGATGAGCAGGCTGAAGTACAGCTCGCGCTCAATCTCGCAGCCTTGCTCAACGTAGATGCGCTTGACCAGTTGGCCATCAGGGCCGGTTTGGTGGGTTACCAGGGTCATACCGAGGATTTGGTCCGCGTAGGACTTTACCTCTTCCAAAGACTTGGCGATTTTTACGCCGCCGCCTTTGCCGCGTCCACCGGCGTGGATTTGGGCCTTAACCGCCCAGACCTTGCCACCAAGCTCGCGAGCGACGCTTTCAGCTTCCTCGGGGGTGTAGGCGACTTTGCCATTGCCTACAGGAGCGCCGTATTGTCGTAACAAGTTCTTTGCTTGATATTCATGAATGTTCATTACACATGTCCATTGCTAAGAGTGTTATCTTCTGGGCAGATAATCTAGCACACCCTGGGGGCGTAGGAAATGGGTAAAGAAGCAAGTGTGCCATATGAGATCAAAACGTCATCTCGCCTCTCCCCTTGTGGGAGAGGTCCGGAGCGAAGCGTAGGGGTGAGGGGTACTAACGAGCAATATTTGTACCCCTCACCTGGCCTGCGGCCGACCTCTCCCACAAGGGGAGAGGTGATTCTAAACCGCCAAATGGAGTTTTTTGAAATGGTCTCCATATGGAATTAAAGGGGGCTTTTTGAAAGCTAAAAAAAATATCCGTCGGCGTCGCCGTGTTCCCCACAGGGCCCACAATCAGGTTAGATCAGCTCAGCTACCCAGGGGCAGCTGATCTGACCTGATTGTGGACTTGTGGACAACACTAGTTTGTGCGACTTCTTAATGAGGCTATTTCAAAATATCCATTGGACGTTTAAAATCACCTCTCCCCTTCTGGGAGAGGTCGGCCGCAGGCCGGGTGACGGGTTGTGCTGGGCAGATAAATATTGCTTGTAGGTACCCCTCACCCCTCCGCTTCGCTACGGACCTCTCCCACAAGGAGAGAAGTGAATTGGTATTTTCACATCACCAACACACCAGCGCCCTTAAAGGCGTCATATTTTAGGTCTTGCAGGGCTTTGTTGGCGTCGGATAGGGGGTAGGTGACTGTGTGGACTTTGATGGCGAACTTGGCGGCTAGGTCTAGGAACCTATGCCGTCTTGGCGGGTGTTGTTGGTGACGCTGCGGATGAGGCGTTCGCCATAGAGGATGTCGTAGGAGAAGCTGGGGATGGGGCTCATGTGGATGCCGGCTAGGACTAGGCGGCCATCTTTGTCGAGGGCTTGCAGGCCTGCGGGGACGATCTCGCCGGCGGGGGCGAAAACGATGGCTGCATCAAGCAGGACGGGGGGTTGCTCGATGGTGCCGCCTACCCAGGTGGCGCCTAGTTCTTGGGCTAGGTCTTGGTGAACTTTGTCGCGGGTACAGACATAAACTTCTGCGCCCTTGGCGGTGAGGAGTTGGATGGCGATATGGCCGGCGGCGCCGAAACCATAAATACCGATGCGGCGGCCGGACCAGCTGGGTAAGCCCATCAAGCTCAAGGCGCGGTAGCCGATGATGCCGGCGCAAAGGAGCGGGGCTGCATGGATGTCGGGATAAAGTGGGGGGATTTTATAGAGAAATTGGGCGGGCACGGCAATGTACTCCGCAAAGCCGCCCATGGCTGTCCAGCCGGTGAATACGGCTAGATCACACAAGTTTTCTTTGCCCGCGATGCAGAAGCGACAATGGCCGCAAGTGGCTTGTAGCCAGGCAACGCCGACGCGGTCGTTGATGTTAAAGTCGCTGACTGAGCCGCCCATTTGGACGATTTCACCGACAATTTGGTGGCCGGGAATAATTGGGGACTCGCGTTGGGGTAGCTCGCCTTCTACCACGTGTAGGTCCGTGCGACAAATGCCGCAGGCACTGATTTTGATCAGGACTTCGCCGGCGGTGATGGACGGGGTGTTAATCTCCTCATACTTTAAGGGATTGTTTTTCACGTCGTCTGGCGCGTATAAGAGCTGTGCCCACATGAGAATAACCTGTATTTGCAAGTATTTAGTTGACAAGCCTGAAAAACATGCCTATATGTGTAGTATAGCAGGGAACTGTTATGACAATGTTAACAATTTGAGGATTATTAGAATGTTAAAAAATTTAGTTTTGGGTTTAGGCTTGTCGGTGGCTGTTTTAGCGCCTGTGCAAGCGTTAGAAATGGATGATTTGATCCTGGACTATCAGCCGTCTCAGGCTGCGGTTGTTGAGTTGAGTCAACCTGCTGAAAAGCCATCCTTGTATAATCGAGCTTACAATGCTGTTGAAGGCGTCGGTCTGGTGGATCTGGGTCGTGGTGCTGGTAACTTGGCGTATGGTACGGGTCGTTTGGTAAAGGGTGCCGGTCATGTAGGTGTTGCGGCTCTGGAAACGGGTGCGGCTTTAGGTTATACGGCGCTTACGCCGTTTAGTTATGCTTACGATGGTTCGAAGGCGGCTGGTGAGAACTGGCAGAATGCAAAGTCCTATGGTAAGGCAGCTTCTAGTAACTTGTACACGGCGGCGGCAGATATGCCTGCTAACTATCAGAATGCCAAGGATGGTGTTGTTGATCTGTACGAAGGTGCTAAGAAATTGCTGACGCCTGTTTATAATGGATTTGTGGCGGCTGTGAAAAGTGATTATGTGCAGAATGCTTGGGCCGGCGTGAAGAGCTGGATCTTTGGATAATGTACTAGCCTAATTTACATTAGCTATTTGAACAATCCCTCGAAGAAATTCGGGGGATTTTTTTTATGCGGTAAACTTATCCTTCATGGCTCGCATGGTTGCGAAGGCTTCGGCGGGTTGCGTTGTGTCGGGTAGGTTCATGGCTTTGGCTAGCAGGGGGGCGCGTAGGAATGGGTTGGACTTTGCTTCCGTATCGACCGTTGAGGGTACTGTGAAGAGGTTGTCTTGCCTTCGTTCTGTGACGTGGTGACAATAGTCTAGCAAGGCGGTGTTGTGGGGGTCTATGGAGAGGGCGAAGCGTCCGTTGGCTTCGGTGTATTCATGGCCGCAATAGACTCTGGTTTCCGGGGGTAGATCTGCCAAGCGCCTTAGGGAGTTCCACATCTGGGCGGGGGTGCCTTCGAACAGGCGGCCGCAGCCCAGGGAAAAGAGGGTGTCGCCGCTGAAGACTGCTTGGTATTCAGGGAAGTAAAAGGCGATGTGGCCGACCGTATGGCCGGGGATTTCCATGACGGTGGCTTTTGATGAGCCGATCATGACTTCATCACCTTCGCCAACGCCAAGGTCTGCGCCCGGTACTCGTGACTTATCCAGGTGAGAGCAAATAATCTCGCAGCCGGTTGCCTTTTTGAGCTCTAGGTTGCCGCCCACGTGGTCATGGTGATGGTGGGTGTTGAGAATGTAATTGAGTTTGAGATGACGGCGTTCAAGAACCCGTAATATAGGGTCGGCTTCTGACGGGTCTACGACAGCTGTTTGTCCAGTGCGATGGTCGATTAACAAATAACCATAGTTATCGGTCAAAAGTGGTATCGTCGCGATCTCGAGGTTCAACATTTTAGCCATCCCGTTTAGTCTATTCTGAGCCTTTTCTAGTGAAAAGTCAAATGAACGGAAATAACTTCAGATATTATAATAGATTATTTTAAACCTATTGAGTTTGTTTAAAAAATGCAATAGGTGTTATATATTCCGATGAATCCTATAGCATAAGATGTTTTATCCCATGTATAAAAAAACCTGCTTGATATTTGCTGTGCTCTTTACCATTTTCGGTGCGCCAGTGTGCTCGGGTTCGGGGGAGCCGGTAAAAAAAAGATCCAGAATCGATAGCCTGCAAGATAACTTGAAGCATCAGTCGCCTTTTAAACCCATCGGTAAAACGCAGAACGAGGTATGTATTTTTCCACAAGCTAGAGATGTGAATGTCGAAATTCTTAATTTACTGGACCCTCAATCTGTTAAGGCAATTATGGGCAGCTCTAGGCAAGGGTATTGGTTGGGCCGTTTGAGGGGTTATGTGCGTTTCAATTCACACACTAAAGGTGGGAAACTTTTTAAGAATCGTGACCTGATTGCGTTTTTAGAATATATGTGTGCAGAGCCCAATTATCCACTGAAGACATTAGATATGACTAATGTAGACAAGCCAAGCGAAGTTTTCAGGCGTTTTGATAGTCGTATACTCCAAACTCTTGGGGGCAATCTGACAGCTTATATTTCTTGGTCCAAATTACAATATAATACTGCAGAAGTTCTAGATTTATTGCCACCATGCCCTAAATTGAAGGCATTAACTGTGAGCGATTTGTATACTCCAAGAGGACGAATGTCTTACCAGGAATGGATGTTTTTCACACAGCGGATGACCGTGAAATTTAGCGGTCTTGAGTATCTGTATCTTACGGACTCTCGCTTCAACGGATATGATGGCAGACAGATACTTTTAGGGTTTAAATCTCTGAGAGTGTTGTATATGCATTCCTGCCAGCGTCTGAGCGATTTAGGTCAGTTGCCTTTATTGCAAGAACTGGGAATCGATGCTGGCATGGGAGGGGAGGTAGACAATCAACATTTTGATAGGACCTTGAATAGTTTAGGCCAATCCTGCCCAAATCTATCTAAACTTGATCTAACCTATGGCAGGCGTGATCAAATTTTAGTGCAAGCTAAGAAGGCTTTCGATCAATTGCCAAATTTAAAGGAAATAGTTGTTCTTAGAAACTTTGGTTGCTTGCCAAAGGATAGGGTTGGGGGCTCCGTTATTCTGCATAGGAATCTAATAAGTCGCAAAATAAGTGTGACTGATAATTATCTTCATGTGCAGATGTCTCATCTTCAGTTTTATTCTAGACTTAGAGAACTCTTTCCAGATGTTGGACCCATTCAGGAGCTTACCTTCCTTGCGCGTGGGCCATTCAAGTATACTAAGGAGCAACTGATCTCCATTAGCGAGAATTTTCCAAGCCTTAGGACTTTAAATCTACCAGTGCTTGATGACTATCCAATGAATACGCTGCCAAAAATGGTAGCCAACTTGACACTATTGGAAGAGATGGACCTTTCTGCAAATGTAGAGCTCTATAATTCGAGAGGATTCGAAGTCGATCTAAGAGACTGTAATTTAGATACATTTGTATTTGCTATCATTGCGCAAAAGGTGAAGCGTTTAAATATATCTTATCGGCCTGAAGTGACCGCTGATTTAGTTACTAGTATGTTGGAATTGGAAACGCTGGAAAGACTAACGCTGTCTTATATTGATGATGAATGCAGATCTAGAACTCGGGTAAAAATTAACGCGGAACAGGTTCAAAAGTGGCGGGAAGAATTTCCAAAAACACAAATTATAGTTGAGGGTAAGCTTACCGCAATAACAAAAGTGAAAAAGTCAAAACCGGATAAATAGTGAAAACAATAACTCCCCAAGGGGGAGTTACTATTATCTCAGTAATGTTGCTTGATGTATAGCGATGTCGTAATAGTCGTTCTGAGTGGACAGGGTCATACTATATGCTGGGCAACCGTATTCCGCTGTGTAGCTGTTCGGGTGTAGCGAAGTTCTGTGCTTGGCTGAGAACTCGGCTGCTTTTGTTACAAATTCTGAAATCATCGCCTTTGATTCTTCGGGGGATGATGCACACAATAGTATGAAACCACCTGTTGCTAAAACCACTGAACTGTTAAATAGATTCTTGAGCATTTTTTTTCTCCTATTTTTATGCCAAATGTCTCGTCCTTGTATTAGGAGTTTATTGGTAAAAGGTAAACGAAATGTTAACAAAACTAAGAAAATAAAAATTTTCTTCATGGGGATAAAATTGACGTAAGTGCTTGAAAATGCTCAAGGAGAGGGTCGATTAGGTATTGTTAACAAGCTATTAAGAATCATTAATTTAAAGTTAAAATTAGCTGGGTGTTTACATAACGAGGTCTGGCAAGAAAGTGGAATCCAGGAGATAGAATCCAGAAACCAGAAACCAGAAACCAGAAAGCAGAATCCAGAATCCAGAAACCAGAATCCGGAAACCAGAATCCAGAAACCAGAATCCACCCCCAGGCCGTCATTGCGAGAAGCGCAGCTTCGTGGCAATCCAGTGCGGTAGACCGGACCGCCGTACTGGATTGCCACGGGCCTGCGCTTTGCGCAGCCCTTCGCAATGACGGGCTGGGGGGCTGGATTCTGGTTTCTAGATTCTATCTTCTGCTTTCTGGATTCTGGTTTCTGGATTCTGGATTCTGGTTTCTATCTTCTGGCTTCTGCCTACTGTATCCCGCAGGCTTTGCTGATGGCTTGGTAGGCTTGGGTGGAGCCTTTTAGGGAATAGGTGTCTGTGGTGGCTGTGCCTTTGGTGGATTTGCCGGAAACTATGATGGTTTCTCTTTTTTTGATGGAGTTGACGATGGCGCCGTCGGTTTCGTTGTTGGTCCAGGCTGTGTCTTTTTCTGTGGTCATTTCATAGGCGTCTTTGCCGATTTTGACATCTACGGTTGCGCCGGCGGCGTAAGGATATCCTGAGTGAAAGCTGACTACGTTGAAGCTTTTTGCGGCGGGGCGGTGGGTGATCATGGCGTAGACCTGGCCGCGCTTTTTGAAGTTGCCTTCTTGCTTGGTTGGGTGGCTCAGCATGTAACAGATTTTTTTGCCGTCTTCTTTCAGCTCATAAGCATGCCATTTACCGAACGTGCCGATTAATAAAGGCGAAGCGGCTTGGGCGGCGCTGCTGATGAGGATCATAGCGGATGTGATCGTGAATTTGTTCATGATTTGGGATTCCCTTAACTATTCTGCTGTTATATTACGTATTCGAAGGCAGAATGCAAGGGGGTCTTGATGGGATCTTCCTCATTTTATAAAAAGATAACCTTAGGGGTTGGCTGGGTGTTCTTTTGCTCACTAGCTCTGTCAGGTGCAGCAGTGCAGTGACTCATCTTGCTTCGGTCGAGTCACTGCGAATCGTCATTTTCGCCTACAGAAGAGCTCTGCTGTCTAGATACTTTACACCTGCTTCCTTGACAACCCTTTCTATTAAATAACCTAATTCATAAGGATCTGCGTCAGGCTTATGGGACAGACGCCCGTCTTTATAGGCAGCGTCTAGAATTCTCCAAGTGTCATTACTTTGTCTATCCAGACTTATAATAAGATCTGTAAAATAGCTGACATGCAAAAAGTTTCTAACGTAATAAACAAAGCCCCATACCTTCATCTTGCTCAGCAGGGGTGATGTAGGATCTTTTTGCCCTTTGAGGATTTCCTCAAGCTCTCCGTGGCTAGAAACATGCTTGAAAACTGTTGGTAGATCCTGCCATCTAGGACCGCCCCCTAAATAAGATACAATCCCTTCTTGAAGAGCCTTTCGATCAATTAATGGATTGTGCCCAAAAAGAGAATCATAGATGTCCGGCAAAAAGTCGTGTATCAAGGTTTTGTTATAATTAGGGCCTAATACGTGGTAAATAAAACCTGGCAGACAAATATCCATGGGGCCCCTATCCCATACCTTATCGATTAAATAATAAATGAATTCGTTCGTAAATGGGATTTTCTCTAGGAGCTGGTTTAATCTGCCACTTAAAATCCAATCTCTTTTGAACTCAAGTGAGTAAACATTTGTTATATGTCCCCTGTCATTCTCAACATAACGAGTGGTATCCGTACTACGTGAATTGCCTGTGTTCCCTGAGAAAGCTAGTGGAAAACCATAGGGAGAAATATTTTTCGCTAGGCAAATGAGAATGACCGCTTCACCGATTCTACCATGGGGTTGAGGAATAAAGCCTTGGTATACTTTTCCTTCAAGGTATTTGGGCTGAGCAAGATTTATAGATTCTTTTGCTGGAATTCCTGCATAATATCCATCCCTCACGATAGTATCTTGTGGAGACTTCCAATCAATTAGGCCTTGGACAGCAAGGCGATATTCTTTCCAGGTGAGGGGGTGTTGAATAGCCTTCAGGTTTGCAGGGGCCGATGGGAAATGGGAAACAAGTTCTGCAAATAATGACTGCAATTGAGGGTGCTTATCATCCGGGGATTTTGTGTTCAAACCGATTTGAACTAACTTTTCGGCTGTATCGATACCAGCTATGTACTTCTCCTGAAGCATGTTTGATGCAACTGCGGCCCTGGCCTTGGCAAACAGATCTTCCTGGCTTGCTTTACAGGCACTAAGTGTGGTGATGCTGGCAATAAATGCGACCATATATTTCATGGCTATCCTTTCTAAATTGTTCCACTAATGGCTGTCCTGCGACAGCCATTGTATATTTATGCGCGGAATAATTTAGTGATGCATCCGTAAAAAATACGGATAGGGAGAGAATGATAAGACGCTGCTAATCGGCTCATATGTATATCAGGTGCGCAATCGGTTTGCTAAGTTGAACTCAAGTGAGGTTAGTTAGAAAAGCGAATACTCCTGTCCCCCATCATCCTGAACGGAGGACCGCGAAGCGGGCGGTAGCGAAGGATCCAGTAAGACATGCGTCGCGTAGCGACTCTGCTGTGGATGGCCCCATTTTTAAGGTCATGTAGGCGGCTGGTTGTTTCATTTGTATGTTTGGTACATTTATAAGTAGAGTCGCTACGCGACACATGTTTAACTGGATCCTTCTCTCCCGCCCGCTACGCGGTCGTCCGTTTAGGATGACGTCTGAAGGGGCTAAAGATTACATCCAACCCACCCATCTTGCATATGAGCCCCCTAATCCTCCAGCGTCATTAGGGTCGCGTTGCCGCCGGTTGCTGTGGTGTTGATGGATAGGGATCTTTCTGTTGCGAATCGGTGTAGATACCTTGGGCTGCCGGCTTTGGGGCCTGTGCCGGAGAGGCCTTCGCCGCCGAAGGGTTGTACGCCTACGACTGCGCCGATCATGCTGCGGTTGACGTAGGTGTTGCCTACACGCATGCGATCGAAAATGTGCTTCCAGGTGCTGTCGACTCGGGTGTGGATGCCTAAGGTTAAACCATATCCCAGACCGTTAATTTGATCGATGATTTTATCTAGTTCTGATGCTTTGTAGCGCATGATATGTAAAATGGGGCCGAACTTTTCCCCTTGTAGGATGTTGAGGTCCTTGAGCTCGAAAGCTGCGGGGGACACAAACGTGCCGGCTTCGCATTCGATGGGTAGGATGCACTGGTGCAGCTTTTTGGCGTTGTCGCTCATAAATTGGATGTGTTCTTCCAAGGACTTTTTGGCCTCTTCGTCAATGACTGGGCCTAAGTCCGTTACCAATCTTGCGGGGTCGTCAATTTTTAACTCTTCCATGGCGCCCTTGAGCATGGTTAGGACTTTGTCCGCTATTTCTTCTTGCAGGAATAAGATACGCAAGGCGGAGCAGCGTTGGCCTGCGCTTTGGAAGGCTGAGGTAATCACATCAGTCACGACTTGTTCGGGCAAGGCGGAGGAGTCCACGATCATGGCGTTCTGGCCGCCCGTTTCGGCGATGATTGGAATGACGGGGCCTCGGGATTTAGCCAGGGTCTGTTGGATCTGGTGGGCGGTGTCCACGGAGCCGGTTAATGCGACACCGCTGAGGCGAGGGTCTTCTAGGAGGGCTTTTCCTATCTCTGAGGACGATCCTGGCACGAAATGCAGGACATCTTTGGGGATTCCCGCTTCATACATGAGTTGTACGGCAAAGCAGGCAATCAATGGTGTCGGGCCTGCGGGTTTGGCGATGACGCAGTTTCCGGCAACGAGGGCGGCTGTTACTTGTCCGGTAAAGATGGCGAGGGGAAAATTCCAGGGGCTGATGCAGGCAAAGATCCCGCGGCCGTGTAAGGACAAAAGGTTCCGCTCGCCCGTTGGTCCATGCAGAACCATGGGCTCCGCAAAGTCGTCACGGGCTTTCATGGCATAGTAACGGCAGAAATCGACCGCTTCACGAACCTCGGCAATGGCATCGGCGACGGTCTTGCCGCCTTCGCGTATGCACAGGGCCATCAGTTTAGATTGGGATTCTTCCATGAGATCAGCGAGTTTATCAAGGCAGCCCGCACGAGTTGTTGCGGGCGTGGCAGCCCAGCTTTCAAAGGCTGCATTGGCTAGCTCGTAGGCCCGGGTCACATCTTCGGCTTTGGCCAAGGTGACGTCGCCTACGTGATCTGTGTGGTTGGTGGGTGAGGTGACGAGGTGTGAAGTGCCATGGCTGATAGTCTTGCCACCAACGATAGGTGCTGCTTGCCAGCGGCGATTCCGCTCTAGTTCTTCATAAAGACCCTGCAGTTGAAGGGCGTCACTCAAGTCCAAACCGCGGGAGTTCTTTCTTGCTGTACCGAAGATATCCTCGGGCAAAGGGATCTTAGGATGAGGTTTTCCCTGAGATGTTTTCGCTTGGATGACTGGATTTCTGGCTAATTGTTCCGGAGTCACTTGCGGGTCAATGAGATGATGCACGAAGGAGCTGTTGGCACCATTTTCCAGCAAGCGTCTTACCAAATAGGGTAGCAAGTCATCATAGCTTCCCACGGGCGCATAAATGCGGCAGGCAGGGTTGAGGTTGCTTTGGCCTTCTAGGAGTGCTGAATAAAGTTCGTCTCCCATGCCGTGGAGTTTCTGGAACTCATAGCCCCCGTTTGTGCCGGCCATATTCAGAATACAGACGGCCGTATAGGCGTTGTGGGTGGCAAACTGGGGGTGCACGAGTTCACGGTTTTCTAAGAGCTTCTTCGCGCAGGCCAGGTAGCTGATATCCGTATGGCATTTCTGGGTGAAGACGGGGTAATCACTCAAACCCCTTTCTTGAGCGCGTTTGATTTCCGTGTCCCAATAAGCACCTTTTACCAGCCTGACGGGAATGCGATGACCGGTTTCCTTGGCCAGTTCCAATGCCCAATCAACCAGGCGGAAAGCCCGTTTCTGATAGGCTTGGATAACTACGCCAAAGCCGTTCCAGCCCTTTAAGCCAGGGGCCATCATGACTTTTCGCACGATGTTCATAGTCAGCTCGAGCACGTCGGCCTCTTCGGCGTCTATGGTCATGGCAATATTGTTTTCCTTGCACAGAACTGCCATATCGATGAGCTTGGGGGTTAGCTCTTGCATCACCCGGTGTTTTTGGGCGTATTCAAAGCGAGGGTGCAATGCGGAGAGTTTGACAGAAATACTCGGGTCGGTTTGGATTTCTTCATCTTCAGCATAGTTAGCCATAGTGCGGATGGCGTTTTTATAGGACTGGAAATATCGTTCCGCATCGGCGGCGGTCATGGCGGCCTCGCCGAGCATGTCGTAGGAATAATGATAGCCTTTGTCTTCCATGATTCGGGCGTTCTTAAGGGCGGTGTCGATGGTAGAGCCTAGGATGAACTCATCGGCCAACTGGGCGATCATTTGCCGGATTGATTGACGGATAATGGGCGCGCTTGTTTTGGCGACTGCCTTTCTGAAGAAACCTGCAGAAGTACCTTCGCCGAGCAAGGTTTGCGATGCGGTCAGTGCCAACCTGGTCAGCTTGGCAATGCCCTCGTCTTTAGTTTCAAAGGCGGATCCCCAATCGCCTTCGCGGATTTTTTCCGCGATCAACTTGTCTTGGGTTTCCTTATCGGGAATCCGTAATAGAGATTCGGTCATGGCCATGAGAGTCAGGCCTTGAGGACTTGAAAGCTGGAATTGGTGCATCAATCGCGCCACGAAAGACCCTTGCTTGGGCTGGGAACGGATGCGTTGGATAAGATCTAGGGTTTGCTGGTGTACGTTTGTGTAGAATTGTGCGTCCAGGTCTAGGTCGTCCAGTAGGGTCTGGACGATTTCTGCTTCGCTGGCTCTGTACCACTCGTTGATATATGTAAAATCTTCCATTCATGTGCCTCATATATTATTGCGATTGTACCTGGCAGGCTATCATAACACAAATCATTCGTGTGTTCTATTTGTTTAAAGGAGGCTCTTATGCAGAACGAGTGGGTTGGATGTAATCTTCAGCCCCCGGCAGACGTCATCCTGAACGGACGACCGCGAAGCGGGCGGGAGAGAAGGATCCAGTTAAACATGTGTCGCGTAGCGACTCTGCACATAAATATACCAAACCTACAAATGAAACAACCAGCCGCCTACATGACCTTAAAAATGGGGCCATCTACAGCAGAGTCGCTTCGCGACGCATGTCTGACTGGATCCTTCGCTACCGCCCGCTTCGCGGTCATCCGCTCAGGATGACGGGGGACGGGGGTATTCTCTTTGCAATTACCCTCACTTTTATTCAGTCTAGTATACTGATTACCCATTCGATTTGTATAAGAGCCTTTAAAAAAAATCTAGCTATCTTTTTGAAAATATATTATATTCGCCAAGTAGTTAGTTACAATAATGGAGTTCTTGAGTGAATAAAACTGTTAATTACAAGTATACGCTGATAGCCGTTGCAATGATCGCAAGTCAAGCCATGGGTTCGCAAGACAATTCTTTTACGCCGGTTAATTTTGGCGTGCCAGGGTTTCAAGCTGGACAGGGCTATGTGGATATCGTCAGGCCAGAGGCGTGTTCTATGATGGTGGATTGCGGTAAAAATGTTAATGATGCGGGTAAACGAGAACGGTGGGAAAGACGTGAGCCAGCTGCGGTATCTAAAAAGCCAGCGGTGGCTAGTGAATCTGATGATGAACATAATGCTTATCTAGATTTTGCTTCTGATGATGCTGAAGAGGATTCTCCTTGCTTAGGAGGGCGAACCTTTACGAAACTAAGAGATTCTCTAGAGCTTCTGAATGTCTGCGGCAAGCGTAGTCCTCAGGAGGCAATCTGTGAACACGGGGTTACCAAAAAATCGAACACCCGGGTTCAAGAGGAAGAGATAGAGGTGAGGCGTGGAAATGCTTTTCTCAAGGAGACAGGAGACTACTCCTGGTCAGATAATTTTCTCAGCGGTTTGGATGATTCTGTTGTTTGGGATTTAACCAGAACGATCGATCTGATTAACGATGTCCGTCCTCTAAGAATATTGGCCGAATACCAAAATTTATGCATGGCCCTGACGAGCGCTCCCGAGGGCAGGATTGAGGAGATCGGAACTGCTTTTGCTGACCTGCTGCGTTATCGCAAACAATCAGTATTGACCTACCCTATAGCCATGGTCGATGGATTTTGCGCTATAAAGGAAGATCGATTCCAGGTCGTGACTCAGACCATTTGTGAGATGCTATCTGTGAGTGATTACCAAGGCATTGACGAGCATATGGTTGGTATTGTCGATCAGCTGAACAAGTTGCCCCTTGTTATTGTTCAGCAGTTGCCTGACGCTATTCGTCAGATGAAACAGGACCTCCGCTTCAGATCCCTGATATATAGGCCCCAGGATTGTTATTTCAAGAACGCACCGCGTTTGAATTGGATGAGGCAGGCTGTATTAAAAGCACAGAATATGGCGCTGCTGTGCGCTTCCACGATGGAGGCTATTGGAAGAATTGATGAGTTATCAAAGCTATCGTTGGATATGCTCAAGCTCGTTCCGGATTATGATGTAAGGCCTACTGTTGTTGCCGTTGAGGATTTGGGAGCTGCCTTAGAAGACCTGAATGATTCTTTAAAAGGACTGGATTTTAACGACAAGTCGACCAACTAATAAAGATCTGTGTGATAGCTATGATCCTCCCAGCCCTTCCGGGGGCTGGGATTTTTTTGTGAGGGCTCGTTCTAATGGCCAAGATGGTGAAAGATACGGCGAAAGCCACCCCTGCCAATTTTGCTCAGCAATCTTGGTGCCAGCGCAATATGATCACGCACACATACAGCAAGCATGGGCACAAGAGTAGGGAAATTCCTGCCAACATCAGTATGGGGGCAGTTATATCTTGCAGGGAGGCTGCGCTCTCGCTGCTTGCGCAGCTGAAGATGAGGAGGGGTAGGTACAATGGTAACAAGATCACCGACGACAGAATCGCTGAGCGGTTGTTGCCTTGGGTCATCAATCCGCCGGTTACCGTTAGGCAGCTTAAAGGGAGACTGGCGATAAACAGGGATGTTGTCAGTACTAAAATTGTCCAGGCATTTATACCGAATATGAGGCCCAAGAGGGGGGTGAGCATCAGCAGGCTGCCGAAATACTGTACCCATACGCTGACGATTTTACTGATCACCAACCATTCGCTATTGTGGCTGAGTTGCTCGCAAGTGCCATCTTCCATGTCTTGTCGCCATACATTAGGACTGGCGATATGGGCTGCAAACAGGATCAAGACCCATATGATGCCAGGTGCTGTGCGGGTTAAAAGTTGAGGCTCTGGGCCTATGGCCACGGGGAAGAGTAGGGCAGCGAGAAGCGTAAAGGCCAGCAATAGCATTACATCGGATTTTTGGCGCAGGCCTAGGCGGAGCTCTTGTTTAAGCAGCGTGGCGAACATTTTCGTGTCCTTGGGCTGAGATGTCTAGCTCTTTTTCTTTGAGGTTTGGAATGGGTTCATGGCTCGCGTATATGACAATGCCTCCATGGCCGAGGTGAGTTTGCACCAGATCGCCTAGACGCTGGGCATAGGTTTTATCAAGAGATAATAGGGGCTCATCCAATAGCCATATGGGGGCTTGTTGCAGGCACAAAAGTGCTAACTGCACTCGTTTCTTTTGGCCGCTGGAGAGGGTGCCTGCGGGTAGTAAGGAGAGATTCGTTAAGCCCATATGCTGGTAAGCAGACTTTAGATGATCGGGTGTCGCTTGGAAGATGTCTGCCCAAAATTGTAAATTCTCCTGTACGGTGAGGGCGTCTTTCGTCAAGCTTTTGTGGTCTAGGTATAGGGTGTCTTCGGGGGTTAGTTGTTTTCCATCATACAATATTTGTCCATGCTGGAGTCGCAGGCGACCGGCTATGGTTCTCAATAGGGAGGTCTTGCCACACCCATTGGGGCCCACTAATCTTAGGGCTTGTCCGGTGTTAATAGTATGGTCCAACTGCGAGAAAAGAGTCCGTCCGCCCCGTTGGCAGGCAAGGTCCTTGATCTCAATCCTTTTCATACATACCCCTACAGTGGGCCTCGTAAAAGCCCTTGGGATCTTGGTGAATGATGACTTCCGATTGAGGGAATTCCTTTAGGATCATTTCCTCGACCTCGTCGGAGATTTCGTGAGAGCGACGGAGGGTGATTTCGTCATCCAGTTCCAGGTGGAATTGGATAAAGGATCTCAAACCTGAGGAGCGGGTTCTTAGCTCGTGGACGCCTCTGGATTCAGGGTGAGACTTGGCAATTTTTATAATCTTACGACGCATTGATTCCGAGAGCTCTTTGTCCATTAAGATCGAGAAGGCCTCGCTGGCGATGGTCCAAGCTGTGTAGAGGATGTAGACGGCAATTATCGTTCCGGTCAACGGGTCGAGCCAGGCAAGGCCTAGGGTTGAGCCCCCGATGAGGGAGATGATGACGCCGCCGTTTATCAGGAAGTCGCTGCGGTAGTGGATGGAGTCTGCCTTAATCGCTGCGGAATTGGTGCGGGCGACCACGTGGCGTTGAAAGAGGAGAAGGCCAACGGTCAGCGCCATGGCAAAGGTCATGACTGTAATGCCTATGGTAGTTTCAACGATATGATGAGGGGTGAAGAACCGCTGGGTCGCTTCAAATAAAAGCCAGATGGCGGAGCCGGCAATAAACATGGATTGGCCCAAGGCCGCAATGGCCTCTGCTTTGCCGTGACCGAATCGGAAACTATCGGTGGCTGGCCGCTGGGCTCGGCGGACTGCGAATAGGTTGATGAGGGAGGCTGCTGCGTCCAGCAGTGAGTCGATCAGGGTGGCCTGTAGACTGACCGCGTCGGTGATAATCCAGGCGGCTAGCTTCACGGCAATCAAGACGGAAGCAACGGATACGGAAGCATACGTTGCGTAGCGAACCAAATGTGCTTCGTATGATGTAGAGGCAGTCATGGTAATTCCTGTTTAGAGTTTAGCGGTAAGTACTTACCATACTGGTCAATGGGATGGCACAAGCCCCCAGTATGTCATCCCCGCGAAGGCGGGGATCCAGCTCTTATGTTACGCTGCGAAGCAGCTCTGTATAGAAAGTACAGAGTCGCTATGCGACGCATTTTGCGCTGGATCCCCGCCTTCGCGGGGATGACAAGCTGGGAGGGATTTGCCACCCTAGGCAGTATTCAGTCAGTAGTTACGTTCAGCGAAGGTCATCATAGCAAAAACTACCCGCTAGACCTAGCCCATTATTGTTGGTAGTTTTAAGTGGGGGTAACAACTCATCTAGCACGTCATCTACGTGCGAAAGCCTGCTCTCCGGTGCTCACGTACCCAAAAGTACGCTCCGCTCCGGTGCTCGGCTTTCGCACGTAGCTAACGCACTATCTGAGTTGTTAAGAAAAAGTGGTGAGTGCTCACGACAGGGGTAAACATGAAACTAGCAACGATTCACAACAACACACGGGACGGCCAGCTGGTCGTGGTTAACAAATCTCTTACCAAAGCGGTGGCTGTTCCTCAAATTGCGCCTACTCTTCAGGCGGCATTGGACGATTGGCAGCGGTGTGGGCCGCTGTTGGAAAAGGTTTCAGCGGCCTTGAATCAGGGTGATATGACGGGTGCTGTTCCGTTTAAAACTGAGCAAGCCTTGGCGCCGCTGCCGCGTGCTTATCAGTGGCTCGATGGAAGCGCGTATGTTACTCATGTGGAATTGGTACGTAAAGCCCGTGGTGCGGAGTTGCCGGCGTCTTTCTGGACGGATCCTTTAATGTATCAGGGAGGGTCCGACTTTATGGTCGGGGCTCATCAGCCCATACCCCTGGTTTCCCAAGATTGGGGGCTGGATTTTGAGGCGGAGATTGCCGTGATCACTGATGATGTTCCCTTGGGGACGACGGCTGAGCAGGCTGGTTCTCATATTCGGTTGTTCATGCTGGTTAATGACGTTTCTTTGAGGAATCTGATTCCCGCGGAGCTGCAAAAAGGCTTTGGTTTTGTGCAGAGTAAGCCAGCCACCACCTTCGCGCCTGTGGCCGTGACGCCTGATGAGCTTGGGGCGGCTTGGGATGGCCGACGTGTGCATTTGCCGGTGTTGTCTCATCTTAATGGGGAGCCCTTTGGGTGGACTGAGGCGGGTGTGGACATGACTTTCAGTTTTCCACAGCTTATCGCCCATGGGGCTAAAACTCGCAACTTATGTGCGGGCACTATTATTGGCTCGGGGACTATATCCAATGCCTGTTTGACTAATGGTTCTTCCTGTATAGCGGAAAAGCGCATGTTGGAGACCATCCAGACGGGCAGCCCGGTGACTGGTTTCATGAGCCCCGGCGATCGTATCCAGATTCAGATGTTGGACGAGCAGGGGGCAAGTATTTTTGGCGACATTAACCAAGAGGTAATTCCATTTGAAACCGCAAGCACTGCCTGGGGCGCAAAAGCTCAAACTCTATGACTATTTTAGATCATCAGCGAGCTATCGGGTTCGTATTGCCCTGAATCTCAAGGGTGTAGATTACGAGCTGCATAGCATTGATCTGCGACAGGGTCATCAGAGAGAGCAAGAATATAGGACGGTCAACCCCCAGGGGTTGGTGCCGGCGATCGAGATTGATGGTCAGGTGTTGTCGCAATCTTTGGCCATTATGGATTACCTGGATCAGGTCTATCCAGAGCCGGAATTGCTGCCCAAAGATGCGCTCAAACGCGCTCAGGTCTTGGAGCTGGCTTATATAATAGCGTGTGATGTTCACCCCATTAATAACCTGCGCATTTTAAATTATTTGACAAACCAGCTACAAATCGTAGAGGATAGGAAGCTTCAGTGGTACCATCACTGGGTGAAAGAAGGCTTTACGGCTTACGAGGCGCGTCTGCAGGCCATAAGCCGGGCAGAGGATGTCTCATACGGTGATTCCATAACCCTTGCGGACATTTGTTTGATTCCGCAAGTTTACAATGCTTTACGTTTTGACATTAATATGTCAGAATTCCCGAGTATCGTAACTGTATATGAGTCATGCATGAGGCACCCGGCGTTTGATAAGGCGAGTCCTGAATCTCATCCTGATAGTATCTAAATAAGGTTTATAAGAGTAAACTAATGGCAGTTCAAAAACCGGCCACGAAGCTTTCTGTATTTCGCGAGATCCCCATGTCCATATGGGCGATCGGCTTTGTGTCGCTTTTGGTCAATAGCTCGGCGGTTATTATCTTCAGCCTGTTTCCCCTTTATGTCACCAAAGTCTTGGGTGTGAGTTTGATCGGCCTTGGATTTATCGAGGCTATAGGCGAGCTTTTTGCTTGGTTTACACGGATATTCTCCGGTGTTCTCAGTGACTATTTACATCGCCGTAAGCCATTACTTATGGTGGCTTATAGTCTGATGGCGGTGTCTCGTTTTATCTTTCCTTTGGCGCCTTTTGTGTCGTTATTGGTTGGCGCGCGTGCTATTGACCGGATCGCCAACGGGTTGCAGGCCAGTCCTCGTGAGGCCTTGGTTGGTGATGCGGCGCCTGCCCATCTTAAAGGTGCCAGTTATGGTTTGCGACAGACCTTGGCAGTCTTGGGGTCCTTTGCAGGATCCTTGTTGATGTATTATCTTTTCCGGCAAGTGGGCATTGATTATACGCTGGCCTTCTGGCTGGCTTCCATACCGGTTTGTGTAGCGCTTTTCATCCTCTATTTCTTTGTGCGGGATCGCATCGATATTAAGGCGAAGAAGCCTCTGAACCTGAAGCCGTTTCATCTGGTGGATATCTTGCATCTACCCCGAGAGTATTGGTTGGTTATCGGTGTGGCGGGACTGTTTATGATGTCCAACTACTCAGGTGCTTTTATGATCCTGCAGACGGAGAGGGCAGGGTTGGCGGAGCATGAGATTACCTTGGTGATGGTTATCCAGAATCTGGCGGCATTCTTGTTCGCATTTCCCATCGGCTGGCTTTCCGATAAGCTCGGCCGATTGACATTCCTGGCCATTGGTTTTGGGTTGGTGATTATTTCCAACCTTTTCCTTTCTGTCACAGAATCATTGCCGATGGTGCTAGTCGGCGTGGCCATTTGGGGCGTCCAGATTGGTATTAACCAGAGCGTGATAATGGCCAAAATTGCCGATGCATCCCCCCTTCATTTGCGGGGATCAGCCTTTGGTATTTATTACATTTTGGTGGGATTGACCCTGTTTATATCCAATACGGTAAGTGGCTGGCTCTCTCATCATCATGGTGTGCAATCGATCTTCTTTGCCAGCTCAATCGTGGCGTTCGTAGCGTTGTTACTGCTGCCGCTGCTTCGATCTAAACATAAGACAAAGGTTGCGGTCTAGTTCTCAGCCACCCAAAAATCACCATTGACCGACGTCTCCAGCATCGATACGCTATAACCATTGCCGACGTAGCTCAGCTGGTAGAGCAATTGATTCGTAATCAATAGGTCGGGTGTTCAAATCACCTCGTCGGCACCAGTGATTGTGGGGGTTTCATGGTTTTGAAGGTGGGGCCAAAAACCTCCGGGTATACCCCGGGTATACTTTGGAACAGAGTTCGGTAATTAGTTCGAAGTCCCTATCCGATAAGGCCTTTGTGACCTTTAATTCAAATATATCATTTTTTTTCACATATGAGATTTTAATTCGTCGAGCCTATCCGGTAAAATGGATTCTTGTCTCATGTTTCACTCCTTAGGGGATGAAATATGAAAAAGAATCCCTACCGTCGAATCCTTGTCGGATAAGGGGGCATTGCGACGCTTCCTGTTTATCATATTTGCATACCCACTCATGAGCCGTTTAGGCTGGTGAAAATTGAAATTGAGAACGTTGAGTGACGACCTAAAAAACAATCATCCACCATCATGTCTTCCCATGCGCACTTATGCACGAATTTCATTCGTGGGTGCTTGATGGCCACAGGCGTGGTAAAAAAAAGGGTCGGAGGATGGTATGGTAAAGTTGTTTGAATCGGGCCATCAGAGGGCATTTGGCTGATCAAAAATTGAATCTGAAACGACTAAAAACATCTTCATAATCGACAGAGTTCATCCTCCTCATTCGTGACTCTGCTGTTCGCGACTTTAACAGCAAAAAATACGCTTCCGACGTATCAGGAATAAGCCTCCATTTGATCCAAATGTCGGTATTGTCGGTAATGTCGGTAAGAATTCCTGAGAATTCTCTCTAAATTTTTCCTTCTAAAAGCCTCCGGGGGGTATCCGACATTACCGACATTAAGCTCACCTTAATCCAATTGTCGGTAATGTCGGTAGGTACCCCTGGGCATTTTTTCTGATTTTTTTCTTCCCAAAATCCCCAGGAGGCACCCGACATTACCGACATTACCGACAATAGCCCTTATTCGTTGTCGGATTGCAGACCAAGTCTGGGGGCAAGTTCAGGCGACATCGCCAAACTGAGTTATGTCCGCCTTAGAAGATTGCTCACTTTTCACGACCTTTGGATTTATCAGATAGGAGGTTCTGCCACGTGGCCCCTCTACTAAGCTTTCCTTTAACCATCCTGCGTCTATTAAGACTTCACATGCCGCAGTTACTTCTTCTTTGGTTCGGAGAAGGCTCCACTCCTTGCGATAGACATCTCTGGTATCGAAGGGGCCGGCAAGATCCCCATCGTGTATCTTTCGAGCCAGCTTGCGGGCGGCTTGATGGGAGACTGCTAAGTTGGTTCCGTAAACCCGTCTAGCATGGGTTTCCAGATATTTGCACCAGTCTGCTGCCATTGAAACGCAGCCCACATCAATATTCCCGTGGGCCTTACCACTGGCCACCAAAATCAGGTGGAATATGAGCGACAATGCTGGCATCAGTTTGCGGTATTTTGCCAGGTGCTCGATGATGATAGGTTCATCATCAGCCGTTAATTTTTCCTTCTCCAATTCGGTGAGCCAGGCATAGAAGAAATGTTGCGCAGTCTCTGTGAAGCAAAAATAAGGTTTTTCCTCCTCATTCTCCTGAAAAGCGCCTTGCTCGCGGAAGTTCATTGTGGCAAGATTTCTAAAGATAGCCGTCGCCTGATCTTGGGCAGCAGAATTAGGAGTTCTGTCAACCAAAGTCCAGGCTTGTGCATCATCGGGATAAACGAGCAGTTGAAACCGTTGGAGCAGGCCATCATTACAATAACCGGACAAGCTGTGATTGAAGTAAGAGAGCAACTTGTCCGGTTGCGTGCCGCCCAAGATTGAGACACATAAGTTTTTAGTATAGGTTGTGCCTCGTCCTATGCGGTCGGTGGTTTTGGGAGCGTCACCGTTCCAGGCCTCGAGATAAAATGATCTATCAGCCTCATGCCCCTCCTTGCCCCAGGCGTCCATTAGACCAATAAGCTCATCACGATACAGCAACAATCCACGGGTGTTTTTCGAGAGGAGCTCATGCAGTTTCTCAATAGTTGCGTCATTGCTGTGGTACCGCTTCCAAACGGGAATCGACGGCACCTTCAGTTCTTTCAGTTCCTGCCTAGCCATGTCCATGTGCAGCGAATTCCCTGCGTAGGCCGCCTTAGCCATTCTCTTTTTGATGGCCTCTTTAAGTACTTGGAAGCTTTCCATCTCAAGATCGTAGGCCCGCATCTCATTCTCGAAGACCGACCGAGCCTCCTCCTCAAGGCGTTTCAGCGGCTTCATTACCTCTTTCAGGGATGGACTTTTGAGAGTGCTGGGCCTTCCAACGATCCCTCCCCAGAGATTAGGAACCACGGCCCATGAATCGTGCCGTTTCGGCCGGATCTTGCATCCAGCACCTATTACGGTGGCGGTCGTTATGAGAGCCGTTACGCCCACATAATCCAAAGGACATTGCATACGTTCAGAAATATCCGTGAGCCAATCGCGATAGGGCTCGGGAATCATTTCGGGCGTCAGCGACATCACAGGCGAGAGATCCTTTTTGATCTGCTTGATCGGCGTGGGGTCGGGCCAGTCATAGCACATGGCCTTCCCCACTATGTTGAGAGCGACCATTCTTAGATGGTTCTTTGATCGATAAATGCCATAATATCCTCATAGCGATAGCGGGCAAGGCGCCCAATTTTAATCACGGGGATCTTATGCCGTTTAGTGCACTGCCACACGGCCAGAGTGCCCGGTTTCATATTCAGCAAAAGCGCCGCTTCCTCACGGCTTAATAGTCTTCCATTGTTAAAGTCAGTCATCATTCATACCTTTCAGTCGTTGTTCTCGCAAAATAGTCCATTTAGATAACGAGGAGTCTATGTTGCGAATGTTAAGTATTATGATAGATAAGGAAATTAACGTAGGTAAGCTGGATTTTTAAATTTCCCAGGTGTTGTATACCAATGTCTAAAAAAGCATGAAAATGGCAACGAATGGCATTGAATGAGCACGAAAGAGATAATACCTGCGCAACTTTTTTGCGCAGGTATTGTATGTACTTGTTTACCTGTGTTTATGAAGGGTGGTAGTGGTCTTTTGTAGGACGGGAGGATTTCTGATTCAAAATTGTCTAAACGGATATGAGGGGATGCAACATCCCCCTCATCCCACAAACGCATGATTGCGGGGCATCTTAAATTGGCTGTATCTAAAGCTGATCAAAAGGTGATTGAAACTTGCCTCAAACTGTTTTTGTGCTTATATTGATACAATTCAATCTGCCGCTATAAAGTCTATTGGAAACAAAATGAATCCCCTACTGATGCCGCTCGCAACTTATAATGGCCTAAGCCTAACAATAGCCCACCCCATTCCTGCGGATAATAGGTTTTTCATTGAAGCTTGTCGCACAGTTATTTTTGGTCTGGATGAATATAACAAACAGATCACGGGAATTATACCAAAACGGCAACTCTTTTACTCAGATAGCAAGGGCTTCCCAAAGCTGGTCGCGAATATACGTCAATATTCTCTCGAGTTTGAGAACAGTAACGTCAATACTCTCGAAAGTATTCTGGCGTCAGATCCAGAATTTTTGGCTGTTCTTGAGGGCTAAATCTTATGAGTATGGAGCAAGGCGGGTCTTCAGTTGGTGCTATCAAGATACACCGCTATTTGATGTATTCATCAATGCAGGATTCATACCCACCGGCGAATTTCCTGATTTTGAGGCAGGTAAAATTGTCCAACGATTTTACAAGGACCTAGATCCCCATCGCTCAGTTTTGAATTACGTTACATATTCTAAAATATCCATTTCTGAAGAATGCGATGCCGATTATACGGAGGAAAATGTTTCTGAGCTTCTTGCCAACCCAGACTCCTTCGGCATTTTTATCCAAGATACAAAGGATAAAAGTATTAAAGGTGGTGTCATGGGTAGTATTTATATGGCTGAGACGAAGGGCATTCCCTGTGGCAATATTGATTTCCTCTGGGTGGAGGATTCCTTGCGAAAGGGCGATACTCAGAATAAGGGACTAGGGAAAATCCTTATGGAAGAAGCCGAAACTTTATTCAGACAACAAGGCGCCAAATATGCCCAAACAGCGACGTGGAGTTTCCAAGCCCCCGAGTTTTATAAGAAACTCGGGTATATAATAGCTAGGAGCTGTCCGGGGCACTTACTTCTTAAGGATGGACCCACCGATACACTAGAATGTACGAAAAAGCTTTAATGCTTTGTGTCTAAATCTCATGTTAGCGGAACATTATAAACTGGCTGCTTCTAAAGCTATTCAAAACGTGTGAAAACCTGTGAACAAACCTGTGAAAACCTTGACAGAATTAATCCATTACATTATCTGCATAAGGAGTTAGCATTAGAAAAGACCTGAATAAGTACATGGAGATTATTGAAGATGTTTAATATTATAAAGAAGTTCGCGATAGCCATGTTGGCTTGTTGTTCTGGTCCGCTTTATGCTTCCGGGGATAATAACAATAATGACGTTTACAGTGAACACGGTAGGCAGCCTGTTGTTGCAAGTGCGGCAAGTCCCTGTGAGACAGATAAGAAAGTCTTAACCAAAGATATCTGGAAGCAGATCTTCGTATATGCAAGTCAGGAAACAAAACCTCTTGAATTGGCCTTGATATGTAAGACCTCCTACCATTATATGTTTGATAGGGAGTTTGTTAAACTGAAATATGAGAATATTAGCCTAATTCCTGTAACGCCATACTCTGACCTTAAACCCTTCATGCAAACTTGTTTGAATAGATGGCTGGGTAATGAGGATTGCAGGCGATTTAATAATGGCATCTTGCGTTTCGAGTCACAGGGCAACGAAGTGGTAGATTTAAGGTTTGCGGATCTGGATAAAACCAACGGCATTTTTGCCTTGCCGGCGCATTTCGGCGCTCACGTCCGCATTATGAAGAATGTGCAAGAATTTTTGAAAACTGGTGGAGATAATGCAGCCAATATCCTAATTCTTGCTGTACTGTATAGCGAGGCAGAGAAAGTCGCCCGCTCGATGCAAGAAGAAGACCATCCTTTTGTCATGTTTGTACGAGAATGGGATATATCTGTGACCAACGCTGGCTATTTATTTAGATTCGGCAACGATGACGTGACGAAGTGGGGATTTCTTTACGTCACGGGCGTAAACTTTGCAGTGGTATCGTCAATGACTTCTATTCTAGAACTTTTGCGCAAAAGGTGCGTTGGTGGGCCTCGACAAGCTGGAGAGGCGATGGTTCAGCGCGGCCTCGACGATATTGAGGTTAAGTGGTTCGGCGCGGCGATGAGTCATGCACGTTTCATTTTTGAATCGAAATAAGGATATTTAACAAGAACCCAGGGAGTGTCCTCGGTGTCAGGCATCCAAATTACATAGATGCTCGGTCGAGCATGAACACTGTATTCAAGCTCTTCTAATATCAAAAGCCAACATTGAGCCAGCATGCCCATTGACCGACGTATCTTCGCAAACCCTCAAGTGTGCCATTTGTTTAAGCTTTTAACGCCCAAGGTTGAACAAAGATGTTTTGAACACCTTCTGCTGTTGGAGCTAGTTCTAATCTAATGCTCAGATATATTCCATTATTAGAAAGTTCTGGCATATATCAGAGGGGGGGAATTACCCCCTTTATCTTCCTTCAAAATTAGTCAAAAACCTCATCGAGTCCAATTAATCCATGATTAAGGCACAAGGCCAAAGGCTTCGTGGATTTATTATCTTTTTCTATACCAGAAGTGTTAAGGGGCTTGCAAATAAGGAACAGGAAGGGCTTGAGAAAAATATCTTTGTATAAGAGAGGGGCGCTTACAGCTAGTCCTTTGTTTTCCAACAGCTTCTTGGGTGCTGCTAGGCATCAGAATTCATAGCTGAGAGAGTATTTTGAATGCTAGTTTTTCTCGCCTAGGTTTTTCTGCTCTATAAGATCTTTAGCTACCTTAGCATATTTAGTATTATCTTTAACTTGGTCTTCCACAAAGGTGTTTACAGCTTTGTGTTGTTTCATGTTGCTAACTAAGGACCATACCGCTGCAGAAAAAATTAGAGTATTCTCAAAAGTATTCTTACTTGAAGGTTCATGGCCTTCTTGCAGAATATCGATAATTCTTTTCACATAATCTGTGTTTCCCGAGGCAAAGAATGCGCCCCACATCATGTCAATAATGGCCGGGCTGTTTATCTCTATGTTCATTAGATCCTTTTTTGGTATATCTAGAAATGCTGGACGTTCCTTAAATACCTCGGCAATAAGCTTCTCATGCCCTGAAAGCCAGAGAGCTAGTTCCAACGCCTCTTTTAAGTTGCCTGTGAATGTGTCCTCTTTCACCCATTTTTCAACCCGAGATGGATTGTCTATAAATAAGGCTGCCATAAAACCGCTTAAAGGAGCAACCGCTTCTTTACGTAATTTTTCCTCTTTGAGACATTTAAGAAGATTACCTACAGTCGTTGGGTCTTTTATAAGGTAGTAATCAGTCGTTACTTTCTCAACATCACATTTTGCAGCCGCCAACACAGGGCTTACTAATAGTAGTGTTAGCAACGATAGATTTGTAAATAATATTCTAGATAAATGGCAGGCAAGCATTTTTTGTTATCTCAAATGACTATATTTTTCATATTATGTTGCATTTATTAGCCAGTCAATAATTATGATATCTATGTATGACTCATGAGGAAAAACATAAGGAGCTATTCTATACGTCTATACGCCCGGGACGATCTGGGTTAGCAAAAAAGGGGTTAAGATGAGCCTTTTTTCAAATCAAAAATGAGCATAAGCGACCTCGAATACCAGTAAAACATGAATCCGAAACACTACAAGCAAGCTTAGCTCTGGGAACCCTTCCCGAGTTTTGCCAACGCCTCTTGAGCATCTGTATTCCCTTGCTCTGCAGCCTTCTTGTACCATTTCATGGCCTGGGCACGGTCTTGTTTAACGCCACTGCCGTTAAGGTACATGTCACCAAGCTCTTTTTGTACAAAAGAATTCCCAGCTTTCGCACGTTGTTTTAAGAATGGTAGGGCTTGGCCATAATAATTGACTGCCTCGCCTGAGTTCTGAGCTACCCCCTGTCCTAGCATGTACATATCGCCAAGTTTTTTAAGCGCAAATTTATTACCATTTTTCAGAGATTGCTGGAAAAGGTTAAGTGCCATGCCGTAGTCTTGGCCTACACCCTCACCCTCAAGATACATTTGACCGAGAATATATTGAGCATATGGCTGCCCCTGGTCTGCTGCTTTCTGAAACAGTTCCACTGCTTTGCTAAAATCCTTGTCAACCCAGACGCCCTTGTAATACATCCAACCAAGACCGTATTGCGCGTCAGCATACCCGAGATCCGCAGCTTTTTGATACAATCTAAATGCCTGGCTATAGTTCTTTGAAACTCCTAGGCCTTTGTAATACAAGCCTGCTAATCGAGTTGCTGCCCATGGGTTTGGTTGAGGGATTTGATAGAGCTGCACAGCCGCTTGTTTGTACCACTTGAATGCCTGTGCACGGTCCTGTTTGGTCACCAGTCCGTTGTTATACATTCTACCCAGTTCAAGCTTCGCGTGTAAGCTACCCTGCTTTGCAGCTTTTTTGAACCATTTCAATGCCTGTGCATGATCCTTTTTTACACCATAACCATAATAATAGCTGTAGCCCACGTGATACAGAGCATGGGCATAATAGTTGTAGCCCACGTCATACATAGCATGGTCGGCACCCTTGTTGTCTGCAGCTTTCTTGAACCATTGGAATGCCTTAACGTGATCCTTGGCTACACCCTCTCCACGCTCATACATCTCTCCAAGCATAATCTGGGCTATGAGATTGCCTTTCTCAGCGGCTAATTTATACCATTTTAAGACTTGAATATAATCCTTTTCACTGGTTGTTTTGCCATGATAATAAATACCACCGAGCTTGAACTCTGCAACGGCAGAGCCACCGCTTGCTGCCTTGTTTAGCCATTCTAGAGCCTTATCGCTGTCTTTATCAATGCCCCTGCCATACAAATACCTGATGCCCAAACTTGCCTGAGCATCTACATCCCCTGCCTCGGCTTTTTTCAGAAGATCCTGATAATCAAGCGTTTTGAATCTATCAAGACCCTTTTCGTTTACCGAAACATCGGCAGCCAATGCCAGTGAAGACAATAAGAGTGCTTGGATTAGAGTAATTGAATACAATCTGATTAAGGTCTGCATTTTTCTGTAACCCTTCGTTTTGTGAATCAAGCTAGTTTTCTGAATGATAAGGTATCACGACGAGGTTAAGAACTAGTTAAGTAAAAGGTTTATGCAGGAACATCTAAAACGATGCAGGGTTTGGGTGTATGCGAGTAACATTAACAGGCAGATCTGGCATATATCAGAATGGGGGCAAAACACCCCTTTTATCATCCTTCAAAAACCAGTTACAAGCCGCAGTGAGTCGCAGGTAGACATAGTCTCGGGACATGGGCAGTTGGTGAACGAATTATTTAGTTTTATCTTGCAATATTCAGGTTGTATTTTCCGAAGAACCCGTAAAGTGTTTGTTTGCAATAGCAAGAGGATTTTATTTCAACTATTGCGGAGAAGTAGTTGGTAAATCAATATATTCAAAAAACTGGCTATCAAAGATCTTCTCAGGATCCCATTGCTTCTTTATTTCCAACCATTTTGTGAGCGCAGGATATGCCTCATAGACTTGCTCTTTCGTATAGTGGAGCCTATAGGGTAAATAGAAACTGCCCTTTAAACGAATGGCTTCGTCTATAACTTTTTGTGTGAAGGCTTTCATTTTAAATTCATCTTCAGCGGTTTGAGCTTGGGAAAATAAACAGACTAATGCAAATACATCCTGTTTGGCGTAAGGCAATAAAGACATCTTATCTTGGCGGACCTCTCTTATTGTCACATTGAGGATGTTCATATCGAATTTTACTATCTGTGTTTTGAAGGCCTCTAGGAATTCGGGCAGCTTATCTTTCGGGATAAAATACTCATGCAATATATCCTTATTTTGTCCGTAAAGCGGCCACAAGAGGTGGATATCTGAGTTCATGGCGTTATTTCTCGAAAGAGGCCCAGAGTTTAGCTTCCTTTTTGCATCTATTTTTTCAGCTGCCCATCTTATCTTCTTACCTAGCTCATAGTACTGGGATGTCCTGAAAATCCCTCGTTTAATAGCTGTCATGGACTCTCCTTGAATCTTGTCAGGGGCAACATCGCCAACCTTTTCATACCAGAATAAACCCGCTTCCTCAAAAAGATGGCCTGAATCTACCGACAAACGTCCATATGCCAGTTCAGCATTGCTATTTTTGGTTATGAGTTTTTGATAGCTATTTGCAAACTGGCCGGGCTTCATAAATTCCGCATAGAACTTGAGTTCTGAGTTGGTAGTTGTTGTGATCTCAGCTTCTATTATGACACCAAATTGCCCATACCCACCAATAACGGCACTAAAGAGCTCCGGTTCCTCAGTCTTGCTGATACGGCGAAGCTCGCCGTCAGCAGTGATGACTTTCATGGATACGATTGTTGAAGCCAATGGTGGGTCTCCTGCTTGCCATCCATGAACGTTAACGCTGATGGATCCGCCTACAGTGAAAATATTATCTGATTGCATGATTCTTACTGAGCGTCCGTATTTATCAAGAGCTTTTTGTATTTTTTTCCAAGTAGCACCACTGCCAACCGTTACAGTCTCATCTTTTTCATTGTAGAAAACTGAATTCATTCCCAGCATATTTAACTGAATGGAGCCTTTCAAAAGCGTTTGTCCACCCATAGAATGTCTGCGGCCTGCAATAGTAATTTTCTTATGCTGCGCCTTTGCTTCCTCAATGGCCCTCAATATGTCTTGAATGTTTTTGACATTAACCACCGTCTCGATCTCATGGCTACCACCGGCATCATAAACCACTTGATTGGCCCGGGATGTAGCTGCCATTAACTCCAAGGCCTTATTCGTTTGGACACCCTTCACACCCCAGTCAAAAAGCTTCATGGTCATATTAGGATCGTCTACAGTCCAGCAAATAATGGGATAACCATGTTCAACAAGAAATTTGATCGATTCTTCATCCAAGTTCCATCTAGGCCCTAAAATATCTGGACGCACAATTCTTCTTATTTGCTTTTGGAAAAACGGTTGTTTGAAAAGCCAGGGGATTTTATCAAATTGGGACTGTACTTCTTCGCCCTGAGCTGGAGCATCCAGTGTAAAATCATACATGAGCAGAATGTCACGATCCGTCAAACGCATTGAAACAAGGAAAAATGGGTTTAGGGATTCTACAATTACCGAGTCTTCCAGGTTATATTTCTGAATAAGCTCTGAGATTTTGTCGGCGAACTTGCCATTAAAGATTTTGTCCGTTTTTATGTCTAGGAAGATGTCTTTCTGTGAGCCTACAAGTTTAAAAACGGCTTCTAAGGACACCAGTTTCGACTGACGTTCATCCCTATAGGACAGTTGTTGCAATTGCTCCCAGGTCTGGTCTTCAGGTGTATCTTGGCCCGTTATAGTTGCTAATGTATCTCCGTGATATACGAAAGGTATGCCATCTTTTGAAAATCTAATATCAAGCTCAATCCCATCCACATAACTGGCTAGAGCTTCTTGGATTGCCTCTAACGTATTTCCTTTATAGTTACCTGACACAAGAGATTTGTGAGCGATGTATCGTGGGAAAAAAGCATGATGGGCAGGTGTTGATATGGCCGTAGGCGTATAAAGCGGTTCTATGGATAAGTGAATCGCTAAAAAGCCAAGGCATATGATCGCTATCAACCACAACCACTTTTTGAATCGCATGTTCAATATCTTTCAAGTGTTTCTGTAGAGGATATATACCTTTTACACAGTTGTAGTTGCCACATAAGTTGCTTATCTATGCACTGACTATATCAAAGGAGCCGCCTTCTCTCAATCCTGCATATAGATCATATCAAAATCGCTCTTCCCCTGATTCCAATTTCGCATGATACTGGGGCATTCTAAGAAGGTCTATCAAAGACTGCTCAGAAATAATTAATTCCTTGACATAATTCACCTACGACCTTATATAAAACTAGAATAACCATTTGGTATTGTTTAAGTATAGATATAGTTTGGAGATTATTTAAAATGTTTAGTATTACAAATAAGTTAGCAATTGCCGCCAGTATTATGGCTCTTTACTCTGGAAAATTTGTTGTCTTTGCATCCGATAGCGAAAAAGAGGTGGACGGCATTGAACCTTCATTTCTGATGAATGCCATTGTACAATCTCCTGCGCTTGATACTTTTGGGCGTGTTGTTAAATCGAATAAGATACAAATCCTTACCCTTGCGGCCAGCGATGAAAATACAGCCCCAGGTAATTTACGACTCGTATGTCGGGAGTGGAGGGACATTATAGATGGGCTTATTAACAAAGAAGATAAAATTCGAAAATATGTTGATCAACACCCCATCTGGCAAAAACTTATCAGGGTATCCTTTGGTGGTTTGGGCCATGATGCAGATTGGAATACCATTTTGAACGGCGAGTTGGTTTACAAGCCTAATCCAGATAGTGATGATGGGATAAAACGTTTGAAGATATCTGACCTACCCAACCCCTTTGCAGGATCTTTTGACCTATCCGGTTGTGGTGATGCTGATAAGTACTTAAGCATCTCCATGGGCTTACGCAAAGGCAGAAAAGACAGCAACGCGGACAAGAGCGAAATCTGGCTAATACCAAGGTTTTTAGCCATGCAGAAACTTGAAGGTAACGCGTCTTATCTTAAAGGAACCATGGGCCAGTGTAGCGCCGACATTCCTGTGGCGGTTATCTTTAACTGGTGGGGCAGCCCAAAAGACGCGTATGCTTTTTGCTATTGGGCTGATTATGCGGAGTTGATGAAAACTAATTTGCGCGTAATTTATATGGACGAAAAAACGCGTACGTCGCGACGTGGCACCTTCTCCTCGTGGAAGGGGTTGAGGAGCGCGGGCAATTTCATGCTTCGTTTTTAAACTTACCTAAGGACTATTGACAATGCTCCATGGCTTCTGCCATGGCGCCGGACCTCAAACATGAAAAGAGGCTGGGCAGAAGAGTTTGATCAGATTTCTCAAACTCTTTTATTGTCGACATTCCTAAGGCATGCCAGGAGCCCATTTTCGAACATATTGCCGCAAAGTCGCAAGTGCACCAGGTCTTTGGGAAGCTGAAACAAACAATTGGGTCAAGATGCTCTTATCGTCTTCCTCTGTTGGGGCTGGCTCCAGGATCTGATGCTCAGAAAAGTCCCTTATTCAGGCAGAAGTGGATTGTGAAAAAAGGGGTAACAAGACCCCTTTATCTAATCCACAGAAAATTGGTCAAAATCAGCCCCTACGTTCCTATATCGCATGAATTTCGGGATGGCGCCGACAATGTCGACGCCATCCCTATCAACGTCGCTAGAGCCTCTATTCTAGAGATAGGCCACTGTGCCTCCCACGCATTGCAACCTAATTCGCTGTTACGATTGGGCTCCATTTTTTGAGCTCATCGGTAAACTGATCCATTGTCATTTCGGCCGCGAGTGCACCATCGTCATTAGCCTCGGTATTACACAGAGCCCTACCCTTTGAAAACCAATGAACGAGAAGGGCTGAAAGGGGATCTTCTCCTTCCTTGCTAATTTTAATATAGTGTGGAGCATGTAGCACCTGGAGTCCGTTTTCTAGCGTAAAGGTTTTAGTCCAGTCATCAAATTCCTCAACACCAATAATTTCTGTACCTTCGTTAGCTCCCTTTTAAAGGTATCAAAGGACATTTTTGTATCAATAGCGCCATCAGTTGAGGCATTCGATTTAAAGATGCTTGTAGAATCTTTATACCACCAATTCGCCAAGGGCTTTGAGCGAATCGCTCCATCGTGTACGATTATTTTGTTTGGCTTATGAGTAACTTTCATACCATTTTTGAGCAAAAAAGTCATAGACCAATTATAATCACTAACGGGTGAATTTATGGACCGTATAAAATCTGAGTCATTGGAATCCCCCGCAAGTCCGGATGTGCTAGCAATAGAAGGGGTCGTAAGAAAAAGAAAGGAAGTACTGCAAAAACTCTTTTCATAGGGCTCTCCTTGTTAGGTTGAGAAACTTATTATTCTGAATCCATCAATTATACCAAATCCCAATAGAATTTCAACCTTACGGATCCAGTTAGTGTGTATTGCCAAGCTTCTTCAACATCCCTCTATCAGGAAGTTCTGTAATATATCAAAAAGGGGGCGAAATCACCCCCTTTTTTCATCCTTCAAAAATAGTCAAAAACCGCCTCGAGTCCCATTAAGAC